>DASZPY010000089.1:0-24481 GCA_035549855.1 Devosia sp. | reverse complement strand
CGGGCCGAGTGCCGAATACAACAAAGACCTTTTTTAGTTCTGAAGCGTTCAAGGGCTTGACGGTCCTTCACCGGGGTCGCGTTCTGATCGTATGGCCATGTATGACTTGGCCACGCCGAATCTACGCTCTCCGAGTATCCGAGCATCGGGAAACAGTTGCTGCATGTCGGCACGCCCAAGGAGGTTGAAGTCGGGTATGGCGCTCTTGATCCACACGGCGTTGGTGAATTGCAGGATGGGTAGCAGCAGTCTACGTGGCAGATAACCCATGAAGGGCAACCAAGTGTGACTCTCGATTGGAAAGCTCTTCGCCGGGGTCTGTACGAAGTACTGCCGGCCGATCCGCCGAATTTCCGACGCGAACTGCATTTGATGACCCCATGACCGAGAACGAAACGCCTTTCCGGATCTGACGCTCCAGAGCTCGGACTTAGGAACGGTCACGTGCTCAATAACTGACGAGCAGAAGACGATATCGAAATGTCTGTCCGGGAACGGAAGCACGGAGGCTTCATCGAGCAGGACAGTGTTGTACCCGAACTTTTGGCGTCCTGCTTCGAGAGCCGTGGGATCAATGTCGGCGATTGTGACGTTGCTAGCCAAGATCAAGGACTCGTGCACTGCACGGTTGACGTTCGTGCCGTCTTCTGAGCCGAGGTCGAGGATCTTCGTGGTCGCGTCAAGGTGAAATGACCTTCGAAAGATTTCGGCCCGCGCAGTGCGGGCAGAGGTAGATTGCGCGAGTATGAAGGACTTTAGCCCCATCGGTTTTCTTTCCTAGTGACCGTTCTCTCGGGTGCGCTTGGGAAGCTCACGCGAGGCAATGGCCGCGGTTGGAATGGCGGAGTTCCTGAAGAACCCTCTAACAAGCCCGACAAGTCCCATTGACCACGTGACCATCGAGTAAATGCCCAACTTCACGGACCGCTTCTTCAGGCTCATCAGAGCTATGGGAGCAAGTAACCACAGTAGACCAACGCCCAGCGCGGCCCACCTCGATGCTCCGAATAGCACTCCCACAACAACAAGCCCAAGCAGAACCCAGGTCGCTAGGCCGGCGCTAATCGCATAGACGTTTGCCTCTCGAAGCACGCTAACTAGATGTCTGCGGCCCAACGCTGAACGGAGTAACTCGCCTGATCCTTCAAAGTAGTGGCCCCGCCATTTTCTTCCGAGCAAGCGATATGCACCGATGGTCGACGAGCGGTGAAACACCGAAATCATTCCAAGACGAGCGAGTACCCATCCATGGCTACGCAACCGACTCCCTAACTCCAGTTCTTCGTAGGAGTGAAGATTGGGGTTCGTGAAGTACCCGATTTGATCGATCGCTTGCCTGCGATAGAGACCACCTCCCGGCAGTGACTTTACGCTGTTCGAGCTAGCGTCCTCTGGACGGCGTCTTTCGCGGCTGATGTATTCAAGGCCAACAAGATTGCGTTCCACAACCTTCCCGCCCACGCCCGCGCAATTCTCGTTTGTCTCGAGATATGCTATCGCTGACTCTAGAAACTCACTCTGGAGTTCCATGTCACCGTCCAGCATGTAGACGTACTTGCCTCTGGATTGCCGATATCCCAGCTCGCCACCAACCCCGCACGACCGATCTTCCTCCCGTACCAACTGCAAAACCGTCACTGGATATGCTGCGGCAATTTCCGGTGTTCGATCGGTGGAAAGAGAGTCTACAACGATTACTTCGCCATCATAGGCAACCAGCGCAGCGAGCGCGCTTTCGACAGCCAAACCTATGGTGTCTTGTTCATTCAGCGTCTTGATAATGATACTTACGAGCATCAGCGGACCACTATGAGAGACTAGTTGCCGCATAGCGGTGCGAAAGGGCCAGGCGCCAAGCGGCCGTCAACTCGTGCGTATAGTTGGAGATTGACAGTTCTGAACGCTGTCTCTGTCTGGCACCATTGCCTAGCTTCCGGCGCAGGTCGCTGTCCGTGATTAAGCGACGCAATGCTGCAGCTAGTGCGTCGGTGTCTCCAACTGGAACGAGTAATCCGCTCACTCCGTTCTGCACAATCTCGGGAATAGCTCCCACCGGAGTGGCTATGACGGGAACTCCGTAAGAAAATGCTTCAATAATAGACATCGGAAGATTTTCTGCCTTTGACGGCAGAACGAGGATGCCAGCGTCGCGAAGAAGGCTATCGACCTGGGTGTCATCCAGCCACCCCGGAAATGCAACCCGTGCCCGGATCCGGTAGGTGTCCGCCGTTGCTCGCGCGGTGGCTATCCCACCGTCGCCGGCGAGCGTAGCACGCCAAGCGGGAACGTCGGCCACCTTGCCCAAGGCCGCCAAAAGCTCTGGCGTGCCTTTTTCCGGACCCAGCCGTCCCAGAAACACAACATGCACATCTTGCGAAGAAGCGTTCTCGTGCCTCGCGTAAGAGTCTGGAACAGCATTTCGCACAACAATTATTGGGCACCGTATACCCGGCAGGTTGTTCCTCACGACTTCTGCCCAGATGTCACCCAGAACGACCACCGCAGACGCTCGCGAGAATATGCAGTCGATGAACCAACGAGCGACCCGACGACGAGACCGCCAGTATTCGTCAAAGTGACCGCTGTGCAGATGAATGACGAAAGGCAATCCCAGGGCATCTGCCACAAACGCCAAGATCCCCTTGCGAAGGGTACTTCCGCCAAGCGCCATATTTAGGTGCACAATGTCGGCCCTTCGGAGTACCGCAGCCAGTGCGATCCTTACTGCGGCGATTCCGAACACGACAGGCGAAAGCAACCTGACTGTCCCACGACTCCGAATGAAAGCTACGTCCAGACCCGGTGTTGCGGATTGGCGAAGTTCGCGAGCGAAACTGACCATCATCCGGTCAATGCCGCCGCGGCCACGAGGGCCATCGGGCGTGACCACAAGCACGCGCAAGGATGTCATTGCTTTCCGAGATGTCATGATCTTGGTGCTGGCGCAAAAGGTACTCCGATTAGACGCAGGCACTAGCGGCCGCGAACCGCCGACGCCATTCCGGGCGGGAATGACGCGGATTTCCGAATGTCATCCCAATTTTGCCGGAACCAGTTGACGGTTATGTCGAGCCCGTCTTCAAATCTCATAGCTGGCTTGTATCCGAACGCAGAATTGGCACGGTCGATACTGGCAAGAAGCCGCTTCTTGGTGTCCCACACCCGGACCGGAACGGTCTTGATGCCGGCTTTGTTTCCGGTGATTTCGTTGATCATGGAAGCAAGATCTCCAATTCGGATTTCTCGCGCCGAGGCAAGGTTGAATTCTCCGCCTATGACTTCCTCCGAAACACCGATGGCCAGCAACCCGGCCACAAGGTCGCCGACATACGTGAAGTCGCGCGTCGCCTCTCCAGTGCCGGTGATTGGAAGAGGCTCCCCCTGCAGTGCCCAATAGATAAAGTTAGGAATCACGTTCCGATATTGACCAGGCACTTCCCCGGGGCCGTACGAATTGAAGAACCGAGCCTTAACGACGGGAAGCTTGTACTGGTTTAGGAAGAAATTGCAGTAGAGCTCCCCTAGCATTTTGGTGATCTGATAGGGGGTTGTGAGGTGCATTGACATGAAGTCTTCCGTCAATGGCAGCGGCGCCGCACTTCCGTAGATGGAACACCCTGACGACGCGAAGATGAACTTCGACACGTTAGCCAGCTTGGCATATTGCAGGAGGCGCAACGTTCCCAAGCCATTCGTGTTCAGGTCGCGCTCTGGGTAGTCAATTGAGTTCTGGTTGGCAAAGAACGCGGCAAGATGGAAAACGATATCAGGACCTTCATTGAACACACGCTTGAGATCGATTTCGTTTGCGACGTCACCCTTTACGAACAGGACGTTCTTGAATCTCGGAAGCAACCAATCATACGATGCGCTCATGTCGTCGAGAATGATCACCGTCTTAGCTTCCAATTGCGCGAGAGCGGTAACGAGGTTCGCGCCGATGGCACCACCTCCGCCAGTCACAAGCACGACCTTGTCGCGATAAAAGCTGTTGTACGCGTCAGACATTCGAATCTCCGTTCAAGACATATTCCTTGTCACGAGGGCGCGCGCGACGAGGCCAATGAAGCTAAGGTTTGTGAATAGGTAGCGACGCCACAAACGTCGCGGTTCTTGAATGAACCGATAGAACCATTCCAGTCCCAGTTTACTGATCCATTCCGGTGCAAATCGCGTGCGACCAGCAAGGATGTCAAAGGTTCCTCCCACGCCAATGGACACAGGAACGGCCATCTCTTCCAGATGCTGAGAGATAAACCTCTCCTTGAATGGCGTTGACATTGCCACAAAGAGATAGTCGGCCCCGGAATCCCTAATTTGCGCAACCAGCGCCGATTCGTCGGCTGGTTTGAAATACCCGTCGCGGAAACCAACGATTTGGATTCCGGGATAGTCTGAGTTTAACTTGGTGGCGACGTCCGCTACGACATCTGGTTTGGCCCCGAGGAGGAAGGCCTTTTGTTTCTTAGACGATGCGATCGGTAGGAGCGCGACCATCAGGCGGGCAGCGCTAACTGGTTCCGGCATCCGAAGGCCCAGAAGCCGTGCGGCGTAGAACGCGACGTAACTGTCGATCGTTACCAAGTCGGCCCGCCGATAGACCGCCGCCAAGTCTGTTTCAGATTGTGACCGTACGATGAGTTCAGCGTTTGGCGTGAACACCATGGCGGGGTTCCGCTTAACTACGAAATTCTCTACCCTCTCGAGCGCTTCGACCATTGATACCGGATCGAAGTCTAACCCGAGAAAGCGAACTCTGTTACTTTTCGAATGGCTCATAATAGTACGGCTCGGTCTAGGGCCGTTATAAAGAACTCTCTTCTGCAGCATAGTGCATTTGATAAAATGGGTGAATCGGCGCGCGGGTGGCACCCAGTTTCGGCGGCGATAGCGAGAGACCCACTTACTGCTGGCGAAATCGCCTTCTAGAACTAATTGCAGCAAGCCGTACGAAGTCTGCGGTACTGCGGCTTCCTGTCTTACGGCATACCCTCGATCTGTAGGTTTCTATAGTGCGTTCGCTGATCTCAAGGCGAGATGCGATGTCCTTAGAGCTCAGGCCATCTAATAGCAGTTGCGCTATTTGAAATTCGCGCTGTGTGAGCTTGGCCAATCCGCGAAGGAATCGCGTCAGCGCATCCGGATCGACAGTAAGGCGGAGGTTAGGCATGATCTACGGAGATTCTCCTCGGAAGGGCTACGGCAGGAGCCAAAATGATTTCTTGCGCTCGGTACGAACCGCCGCAACGGCAAAGCGCCGGACGCGGCCGATATCGCTGTGGAGATAGCAGTGTCGCCAAAGGCTGCGGCCAACGGGTTGAAAGGAACATTTGCGCGGTGGCGTCCTGGTGGCGTCCACCCGCCCGCCTCGCGAAGTGGTTGCTTGGGCGAACAGTTCAATCAATTGAATTTTCAGGAACTTACGTGGTGCCGCTTGCGTGACTCGAACACGCGACCCCATCATTACGAATGATGTGCTCTACCAACTGAGCTAAAGCGGCCTGCCCGTGGCGGGCGGGTGAACCGGCGCCTTGGACGGGCGGTCTTTACCTGATGGTCCGGCATCGGCGCAAGGCCGAAGGCGGCTAGTTCGAGCTTGCCGGCAAAGCGGCCATGGGCGGGGGCGAAGGCTCGCTGCGCGAGGCCGAGAGCGGGACGCGCCATTCGAACGCATCGAGCGCGCCGCTGACGGGGGAGATGGGCTCCCAGTCGTCGGCAGTGATGCCGTCGGCGGTCCATACGGGATCGCCGGGGGCGCGGACGGCGCGGGCCAGCCATTCGCGGGCCTTGCCCTGGTCGGCGTTCTGGCCCTCCTCGATCTCGGCCATCAGCAGGCACACGCTTTGCGTCGGGTCGGCGACGGAGTAGTTGGCGAGGGCGTTGCGGGCGAGCGACCATTCATAGGCGTCGACCGCCGCGCGGGCGAGGACGATGCCGGCCTGGCGGTTGGGCGGGGGCAGATCGATGAGCTCGCGGATGCGCTTGAGGCGATCCACGGCCGACGCGCCCTGCACGGCATTGGCGTAGAGCGTTGCGATATGCGGATGCGAGGTCGCGCGCCAGACGCGGCGGAGGAGACTCATGGCCTTGCGCGCCTCACCGCGATTGGACTGGATGCGCGCCGCGATCAGTGCGGCGGGCACAAAATCGGGGACGAGGCGCAGCGCGACGAGTGCGTGATCGAGAGCGCCAAGGGCGTCGGTCGATTCGAGCTCGCGGGCGAGGGCTGTCTCGAGCACGGCCTGCTTGCGGCGCTTCAGCATTTTTTCTTCGCGAGTCACCGCGGTCTCGGCGGCGACGCGGGCGAGGGCGTTTTCCCAAAGGCCGCGCCGGGTCAGATCCTCGAGCACGGCGGCGGCGGCCCAGCCGGTCTGCGGCGCGAGGGTCACGGCCTTCTGTGCGAAGCTCAGCGCAGCTTCGGTGCGGCCCTGGGTGCGGGCCTGCTCGTAAAGACCGGCGAGCGCGGCCACGGCGGTCTTCTTGTTGTTGATGAGGGCGCGGTAGTGTTCGCGCGCCGCCTGCATGTCGCCGAGCGCGAGATCAGAACGGGCTTCCAGAAGCTGCGCGGCGTGATTGCGCGGCAAATTGCTGCGGGCTTCGCGGGCGAGGACGCGCGCGCGTCCGGGATCGCCGGCCTGCAGCGCGACGAAGCCGTCGGAGAGGGCGGCGACACCCGCATCGCGGCGGCGGTCGCGCGCGAGGCGGGCGAAATAGGCGGGAGCGTTGAGGACGCGGCGCAGCACGGACCAGAAGACCAGAATGGCCACGAGGGCGGCAACGACGAGCAGCGCGGCCATGCCGAGGCGCGGCTGCATGCGGTAGCCGAGGACTTCGAGCGTCATGGTGCCGGGCAGGCTCACCAGCCAGGCGACGCCGGCGGTGAAGAGCAGCGAGAAGACCAGCCAGGTGGCGAGCCGGATCACGGCGCGGGACCTGCGGCAGCGAGGGCGCGCGCGCGGAGCTCAGCGAGGAGTGCATCGGCATCGGCGTGCGCCGCGATATCGGCGCCGAGCGTGCCTGCGGCGTTGCGCATTTCAGCAGGAAGAGCGGCGAGCAGTGTCGCGGCGGCCTGATAGTCGTGGCGGTCCATGGCGCCTTCGAGCCGGGAGACGATGGCTTCAGGCGTATTGCCTTCGGTCTCGCCAGAGGGGCGCAGCGCGAGGATGGACTTCAGCCAGTCCAGCGCATCGTCGGCCCAATTGCCCTTGCTGCCGGAGCGGGCCGACAGAATCTCGGGAAGGAGCGCCGTGAATTTCTGCTCCAGTGCGTCGGGACGGATGAGGCCGTTGGGCGCGGCGAGGGCCAGGCGTTCCGGCACGACGATATCGGGCAGGACGGTTGCGAGCGATTGCAGCTCGATGGTGAAGGGCTTGCCGGAGGCAAAGGCGGTTTCGAGGCCGGAGAGGATCAGCGGGAGCTTCAGCTGCGGGCCGACCTCATTGGGGAGGGCCGAGGCGATGTGGTCGTTGAGGAGCTTGCGCGCGGCCTCGAGATCGGTGCGGAGAGCGGTCGATGTTGCGTCGATCGCGGTCAGGCGTCCATCGACACCGTCGAGGCGCGTGGTCAGCGCGGCGATATTGCCGTCGATGGTGGAGAGGCTTTGCGCGATGGCATCCGCATCGCCGCCCGAGACGCCGGCGGAGAGCGCATCGACGCGGGATTTGAGCGTCTTAAGGTCGGCTTCGATACCGCTCAGATCGACGGTGACGGGGGCCGGGATGGCGCCGCGCACATCTTCGATCGACTGGCGCAATTCGGCGAGGCCGGAATCGAGCTGGACGAGGGTGGCGTCGAGGCTTTGCTGGGTCTTGCTCGCCGAGCCCTGGAGGGACGCCAGTTGCTGCTCGAGCGTAGCGAGCCGCTCACCCTGTGCCGTGAGCTGCGGCGCGGGATCGGCGATCTGCTGGATATGCGAGGGCAGGGCGATGAGGTTGGCGAGGAGATAGGTGAGGATGGTGCCGAGGATGGCGCCGCCGACCGCGACACCGCCCAAGAGCGGCCAATTGGTCTCGGGTTCGGGCGGGCGGCGGGCGAAAGGCGGGGGCGGCGCGGAGGGCTCGTTGATGCCGCTCTGCGGCGGCGATTTCGGCGGCTCGGGCTTTGTGGGCTCGGGCTTGGCCGCTTCCGGCTTTGCGGGCTCGGGCCTGGGTGCAGGCTTGGGCTCGGGTGCGGGCTTGGCCTCGGGCTTGGCGGCCGGCGGAACCGCTTCGGACTTGGGTTCAGCCTTGGCGGACTCCGGGGCAGGACCGGGCCGGGCCGGAGCCGGACGCGCCACGCCTTCGATCACTGGCGGTTTCACGGGACCGGGCTTGCGCTCAGCCATGGCGTTGATCCTTCCCACTCACAATCATCATGCCGGGTTTTGGTCACGGGCAAAAGAGAGCGCCAGGGTCATCATGGCTTCCTCGCTGGGGTGATCGGCGAGGCCGACCCGCACGAAATGGGCATCGACCAGCGGCGCGGCAACAGCCTCCGATAGGCACAGCACGCCCAGTTTCCTATGGGCGGCCTTGCCAAGCCGTGAATCGGCCAGCGAAACAAAGGTTTGCGCGGTGCGCCGGGAATAGAACAGGGCGCCGGCTATGGCGCCGCCGTCGAGGGCGGAGAGGATTGCGTCGTCGATGCTCTCGGTCGGCGACATGGCATAGACCGGCGCGGTGATGACCATGACGCCATAGGGCGCGAGGGCCCGTGCGAGGTCGCCGGACTGATCGCGGGCCGCCGGGTAGAGGATCGGTCCGGCAAGGCCGGCATCGGCGAGGAGATTGACAAGCGCGGCGAGATCGCCATCGGCGCTGACGATTTCGCCGAAGCCGAAGTCGCGGGCGGCAGCGGCGGTGCGCTCGCCCACGGCATAAAGCGGCAGATGGCGGAAATGCGGAATCTCGCCGCGGTCGTGCAAGGCGCGGAGCGCATTGGCGCTGGTGGCGGCGAGGGCGGCGAAGCCTTTGGCGTCGGGCAGGGTGGTCGGCAGCGGGGTGAAGTTCAGCAGCGGCGCTTTCACCGCGCCGATATCGAGCGCGGCGAGGCGCGCGGCCGTCTCGCTCGCGTCGGGTTCGGGCCGTGTGACGAGCATCGAGAGCATTGGGCGGGTTATGCCGGGAACAGCTTGAGGAAGTCTGAACCGGCCTTGTGGCGTAGGATTTGGCCGAGTTCGCGGCCAAGCAGTGCGGCACCTGGAGTAGGTCCTGAAACTGTCTCGCGGAAGCGCAATTTGCCATCCGGCGAGAGGATTTCGCCGGTGAGGACCAAAGTGTGGTCGCCGATGCGGCTGTGGACGCCAATGGCGGTGCGGCAGGAGCCGTCGAGTTCGCGCAGGAAGGCGCGCTCGGCGGTGACGGCGGTCATGGTTTGCGGATGGTTGAGATGGGCGATGGCATCGGCGGTGCGGGTGTCGGCTTCGCGGATTTCGAGGCCGATGGCGCCTTGGGCGGGAGCGGGTGGAAACTGTTCCGGATCGAGATAGGCCATGATCTCGCTTGCGCGGCCGAGCCGGTTGAGGCCGGCGACGGCGAGGAGGGTGGCGTCGGCGACGCCATCGGCGAGCTTTTTGAGCCGCGTATCGACATTGCCGCGGAAGGGGACGATGGCGAGATCGGGACGGGCGCGCAGCATCTGCGCCGCGCGGCGGAGCGAGGAGGAGCCGAGCCTTGCGCCCTGCGGCAGATCGTCAACCGATTGCGCGGTCAGCGAGATGAAGGCGTCGCGCACATCTTCGCGTTCGAGATAGGCGGCGAGGACGAGACCATCGGGCAGGGTGGTGGCCATGTCCTTGCTGGAATGGACGCCAAGATCGATCTCGCCCGCTTCGAGCGCGGCTTCGATCTCCTTGCTGAACAGGCCCTTGCCGCCGACCTCGCTCAAAGGCGCGTCGGTCAGCCGATCGCCGGAGGTGGTGATGGTGCGGATCTCGATGTGGTCCTCGGCGATGCCGTGCGCCTCAGCGAGCAGGCGGCGGACCAGATGGGCCTGGACGAGGGCGAGCTTGCTGCCGCGCGTACCGATCCGCAAAAAGGGCGAAGATTGCAAAGGGTCCAACACCTCTATAGGCCAGAGCCGCACGCCTTAGACCCTGAGAGAAAGCCCGGCAAGCCGATGCGGATATTAGGCATCGAAACCAGCTGCGACGAAACCGCCGCCGCGATCGTTGCGCGCGACGAAGCGGGGCGGGGAACGATTCTGTCCAATGTGGTGCGCAGCCAGCTCGCGGAGCATGCCGCCTATGGCGGGGTGGTGCCGGAACTCGCGGCGCGGGCGCATGTGAGCCATCTCGATCATATCATCGCACGAGCCTCAGTGGAGGCCGGTGTTGCCCTTGCCGATGTCGACGGGATCGCGGCGACGGCGGGACCGGGGCTGATCGGCGGCGTGCTGGTGGGACTGACGACAGCCAAGGCGCTGGCGGCATCGCTCAACAAGCCGCTGATCGCGATCAACCATCTCGAGGCGCATGCGCTGACGGCGCGGCTCACCGATGGGCTGGCGTTTCCCTATCTGCTGCTGCTGGTTTCGGGCGGGCACAGCCAGTTCGTGCTGGTGCGCGGCGTGGGGCAGTATGAGCGCTGGGGGACGACGATCGACGATGCGCTGGGCGAGGCGTTCGACAAGGTGGCCAAGCTCCTCGGTCTCGGCAATCCCGGAGGGCCGGAAGTTGAGACGCGCGCGGCCGGGGGCGATGCGCTGAGGTTCAGATTTCCGCGGCCGCTGCTCAAGGAGGACCGGCTCGATTTTTCGTTCTCGGGATTGAAGACGGCGGTGCGGCTGCAGGCGGAGGCCATCGCGCCGCTGACGCAACAGGATGTGGCCGATATCTGCGCCTCGTTCCAGATGGCGGTGACAGAGATCGTGACGCAGCGGACTGGAATGGCGCTCCAGAGGTTCCGCGACACGCTGCCGGATGTACTGCCGGCGTTGGTGGTAGCGGGGGGAGTCGCGGCGAACAAAGCGATCGGCAATGGGCTGCGGGAGGTTGCGGCGCGCGAAGGGGCGCGGCTGGTGGTGCCGCCGATTCCGCTTTGTACTGACAATGGCGCGATGGTGGCGTGGGCGGGGGCGGAGCGGCTGGCGCTCGGGCGTCATGACGGCTTCGCCATCGCGGCTAAGGCGCGCTGGCCGCTCGATAGCGCCGATATGGGGCTGGGCCATGCCGTATAGGCTGGTGATCGAGCGGGTGGCGGTGATCGGCGCGGGTGCCTGGGGCACTGCGCTGGCGCAGGCGGCGGCGATGGCGGGGCGGCAGGTGTCGCTGCTCTGCCGCGACGCTGCAGTCGCCGAGGAGATCAACGGCCGGCACACGAACCGCAAATATCTCGGCGCGCAGAAGCTCTCCGAGTGGATCACGGCCGATACAAGACTGGCGCCGGCCGATCTCGTGATCCTCGCGGCACCGGCGCAGGCGGCGCGTGCGGCGCTGGTGGGCCATCATGGCGTGCTGGCCAACATGCCGGTGGTGCTGACGGCCAAGGGGCTCGAGCATGGCACGCTCAAGCGGCAGAGCGAGGTGCTGGCCGAGGCGGTGCCCGACGCCGTGCCCTATGTGCTGTCGGGGCCGAGCTTTGCCGCCGATGTCGCGGCGGGGCGGCCGACGGCGGTGACGCTGGCGGGCGATGACGGGGCGGGGACGGAGGCGATTGCAGCCGCGCTGGCGGGGCCGAGTTTCCGGCCCTACGCCTCAAGCGACGTTGCCGGGGTCGAGCTGGCGGGGGCGCTCAAGAATGTGTACGCGCTGGCGGCAGGCGCGGTGGAGGGCGCCGGGCTCGGGGCGTCGGCGCGATCGTCGCTGATTGCGCGGGCTTTCGCCGAACTCAGCCGGCTGGTGGAGGCGCTGGGCGGGCAGGCGGCGACGCTGACGGGACTTGCGGGCCTTGGCGATCTGACGCTGTCCTGCACATCGACGCAGTCGCGCAATTATCGCGCGGGTATTGCGCTCGGGAGCGGGGTAAAGCCTGATCCGACTCTGCTGGCGGAAGGGTTGAGCACCGCACCTGTGGCGTTGCAGCTTGCGCAAAAAACCGGCATCGACGCGCCGCTGGTGGAGGCGGTCAATTTGCTGCTTGGCGGCGACGCCACGATCGAGAAGATTGTCGCGGGGCTGATGTCGCGCCCGCTCAAGAGGGAATAGCCAGGCCCGCGCCGCGCGGGCCATGAACGAGGAGCGTCTGATGGCCTACTGGCTGATGAAATCGGAACCGGACGTGTTCGGCTGGCCCGACCTCAAGAAGAAGGTCGAGCAGTGGCATGGCGTGCGCAACTACGTGGCGCGCAACAATATGAAGGCGATGAAGCTGGGGGAGAAGGCGTTCTTCTACCACTCCAATATCGGCAAGGAGATCGTCGGCATCATGCGCGTGGTGGCGCTGGCCCATCCGGACAGTACGGCCGAGCTCAAGAACGGCAAGGTGGTATGGGAGTGTGTCGATGTCGTCGCAGACACGGAGCTGCCCCGGCCGGTGACGCTCGAAGAGATCAAGGCGGAGCCGAAGCTTTCGAAGATGATCCTCGTCAACAATTCGCGCCTCTCCGTGCAGCCGGTGACCGACGATGAGTGGAAGCTCATCTGCAGGATGGCCGGGCTCAAGGCCGCGCCCTAGAAGCGACTCACGGGCGGCGCTAGAGTCTCCGGAACATCATTCCGGAGGGGCAGATGATATTGGGCTCGGTCAACTGGATCGCGATCATCGTCGCGACCATCGCCAGCATGGCGCTCGGCTTTGTGTGGTACATGCTGCTTGCCAATCAGTGGATGGCGGCGCTCAACAAATCGCGCGAGGACATCATGTCGCCGGGGAGCAATCCGGCGACGCCATTCATCATCTCGGCGCTGATGCAGCTGGTGATGGCGTATTTCCTCGCGCTGTTCACGCCGAAGCTGATGGGAAGCCTCGACGTCAACAATGCGGTGATCACCGGCTTCCATCTGTGGCTGGGTTACGTCGTCACCTCGATGATCATCAACCACCGCTATCAGGGCGCGAAGTGGAGCCTGACGGCGATCGATGGCGGCTATCTGCTGGGCGTGCTGGTGGTGCAGGGCGTGGTGATCGGGCTGTTCCGCTAGGCGCGGAACGGATTGACGATCCTGAGACGGTCTTCGACGACGAGGCCGTGATGCATGTCCTCGCTGTAGAGCGTGTCGCATCCCGCGAGCAGGGCGGAGGCGACGATCATGGAGTCGTAGATATGCAGCTTGTGCCGCCGGGCGACCATCAGCCCGAGTTCATGGGTCGCCTCGTCGAGCGGAACGATTGCTGAAGTTGCGCTCACCATATTGAGGAATTCGAGGGCATCGGTCCAAGAGCGCTTCCATTTCGTGACAAAGACGTTCGCGATCTCGTTGAGGACCTGCACGGAGATCGTCGGTTGACCCTCCAGCAATTGTTCGGCGATCTTGGCGTTCCTAGAGTTCCCCGAGGCGACATAGAGCAACACATTGCTGTCGGCGAACTTAGCGTTCATTTGCCTCTTCGCGATTGAACTTGTAGCCGGCAGGCATCATGCCCCGGAATTTTTGGAGATTCCGAAGAGCGTCAGCCCGCGAAAGTTGGCGTACGACCGCCAGGCTGTGCGTATTGTCGGCATCTATTCTCAGATCGACTTCGTCGCCTTCCTTGAGCCCGAGAGTCTCGACCAGTTCGGCGGGCAAGCGAACCGCCAGGCTATTGCCCCATCTGGAGACCTGCATCATCCACTCCTAAGATATACGTTTTGGCAAAATGTATATCCGGTGGGTTAACGGTTCAAGTCAGAAGTCGCTGGTGAGGCCCTTGATCTCCCAGTCGCCGTAGCGGGCGGGGTCGAGGCCGCCGCGGCCGCCTTTCTCTTCGGGGCGGGCGGCCATTTCGGCGTCGATCCGCCTGCGGCGCTCGGCGGCTTCCGCGAGGGCGCGCTGGGCCGCGGGATCCGGCGGCTTCGGTGTGTTTTGCGGGTCGGCCATGGCAGTCTTGCGTGGAACTTGGGCGGTGCCCATTTTATTGGTCAGTTGCAACCCCTGTCGAGGCCGAAGCCCGATGTTCAATTTCCTCAGGACCGGCGTGCTGCTGGCGGCGATGACCGCGCTGTTCATGGCGGTCGGCTATCTGATCGGCGGCACCAGCGGCATGGCGATCGCCTTCGTCGTGGCGCTGCTGACCAATCTGTTCGCCTACTGGAACTCGGACAAGATGGTGCTCTCGATGCAGGGGGCGCACGAGGTCGGGCCGGAGCGTGTGCCGGGGCTGCACGACATGGTGGCGACGCTGGCCCGCAAGGCGGGCATTCCGACGCCGCGCGTCTATCTGATCGACACCGACCAGCCCAATGCCTTTGCCACAGGGCGCAATCCGCAGAACGCCGCGGTGGCGGTGTCGAGCGGGTTGCTGCGCGTGCTCGAGCCGCGCGAGGTTGCGGCGGTGATCAGCCATGAGCTTGGCCATATCCGCTCGCGCGACACGCTGACCATGGCGATCACGGCGACCTTTGCCGGCGCCATCTCGATGCTGGCGCAGTTCGGCTTCTGGTTTGGGGGGATGAACAACCGCAACAATCCGCTCGGGCCGATCGGCGCGATCGCGATGATCATCCTCGCGCCGCTGGCGGCGGGGCTGGTGCAGATGGCGATCTCGCGGACGCGCGAATATGAGGCCGACCGCGACGGCGCCGAAATTTCGAGCGACCCGATGGCCCTCGCCTCGGCGCTCGACAAGATCTCGCGCGTGGCGCAGCGGACGGTGAATGTCGCCGCGGAGCGCAATCCGGCGATGGCGCATCTCTATATCTACAATCCGCTGAGCGGGGCGCGCATGGACAATCTGTTCTCCACCCACCCGGCCGTGGAGAACCGCATCTCCGAGCTGCAGAAGATCGCGGCGACGATGCAGGTCGATTCCCACGGCCGCCGCGACGAGCCGCGTTTCGCGCCGCGCGAGACGAGCTCGTTCACCGGTCCCTCGGGCTGGCGCGTGCCTTCGACGGGGCGTATCGACGACGAGACGCCGCGCGGACCCTGGGGCTGAGTTTGGCGAAACAGAAAGCGACGCCGGGGCTGGCGCTCCGGCAACAGGCCGCGGTACGGCTCAGCGGCGTGCTCAAGGGGGCGAGTTTCGCCCCCTTTTCCGTGGCCGAAATCGCCGATGGCCGCGACCGCGCGCTCGCCAACAGGCTGGTGACGAATGCGCTCAGGCGGCAGGGGCATCTCGATCGGGTGCTGGCCTATCTGCTGGAACGCGGCGTGCCGAAAAAGAGCGGCGATTTCGAAGCGATGCTGCGGATCAGCCTCGCGCAGATCCTCTATCTTCCCGAACTGGGCGACCATTCAGCGCTGTATCTGGCGGGCGAGGCCATGAAGGCCGATACGCGCACGCAGCATCTGGCGGGGCTCACCAACGCCGTGCTGCGGCGGGCGCAGAAGGAAGCCGTCCAGTTGCGCCAGGCGCCTGTGGCGCTGCTGTTTCCCGAGCCGCTGGTACGGAAGTGGACCAGGGCCTATGGCGGCGAGGCTACCGAAGCGTTCGCGGCAGCGCTGCTCGAGGGCGCGCCGCTCGACCTGACGCTTAAGGACAATGATCCGGAGCTGATTGCCGCGCTGGGCGCGGCGCCGATCCTCGCCGACAGTGTGCGCGTCGCGGAACGCGATCGGCCGGTCGAACAGATGCCGGGCTTTGCCGAGGGGCGGTTCTGGGTGCAGGATTTCGCGGCTGCGCTGCCGGCGCGGCTGATGAAGCTGCCCCAGGGTGCGCGCGTGCTCGATCTCTGCGCGGCGCCCGGCGGCAAGACGGCGCAACTCGTCAAGGCCGGCTACAAGGTCACCGCACTCGACAATGATCCGTCGCGCATGATGCGGCTGCACGCCAATCTGCAAAGGCTCGGATACTGGGCCGACCTCGTGACCGCCGACGGCCTCGTCTATGGCACCGACGATCCTTTCGATGGCGTGCTGCTCGATGCGCCCTGTTCGGCCACCGGTACGTTCCGGCGGCATCCGGAAGTGGTGTGGCATCGCGATGCAGGCGACGTGGCCGGACGTGTCGCGCTGCAGCGCGGCTTCATCGAACGCGCAGCACTGCTCCTCAAACCCGGCGGGACGCTGATCTATTGCGTCTGTTCACTCGAAGCCGAAGAGGGCGAGCAGCAGGCGGAATGGATCGGCAGGTCGGACCTGGGACTCGAGCCCCTGCCGGTCACCACAGACGAACTCTCCGGCTGGTCCGCACCGCTGACGCCGGCGGGCCAGGTGCGGACCCATTCGGGATTAACGCTTCCGGGAGGAATGGCTGGCAGGCTGGACGGATTCTTCGTGGCGCGCTTTCGCAAGCGCTAGGGCACGTCTTGGCAATGCCGGCATTCGGCCCTATCAGAAGCAGCCTCCGGTGAGGTCTGGACAGTTAAGTTGGCGAATCCGTTAGGCTTTCTGGCGCGACGCGCGCTGTTGGGTGCTGCCGACAGGCTGGTGACCAGCCCGTTGACGCGCTGGGCCTGGACCGGTCCCGCCGCCGAGGATTATCCCAGCCTGCTCAGCGAATACCGGCCGACGGACCGCGAATCCGTGCTCGAAATGATGCAGGGGCGCTACCTGCTGGCGAGCAAGCTGGTCGACACCAATGGCGTGTCGCCTTTCGCGGTGGAAGACACCGCGCATCCCGACTGGGTGACCGAGCTCGAAGCCTTCACCTGGCTTCGCCACTTCCGCGACGCGCGCAGCGGCGAGGAGCGCGCCTTCGCGCGGGCCCTCGCGCTGGACTGGATCGGCAGGCATGGCGGGTTCGACCGCGCGACCTGGGTGCCGACGCTCTGCGCCCGCCGCGTGCTCAACTGGCTGCGGCATTACAACCTCCTCATCGAAGGCGCCAATGAGGATGAGGCGGGGCAGATCGGCCGCTCGATCGGCTCGCAGATCCAGTCGTTGCGGGTTCGCGGCGCGCTGGCAAGCGATCCGGTCGACCGGCTGATGGCGGCGCTGGCGCTGGCGGGCGTGGCGCTCTGCGCCGAAAAGCGCGAGTCCGAAATCGTGGCGCAACTGCAGCGCGTGCATGCGCTGCTCGACGAGCAGATCGACGATGACGGATTGCACAAGACGCGTTCGGCGACAGTACAACTGTTGGTGATGGAAGAGCTGGTGACGGTGCGTCAGGCCCTGAGCCGCAGCTATGAGCGCTATGCCGCCGACTTCGCCAATCTGCTCGAAAGCATGCACCGGGCGCTGGACGCGATTTCGCTGGGAACGGGCGAGGCAGCCTATTTCAACGGCACGGGCCAGATGCCGCACGACCTGATGGTCGCGGTGCAGGCGCAAAGCCCCGCGCGGGCGCGCTCGACCGGCGTCGCCGGCGGCTATGGAAGGCTGATCGCGGGGCGCAGCATCGTGGTGGCGGATTCGGGGCAGGTGCCCGAGCCGCAATATGCGGCGCGGATGCATGCGAGTGCGCTGGCCTTCGAGTTCAGCCATGGCCGCGACCTGGTGGTGTGCAATTGCGGACCCTCGCCGACAGGCGAGGAGGAGGACGCGCTGCTGTTCCGGCAGGGCATTGCCCATTCGGGGCCGACCATCAATGCGGTGTCGGCGGCAGCCATCCCGCTGCGCGGGCCGCTGGCGGGTCGCGTGGTGCAGGTCGGTCGCGATGCCGAGATCATTTCGGACGAGGCGGACCAATCGGTCGCCATGCGCTGCCACGGCTATGAGGACCGGTTCGGCATCGTGCTGGAGCGGCGGCTGACGCTGCTCGCCGAAGGCAAGTCGCTGGTGGGCCAGGACAAGATCATCAAGGTGCGCGGCCGGTCTTCGGGCGTATGCGCCTACCGTTTCCATCTCGGGCACCAGACCGAAGTGATCCACGGCCGCGACGTCATCAAGCTCCAGCTCAGCTCGGGCCAGATGTGGAACTTCCTGTGGGAAGGCGCCGAAGTGCGGATCGAGGACAGTGTGCGGCAATCGGCCTATTTCGGCTTCCACCGGACGCGGCAGATCGTGCTCGAGACCCATGTCGCCGATGCCGGCGAGGTGAGCTGGATCTTCACGATGGACGACGCCTGACGCCGGTTGAGTAGCTTGGCCCGCCATGCTAGCGAGCGCGCGTTCTTTACAACGCGTCGCTGATCGGAAAGCCGGTTTCCACCTTTCCGCGCGCCGCGCATCCGCGAGGTGCCGCAATGCCAGATATCGTCCCGATCAAGCGCGCGCTGCTTTCGGTCTTCGACAAATCCGGCATGGAGGATTTCGCCAAGGAACTGGCGCGGCTGGGCGTGGAGCTGGTGTCGACAGGCGGGACGTCCAAGCTCATCGCCGGCACGGGGGTAGCGGTGCGCGATATCTCCGACCTCACCGGCTTTCCCGAGATGATGGACGGGCGGGTGAAGACGCTGCACCCCAAGGTACATGGCGGGCTGCTGGCGGTGCGCGACAATGCCGACCACAAGGCGGCGATGGAGACGCACGAAATCGGTGCGATCGACCTCGTGGTGGTCAATCTCTATCCGTTCGAGGCGACGATCGCCAAGGGCGCATCCTATGACGAGACGATCGAGAATATCGATATAGGCGGCCCGGCGATGATCCGCTCGGCGGCCAAGAACCACGCCTATGTGAGCGTGGTGGTGGATCCCAACGACTATGAACCGGTGCTCGAGGCGATCCGCCAGCAGGGCGGCATGCCCTATGAGATGCGGCAGAAGCTCGCCGCCAAGGCCTATGCGCGGACGGCGGCCTATGATGCGGTGATCTCGGGCTGGTTCGCGAGCACGATCGGCTATAACGACGTTCCATATCGAAGCTTCTCGGGGACGCTGGCCGAGGTTATGCGCTATGGCGAGAATCCGCATCAATGGGCAGCCTTCTATCGCACCGGTGAGCAGCGACCGGGCGTCGCGACGGCGCGGCAGGTGCAGGGCAAGTCGCTGAGCTACAACAATCTCAACGATACCGATGCGGCGTTCGAGCTGATCTCGGAGTTCGATCCGAAGGTGCCGGCGGTGGCGATCATCAAGCATGCCAATCCCTGCGGCGTTGCGACGGGTGCGACGCTGGCCGAGGCCTATCGCAAGGCGCTGCGCTGCGATCCGGTGTCGGCCTTCGGTGGGATCATCGCGCTCAATGGCGAGATCGACGCGGAAGCGGCGTCGGAGATGATCAAGATCTTTACCGAGGTGATCGTCGCGCCATCGGCGACGGACGAGGCGATCAAGATCATCGCGACCAAAAAGAATCTGCGGCTGCTGCTGATCGGCGCGCTGGCCGACCCCAAGGCAGCGGGGCTGATGGCGAAGTCGGTCGCCGGCGGGCTGCTGGTGCAGAGCCGCGACAATGGACGCATCGAGGATGCGGATCTCAGGGTCGTGACCAAGACCGCGCCGAGCGAGGTACAATTGGCGGACCTCAAACTGGCGATGAAGGTCGCCAAGCATGTGAAGTCGAATGCCATCGTTTATGTGAAGGATGGTGCGACGGTCGGCATCGGGGCGGGGCAGATGTCGCGCGTGGATTCGAGCCGGGTGGCGCACCGGAAGGCCATGGATGCGGCGGAGGCGGCGGGGATATCGGGGGCGCTGACCGAAGGCTCGGTGGTGGCGTCGGACGCATTCTTTCCGTTTCCGGACGGCATGCTTGCGGCAGTGGCCGCCGGCGCGACGGCCGTGATCCAGCCGGGCGGCTCGATGAACGACCAGGCGGTGATCGATGCTGCCGACGAGGCCGGCATCCCGATGGTGTTCACCGGCATGCGGCATTTCCGGCACTGATCTGCTGCTAGCTGGTCCGCGCCAGGTCGGAGAGCAATCCGGCGGCGACGGACAGGCGCGAGACGGTGATGCCGCCTTCGGTGAGGGCGGTGACGGCTGCGGCGGCGCGGTCGATGGCGTCGAGCCGGGCCTGGTGCCAGGCGGCGAGGCGGCTCTCGATGGGGCCGCTGCCGAAGGTCAGCACATCGGCGGTGAGGTCGCGCTGGGCGCGCATGAGGTTGGCGAGGGCGCGGTCGAGCGCCATGCGGTCATAGCGGTCGGCCAGGACGATCTTGCTCGCGGCTTCGATGGTTGCCGCAAGCCCGAACATGTCGAGCACGCCGAAGAAGGCGGTGGCGGCGATGTCGGTGCGCGATTTGGTGCGCTGCGCGACCATTGAGATGTCGCTGGCGAAGCTGAGGGCCGACAGTTCCGCGATGCGCCGCGCGACGGAGTTTGGCGCGCCACCGGCGACGAAGGCGTCCGATCGCGCGGTGATGGTCTGCTCGACCCCGGGCGGCAGAAGCGATGTCAGGACGTTCTGCACATCGGTGACGCCTTCGGCGTAGCGCAGGATGAGATCGCCGAGCGGCACGGAGAAATCGGCATTGCGCAGCAGCCAGAGCGTCTCGCGGTTGAGCAGGGTCTCGATTTCGGCATAGAGGGCGAGCTGGGTGACGCCGGGGATCTGACCGTCCAGCGCATCGATCTCTTCATAGAGCCGCCCGAGGCCGTAGGCGTCGCGCGCGAGCGCGAAGGCCGCGGCGATCTCGGCCGGGCCCGCGCTGGTCGCCGCTGCGAGCCGCGTGACGAAGGCGGGGCCGCCGCGATTGACCATGGCATTGGACAACACGGTCGCGATGATCTCGCGGCGCAGGCGATGTCCGGAGATGGCGTCGGGATATTTGTCCGCGAGGGTCGCGGGGAAATAGCTGAACAGCTCGTGGCCGAGATAGGAATCGTCGGGCGCCTTGCTTTCCAGCAGATCGGCGTAAAGCGCGTTCTTGGCATAGGCGAGCAGTACGGCGAGCTCGGGCCGGGTGAAGCCATGGCCGGCGGCGCCCCGTGCATCGAGCTCTTCGTCCGAGGGCAGGAACTCGACGGCGCGGCTCAGCAGGCCCCGCTTTTCGAGGCCCTCCATGAAGGCGCGATGATCGGGCAGTGCCGCGGCGCCACCGCGCTGGGCGAGCGAGATGGCCAGCGGCTGCAGATAATTGTTGCGGAGGCAGAGCGCGGCGACCTCGGGCGTCATCATGGCGAGGAAGGCGTTGCGCTGCTCCATGTCGAGGCTGCCGAGGCGGACCAGGCTGCCCAGAGCGATCTTGATATTGACCTCGAGGTCGGAGGAATTGACGCCGGCGGAGTTGTCGATGGCGTCGGAATTGATACGGCCGCCATGGGAAGCGAATTCGACACGGCCACGCTGGGTGACGCCGAGATTGGCGCCTTCGCCGACGACCTTGGCGCGGATATCCTTGCCGGTGATGCGGATGGCGTCATTGGCCTTGTCGCCCGCCTCGGCATCGGTCTCGTCCGAGGCACGCACATAGGTGCCGATGCCGCCGAACCAGAGCAGATCGACTTCGACTTTGAGGATGGCGTTCATCACCTCGGCGGGCGTGACGGGATCATTGCCGAGGCCAAGGGCGCGTCGAGCATCCTGGAACAGCGCAACGTTCTTGAGCGAGCGCGAATAGACGCCGCCGCCCTTGGACAGCAAGTCCTTGTTGTAGTCCTGCCAGCTCGAGCGCGGCAGGTTGAAGAGGCGCAGCCGCTCGGCCAGCGACTTTTCCGGATCGGGATCGGGGTCGATGAAGATGTCGCGATGATCGAAGGCGGCGATGAGACGGATTTTCTTCGACAGCAGCATGCCGTTGCCGAAGACGTCGCCCGACATGTCGCCGACGCCGGCCACGGTGAAGGGCGAGGCCTGGATGTCGCGGTCGATCTCGCGGAAATGGCGCTTCACCGCTTCCCAGGCGCCGCGGGCGGTGATGCCCATCTTCTTGTGGTCGTAGCCCTGCGAGCCGCCCGAAGCGAAGGCGTCGCCGAGCCAGAAATTGCGGTTAAGAGCAATGGCGTTGGCGGTGTCGGAGAAACTCGCCGTGCCCTTGTCGGCGGCGACCACCAGATAGGGATCGTCGCCGTCGCGGCGCCGCACATCGGGCGGCGGCACCAGCACATCGCCCTCGAGATTGTCGGTGACGTCGAGGAGCGTCGACACGAAGATCTTGTAGCAGGCGGTGCCTTCGGCCAGCACGGTCTCGCGGCCGGCACCGGGTGGCATCTGCTTGGGAACGAAGGCGCCCTTAGCGCCGACCGGCACGATGATGGCGTTCTTGACCTGCTGGGCCTTCACCAGTCCCAGCACTTCGGTGCGGAAATCCTCGGGACGGTCGGACCAGCGCAGGCCGCCGCGGGCGATGGCACCGAAGCGGAGATGCAGGCCCTCGACGCGCGGCGAATAGACGAAGATCTCGCGCAGCGGCCTGGGCTCGGGCAGGCCGTCGATCTTGTGGCAATCGAATTTGATGGCGAGTGCCGGGCGGCGCAGGCCCGCGGCATCGAACTGGAAGGCGTTGGTGCGCACGGCGGCTTCGACGAGATTGAGGAAGCGCCGGATGATGCGGTCCTCGTCGAGCGACTGCGTCGCATCGAGGGCGGCCTGGATGGCTTCGCGCGCTTCGACGGCGCTGCGCTCGCGATTGCCGGTGAAGCTCGCTTCCAGCAGCGCGTGGAACAGCGTTACGAGACAAGCCGCGACGTCGGGATGAAGGTTGAGGACCTGGGCGAGATAGGCGCGCGAATAGCTGAGGCCGATCTGGCGCAGATAGCGCGCGAGGGCGCGCAGGATGGCAACATCGGACCAGTGCAGGCCGGCTTGGGTCGTGAGCTGGTTGAGCCCGTCGCTCTCGGCGTCGTTCTGCCAGACCGCGAGGATGGCTTCCTCGACCAGCGGTGCGCGTTCCGCGATCGCCGGGGCGTCGCCGATGACGTCGAGCACCATGTCGTGGATGTAGCAGCTCGCCATGCCGCGCGGCTCGATGGTGTAGGTCCGCTCGTCGATGACGCGGAAGCCGAAATTCTCGAGCATGGGCACACGGTCCGACAGCGGGATCGGCCGGGCGCGGTGATAGACCTTGAGGCCGAAGGCGCCGTCGCCGCCGCTGCGGGCACTGAGCTTGAGCGCCAGCGCGTGTTCGTCGGGCAGGGCCTCGATGGTCTTGATGTCGGCGAGCGCGTCGCGGGCGCTGTTGCGGGACTGATAGGCCTGGGAGAATGCCCCGAGCCATGGCTCCATGGCGGCGGGATGGTCGGCTTCGGCGAGCATGCGGTCGCCGAAGCTGCGCACGAGATTGGCGACAGCCTCTTCGAGATCGTCGCGGTCGATGCGCGGCGTGCGTCCGCCGTCGCGCCCGATGATGAAGTGGACGCGGACGAGCTCGCCTTCGGGAAAGCTCGGGTAATAGGCGGAGACGCGGCCCTCGTAGATTTGCGCGAGGTAATTGCCGATCGTTGCTCTTGCGTCGGAATCGTAGCGGTCGCGCGGCGCATAGACGAGGATCGAGACGAAATTGTCGAAGCGGTCGATGCGCGGCAGGACGCGGACGCGCGGCCGGTCGGCGAGGGCGGCAATGATGGTCGCGAACTGAAAGAGCTGGTCGCCGCCGATCTGGAACAGCTCGTCGCGCGGATAGGAATCGAGCGCGGCCATCAGCGCCTTGCCGGCGTGGCTCGCGGGGTCGTGCCCGGCGCGGCGCATGACTTCGGCTACCTTGCGGCGGATGAGCGGCACTTCGGAATGCGGAGTCGCCAGCGCCATCGAGGTGAAGAGCCCGATGACGCGCAATTCGCCGGTGACCTGGCTGCCCTCCCCGAAGAGCTTGATGCCGATGTAATCCATGTAGGCGCGGCGATGGATGCGGCTGCGCACATTGGCCTTGGTGACCATCAGGGCTTCGGGATCTGCGAGGAAGGCCACGTGCTGATCGGTCATCTCGACATAGTCGGTGCCCGAGCGGAGGAAATGGAAATCGCGATCTTCCAGCAGGCCGAGACCGGAGGTGACGAGCGGCAAGAGCTTGCGGTCAGGTCCTTCGCCATCGACGCGGTATTCGCGCATGCCAAGAAAGGTGAAGTTGTGGTCGGCCAGCCAGGTGAGGAAAGCGAGCGCCTCGTTGGTGGTGGCCTGGGCGGCGCGGGGCGGGTGCAGGCGCCAGTCATTCTCGACGCGCTTCAGCCGTTCCAGCATGGCGCGCCAGCCCTTAGTCGCGCGCGAGACTTCGGCGAGCGTGCCTTCGATCTCGGCCAGCATCGCATCGCGGGCCGCCTGGTCGGGCAGGGGATCGATGTGGACGATCAGCACGCTTTCGCGCACGCTGACCGGCGCCGCTTCGTCGAGCAGCCGGTGCGACTCCGGATCGAGATTGAGCACCGGATGGCTCATGAAGCGGATCACGCCGCCCCTGGCGCGGATGGCGGCGAGCACGGAATCGACAATGAAGGGCATGTCGGCGGAGAAGATCTCGATCTTCTCGCCGTGGCCCGGGTAGTCGGGCTCGAGGAAGTGGACGAGGTGGCTCTGGTTCTCGCGCTTGCCGAGCCGCTGGTAGGTGCCGCGCAGCATGGCCTCGTAGACATCGGGGGAATAGACCGTGAGGTCGTCGCTGTCGGTCGCCGCGACCGCGGCGAGCAACAGGCGTCTGAAGTTCGGTTCTGAATCGACGAGATCGCCCGCCCTGGTGATCAGGGCGTCACGCGTCGAGAGGCTGGCATCCATTATCCCCCCATGGCCCCC
>DASZPY010000088.1:0-10146 GCA_035549855.1 Devosia sp. | reverse complement strand
CGTGCAATACGCGCTCAAGGACGGCATCATCTACATCCTCGAAGTGAACCCCCGCGCCTCGCGCACCGTCCCCTTCGTCGCCAAGGTCATCGGCGAGCCCATCGCCAAGATCGCCTCGCGCATCATGGCCGGCGAGACGCTCGCGAGCTTCGGCCTCGTCGAGAAGAAGCTGAATCACATCGCCATCAAGGAAGCCGTCTTCCCCTTCAACCGCTTCCCCGGCGTCGATACCGTGCTCGGCCCCGAGATGAAGTCAACCGGCGAAGTCATCGGCCTCGACACCGACTATGCGCTCGCTTTCGCCAAGTCGCAGATCGGCTCCGGCTCGAAAGTCCCGCGTGAAGGCACCGTCTTTGTCTCGGTTCGCGATGACGACAAGCCGCTGATCCGCAGCGCCATGCGCGACCTCGAGGCCGCTGGCTTCACCATCCTTGCAACCGCTGGTACCTACCGCTATCTCCACGACAACGGCATCGCCGCCACCAAGGTCAACAAGGTCGCCGAAGGGCGTCCTCACATCGTGGACTCGCTCAAGAACGGCAGCGTGCAGTTGGTCATCAACACGACCGAAGGCCAGAAGTCGATCAGCGACAGCCGCGACATCCGCCGCACCGCGCTGATGGGCAAGATCCCCTACTACACCACCATCCCGGGCGCTCTCGCCGCCGTCGAAGGCATCATCGGCTATCGCGACGGCAATCTGACCGTGCGTCCGTTGCAGGCATACTTCAAACCGGCAGCCTAGCAGTCGCAATTCCTCTCCCGTTTGCGGGCGAGGGGGACCAGCCGTAGGCTGGTGGAGGGGGCGACAGCAGCCTCGGAGCTTGGGATGACCCGCAAAGCCCTCATCATCGGCGGCACCGGCCAGATCGGCGTCGCCACCGGCGCCGAACTCCTCCTCCGTGGCTGGACTGTCACCCTCGTCCACACCGGCCGCCGCGTCCCGCGGAACGTCCCGGAAGGTGCAATGCTCGCCGTCCTCGACCGCAACGACACCTCGGCCCTCCAAGCCGCCCTCGGGTCCGGCGTCGATGCGCTGATCGACACGATGGCCTTCCGCGGCAAGGACGCCCGACAGCTTATCGGTCTGCGGGATCTGTTCGGACGTCACTCCGTCATCTCGAGTGCAAGCGTTTACGAGGACGAGGCCGGGCGGAGCATTGAAACCGCGGGCACCTTGGGCCCCCCGGAGTTCCACGGGCCCCGCGAAGAGGATGATCCCGTCCTGTCGCCGGGACCAGAATCCTATTCCAGCGCCAAGGTCGAACTCGAGCAAGAACTCTTTGATACCCCTGTACAAGGCTCGATCATTCGTCCCTGCGCCATCCACGGGATCAATTCCAGGCACCCCCGCGAGTGGTGGTTCGTCAAGCGCATGCTCGACGGGCGCAAAATCATCCCGCTCGCCGGCAATGCCGATGCCCGCTTCCACACCAGCGCGACCGTCAACATCGCCGCCGTGATCGCGGCTGCACTCGATCATCCCGGCCAATTCATCCTCAACGCGGGCGATCCCGACCCTCCCTCCGTTCGCCAGATCGGCGAGACCATCGCGGCTCAGCTCGGCTGGACCGGTGAGTTCGTTTCGGTTCCCGCGGACTCTCCCGTCGGCCATACGCCGTTCTCGGTCCCTCACGACTTCACAGTCTCGATGACCGCCGCAGAAAGGCTCGGCTATCGTCCCGCGGCCACCTACGTGGAGACTCTTGTCCCCTACCTCGAATGGATGAGGGCCAACGCAGCGGAGTGGCGCGCGGCCTTCCCGACGTTCGGCCACTACCCGAGCGATCCATTCGACTATGCTGCCGAGGACGCAGCGCTTGCCGGTTGACCAGTTTGGACCGTCGCGCTATTCCCCCGCCCATCATGATGATGCGTTTCGCGGTTTTCATTCTCGCCTGATCGGCCTTCCGGCCCGTCAACCGCCCCGTCGCTACGCGCGCGGGGTCGTGTATCCATGCGAGAACAATCATGCCCTTTTCTGCTCCTCCGCTGAGCCCCGCTCAGATCGACTCCTTCATCACCGATGGCTTCGTCCGCATCGACGGCGCCTTCCCGCGCACCATCGCCGACGAATGCCGCGCTATCCTCTGGCCTCTCACCGGGGCCGATCCCGACGATCTCGCGACCTGGACCAAGCCCGTCGTCCGGCTCGACTACCGCGGCGACCCGCCCTTCCGCCTCGCCGCCAACACGCCGATCCTGCGCGCTGCCTACGACCAGCTCGTCGGCAAAGGCCGTTGGCTGCCGCGCGACAACATGGGCACCTTCCCAGTCCGCTTCCCCTCGCCCAACGATCCGGGCGATGACGGCTGGCATATCGATGTGAGCTTCGGCTGGAAAGAACGGCCCGGCGATTTCCTGTCCTGGCGCGCCAATGTCTATTCGAAGGACCGCGCCTTGCTGATGCTGTTCCTCTTCTCCGACGTCGGCGAGGAAGACGCGCCGACCCGCATCCGCATCGGCTCCCATCTTGAGATCGCGCGCGAACTCGCCCCGGCCGGTGAGGAAGGCTTGTCCCTGCGCGAGATCTCGGCCAATGGCTTCGCCTCGACGACGCACCTGCCCGAGACACTCGCGACAGGAGCGGCCGGCACGGTCTATCTCTGCCACCCCCTCCTAGTGCACGCCGCGCAGCCGCATCGCGGCACCAGACCGAAGTTCATGGCGCAACCGCCGCTCCATCCCGCCCTGCCCCTTGCGCTCGAGCGGAACGACAAGGACTATTCGCCGGTCGAGATCGCGATTAGGCGCGCGCTGGGCAGGGGATGAGATGACCAAGGGAAAGCCCGCGACAGTCGCAAGCTACATTGCGGGCTTTCCACCTGACATCGCCTTCATCCTCGAGCGCTTGCGCGAAACCGTTCTCAAGGCGGCACCCGACGCGGTCGAAGAGATCAAATACGACATGCCGCTCTTTCGCCTGCCCGGCGGCTACATCTTCTATCTCGGCGCCTGGAAGAAGCATGTCGGCCTCTATCCGATCTACCCGCAGGAGCCGGCGCTCGAAGCCGAGATCGCTCCGCTGCGGTCGGGCAAGGACACCGTCAAGCTGATCTATGCGAGGCCCATCCCCTACCCGTTGATTTCCCGCCTCGTGAAAGCCCGGGCCAAGGCGCTGAAGGCCAAGGCCCCGTGACCAGATGGCCGCTGGACCGCCGCACGGCCTCCAGCTAGCTTCGCAACCTCCTCTCCCGCCTGCCGTTTCCAATCCCCATGCAGATCAAGGTCGCGTCCTACAACATCCGCAAGGCCGTCGGACTGGATTGGCGCCGCCGTCCCGCCCGCGTGCTGACGGTCCTAAGCGAAATCGGCGCCGATATCGTAGCGCTGCAGGAGGTGGACCGCCGCTTCGGCTCGCGCATCACCGCGCTCGATCCGGAAACCATCGAGAAGGAGACCGACTACCGCGCCATCCGTTTCGCCGAGCGGCCACAAAGCCTGGGGCACCACGGCAACGTCATCCTCGCGCGCAAATCCTTCACCGTCGTCCGTGCCTACCCCATGGCGCTGCCCCATCTCGAGCCGCGCGGAGCCGCCGTCGCCGATCTTGATTGCGGCGGCGGCATGCTGCTCCGCGTCGTCGGCATGCACCTCGGCCTCACCCGCAAATGGCGGACGCTGCAGACCGAAACCGTCGTGCGCGAGCTGCAATCGCTCGAGGCGCGCATGCCTACGGTGCTGATGGGCGACCTCAACGAGCCGAGCCTCAAATCCGGTGTGCTCCGCGCCTTCGAGCAAGGCCATACCATCGCCTCGCCCGGCCCGAGCTATCACGCCACGATGCCCCTCTTCTCGCTCGACCGCATCATCGTCACCGAGAACATCGCCATCGCCGAAACCGGCGTGCACAACTCCATCCTCTCGCGCGAAGCCTCGGACCATCTGCCCATCTGGGCAAACCTCAAGCTGCCCGTGGCGTGATCTACTCCGCGGCGGCCACCATCGCGGCGCGCATGCCGGACGGCGGCCGAGTGACCGTATCTGAGCGAAAATCGTAGCGGGGAGCATTCATAAAGGACCTGCCAACCTGTCGCAGTGCTTTAACTGGACAGGTCGCCCATCCCTGACGTAAAGGTCAATCCTCTTGCCTCCGCTGCTTCGGACGCCTTGCGAGTGGTCCGGGCGCGGGAGATGGGCCGAAAAACGGTCCAGCGTATCGTATCGTGAGCAAATACTGGTCGCCGCCCGGCATCTCCGGAGCGGCCGATTGTGTTTGATTCTGCCATATTGTGAACTTGCATTTTTCGCGCTAAGACTTTCTGGTCGAATATTGCGGCCGACTGTCCGTGCCTGGCGATCTCTAAGCGCGCCTGCTGACGTCACCAGAATTCGATTGGCGGATACCGCCCGGATACCCCGGGGCCGCTACGGCAGAGACTGCGAGAGGGACTTCTATGGCTACCGGCACTGTAAAATGGTTCAACGGGCAGAAGGGCTACGGCTTCATTCAGCCTGACGAGGGCGGGGCGGACGTGTTCGTGCACATTTCCGCTGTCCAGCGCTCGGGCCTCAACGGCCTCGATGAAGGCCAGAAGGTGAACTACGAGATCGTCAAGGACAAGCGGACCGGCAAGTCCGCGGCCGACAATCTGACAATGGCGGGTTGAGCCGGCGGGCTCCGGCCTCCGCTCCAGCCTGATCGGAGAAGGCGTAGCCCGCCTGGGCTGCGCCTTTACGTCTTTTTCCGTACTGCTCAGCCCCGCGGCGTGAGGAAATCGTCGAAGCAGTCGTGGTTCTGCTGCTCGGTGATCTTTCCGCCGGCGAAGGTGAGGAATACGGCCGACAGGGCCCGCATGGTGTCGCCCTCCCGCAGCGCACCCACTGGGACTGCGAGGACGCCCGTCCACTCGACCTGAACGGCCACCCTGTCGGCGGCGGCCACCACATTCACAATCCTGTAGTGCTCGGACCGCAGGATCTGCTTACCGCGCGCCAGGTCTTCAAGCATCTTGGGAAGCGCTCGGCGATCTCCCTTCGGTTTCAGTCGGTTGGGATGCTCTATTTGAACCGCATTCTCAGCGTAGAGCTGCCGCAACCCGTCGCCGTCGCCGCGTTCG
Source organism: Devosia sp. (assembly GCA_035549855.1). Lineage (GTDB taxonomy): Bacteria > Pseudomonadota > Alphaproteobacteria > Rhizobiales > Devosiaceae > Devosia_A. The sequence goes on along the minus strand of DASZPY010000088.1, from coordinate 5,086 downwards.
ATGCAAGCGAACAGATCACGAGTCTTCGTCAACAGATCTGCTGCCATTTCCACTGCTTTCTTGCCTGTGCCAAACGTCAAACAAAACGCTCGACTAGAATATAGTTCTAGACCATTGTTGCTGGCAACCCCTTCCCGAAACACCTATGGAGTATCAGTGCAATGGCCCGTGCCCCTGCCAGAAAAGCCAAGTCCCGCAAGAGGTTGACGGGAGACGAGCGCCGCGAATCAATTCTGGATGCCGCCCTCGCCTGCTTCCTGACCAATGGCTACATTGCCACCACGATCAACGATATCCGCGAGACTTCGGGCGCGACGACAGGCTCGATCTATCACTTCTTCGACGGCAAGGGCGCTTTGGCCCTGGCGCTGCTCGAGGATGCCGTCGCCGGCTGGTCTGGAGAAGCCAAGCCCGCTTCGGACACAGCCGAGGCGACCATCAAGGCCTCCGCGGGCGGCTTGGTCTCCTGGGGCCTCAAGAATCCGGATCTCTTCCGCTTCATGGACGAGATTCGGACCCTGGCCGTCACAGCGCCCGAATTCGCCTCGATCGCCGACACGCTGACCGAGGGCCAGAGCTCGGCCTCCGCCAGCTACGCCAAGTTCCTCAAGGCCCGAAAGGTCAAGGACCTGCCCTGGCCGGTAGCGCATTCGTTGATCCTAGGACCGGCCTACAACTACCTCCGGCTCGCCACGACAGGCCGCGCCCGCGTCGCGGGCAAGAGGGCGGTGGACGCCATCGCGGCCGGCGCCTGGGCTGCCGTGAAGGCCTGATTTTGCGGCGCGGCGGGGCTTGGCCCCCCTGCCGCGCCGGTTCACGGCGCGTTGCGCTTGACCCCGGCGCCCGTCGCGGGCAGTTTGGTCCGGTTCCCCGACACTGTGGTTCGCCTGACGCCAAGACCGGCGCAAGCGGCCTTTTGGTAAGGGCTAGGAGAGTATGATGGAAAAGGTCCCGATGACGCCCGCTGGGCACAAGGCGCTGAGCGAGGAGTATCGCCTGCGGACATCGGAGAGCCGTCCCAAGATCATTGCGGCGATCGCCGAAGCGCGCGCCCATGGCGATCTCAGCGAGAACGCCGAATATCATGCCGCCAAGGAGCAGCAGAGCCACAATGAGGGCCGCATCAAGGAGCTCGAGACGCTGCTCGCCCTCGCCGAAGTGATCGACGTGAGCAAGCTTTCGGGCAGCACGGTCAAGTTCGGCGCGACGGTCAAGATCGTCGATGAGGACAGCGAGGAAGAGAAGAAATACATGATCGTCGGCGACGCCGAGGCCGATGCCAGCAAGGGCCGCATCTCGATCTCCTCCCCCATCGCGCGAGCCATGATCGGCAAGTCCAAGGGCGACAGCTTCGAAGTCCCCGCCCCCGGCGGCACCAAGAGCTACGAGATACTCGAGCTCAAATACGTTTGATCTCTGCCCTCAGTGGCAGAGATAGCGGACCAGCTTGCCGTTTCGGAGCACCGCGACGATGTCCGAGCATGGCGTCGTGGGATTGGACAAGAAGGCAATCGCCTTGGTGCCACCGTCGGGCGCGTTCAGCACTTTCTCCAGCCTGAACTTGCCGCCACCCAGGTTCCGGTAGATCTCGATGTCTTCGCTATAGAGCGCAAAATACATGTCGAGATCGCCGTCCTTGTCGATATCGTTGAAGCGCACATAGCTCTGGTTCGCCGACCAGAGCGGCAATTGCTTGTCGATGACCTCATCGGTCACCTCCACGAAAGCGCCGTCCACGAACCGATACGCCTGCAGATAGGCGTCATGGAAGTCGCTTCCATCCGGGCCCCCGTAAAATGAAGAGTGTACGAAGAACAGCCGCTCGTCGCCCTCTTGCAGCATGGTAAAAGTAAAGGCGCCGCTGTCCGGCGCAAAATGCGGATTGGGCGCGACAATGGGCTTGGTATCGAAGAATCCGCCATTGTTGCGCAGGGCGTAGGACTCGACCTCCCCCGGGAACGTCGGCGTCTTGGAGCCCCATTTGGCCACCTCGAACGCCGTGAGGAAATCGCAGTCGCCGTCTCCATCTATGTCGTGGAACTTGATGGAGTTGTTGGCACCATGCCGCTGCAACTGGAACAGCCAGCGATTGACCTTGGTCTCGACGAATCCGCTTTCGGTCATCTGAATGATGCTCGGGACGCCGGAGGGAATGTTGTTCGGATTGTCGGTAGGCGTGCCGTAATTGTTGATGTAAATCTCGGCGACGCCGTCATTGTCGATATCGCAGCGGTCGACGCTGGTCGTCAGGTGCGGCACCTGCGAGACAAAGACGGACTCGGTTCGGAATTCCTTGTCCTGCGGCGTGACCTTGAAGATCGAAACCTTTTCGCCGGGGTTGGTGTCGAATCCACCGACTTCGCCGCTGCGCCCGAGCACGAAATACACCTGTCCACCGCTCTCGCGATAGAACTTCCCGGCCCAGGTCCGGCGGGTGAGCCCGTCTTCTCCCAGGTCGAAAACCTGCGGCTTTCCGGTGTCGGTGTTGTTCCGGATGATGAAGCTGTGGACGGGCGCCCGCTCGGCGCTTTCCACCTTGCCCGCCACCGCGAAATCCTCCGCGCCGTCACCGTCGATATCGAGAATATCGAGGACCACCGCATCGTCGATGCGGCCGCCATAGGGCAGCGTGATTGAAGCGCCCTTGCGATATTGCAGCGCCTTTTCGGCTCCGATCGCTGAGGCTGTGGGAAAGACCGGCGCAAGCACTAGCAGCACAAGTCCGGCTGAAACCAGGTCCGAGCAACGCCGCCCCATCACGCCCCCCAAATATCTGCTCAACAGACGGGCAAATCTACCGGTGAGTCAAGCAAGCCCCGATTGCTTAGGCCGCCCTGCTCCAGACCGGCGTATCCTCCTCGAATGTTCTGCCTATGCATAGCTTGTGAGGTTTTCTTTCTTCCAGCAGGGCGGCCCCGGAGTACCGCCGCCTAGCCGGCCGCGGATAGCGCGTGCGCGGCGCCGCGCTATCCGGTTATGCCCGGAAATCCAGTAGTTTGGGGATAGTCCTGCCTTGAAAGTGACATGCCCGACACCCTATCTTGTGGGCTGAGGAGAGGGGTTCGGAGCAAGCTCCATGCATCACAAGGTCATCATCATCGGGTCGGGGCCGGCCGGATATACGGCCGCCATCTATGCGGCCCGCGCAATGCTTGACCCGCTGATGATCCAAGGCATCCAGCCCGGCGGCCAGCTCACTATCACCACGGACGTCGAGAATTACCCCGGCTTCGCCGATGTCATCCAGGGCCCGTGGCTCATGGACCAGATGAAGGCACAGGCCGAGCATGTCGGCACCAGGATCGTCAACGACCTCATCACCGAGGTCGATTTCGACCGCCGTCCGTTCACCCTCAAGGGTGACGGCGGCACGACCTACACGGCCGACGCCGTGATCGTCGCCACCGGCGCCCAGGCGCGCTGGCTCAACCTCCCCGCGGAAGACAAGTTCAAGGGCTTCGGCGTGTCCGCCTGTGCCACCTGCGATGGCTTCTTCTACCGCAACAAGCATGTGCTGGTGGTCGGCGGCGGCAACACCGCGGTCGAGGAAGCGCTGTTCCTCACCAATTTCGCCTCCAAGGTCACAGTCATCCACCGCCGCTCCGAGTTCCGCGCCGAGCGCATCCTGCAGGATCGCTTGTTCAAGCACCCCAAGATCGAAGTGCGCTGGAATACCGAGCTCGCCGACATCACTGGCAACATGATGCCGGTCTCAGTGACCGGCGCGGTGCTGCGCGACGCGCGTACCGGCCAGACCGAACAGCTTCCGGTCGACGGCATCTTCGTCGCCATCGGCCACACGCCAGCGACATCCATCTTCGCGGGCAAGCTCGACATGAAGCCCGGTGGCTATCTGCAGGTGAAGCCCGGCACCACCGAGACCAACGTCCCCGGTGTCTTCGCCGCGGGCGACGTCACCGACGACGTCTATCGCCAGGCGGTCACCGCGGCGGGCATGGGCTGCATGGCCGCGCTCGAGGCCGAACGCTTCCTCGCCGAAGAGAACCTCGCCGAAGCCGCGGAGTAATTATGCTCGACTGGGACAAGCTCCGGATCTTCCACACTGCCGCGGAATCCGGGAGCTTCACCCATGCCGCCGAGAAGCTGAACATGAGCCAGTCGGCAGTGAGCCGGCAGATCTCGGCCCTCGAGGAAGATCTCAACCTCAAGCTCTTCATCCGCCACGCGCGCGGGCTCGTGCTGACCGAAGTCGGCGAGCAGCTCTTCCGCACGGCCCACCGGATGCATTCCGAGCTCCAGCAGGTCGAAACGCAGATGTCCGAATCGCAGGACATCCCCACCGGCCAGCTGCTGGTCACAACCACGGTCGGCATCGGTTCGACATGGCTGAGCTCACGCATCCACGAATTCCTCAAGCTTTATCCCGAGATCAACATCGAGATTAAGCTCAACGACGCCGAACTCGATCTCGCTATGCGCGAGGCCGACGTCGCTATACGGCTGCACCGGCCCAACCAATCCGAGATGATCCAGCGCAAGCTGTTTACCGTGCACAACCATTTCTACATGTCGCTCGCCTATCTCGGCGAGCATGGCGAGCCCAGGACGCTTGAAGAGCTCGACCAGCACCGCATCATCACCTTCGGCGATCCAATCCCGTCCTATCTCGGCGACATCAATTACATCGAACGGCTCGGCCGCCCCGACTCTTCGCCGCGCCGCTCCGCCATGAAGGTCAATGCCATCGTCGGCATGATGCAGGCCTGTCGGGCAGGCATCGGCATTGCCATGCTGCCCGACTACGTGACCGAGAGCGAAACAGCGCTCCGCCGGGTCCTCACCGGAGTCGAACTGCCCGCCTACGAGGCCTATTTCGTCTATCCCCCCGCCCTCAAAAACAGCAAACGTGTCGGCGTTTTCCGGGATTTCCTCGTGGGCAAGGCCCGCGAGTGGCAATTCTAGTCGTCGGCAAGCCCGCCGCCTTCCCAGCGCACATTGAGCACGCCGGCGAGCGCGCCGATCTCGGACACGATCTGGGGGAGCTGGTGGGCGCTCGCGCGCGCCGACCAGCGCAGGTGGAAGGTGCGCTCTTCGATGTTGCTCTCGGTCGCGAGGGCATAGGTCA
>DASZPY010000087.1:0-10486 GCA_035549855.1 Devosia sp. | reverse complement strand
CCGGTTCTTGAGGTCCTTGAGCGAAGCCATAGGGCCGAACTACTCCAGAGGGCGCCGACTAGACGGTGAAGGTCTTCTTGAAGGCCTCGATCGCGGCCTTGAGCTGGGTGCGCAGATCGTCGCTGAGCGCCTTCTCCGAGGCGATCTTGCTCAGGATGTCGCCATGCTTCGAACGAAGCGCCGACAGCAGCCCGCGCTCGAACTCACCGACCTTTGCCACCGGCAGATCGTCGAGATAGCCCTGCCCGCCGGCAAAGATCACCGCGACCTCTTCCTCGGTCTTGAGCGGCGAGAACTGCGGCTGCTTCAGCAGCTCCGTAAGACGTGCACCGCGGTTGAGCAGACGCTGCGTCGCGGCATCGAGGTCCGAGCCGAACTGCGCGAAGGCCGCCATCTCGCGATACTGGCTGAGCTCGCCCTTAAGCGAACCCGCCACCTGCTTCATCGCCTTGATCTGGGCATTGCCGCCCACGCGCGACACCGAGATACCGACATTCACCGCCGGACGGATGCCCTGGAAGAAGAGGTTGGTCTCGAGGAAGATCTGGCCGTCGGTGATCGAAATCACGTTCGTCGGAATGTAGGCCGACACGTCGTTGGCCTGCGTCTCGATGACGGGGAGTGCGGTGAGCGAGCCCGACTTGTGCTCCTCATTGAGCTTGGCCGCACGTTCCAGCAGACGCGAGTGCAGATAGAACACGTCGCCCGGATAGGCTTCGCGGCCCGGCGGGCGGCGCAGCAGCAGCGACATCTGGCGGTAGGCGACGGCCTGCTTGGTGAGATCGTCATAGGCGATCACGGCATGCATGCCATTGTCGCGGAAATACTCGCCGATGGCGGCGCCAGTCATCGGCGCGAGGAACTGCATCGGGGCCGGATCGGATGCGGTCGCCGCGATCACGATGGAATATTCGAGCGCGCCATTGTCCTCGAGGACCTTGACGAACTGCGCCACGGTCGAGCGCTTCTGCCCGACGGCGACATAGATGCAGTAGAGCTTGTCGGTTTCGGACGCATTGGCCTGGTGCGCCGGCTTCTGGTTGAGGAAGGTGTCGAGGATCACGGCGGTCTTGCCGGTCTGGCGGTCGCCGATGATGAGCTCGCGCTGGCCGCGGCCGATCGGGATCAGCGCGTCGATCGCCTTGAGGCCCGTCGACATCGGCTCATGCACGGATTTGCGCGGCAGGATGCCCGGCGCCTTCACGTCGACGCGGCGGCGTTCTTTGGCCTTGAGCGGACCCTTGCCGTCGATCGGGTTGCCGAGCGCATCGACCACGCGGCCGAGCAGTTCCTTGCCGACCGGCGTATCGACGATGGCGCCGGTGCGCTTGACGGTGTCGCCTTCCTTGATCTCGCGGTCATTGCCGAACAGCACCACGCCGACATTGTCGGTCTCGAGGTTCAGCGCCATGCCCTTGATGCCGCCCGGGAACTCGACCAGCTCACCGGCCTGCACATTGTCGAGGCCGTAGACGCGGGCGATGCCGTCGCCGACGCTGAGCACCTGGCCAACTTCGGAAACCTCGGCTTCCTGACCGAAATTCTTGATCTGATCCTTGAGGATCGACGAGATTTCCGCGGCTTTGATGTCCATTATCCGACCTCTTTCATGGCGACCTTCATCGCCGACAATTTGGTTTTGAGTGAGCTGTCGATCATCTGCGAGCCGACCTTGACCACAAGGCCGCCGATCAGCGAGGCGTCGACATGTTCGGTGAGGGTAACGGTCTTGCCGATCTTCTGCTTGAGCGTATCGGCGAGAGTCTTGAGCTGGGTGCTCGACAGCGGCGCGGCGGAGGTGACCTCGGCTGAGACTTCGCCACGGGCCTGCGCGGCAAGCTGCTGGAACTGGCGGATCACCGCGGGCAGCGCGAACAGGCGGCCATTGCGCGCCATCAGCTTGATGAGATTGGCAACTGTCGGCTGCAGATTGGCCTTGGCGAGGATGGCGTCCATCGCGCCCGCCTTGACGTCGGCGGTGATGACCGGCGAGCTGAGGAACCGGCGGAAATCATCGCTCTCGGCGGCGAGTTTCTGGACCTCGGCGAGTCCGGATTCGACAGCATCGAGCGAGCCTTCGTTTTGGCTCAGATCGAACAGCGCTGCCGCATAGGGCCGCGCGATCTGGGTCAGCACACCAATCTGCTCTGCCAAATGCCGCTCCAACCTCTGCTGCTGATTGCGCCAAGTCCCACGATTGCTGGACTTTTGGATATGCGCCGGCGGGAGCCCAATGCCCTGGCCCCCGAAAACCGCGACCCCTCTAACATGGCCCCCAAGGGCGGCGCAAGGCGCGGAGGCCGGGGATTTTTCGCCCCTATTGTCGCAGCGCCGAAGCGCCTGTCGGCGCTAGTAAAAACTCTGCGGATCGATGTCGACCTGGACCTTCAGATTGCCCTTCACCCGCTCGGCCGTATTGAGCCAGAAGCGGACATAGCCCGAAAGGTCGAAATCCTTCTGGCTCTGCGCCAGCAAACGGACCCGGTGACGCCCGCGCACCATGGCGACCGGCGCGTCGGCGGGGCCGAACAGCCGCAAGCCTTCGGCCTGCGGCGCGGCACTCAGGAGCTTCCGCGCAAAACCCATCGCCTCCTCATGCTCGCTGGCCGAGACGATCAGCGCCGCCAGACGACCGAACGGGGGCAGCCCGCCCTGTTTCCGGACTTCAAGCTCATGCGCATAGAAGGCCTCGCGGTCCTGCCTGACCATGGCCTGCATCACCGGATGTGCCGGATGCCAGGTCTGGAGGAACGCCCGGCCGGAGCGGGCCGCGCGTCCGGCGCGGCCCGTCACCTGGGTCAGGATCTGGAACGTTTTCTCGGCCGCGCGCGGATCGCCATGCGCGAGGCCGAGATCGGCATCGAGCACGCCGACCAGCGTCAGCTTCTCGAAATGATGGCCCTTGGCGACGAGCTGCGTGCCGATGACGAGGTCGTATTCGCCCTTCTCGATCTCGGCGAAGCGGTCGCGCAATTGCGCATTGGAGCCCATGTCGGAACTGAGGATCACCGCACGGGCATCGGGAAAGCGCTCCGCCACCTCCTCGGCGACGCGCTCGATCCCCGGCCCGATGGGAATGAGCGTGTCGGCCTCGCCGCATTTGGTGCAGGTCGCGGGCTTCTTCTGCTCGTGCCCGCAATGATGGCACATGAGCACGCCCCGGAAGCGGTGCTCGACTAGCCAGGCATCGCAATCGGGACATTGATATTGATGCCCGCAGGCGCGGCAGAGCGTCAGCGGGGCATAGCCGCGCCGATTGAGGAACAGCAGCGCCTGCTCGCCCCGGTCGAGCGTCGCGAAGATCTCCCGCGACAGGCGCGGTGCGATCCAGCGCCCCTTTTCCGGCGGCTCCTCGCGCATGTCGAGCGCGGTGATATCGGGCAGCGCCGCCTCCGCGAAACGCGATTGCAGCAGCACATGGGTGTAGCGGCCCATATTGGCATTGTTCCGCGATTCGACCGAGGGCGTGGCCGAGCTCAGGATCACGCGCGCCTCGGCGAATTTGGCCCGCACCACGGCCATGTCGCGGGCATGATAGTTGACGCCGTCGGACTGCTTGAACGCCCCGTCATGCTCCTCGTCGAGCACGATCAGTCCCAATTCGTGGAACGGCAGGAACAGCGCCGAGCGCGCCCCGACCACGGCGCGAACCATGCCGTTGTTGACGCCGCGCCAGGTGCGGGTGCGCTGCGCTGGCGTCATGTCCGAATGCCACTCGGCCGGGCGCGTGCCGAAGCGGCTGGTGAAGCGGGCGAGGAAGGTGTGGGTCAGCGCGATCTCGGGCAGGAGGATCAGCGCCTGCCGCCCGGCGCGAAGCGTGTCGGCCACCGCTTCGAAGAAAAGCTCGGTCTTGCCGCTGCCGGTCACGCCGTCGAGCAGGGCGACGCCGAACTTTGCAGGATCGAGGGCGCGAATCTGAGTCAGCGCCCGCGCCTGCTCGGGGCTGAGCGCGGGCACCGCCTCATCCGGATTGGGCGGCAGCACGATTGGCGGCGCCGGCACCTGCACACGCTCCAGCGCGCCCGCCCGCTCCAACCCCTCGATCACCGACGCCGACACACCGCTGGCTCCGACAATGGCGGCTTTCGCCCAGGCCAGCCCGTCCGCGAGAGTGTCCATCACCCGGTCGCGTGCCGGCGTCATCCGTTCGGGCTCGAACCCAGTCTTGCGGAACGCCATGATCGGCCGCTCCGGCTCGAGCGCCTCCGATGAGCGCAGCACCGCGCGCAGGACGAGTCCCGGAGGCGCGAGCGTATAGCGCGACACCCAGTCGACGGTCTTCAGCAGTTCCTCGCTGAGCGGCGGCGCGTCATAGACGACCGCGATCTCCTTGAGCCGGTTATGCGCGAAATTGTCCCTGGGCTCGCCCCAGACGACGCCCAGCGTCGGCCGGCCGACCAGCGGCACGGCCACGATCGACCCGCGCTGGACGCTCATCCCGGCCGGCACGCGGTAGGAATAGGGCCCGTCGACGGAGACGCTCACCATCACCGCAACGATGTCGGACAGCTCGCTCATCTGTGCCCGCTTTGTTCACGCCGGGCCGCAGGAGCGCAAGGAGATTCTCAGATCATCTCCAGCGACGTCTTCCGTCGCGGCGGCGGGAAGGCGGCATCGAGGGCCGCAAGGTCCGAATCGGACAGCACGATGTCGGCTGCGGCGCGATTCTCACGCACATGCGCCTCGCTGCCGGCTTTGGGGATGGCGATGGTGTTGGGCTGTGCCAGGACGAACGCCAGCGCGATCTGCGCGGCGCTCGCCTGATGGGCCGAGGCGATCGCCGCCAGCGCCTTGTTGCGCGCGAGACGGCCCTGCTCGATGGGCGAATAGGCCATCACCGGAACCTGCCGCGCCGCCTGCCAGGCGGTGAGGTCGTATTCGATGCCGCGGCGCGTGAGATTGTACAGCACCTGGTTGCACGCCACGGCGCCGCCACCGGCCGCGAGCAATTCCTCCATCTCCTCGACATCGAAATTGGAGACGCCCCAATGGCGGATCTTGCCCGCCTGCTTCAGCGCCTCGAACCCGGCGACGGTCTCGCGCAACGGATGGTTGCCGGGCCAGTGCAGCAGATAGAGGTCGATCCGGTCCGTCCCGAGCCGCCTCAGGCTCCGCTCGCACGCCGCGATCGTGCCTGCCCGGCTGGCATTGGAGGGCAGCACCTTGCTGACCACGAACATTTCGTCGCGGCGGCCACGCATCGCTTCGCCCGTGATCTCCTCGGCGACGCCGTGGGCATACATCTCCGCCGTATCGAGCAGCGTCATGCCCAGATCGAGGCCGAGCTGCAGCGCCTTGACCTCGGCGGCGCGGCTGTGCCGGCCCTCGCCCATCATCCAGGTGCCCTGGCCGAGGGCCGGGACCATTTCTCCGTCGGGCAGCGCAATGGAATTGATCGGCATCGGCGACTCCTCGGGTTAGTCAACCACGCGTTCACGCCCAAGGTCTAGGATGGTTGCATGTCCACCGCCTTCCTCGCCGATTCGGATGTGTCCGCCTTTGTCGCCGAATGGCAGCGCGATCTCGGCGCCGTGCGCCGCCTCTCGCCGCTGACGCTCGAAGCCTATGGCCGCGATCTCGGCCAGTTCTTCGCTTTCCTCGGACCGCATATGGGCGGCACCGTTTCCCTCCGCATGCTCGAGGAAATGCGCGCGGCCGACCTGCGCGCCTTCATGGCCACGCGCCGCGAGGACGGCGTCGAAGCACGCTCGCTTGCCCGTGCGCTGAGCGCCATCAAAAGCTTCTTCCGCTTCCTCGAACGCGAGGGGGCGCTGTCGACCGAAGCGCTCAACATCGTCCGCACGCCCAAAGCGAAGAAATCGCTGCCCAAGGCGCTGACCGTGCTCGAGGCCAAGGCCGCGATCGCGACCACCGCGGAGATGGAGGAACGTCCCTGGGTCGCCGCGCGCGACATGGCGGTGCTCTCGCTCTGCTACGGCGCCGGCCTCCGTATCTCGGAAGCGCTGGCGCTGAGCCGTGCCGACCTAGAAGGCACGACGCTGCGCATCACCGGCAAGGGCGGCAAGACCCGCATGGTGCCGCTCATCGATGCGGTGCGCCGGAGCATCGAGACCTATCTCGGGCTCGTGCCCTTCAAGCTGACGCCGACCCAGCCATTGTTTCGCGGCGTCAAGGGCGGCGTGCTGTCGCCGCGGCTGATCCAGATGCGCGTCGCGCAATTGCGCGGTGCGCTCGGCCTGCCGCCAAGCGCCACGCCGCATGCGCTGCGCCACAGCTTCGCGACGCATCTGCTCGGCCGCGGCGGCGATCTGCGCGCCATCCAGGAACTGCTCGGCCACGCTTCGCTCTCGACCACGCAGATCTATACCGCGATCGACACCGACCGCCTGCTCGAGAGCTATCGCGCCGCCCATCCGCGCGGTTGACGGGCTCAGGCGGCGGGCGTATCCACCAGCCATGACCGCGCGCACCATCATCGCCAAACTCATTACCGGCTTCCCCTTCGGGACCGGTGTGCGCGTCATCTAGTTCACGCAACCGGCCCCGCCTTCAGGCGCGGGTGATCCGGTGAACTGGCGGCGGGGCAAGAACCGGAACCCGTCATGACCACCGCCGCTCCCGCCTCCCGTCCGCTGCCCAACGCGCAGCTCCTCGGCATCGCGCTCGCTCTGCTCGGCGCCGCGCTCTTTGCCACCAAGGGCATCATCATCAAGCTGGCGTTGGCGGAAGGAATCGACACGACCACGACGCTCGCCTGGCGCATGATCGTGTCGGTGCCGATCTTCGTGACGGTCGGCATCGTCAGCTACCGCCGCCACTTGCGGGAGCGCACAGCAGCTACTCCCGCGCTGGATCGCGTCACGTTCCTGCAAGTGCTAGGCGTGGGTGTGCTCGGCTACTACGTGGCGAGCCTGCTCGATTTCTCGGCGCTGAGCTACGTATCGGCGCAGCTCGACCGGCTGATCCTGTTGACCTATCCGTTCTTCGTCGTGCTGTTTGGAATGCTGTTCTTCAGGCGCCGCGTCACGGCGCTGATGGTCGCCTCGCTGCTGGTAAGCTATGTCGGCATCGCGCTCATCTTCTGGACCGATTTTTCGATCGAGGGCGACAATGTCGTGCTCGGATCGCTTCTCGTGTTCGGCTCCGCCGTCGCCTATGCCGCCTACCAGATCCTCGCCAAGCCGCTGATCGACAAGCTCGGCCCACCGCTCTTCACCTCCATCGCCATGAGTGCGGCCGGGCCGGCCGTGATCGTCCACTTCCTCGCGAGCCATCCGGTGAGCGCGCTGGCGGTTGATGGCGATGGCATGCTGCTGATGCTGGCGATCGGCACCATCGCGACCGTGCTGCCCTCCTACTGCATCTCGGCCGGCATCGGGCTGATCGGGCCCGAACGCACCGCGATCATCGGCAACGTCTCGCCGGTGGTGACGGTGAGCCTCGCGATCTTCGTCCTCGGCGAACGCTTCACGCTCTGGCACGCAGCAGGAACCGCAATGGTACTGGTGGGCGTCTGGCTCTTCGGCCGCAAGGGCCGGGTGAAGGTGCCCGAGGCGGATGTGGAGCCCTAGATGTGAATCGCCCCGTCGCCGCACATCAGCGCGGCTTCGCGGATCGCTTCGCTGAGGGTCGGGTGCGCCGCGGTGGTGCGGGCGAGGTCCTCGGCAGAGCCGGAGAATTCCATCAGCACCGTCAGCGCCTCGATCATCTCCGACGCACTCTTGCCGATGATGTGCGCGCCCAGCACGCGGTCGGTCGCGACGTCAGCGAGGATCTTGACGAAGCCCTGCGTCGCCAGCATCGCCTTGGCGCGGCCATTGGCGGTGAAGGGGAACTTGCCGACCTTGTAGTCGACGCCCTCGGCCTTGAGCTCGTCCTCGGTCTTGCCGACCGAGGCAATCTCGGGGTTCGTGTAAACCACCGCCGGCATCGCGCCATAGTTCACATGACCATGCTGGCCGGCGATGATCTCGGCCACCGCGATGCCTTCGTCCTCGGCCTTATGCGCAAGCATCGGCCCGGCGATCACGTCACCGATGGCATAGACATTCTCGACATTGGTGCCATAGCCCGGCCCGACCACGATGCGGCCGCGCTGGTCGAGCTCGACGCCCGCCGCTTCGAGTCCGAGCCCCTCTGTGAACGGCCTCCGCCCGATGGCGACCAGCGCCACATCGGCATCGACGATCGCCATGTCGCCGCCGGCCGCCGGCTCGAGCCGTGCGGTGAGCGAGCCGTCATCCTGCCTGTCGATGGCCTTGACCTTGGTGGAGAGACGGAATTCGACGCCCTGCTTTTGCAGGATGCGCTGGAACTGCCGCGCCACTTCGCTGTCCATCCCCGGCAGGATGCGGTCGAGGAACTCGACAACCGTGACTTTGCTGCCCAGCCGCGCCCAGACCGAGCCGAGCTCGAGCCCGATGACGCCGGCGCCGATCACCAGCAGCCGCTCGGGCACCGCGCCGAGCGACAATGCGCCGGTGGAGGTGACGATCCGCTCTTCGTCGATCTCGATGCCCGGCAGCGTCGCCGGCACCGAGCCCGACGCAATGACGATATGCCTGCTCTCGATAGTGACAGGTGCGCCCTTGTCGGGCGTGATCTGCACATGACCCTTGCCGGCCAGCGCACCGGTGCCCTGGAATGCGGTGATCTTGTTCTTCTTGAACAGGAACGAGACGCCATTGACGTTCTGGCTCACCGTCTCGTCCTTATGCGCCATCATCTGCGCGAGGTTGAGCGCGGGCGCCGGAATGTCGATGCCGAGATGGCCGAAATTGTGCCCCGCCTCCTCGAACAATTCGCTCGCATGCAGCAGCGCCTTGGAGGGGATGCAGCCGATATTGAGGCAGGTGCCGCCATAGGTCGGCCATTTCTCGACGACAGCAACCTTCATGCCCAGCTGCGCCGCGCGGATGGCGCAGACATAGCCGCCCGGTCCCGTGCCGATCACAGTGAGGTCGAATTGGTCCGCCATGGAATACCCCTGAATGATGTGCCGGATATAGTCGCTGTCGACGCCGCTGGCTAGAACACGATGCCCGCGAACATCAGGAGAAGCCCGAGGGCGCTGACCAGCCAGACCAGGCTGCGGACCATGAAGACGCCAAACAGATAAAGCGGCAGATAGACGATCCGCGCCGCGAACCAGAGGCCGGCGCCCCACAGCACCAGCGGATCGTTGCGGTCCGCCAGATGCGCGACGATCAGCAGGATCACCAGCGGTACGTAAGTCTCATTGAAGTTCCTGAGTGCCCGCTCGGCCCGCCCCAGCAGGTCGCCCTCGGGCTTGGGCGCATCGTCGCGGGCGCTCGCGGCGTACCAGACCCCATAGCGCCAGCGCAGGATCAGCGACTGCGCCCCGAGATAGAGGCTGTAGACGCCAAGGCTCGCAATCAGCAGCCAGAGCTCGGTGGTCACGGCAGGATCGCCCGGCCGCCGCTGACGGTGATGGTCGTGCCGGTCGAATAGGAGGCTTCATCCGACAGCAGCCAGAGGATGGCGCGGGCGACCTCGTCGGCCGTGCCCGGACGCGGGATCGGCAATTGCGCCGACATCCGCGCCACGCGCTCCGGATCGCCGGTCGAGGCATGGATCTCGGTATCGATGACTCCGGGACGCACAGCATTGACCCGGATACCCTCGCCCGCGACTTCGAGCGCAAGCCCGATGGTGAAGGTGTCGATCGCGCCCTTGGTCGCTGCATAGTCGACATAGATGTTCGCGCCGCCGATCTTGGACGCGCCCGAACTCAGGTTGACGATCCCACCGCCCTTGCCGCCATATTTCGTCGACATGCGCCGGACCGCCTGCGCCGCGCAGAGGAACGAGCCGGTGATATTGACCGCGAAGGTACGCGCTAGACGGGCCGCGTCCATCTCGTCGACACGCGCCATCGGAAGGATGATGCCCGCATTGTTGACGAGGCCGGTCAGCGTGCCCAAGCGGTCGGCAGCCGCGAAGATATGCTCGACATCGGCGGGGTCGGCGACATCGCCGCGCACGGCCACGGCCCTGCCCCCCTTGCCGTGGATGGCCCCGCACACGGCCTCCGCGGCTGCGACATTGCCCGCATAGTTGACCACGACGTCATAGCCGCGCTCTGCGGCCAGCAGGCAGGTCGCGGCACCGATGCCGCGACTGCCGCCGGTAACGACGAGAACGCCGCGATCCTGCATCGGATCAGAGATCGAGAACCAGCCGCTCGGGCGCCTCGAGGCCTTCCTTGACGCGGACGAGGAAGGTCACCGCCTCCTTGCCGTCGACGATGCGGTGATCGTAGCTCAGCGCCAGATACATCATCGGGCGGATGACGATCTCGCCATCGACCACTACCGGCCGCTCCTGGATCTTGTGCATGCCGAGAATGCCCGACTGCGGCGCGTTGAGGATCGGTGTCGACATCAGCGAGCCATAGACGCCGCCATTGGAGATGGTGAAGGTGCCGCCCTGCATGTCGGCCATCGAAAGCTGGCCGTCGCGGGCGAGCTTGCCCAGCCGGTTGATGTCGCGCTCGATGCCCGCA
>DASZPY010000086.1:0-22639 GCA_035549855.1 Devosia sp. | reverse complement strand
AGTAGCGCTCGCCAACAACACCAAATACGGCCTCGCCGCGACCATCTGGAGCGAGAACATCAACCTCGCGCTCGATATTGCGCCGCGCCTCAAGGCCGGCGTGGTGTGGGTCAACGGCACCAACAATTTCGACGCGGCCGTGGGCTTCGGCGGCTACAAGGAGAGCGGCTTCGGCCGCGAAGGCGGCAAGGAAGGCATGGCCGTCTACCTCAAGCCGAAATGGGAGAAGGAGCTCAAACCCTTCGCCGCACCCAAGGGCGAAAAGCCGGCGCCCGTGAGCGAGCATGACGGTATCGACCAGACCGCCAAGATGTATATCGGCGGCAAGCAGGCACGGCCCGACAGCGGCTATTCCCGCGCGATCTACGGCCCGGGCGGCGCGCTGGTCGGTGAGGTCGGGGAGGGCAACCGCAAGGATATCCGCAATGCGGTGGAAGCGGCGCGCGCCGCGCTTGGCTGGAGCACCGCCACCGCGCACAACCGCAGCCAAATCCTCTATTTCCTCGGCGAGAATCTCGAATACCGCGCCGAGGAGTTCGCCAAGCGCATCCGGGAGCAGACGGGCGAATCCATTGCCAGCGCACAAAGGGAAGTCGCCGCGTCCGTCGAGCGCCTCTTCGCCTTTGCCGGCTGGGCCGACAAATATGACGGTGCCGTCCACAATCCGCCAAGCCGCACCATCGCCATCGCCATGGTTGAGGCCATCGGCGCGATGGGCATTGTCGCGCCGCCCTCGCGTCCGCTGCTGGGCTCGATCGCGCTGCTCGCGCCGGCCGTGGCAATGGGCAACACCGTGGTGCTGGTGCCGTCAGAGAAATCGCCGCTCTCGATGACCGATCTCTATCAGGTGATCGAGACGTCGGACGTGCCGCCGGGCGTCATCAACATCGTCACCGGCGGTTCTGCAACTTTGGCCAAGACTCTGGCCGAGCATGACGGGATCGATGCCCTGTGGTTCGCGGGTGATGCTGCGACCTCGCAGATGGTCGAGAAGGCGAGCACCGGCAACCTCAAGCAGACCTGGACCTCGCGCGGCCTCTACTACGACCTCAGCGACAAAGCGAAGTTCGAAGGCGAGTATTTCCTCCGCCGCGCCACCCAGGTGAAGAACGTCTGGGTGCCCTATGGAGCCTAATCACTGATGGTCTTCCTCCCGCAGGAAGTCATCGTCCGCAAACGCGACGGCGAAATCCTCACCAAGGGGGAGATCGGCCAGTTCATAGCAGGACTGACCGATGGCAGCGTGAGCCACGCGCAGGCCGCCGCCTTCGCCATGGCCGTGTTCTTCCGCGACATGAACCTCAACGAGCGGGTGGCGCTCACCGAGGCGATGCGCGATTCCGGCACGGTCCTCGACTGGAGCGAACTCGATGGTCCCGTCGTCGACAAGCATTCGACCGGCGGCGTCGGCGACAACACATCGCTGGTGCTCGCGCCGGTCCTCGCGGCCTGCGGTGTCTACGTGCCGATGATTTCGGGGCGTGGGCTGGGGCACACCGGCGGTACGCTCGACAAGTTCGATTCCATCCCCGGCTACACGACGCAGCCCGACAACGCGCTGTTCCGCAAGGTGACCAAGGACGTCGGCTGTGCGATCATCGGCCAGACCTCCGATCTCGCGCCCGCGGACAAAACGCTCTATTCCATCCGCGATGTGACTGGCACGGTCGAGAACGTGTCGCTGATCACGGCGTCGATCCTGAGTAAGAAGCTTGCAGCGGGACTCGATGCGCTCATCCTCGATGTGAAAACCGGCTCCGGCGCCTTCATGCCGACGCTCGACCGCTCGCGGGAACTGGCGCAGTCGCTGGTGAGTGTCGCGAACGGAGCCGGCTGCAAGACCGGTGCGCTCATCACCGACATGAACGAGCCGCTCGCAAGCGCGGCGGGTAACGCGCTCGAAGTTCGCAATGCGGTGGACTTCCTTACGGGTAAGCATCGCGACCCGCGCCTCGAGGAGGTCACGCTCGCTCTCTGCGCCGCAGCGCTGGAACTAATAGGTTTCAAGGGCAATGCGAGAGTTGCCTGTGAAGAGGCGTTGAACTCCGGCAAGGGCACGGAAATCTTCGCGAAGATGGTCACGGCGCTCGGCGGCCCGAAAGACTTCGTCGAGCGCATG
The DNA here is from genome assembly GCA_035549855.1 of Devosia sp. Lineage (GTDB taxonomy): Bacteria > Pseudomonadota > Alphaproteobacteria > Rhizobiales > Devosiaceae > Devosia_A. Next base: position 20,520 of record DASZPY010000086.1, on the reverse strand, counting down.
GATGCGCATTTGAAGCCCGCGCCAATCATCCGCGATGTCTTCGCCGAAGGCGACGGCTCCATCAGCGAGATCGACACACGCGGCGTCGGCATGGCAGTGGTCGCGCTGGGTGGCGGCCGCCGGATGCCGACAGACAAGATTGATCATGCGGTCGGGTTTGATCGCCTGCTCGGCCTCGGTGCGAAAGCCGACGGCAAAACGCCGATCGCGCGCCTCCACGCCCGCGACGAACAATTCGCCGCGGATGCCGAAGCGCGCATCCGCAAATCCTACAGGCTTGGTGCTGAGGGTCCGGTGCATCCCCTCATCGCTGAGCGCATTTGATCCACCGGAGACCAAGTGATGCCCCGCGCCATCGTCTGCATTCTCGACAGCTTCGGTATCGGCGGAGCGCCCGACGCGAAGGACTATAGTGACGGGCATGGCCACAATGACGAAGGCTCGAACACACTCGGACACATCGCCGAGAAATACGATTTGCATGTCCCCAACATGGACGCGATCGGCCTAGGCGCTGCCGGCAAGCTCTCGACCGGCACGCCGCCGCGCGGGCTGAGCGACACGCCCAAGGGCGGCCGATGGGGCGTCGGCCGTGAAGTCAGCAAAGGCAAGGACACGCCGTCGGGCCACTGGGAAATCGCGGGCGTGCCGGTGCCGTTTGCCTGGGGCTACTTCCCGCAGACCGAGCCGACCTTTCCGAAGGATCTGACGGACGCGCTGATCGCCAACGCGAAGCTGCCCGGCATCCTCGGCAACAAGCATGCATCGGGCGTGCCTATCATCCAGGAGCTGGGCGAAGAGTCGATCCGCACGGGCAAGCCCATCTGTTACACCTCGATCGACAGCGTCTTCCAGATCGCCGCGAGCGAGGAGCATTTCGGCCTGCAGCGGCTCTACGACGTTTGCGAGGAAGCGTTCAAGCTGACCAGCAAGCTGATGATCGGCCGGGTGATTGCGCGCCCCTTCACCGGCGAAACCCGCGACACCTTCAAGCGCACTGGCAACCGCCGCGACTTCGCGATCTCGCCGCCGGAGCCCACCCTTCTCGACCGGCTGAAGTCGGCGGGCCGTCAGGTCTTCGCCATCGGCAAGATTTCCGACATCTATGCCGGTTCGGGCGTGACGCACAAAATAAAGGCATCCGGCAACATGGTGCTGTTCGACCGCACGCTCGAAGCGCTCGATATGGCGCGCGACGGCGACTACGTCATGACCAATTTCGTCGATTTTGACCAGGAGTACGGTCACCGCCGCGATGTCGTCGGCTACGCCCAGGCGCTCGAGGCCTTCGATGCCCGTCTTCCCGAATTGATCGCCAGGCTCCGCCAGGACGACCTGCTCGTCCTCACCGCCGATCACGGCAACGATCCCACCTGGGTCGGCACCGACCATACCCGCGAGCAGACCCCCATCCTCTGCTTTTCCCCAAGCCTGACCACAGGAACGGTTGGAATCCGGCAAACCTTCGCGGATATTGGGGAAAGCGTCGCCCATTGGCTCGGCATCCCGCCCGGCCGGCACGGGCGCAGTTTCCTCTAGCGCCAATTCTGCGCGCGGCTGGGTGAAGGGGTTCGCATGGCCAAGGTCACCGTCATCGATCACCCCATGATCCAGCACAAGCTGACGATCATGCGCGACAAGGACACCTCGATCGCGAGTTTCCGCCGACTGCTCCGCGAGATCGCGCATCTGATGTGTTACGAGGTGACGCGCGACCTCGAGCTCGAATTGATCCCCATCGAGACGCCGCTCACCAAGATGGAGTCACCCACCATCAAGGGCAAGAAGCTGGTCTTTGCGTCCATTCTTCGTGCAGGCAATGGGTTGCTCGACGGTATGCTCGATCTCGTGCCGGCGGCGCGCGTTGCGCATATCGGCATCTATCGCGATCATGAAACGCTGCAGCCGGTGGAGTATTACTTCAAGGCGCCGAGCGAGCTCGAGAACCGGCTGATCATCGTGGTCGATCCGATGCTTGCAACCGCCAACTCATCCATTGCCGCCGTCGAGCAGCTGAAGAAGCGTGGCGCCAACAATCTGCGCTTCCTCTGCCTCCTGGCCGCGCCCGAGGGCATCGAGAAATTCGTCCACGCCCATCCCGATGTGCCCGTCTTCACCGCCGCCATCGACAGCCATCTCAACGATAAAGGCTACATCGTGCCCGGCCTCGGCGACGCCGGCGATCGCATGTACGGAACGCGCTGACTACTTTGCCGGCTTGAGCGGTAGGCCGAGCTTGATCAGTTCCTGACGCAGCAGCTTTGGGTCCGTGAAGTGGATCGCCTGCATGCCGAACTTGCGGGCCGACACGACATTGATCTCGCTGTCGTCGATGAATACGCAGCTTTCCGGTGCGAGGCTGTAGCGCTCGCAGAACAGCCGGAAGATGCGCGGATCCGGCTTCACAAGATTTTCGAGACCCGAGACGATGACACCGTCGAAATTGGCGAGGAACGGCCAATGCGGCAGCCGTGTGATCCATTTCTCCCACGAGAAATTGGTGATTGCGAACGTCGGCACCTCCGCCTTCACCAGCTCGTTGTGGATCGCGATCGTTCCCTTGATGAACGGGCCGAAGGTCTCGTCCCAGCGCGTGTCATAGGCCTGGATCTCGCGCCAGTAGCGCGGGAATCGCGTGATCAGCCTGGCCACGCCCTCGGCATAGATTTCCCCGGCATCGAACTCGAGATTCCAGTCGCGCGTGCAGACATTGTCCTGGAACCACCGTGCTTCGTCTTCCGTCTTGAATAGCTTGCGGAAGAGATACATCGGGTCCCATTCGATGAAGACGCCGCCCAGATCGAAGACAGGAATGGGCATGTCGGTCATCGCGGACTCCGTTCTGGGGGAGCCCGCCTATGCCATGCACTCCGATTTCCAGCAAGTCGTCAGGACGCAGCGGAGATCAGCGCACCGAAGCGCGGCAGGTAGAGGTTTTCATGAAAGAGCGGGAAGGGCGACTGGAATATCTGCGAGAGCAGCGGCGTGTAGGAGTACGAAGTCTCCGACGCGATGATGTAGCCGCCGCGCGCCACCTGGTTCATGCGGGTCGTCGTCGCCAGCGGGTAGGAGGTATTCGCGATGCGCGGTGTCCCGCCATTGTAGCCCTTCGACCAGACCACTTGCGTGGTCCCGTCGGCGAGCACGCGGACGCAGCTCACGACCTGCTTAAGCGTCCCTGAAGGCATCGGATAGATGAGACCCTGCGCGGCCGAGAAATAGTCGTTCATGGTCGCGACGGGGATGGAGCCGTCATCGTCGTCCCATTGCGCCACAAGGTCGCCCATCGTCGCCGAGATCGTGTTTACGCGCCGGTCGGCGGCGAACAGGGCGCTTGCCTCGATCGTCCCGAAATAGAGTGTCAGCAGAAACGGAAAGATCAGCGCGAATTCGACCGCCGCCACGGCACGGTCGTTGCGCTTGAAGCGCATAAGCGTATCGACGATGCGGCGGCGAACAGCGTGCAGCATCAGAACGGCTCGTTACGGAAAACGCGCATCGCCGAAATCAGCCTGTAATTGTCCGGCTGGTTGCGCAGATTGAAATAGGGAAGGATGACCTGCAGCGGCCAGCGGTAGAAGGCCTGAACCTGCACTACGTCGCGGCGCGTCCCGCCATTGTAAGACTGGAAGTCGGGGTCCCAGGTGCAGGTGGAGCTTGTGCAGGTCTGCACGGCCGGCGCAGTCGCAGCGGCGGCGAAGTTGGCGATCACCGCCACCTTGATCTGGATGCCGCTGCAATCGCCGAATAGATTGAACGTGTAGCCGCACAATTCGGTGCGGAAGTTCGTGAGGTTCCAGCTCGCGGCCTGCGCCTGCCCGGTACGCACTCTGCGGCTCGCATCTTCCACCGCGCTGTCGAGCACTTGGCTGGCGAAGAACAGCATCGCCGTTTCCATGATCGCATAGACCATGACGAAGAACGGAATGGCGAGGACACCGAACTCGATGGCCGTCACGCCCCGGTCATCGCTGCCGAAGCGGCGCGCCCGCGCGATGGCGGGGGCGAACATGCCTCTCAGAATGCGCTGGCGAAACGTCATGGCTCGGCATCGTCCTTGAATGGGGCGACTGTATCGATGCGATGACTAATTGGGGGTTAGAGCGAAGTCCTGCAATTGCAGGGCTTTCGCTCATGGTCAACGAAACCTTACTGCCCGGCCGCCTGCTTGATCGTCTGGGCGGACTGGAAGGCCCCGTTGGTGTAGTCACCATCGTCGCCGAGCATGATCGTCGGCTGGCAGACCGGAGCGCAAACCACGGTATTGCGGGCAGTGCCCATATACACCGTCACCAGGTCTGCCTGCGCCTGCACGACCGAGATCAACGTATCCGCTACCGGGTTGCCCATGCTGTCGAGCACGATGAGATTGGTCTGGCCGTAGCTCTTGCCGGTGAGGACCAGTGTCTGCGGGTCCTGAATGGTCACGTCCGCGACGCCCGGATTGCCGATGATGACGGTGGCGGCCGGTGCGCTGATCCTCAGGATCCGCGCCATGTTGACCTTGACGCTGATGGGTTCGCCGGACTCCGCGAACGCTGCGGCAGGGCTGAGGCACAGCAGGGCGGCGATGGCGGCCACTTTCAGATGACGCAGGGTAAGCATGAACGGAACCCGGAACTTGATACTCGTGTGAAAGCAGTTTCCCGGGGAATGGTGAATATTTCGCAAATCTGCGGTGGTTCGTCGTCCTCTAAAACACCCAAAACTGCCGCCGCGCCATTGTATTCAATTTGCACCGCGCGATTAACCCACTGAAAATCATAGGCAAACGACGGCGAGAAAGCAAAAGGAACCGTCTGCCGATTAACCCAATTTCAAGAAGTCCATTCTAGCTTCACCGTCGAGTTCGATGTGTGACGCGTCGAACGATGTTGTCACTTAGATGACGTGTGCAAGGAGCCTGGAATGAACACTGTCGCTCGTTTCGTGAACGACGAGTCCGGTGCTACCGCGATTGAGTATGGCCTGATCGCCGCGCTCATCGCTGTTGGCATCATCGCTGCCGCGACCACTCTCGGCAACAGCCTGTCGGCCCTCTTCGGCCGCATCAGCGGCAAGCTGAACGGCGCTACGGGCTGATCGAGCCGCCCTTCTGGGCGCGATCGAGAAACCAGTTTGAAGGGGCCCGTCGGGCCCCTTCTTATTTCCGCTTTGTTAACCCTCCGCAATCGAAGATCGGCGCGATGCCGCGGCCGAGCCCCGGCCGGATCGATTCGATGCAAAGCCTGGCGCTCATCATCTTCCCAATCCTGATGGCCTACGCGGCCTCATCGGATATGCTGACGATGCGCATAGCCAATTGGCTGGTCGGCGCACTCGTCGTTGCCTATTTCGTCCTGGCGGCACTTGCCGGCGTCAGCTTCAACGAGATGGCGATGAACGCCGCCGCCGCTGCCATCGTCCTGGTTTTCTCCTTTGCCTTTTTCGTTTTCGGCTGGATCGGCGGCGGGGATGCCAAGCTCGTGGCGGCGACCTCGCTCTGGCTCGGATTCGGCCTGCTGCTGCCCTATCTGGTCTACGCAGCTTTACTCGGCGGCGGGCTGACGCTGTTCATCATCGCGATCCGCCGTTACCCGCTCCCCGCCGCGCTTGCGCAGGTCAAGTGGATCGATCGGCTCCACGACAACAAGTCGGGAGTGCCCTATGGCATCGCCCTAGCGATTGCCGGTTTGCTGGTCTACTCGGAGTCGAGCGTATTCATCCGCTTCATCGGCTGAAATCGCATCCTGCACTGAAACAAGGTTCGATTAACCGTCATTGCAAAGCAACGGTTAACCAGTTTTTGACCCTTTGACCGCCACTATCGCTCCCGGAAATGCGGCCGGTCCGTGTACCTGGCGTTTGCGTGGAGTGTAGCAATGAGAGTCTCGCGGATCGTGCTGCTGCTGGTCGCACTGCTCGCAGGCGGCTTGGCCGCCTTCCTCGCAATGCGCCCGGGTCCGGCCCCCACCGTACCGGCGCCCGAGACTCAGGTGATCGAGGAAGCGCGCGCACAGATTCTCGTCGCCAAGCAGCCCATCGGCATGGGCGAGCGTCTATCTGACCAGAACATCGAGTGGCAGGCTTGGCCGGAAGGCGCGGTGCGCCCCGAATATGTCACCATCGCCGCAACGCCCGAAGCGCTGACAGAGATGGGCGGTTCGGTGGCGCGCTTCGAGTTTTTCGCCGGCGAGCCGATACGCACCGACAAGCTCGTGCGCACCGAGCAGGGATATCTGAGCGCCGTCCTCGACAAAGGCATGCGCGGTATCTCGGTCCCGGTGCAGGCCGATTCGGCATCTGGTGGCTTCATCGTTCCCAATGACCATGTCGATGTCATTCTGACACGACCCTCGCCGAGCGGCGACTTGTCCGAGACCATCCTCTCCAATGTGCGTGTTCTCGCCATCAACACCCGGCTCGGCGAGCTCGGCTCTACTGGCGGTCCCGACGATCCCACGTCGCCGCGCACCCAGATCTTTGCCGGGCAGGCGATCGCGACCCTCGAGCTCGATCCCGGGCAGGGCGAGACGATCATCAACGCCATCAGCCTGGGAAGACTGTCGCTGGCGTTGCGGTCCATCGTCGACTTTTCATCTGATGACGGCGCTGAGGGCACCCAGCGCAACAAGCCGATCAAGATCATCCGCGGCGGCCAGGAAGCCACCGTGACAACGGCAGCGCCGGCCACTGCCGTGACACCGGCGGCTTACGATGAATCCCGCTCAGGGGCGGCTGCCGCTCCGGTGACCCCATGATGCGCGAGGAGTTCGCCATGACGTCCCGTTTCCCCCATCGCGCCGCAGGCATTGCGCTGCTCGCAGGCTTGCTCGCTCTGGCTCCTCTCAACGCCGCACCAGCCGCCGAAGCGGCCTATCTGACGATCTCAAGCAAGGCGCTAGGCTCGTCCCAGAGCATGGAACTCGGGGTCAACAAGTCGATGATCGTCGATCTGCCCGTCAACGTGGGCGAAGTGATCGCGAGCCAGCCGAACGTCGCCACCGTCGTGATGCGGTCGAAGACCAGGGCAATCGTGCAAGGCATTTCTGGCGGTGACACCAACATCTTCTTCCTCGATTCGAGCGGCCGGAACATCACCGTGCTGGACCTCAAGGTGTTCCAACCGCGCTCCGACGTCGGCAATGCGCTTGAGGCGGCGATTGCGCGCAACATCCCGGGTTCGCATATCAGCGTCGAATCGGTCTCGCTCGACGGTACCACCAGCCGCGTCGTGCTGACCGGTACCGCCGTCTCGCAGGACGACGTCGCCCGCGCCCAGCAGATCGCGGTCCAGTTTGCCGGCGATGCTGCCAATGTCGCCAACATCGTCACCGTGGCGGGCAACCAGCAGGTGAAGCTGCAGGTCACCGTCGCCGAAGTGAATCGCCAGGCAATCAAGCAGTTCGGCATCAATCTCGACGGCAGCATCACGGTCGGCTCGGTCGATCTGTCGCTGGCCAGCCAGAACGCCAACGGGTTGGTGTCGGGCGTGTCGAACAGCAACGGCGTCACGGCCAACATCACTGCCGGTCCCGCCTCGCTGGAAGCGACGCTCAATGCCCTCGAGCGCCGCGGTTCGCTGCGCACCTTGGCCAAGCCGGTCCTCAGCGCCATTTCCGGCCAGCCGGCGGAGTTCAAGGCCGGCGGCGACTTCCCCTACGACACAGTCAACAGCGATGGCCTCGTCGTCACCGCCTTCAAGGAATATGGCGTATTCCTCAACTTTACCCCCACCGTGAAGTCTAGTGGCCAGATCCAGCTTCTCGTCGATACGTCGGTCAAGGAGCCGTCCGGCGGCGGTGGCGTCACCAATCGCAGCGCCAAGACCGTCGTCGAGATGCGGGCGGGCGAAACCCTGGCCATCGCCGGCATGCTGCAGGACACCGTCAAGCAGCAGATCAACCAGCTACCGGGCCTCGGCAATGTGCCGATCCTCGGTGCGCTCTTCCGCTCGCGCGATTTCATTCACAGCGAGACCGAGTTGGTCATCCTCGTCACCCCCTTCATGTCCGTGCCGGGGCAGGGCACCGACAAGCCGACCGATGACTTCGTGGTCGCGGGCGACGCCGAGGCGATCTTCCTGGGTCAGATGGAAGCCAAATACGGGGTCAGTGGAAATGACGGGCTGCACGGCAGCTACCAGGGTTCGGTCGGATTTGTACTCGACTGATTACCGGACCCTAACCGTTGCGATGGAGAGTTAGAGGATGAGCTTCCTGACGAACAAGGATACCGGCGCCGACGAAGAGCCGGCTGTCGAAGTCGCAACCGGAGCGCGGCTGCTTCCGCGCATCACCATCCAGGCCTTCTGCGAACATTCGCAGACGGCGCAGCTGGTCGAGTCGGCGGTGCATGACCGCCGGATGAGCAAGGTCGCGCTCACCACGCACAATGGCGGCCTCGACGGTGCCGTCGAGAGTTACAAGTCCAACCCGACTCCCAATCTCATCCTCGTCGAGACCTCGCTGCCACCCGCCGAGATTCCCGCCGCCCTCGAACGCCTCGCCGAAGTCTGCGATGCCTCCACTCGTCTGATCGTGCTTGGTCACGTCAACGATGTGATGCTCTATCGCGAGTTGATCCGCTCTGGCGTCTCCGAATACATCGTGCTGCCCACCAGCGCGCAGGCCATCGTCAACGCCATTGCCGAGCTGTTCGCCTCTGAGGGTGCCGCGCCCATCGGCCGCACCATTGCCTTCATCGGCGCCAAGGGCGGCACCGGCGCCTCTACCGTAGCGCATAATGTCGGCTGGGCCATCAGTCAGCACCTGCGCCAGGACGTGCTGATCCTCGACATGGATCTGCCCTTCGGCACGGCAGGCCTCAATTTCAACCAGGATCCACCGCACGGCATTGCCGACGCCGTCACCGCTAACGCCAAGGTCGACGGCATCATGCTCGACCGGCTGATGAGCAAGGCCGCCAACCACATCAATCTGCTGACGGCTCCGGTCGTCCTCGACCGCACTTTCGATTTCGAGGAGCGCGACTTCGAGCAGATCGTCGAGCTCAGCCAGAAGTCGACGCCGGTCGTCGTCCTCGACATCCCGCATGCCTGGAGCGGCTGGATCCGCCACACCCTCGCAACTGTGGACGAAGTCGTCATCGTCGCCGAACCTGATCTCGCCAATCTGCGCAACGCCAAGAACCTCGCCGACACGATCAAAGCGTTGCGGCCCACCGAATCCGAACCGCTGCTGGTCCTCAACCAGATCGGCATGCCCAAGCGTCCGGAAATTCCGGCGCAGGAATTCGCCACCTCCATCGAATGCCGCCTCATCGGTCAGATCGCCTTCGACGCGCAGACCTTCGGCACCGCCGCCAATAACGGGCAGATGCTCGCCGAAGTCGCCGCGACCAACCGTGCCAACGAGACCTTCCGCTCTATCGGCCTCAACGTCACCGGTCGCGCCTCGCCCGAAGTTGCCGCGAAGACGGCCGGGCTCAAGCTCCCCTCGTTCCTGAAGCGCAAGAAGGGCTGATATGTTTGGCAAACGCCAGAGCTTCGGGGGAAACACGCCGGGTGCTGCCACGCCCCCCACGCCGCAGGCCAGCCCCTCGCCCGCCACCGTTCCGGCGCCCGTCGCTCCTCCAAAGCCCGTTGTCGATGCCGCGGTCAACCGCCTGCGCAACGACGAGATCGTCGATGTGCGTTCGGCCGAGGCCATCGCTCGCGACAAGGAATACTTCCAGACCAAATCCGCGATTTTCAATGCCCTGATCGACTCGATTGATCTAAGCCAACTCGCGACCATGGATCAGGAAGCGGCGCGCGAGGAAATCCGCGACATCGTCGCTGAAATCATCGCCCTGAAATCGATCGTGATGTCGATCTCCGAGCAGGAGGATCTGCTCGAGGACATCTGCAACGACGTTCTAGGCTATGGCCCGCTCGAACCCCTGCTGGCGCGCGACGACATCGCCGACATCATGGTGAACGGCAGCCAGAAGTGCTACATCGAGGTTGGTGGCAAGGTGAAGCTCACCAATGTGCGCTTTCGCGACGACAGCCACCTGATGAACGTTTGCCAGCGTATCGTGAGCCAAGTCGGCCGCCGCGTAGATGAAAGTTCGCCCATCTGCGACGCCCGACTGCCCGATGGTTCGCGCGTCAACGTCATCGCACCGCCACTCGCCATCGACGGTGCTGCGCTCACCATTCGTAAGTTCAAGAAGGACAAGCTGACTCTCCAGCAGCTCGTCAAATACAACTCGATCTCGCCCGAAGGCGCTGAAGTGCTGCGCATCCTCGGCCGGGTGCGCGCCAACGTGCTGATCTCCGGTGGTACCGGCTCGGGAAAGACCACGCTGCTCAACTGCCTTACCGCCTTCATCGAGAAGGATGAGCGCGTCATCACTTGTGAGGACTCCGCCGAACTCCAGCTGCAGCAGCCGCATGTGGTGCGTCTCGAAACCCGCCCGCCCAATCTCGAAGGTGAAGGCGAGATCACCATGCGCGATCTCGTCAAGAACTGCCTGCGTATGCGTCCAGAGCGGATCATCGTGGGCGAGGTGCGCGGACCTGAGGCGTTCGATCTGCTGCAGGCCATGAACACAGGCCACGACGGCTCAATGGGTACGCTCCATGCCAACAGCCCGCGCGAAGCCATGGCGCGTCTCGAATCGATGATCACCATGGGCGGCTACTCGCTTCCCAGCCGCACCATCCGCGAGATGATCACCTCTTCGATTGACGTCATTGTTCAGGCCGCCCGCCTCCGCGACGGTTCGCGCCGCATCACCCACATCTCCGAGGTGCTGGGCATGGAAGGCGACGTGATCGTGACCCAGGACATCTTCCTCTACGACATTCTAGGCGAGGATTCGAATGGCAATCTGGTCGGCCGCCACCGGTCGACCGGCATCACCAAGCCACAATTCACCGAGCGCGCCCGCTACTTCAACGAGGAAGCCAATCTCGTCGAGGCGCTCGAAAAGTCCAACGTCGAGCAGCGGGCGCTTCTCGACAGCTGAGTATTGAGTCATGGACGTTCTGGTTTACGCATTGCTGGCGATGGTCGGGGTGGGGGCCGCCGGCTTCGCGCTTGTTCCCTCACTGCTGGGTGCCGGCAGTCGCGCCGAAAAGCGCATGAAGGCGCTGCAGGGCGATATCCAGGCAAATCGGCGCGAGGCCGATGCCTCCCGTTCGCGCGACAATCGCCGCAAGCAGATCCAGGAAACCCTTAAGGCGCAGAACGACGCGCTCGGCAAGCGCAGGAAGCGCGTGCCGCTGCAGGACCAGATCTACCAGGCGGGCATGAAGATCAAGGCGCGGGACTTCATCCGCAACCAGATCATTGTCGGCGCCGTGGTTGCTGTCGTCGCGTTCGTCCTGCAGGTCCCGATCCTGTTTGCCGTCATCTTCGGTATCGCCGTTGGCTATCTCGTGCCCAAATTCTACCTTGGCCGCCGCCGCAAGAAGTACCAGAACGCCTATCTCGAAGAACTGCCCAACGCCGTTGAAGCCATTGTGCGCGGTGTCAAGTCGGGCCTGCCGCTGAACGACTCGATGCGCCTCGTGGCCAAGGAGGCCAAGGAGCCCATCAAGAGTGAGTTTCAGCGCGTGCTCGATCAGCAGTCGCTCGGCAAATCGATGATGGAGGCGGTTACCATCCTGTTCGACCGCGTGCCACTCCCCGAGGTGAACTTCTTCATCGTCGTCATTACCGTGCAGCAACAGGCGGGTGGCAACCTGTCCGAAGCGCTGGGCAACCTCGCGCGCGTGCTCCGCAACCGCAAGAAGATGAAACAGAAGATCAAGGCGATGTCGTCGGAAGCCAAGGCGTCGGCCGGCATCATTGGCTCACTGCCCTTCATCGTGGGCATCCTCGTCTCGCTGACCACGCCGACTTACATGGTGCCGCTCTTCACCACCAATATCGGCCTGATCTGGTTGGGCATCGCTGCCATTATGATGTTCATGGGCGGTTTCGTGATGAACCGCATGATCCAGTTCGACTTCTGAGGCAGCCATGACATTCGATGCCTTCGTCAACATGATCACCAGCCGCGATTTTCTCATCGCGGCGCTTGCCGCCGTCTCCGCTGCAGCGGTGGTATTTACGCTTGGCTTCTCGTTCCTTGGGCGCGGCGGAGTGTCCGTCAAGCAGCGCATCAAGCGCGTCGCGCTCGAGCGCGAAAAGATGCGCGCCGAGGAAATGGCACGGCTGCGCGGGCAGGGGCCGCAGGAGGCCCGCACCATCCGCCAGGTCGCCGGGCGCGAATATATGCGCAACGTCGTCGACCGCTTCTCGCTGCAGAAGGCCTTTGCCGATGAGGGGACCGCCGATGCCCTGGCGCGCGCCGGCTATCGCGGCCAGAGCGCGCTTACGACTTACGTGTTTCTGCGCTTCGTCACGCCCTTCGCCCTGTTCGTGCTCTCCTTCGCCTATCTGAGCCTGACCATCTTCAAGGAAAACCCACTCTATCTGAACGCGGTCTATGCTCTCGGCATCGGCGTCGTCGGCGCCTACCTGCCGGTGCTTATGCTGAAGAACCGTACGATCAAACGCCAGCAATCCTTGCGCCGGGCTTGGCCGGATGCCCTCGACCTCATGCTTCTTTGCGTCGAGGCCGGCATGTCGGTGGAACATGCCTTCAAGCGGGTCGCCAAGGAAATCGGCATGCAGAGCCCGGAACTCGCCGAGGAGCTGACGCTCACCACCGCCGAACTCTCCTTCCTCGAGGACCGTACACGGGCCTACGACAATCTCGGCAAGCGCACCGGCCTCGACGTCGTGAAATCGGTGATGACCTCGCTCATCCAGGCCGACCGCTACGGCACCAGCGTCGGCACCTCGCTCCGCGTCATGGCGGAAGAGGGCCGCGAGTCGCGCATGATGGAAGCCGAAAAGAAGGCCGCCGCGCTCCCGCCAAAGCTCACAGTGCCGCTCATCCTGTTCTTCTTGCCGGTGCTTTTCATCGTCATCATATCGCCCGCCATCATCAAGATCGGTATGACCGGCGGCTTCAGCTTCATGGGCTAACCGCTCCTCTTCTGCGACGTAGGGTGCTGAAGGTCGGCCCCGCCCGCGCGACCTACAACGCGGTCCGGACCCTGCCAAACAAAAAAAAAGGGGGCCGCATGGCCCCCTGGCTTCTTCCCGCCCGCTGCCTACTGCCTACTCACTGGCACCCTTGATCAAATCCCACCGGTTCTGCTGCGTCAGCAATGCCCGGACATAGGACATGTTGGACTCGACCTGATCGGGCGGCAGCTCCTGAGCATACATTGCCCGGCACTCGTCGAACCGGCCCTGCAGGCAGATGACGAGCGCCAGGTTTTGACGGATCTGGCTAGTGACGCCGCGCATCTGCGTGGCTTTCCTCAGATGCGTCTCGGCCTGCATGAGATCGTTGCTCATGGCGTAGGACAGGCCGACATTGGCTTCGAGCGATGCTTCGCCCGGCGCCATCAGCAGCGCTTGCGTGTAGATGGCGCGCGCATCGGCATTGCGCCCGGACTGGTCGAGAATCACACCCTTGACCAGAAGGGCGTTCCAGTCGGGATCGGCTGGGTTGATGGATTCATCGATGACATTCATCGCTTGCGGGAAGCGGCCCGCCGCGGAAAGCGCCTTGGCATAGGCAATGTGGATCTGCAGATCCTTGGGATAGGCCGCGACGCCGTTTTCGAGCACCGAGACGGCCTGTTCGGATTGCCCCGCGGCACGCAACGCCGCGGCATAATAAAGCATCGTGCCCTTGTCGCGGGGATTGGCCTTGTAGCGCGCCGAAAGATCGCCAAGCACCGATTGCGATTGCTCGAGTGTCTGGCTGGAGAAATCAGTCGCCGAGGTCGTGCCGCGGTTGCTGGCGCAGGCGCCGAGCGCCACGGCGGCGACGCCCGCAAGGAGCAGCAACCGGACGGCCTTCAGGCCTTTGGAGGAAACGCGCACAACCACCGCAAAATCTCATTCGGGGCGCTGGCAGCGCCGTCGATGAAGCAATAAATGATTAACCCTAACAGGCAGTTAAGGCCGTTGATTGCGGCGGCTTATGTGACCGCGTAAGCAGTCGGCATCCCACGAATTCACATGGTGCAGACGATGGCGCAGCCCAAATCACTGCCGCTTATTGCGATCGCGGAAGGCGCGGTGGCAAAGGCCGGTCTCTCCAAACCCCAGCTCAAATGGGCAGCGGCCAATGCCTTCACCGGCCGACATGGTTCGCTGCTGGCAATACCGGGTGAGGATGGCGCCATCTCCGCCTGGCTCTTCGGGATGGGAGACGAGACGCGTCGCTCGAAGCTCGTGACCGGTCTTGCCGGCGCCGCACTGCCGCCGGGCCTTTATCGCCTCGAAGGCGAATATGGCGACCCCACTCTCGCCGCCCTCGGCTTCCGCCTCGGCACTTATCGCTTCGGCCGCTACCGCCGTGAGCGGCCCGAGCCCGAACTGCTGGTGCCGCAGGGGGCCGATGCGGCGGAACTCGCGCGGCTCGCCGACGCTGCCTTTCTTGCGCGCGATCTCATCAACACGCCGGCCAATGACCTTGGGCCGGAGGCCTTCGAGCGCGAGATTCGTGATTTTGCGGCGCGCCACCGCATGAAAATCACCGCGATCGTCGGCGATGCTCTCCTCAGGCAGAATCTTCCAATGATTCATGCCGTGGGGCGTGCCAGTGCAGAGGCGCCGCGCCTGCTCGATCTCAGTTGGGGCAATGCCCGGCATCCGAAAGTCACTCTGGTTGGCAAGGGTGTGACTTTCGATACTGGCGGGCTCGACATCAAGCCGCCTTCCGCGATGCTGCTGATGAAGAAGGACATGGGCGGTGCGGCCAATATCCTCGGACTTGCCCACGCGATCACGGATGCAAAGCTCAAAATTCGGCTGCGCGTCCTGATCCCGATCGTCGAGAACGCCATCTCTGGCTCATCCTTCCGTCCCGGTGACGTACTGCCCTCGCGGTCCGGCCAGACCGTCGAGATCGGCAACACCGATGCCGAGGGCCGTCTCATTCTCGCCGACGCCCTGACTCTTGCCGGCGAGGAAAATCCCGATCTGCTCCTCGATATGGCGACACTCACCGGCGCGGCGCGCACCGCGCTCGGTCCCGATCTCCCGCCGCTCTATGCGACCGACGATGCGCTCGCGGCGGACCTCATACGCGCCGGCGCCGAATGGGAAGATCCACTTTGGCGCATGCCGCTCTGGGCACCCTATGACTCCATGCTGAGTTCGAAGATCGCCGACGTGAACCACGTCAGCCAGGGCGCCTTCGCCGGCTCGATCACCGCTGCTCTGTTCATGCGCCGCTTCGTCGGAGAGGCGAAGGCCTGGGTCCATCTCGACATCTTCGGTTGGGCCCCCGAGCCTCGCCCCGCACGCCCCTTCGGCGGCACCGACCAGGGGATTCGTGCCGTCTACGGGATGCTCAAGCAACGATATAGTTGACAAAGTCAACAATATCGTTGCCAATGCCTCGACTGGAGGCGATGTGGCAACCGAAATCGACGACATTCGCGAGTTCAACCGCTTCTACACACGGCAGATCGGCTTGCTCGAAGAGCAATTCGCCGACGGTCCGCTGACTTTGCCGGAAGCTCGGGTGCTCTACGAAATCGGCGTCCGCGGCCATACCACCGCAGGCGACCTCATGCGCGCGCTGCGCATTGACCGTGGCTATCTCAGCCGCATGCTCCGCAAGTTCGCCGACGCCGGGCTGACGGCCTTGTCTCCCCATCCGGAGGATCGCCGCAGCAATAACCTTGCGTTGACGAGCGACGGCGACATCATCGTGGAACGATTAAACCAGCGTTCGGACGATGCCGTCTCCCAATTGATCCATGGTCTCGATGACGCCGGGCGGCTCGAGCTGACCGCCGCGATGGGCACGCTGCGGCGCCTGCTCGGAGATGAGTCCCTGCCTCCTGGTCCGATCGTCATCCGCAGCCATAGGCTTGGCGAACTGGGTTGGCTCATCCATCGACAGGGACTGATCTACAATCGGCAATTCGGTTGGAACATCGAGTTCGAGGCACTGATCGCAGGCATCTATTCGCAGTTCCAGCGTGCCCCGGACCGGCCGGCCAAGAACCTATGGGTGGCCGAGCAGGACGGGCGGATCGCCGGCTCGATCTTCGTGATGCCCTCGGAGGGCCTGCCGGGATCGGCGCAGTTGCGCATGCTCTATGTCGAACCTGCCGCGCGCGGGCAGGGAATCGGTGCGACGCTGGTCTCGCAATGCGTCGCCTTCGCCCGCGACAATGGCTATGAGCGGATGCGGCTATGGACCCATGCCAACCAGCTCTCGGCGCGCAAGCTCTACGCCGGCGCCGGCTTCACGATCGTCGAAACCATGCGGGAGCGCAATTTCGGCAAGGACCTGCTCGGGGAGATCTGGGAACTCGGGCTCTAAGCGGCCGGCAGTTCAGTAACCGCGCCGGCGATCGACGACATGCGGCAGCGGCTTGCCCGCCTCATGGTCGCGGATGATCTGCGCGAAATAGCGCACACCGGCGTCGATATTCGAGATCGCCGCGATATGCGGCGTGATCAGGCAGTTGTCGAGTTCCCAAAGTGGGCTTGTCGCGGGAAGCGGTTCGGTTTCGAAAACGTCGAGGCTTGCGGCCCCGAGCGTGCCGTCACCCAGCGCCCGCACAATGTCTGCCTCCTTTTGGTGGCCACCACGCGCCGCGTTGACCACCACCGGCCCGCCATCGAGCGACCGCCTCAGCTTGCCAAACGTCCCGTAGTTCAGGATGCCCGTGGTCTCAGGCGTTAGCGGCAAGAGACAGACGAGGATGTCCGTCGCTGCGAGGAACCGTGCAAAGCCCGCATCGCCCGCAAAGGTCTCCACGTCCTTGATCTTCTTTTCGGTTCGGCTCCAGCCCTTCACTGTGTATCCGAGGGCCTTGAGCTTCTCCGCCGCATCCTGCCCAAGCTCGCCGAGGCCCATGATGCCCACATTGGTGACGCTTGCGGCAGGGGGATAGTGCTGCGTCCAGACTCGTGCCTGCTGATCGCGGCGGAACCGCGTGCCGAGCCGCTGATGATAGGTCACCTGCGCCACCACATAGTCGGTCATGCGCTGTGTCAGGTCGGCATCCACGAATCGCACGATCGGAGCGTCAGGCAGTCGCGTATGCTTGAGCAGCGCATCGACGCCCGCGCCCAGCGACAGCACCGCCTTGAGGCCGGTCAAGCCATCGAAGGCGTCTGCCTTCGGCTTCCAGACGAAAAGGTAGTCGACCGCCGCGGGATCGAACTCGTCTCCGCGGCGCACGATCCGAACCTGCGGCAGTGCTTCTGCATAGCGGCGCGCCCAGGCGGCCTCATCGACGTCGGACAAATGCAGGTACAGCGTCGTCATTGTCATCCTCAAAAGGAACGGGCCGCACCCTTGGGTACGGCCCGCGGCATGTTGGTTCTATCCTGCCTATTGTGCCGGCGCCGATGACATCTCGGTCGAGGGCGCAGCGACCGGATCGGCGACAGGAGCCGACTCCATCGTTGAGGGTGTCTCGACCGAGCTGGCCGGGGCAGGGGCCTCGCTCGAAGCAGCGGGAGACTCCGACGTTGCCGGTGCCTCGCTTGAAGCCGCTGGCTCTTCGGAGGAGGCCGTATCCGGCGGCGGGAAGGGCTTGGGCGAGGCCGAGAGGGTGGACAGATAGGCGATGATGTTGGCGCGCTCGGCGTCGTCCTTCACGCCCGCAAAGCTCATTTTAGTGCCAGCAATGAACGCCTTGGGCGACGTGAGGAAGTGATTGAGATTCTCATATGTCCAGGTTTCGCCTTGGTCCTTGTGCTCCAGCATGGCAGCCGAATAGGCAAAGCCCTCATGGCTGCCCATGACGCGCTCAACGACATCGTAAAGGTTCGGCCCGGTCTTGTTCGGGCCGCCCTGCGTGAAATCGTGGCAGCTCTGACACTTCTTGGCAGACGCCTGGCCCGCCGCCGCGTCGGCTGAGGCGAGCAACGTGCCGATCGACACGACGGGAGCGTCCGGCGTGACCTCGCCGCCGCCACCTTCTTCCTCGCCGCCCGCGAGCGCATAGCCCGGCCCAGCGCCCTGGATCGGCGTGTAGATGGCTTCGGCGAGAAAGCCGACACCCATCACGAACAGCAGCGTGCCCAGGATGGCGCCGATAATCTTGTTGATCTCGAACGAATCCATTGCGGTCTCTCAGCCTTTTCCGCGGGGTATAGACGATTGGCGGAAAGGCTTCAAATGCCAGCACCAGCCCGCAAAATCGGGGCCCCGACCCGATGCGCGGCGGAAGATAGTCTGGGTGAGATGGCGGCGCAACGGGCTTTCCCCGCCCTGCGACAATTCCCCCAAGAGCTTGGGTTCGGCATTGCCGAGCTGGCGTTGACTTGCGGCTGAACGCGGGTTCATAGAGCCGCATGGCCAAGACCATCGCTTTTCAGGGCGAGCCGGGGGCGTTCAGCCATGCGGCGATGCATGCCCTTTTCCCCAAGGGCAAGGCGCTGCCGTGCGTGACCTTCGAGGACACGATCGTGGCCGTGCAGGACGGCCGCGCCGACTACGGCGTCGTCCCGGTCGAGAACTCACTCTATGGCCGCATCACCGACATCTACCATCTGCTGCCGGAATCGGGGCTACACATCACCGGCGAGCACTTCCTGCGCATCGAGATGAACCTGCTCGGTGTAAAGGGCGCGACCCTGAAGGATATCAAATCCGTGCAGTCGCTGAGCGTCGCGCTCGGCCAGTGCCGCAAATTCATCCGCAAGCACCGGCTGAAGACCATCAACGGAGCCGACACCGCGGGCAGCGCACGCGAAGTCGCGGAGCGCGGCGACAAGTCGGTGGCCGCCATCGCGTCCCGGTTTTCTGCCGAGGTCTATGGACTCGACATCCTTGCCGGTAACATCGAGGACGCCAGCCACAACACCACGCGCTTCCTCGTCATCAGCAAGAAGGCGGAAACACCGAAACGCAACGCCGGCACCGTCAAGACCACTTTTGTCTTCCGCGTCCGCAACGTTCCGGCGGCGCTCTACAAGGCGATGGGCGGCTTCGCGACCAACGGGGTGAATATGACCAAGCTCGAGAGCTACATGCTCGACGGCTCGTTCACCGCCACGCAGTTCTACGCCGATATCGAGGGCCACCCCGACGACCGTTCGGTGCAACTCGCCTTCGAGGAGCTCGGCTTCTTCACCGACCACTTCCGGGTGCTGGGCGTCTATCCGGCCGGCACGCCATAGCGGCTGTCAGCCCTGAACGAAGGACACTCCGATTTCCTTCACCTTGCGCCAGGCCACCTGACAGGGCTGTTTAGGCATGTTTGGCAGCAGCAAATCAAAAGTGTCGGGAATGCCGATAACGGATGCAACCTGCAACCGCGCGCCCTGATCCGACAAATTGCGCACCGTGCAGTCGATGGTGGACCGGCCGCCGTTGAATACGATCCTGCCGCCCTTGAGTGTTGGGCGGCGCTGTACAGCTCGCTTTTCGGTCATAGTTGGGAAAATCGCCTTCGCCAGCCGAACCTAAGCATCGTCCGTCAGCACGAGCAACGGCGGAAGCCGCATAGCTGTTCCGTCACGGAACACGATTGCAGCGTGTAAAAAGAGCGTCTCAGGCGGCGCTGAGGAAAGCGATGCCCATTTGCTGGCCGCTGCGCCAGGCGACCCGGCAGGGACGGCGAGGCATGTCGGCGGTCAACAGGTCGAAATGATCCGGCAGGCCAAGCGGGGATTCGACCTGGAGGCGCGCTCCGCCGAGCGACAGGTCGCGCAGGATGCAGTTGAAGGTGGAGCGGCCTTCGTTGAGGACGATGACTGCGCCCTTGAACACGCGGTGACGCGGCGAAGCACGCAATTCAGCACCAGCGGGAATGGTCTCAGAAATCATTTCGGGCACTCCTTTCGCCCACTTCGAGCCGCTTATCACCCATCGTTTGGGATAGCATGAAGGGCCAAAAATCGAATTGGTTCAAATGCCGTCGGCTTTGTTGACCTATTGGAACTGCACGCCCATCTCGCCGACCCGGCGCCAGACGACCTTGCAGTTCTGGACGGGGGAGCCGGTACAGATCAGATCGAAATTGTCCGGCACCGTCCGCTCAAGCGCGGCGAACCGCAGCTTGGCACCACTCTCGGAGATGTTGCGGATGATGCAGTCGGCACTCGAAAACCCTTGGTCGAACGCGACCTTGGCGCGCTTGAGTACGTTGAAACGTGGCGCTCGCCGCTGCTCGATGACAACGGGTTCAGCAAGAGCTTCCATGTGCATTCCTCCTCGCACGACAAATATGCGGCGCCCCAGCCACTCGGAACAAGACGCCAAAACCGGACAATTTGCTATAGATTCCATCGACTTGAGTTAATGAT
This sequence comes from Devosia sp., assembly GCA_035549855.1. Taxonomy (GTDB): domain Bacteria; phylum Pseudomonadota; class Alphaproteobacteria; order Rhizobiales; family Devosiaceae; genus Devosia_A. The sequence continues at coordinate 235 of DASZPY010000086.1, read as the reverse complement.
CCGCTGCCCGCGCCCACGTAGTCGGCCTTAGGAGACTGTCGCACCGGGCCTTGCGTGGCGGCCCACCCTGCCCGATATAGGGGGCGAGAGGTTGGTGCGGACGTGTTCCTCGCCAACCGGGTCAGGTCCGGAAGGAAGCAGCCCCAACGAGACCTTCACGGGTCGCGTCCAGCCTCTCGCCTCAACCACAGGAATCTGGACTGAAGGGGTGCGGGCTTTCGGCTCGCCCGGTATA
>DASZPY010000085.1:0-21862 GCA_035549855.1 Devosia sp. | reverse complement strand
TGTCGGCAACCGCGCGATGATCGAATACGATCTGCCGCTCAACGAGGTGGTGTTCGATTTCTACGACCGGCTGAAATCGATCAGCGCCGGCTATGCGAGCTTCGACTACACGCTCGCCGATTACCGCGCGGGCGACCTCGTGAAGCTGACGATCCTCGTCAATGCCGAGCCCGTCGACGCGCTCTCAATGCTGGTCCACCGCAGCGCCGCCGAGAACCGCGGCCGCCAGATGTGCGAAAAGCTCAAGGAGCTGATCCCGCCGCATCTGTTCGTGATCCCCATCCAGGCCGCCATCGGCGGCAAGATCATCGCGCGGGAAACTGTAAGGGCGATGCGCAAGGACGTGACGGCGAAATGCTATGGCGGCGATGCGACCCGCAAGCGGAAGCTGCTGGAGAAGCAGAAGGCGGGCAAGAAGCGCATGCGGCAGTTCGGGAGTGTCGAGATTCCGCAGGAGGCGTTTATTGCGGCGCTGAAGATGGATGACAATTGAGGGCACGGTCGGAGGCAGGTATGAAAGCAAATTGGACCTCGCTTACGAGTACGGGCAGACTCTCTACGGAACGTGCCGGTACGACCGAAAAGGACACCAAAGCCCCATCGTGGCGTGTAAACAGCCGGACTGAAACTGAACGCGATTTCGATCGCGTGCTGTTCGCTACTCCGACAAGGAGACTTGCGGACAAGACACAGGTGTTTCCTCTCGAAAAGAACGACAGCGTTCGCACGCGGCTTACTCACAGTCATGAAGTAGCTGACCTGGCTCGATCGATAGGCACCCACCTCGTTAATAGCCCGATCTTCAAGAAGATCATGTCTGACGCTGAGGGCGATGACCCAGTACGGCTCGGTCGCGCAATTCCTGCAATTCTCGGTGCCATCGGCCTAGCACATGACATGGGCAATCCTCCCTTCGGTCATCAGGGTGAGGATGCAATGCAAGCCTGGGTAAAGAATAACTCTTCGGAGCTTTTTCCAAAGGCGAAAGACGATGAGAATTTCTTGGCTGAAGGTTCGCATCGCCAGGACTTCATACGTTTTGAGGGAAATGCCCAGACAATACGCACGCTTACGCGTCTCCAGGTCGTAAAGGACAATCGCGGACTCAATCTGACGTTTGGTACGCTCGCTGCGGCGATGAAATATACCGTCGGATCAGATCGGGTTCAGAAGGGTGGACCAGCGCACGCAAAGAAGCACGGATATTTCGAGTCCGAAGCTAGTCTGGTGCGGGAAGTTAGGCAGGCAGCTGGCCTTGGCGAAACAGACGCGAGACATCCTCTGACCTTCATCATGGAGGCTTGCGACGACGCTGCCTACCTTACCATTGATGCCGAGGACGCAATCAAGAAGCGCATCGTTTCCTTCGCTGATTTGCTATCGTGGTTAGAAGGGTGTGCTAGTCTTCACAACGACGAGTTGGCCCAATGGGTAATTGGGAAAGGTAGGGAGGCATTCGCCGAAGTGAGAAATGCGAAGCTGTCGCCCAGTGAGATGAACGACGTGGCCATGCAGATATTCAGAGCCCAAGCGATCACAGCGTTTGTTTCTTCGACGATTGAGGCATTCGAGAACAACTACGATGCGATCATGACAGGGGGCCTGGAGAAGTCGCTGCTTGATGTTAGTAGAGCTGCCCCCTTTGCCGAAGAGCTGAGGGTATTTGATCGAGAGCGAGCCTATTCCAACCGCGAAGTCCTCAAGATCGAGCTCTCCGGATACAATACCTTGCAGGTGCTAATGGACTACCTCTGGGAGGGGATTACCAAAAGGACGGACGGTGGGGTTCCGGCGTCTAAGAGATCGACCCCATTCGCTAGGTATGCCTACGGTCGCATCTCCGAGAACTACCGACGCATCTTCGAGGGACATGCCAGCGCCTCGCGCGAGAGCGACAAACGTCTCCCGATAAGGTATAAAGAACTCCAGTTGCTCACTGACATGGTGGGTGGAATGACAGATCAGTTTGCCATCGATTTGCACAATGAGCTCAATGGCTTCCGTCTCGACACCTTTGCGGGCCGATAAAGGCAAGCTTCGTAGAAACCTGAGATACTTCTTCGATTCGCCTTGGAGGGGACGAGAGGAAGTGCAGGCTTTCGCGCACGGCTTGCTTGAGCTCGGCGATACGGTCGTGATTGGCGGCCTCGTTAGAGACCTTCTGCTGCTCTCTAACAACGAGAAGTTTTCATCTGACATCGACTTCGTTGTTCATCCAGAATCGGTAGACGAATTTGAAAGGTCGATGGAAGGGACGGGAGCGAGCCGCAACCGCTTTGGAGGCTACAGCCTTGATCTGCATCGCTGGAAGGTTGAAGTATGGCCGCTTCAGCGGACGTGGGCAGTTGTCGCCGGTCATATCGAGGCGTCGACGCTAGCTGACCTCACTCGTGCGACGTTTTTCAACTGGGACGCAATTCTGTATAATTTGTCGACCCGCGAGTTGATCGCGAGCGACTTGTATTTTGAAAGCGTCCGATGTCGGCATCTCGAAGCCAACCTTATCGAGAATCCAAACCCGTTAGGCAATGCGGTGCGTGCGCTTCGCTATGCCTACCGGTGGAATGCGAATCTAGGGCCGAAACTAGCCGACCACGTAGCACGTCAGGTTCAAGATCATGGTTGGCGTAAGATAGTCGATACTGAAAGTGCGAGCTTCCCGGTGCACTATCTCCGGGGAATAGACGGCGATGCAGTAGCGGCCGCGCTCAAGCACTGGGACCGCCAGGACAGCTGTGTCATCGTGCTGCCGTTAGCGCGGTCAGATCAGCAGCTCTCACTCTTCGAATAACTCTCCTTGTAGACCAGAGGGGGCCGCCGCATCGGCCTCTCTGCTAGAGCTACGGGCCTTGCTGCGCAGTTCTTGCAAGGCTAGGGCGTAGCCCGCAGCGAAAACTTCCAACATTTGGGCCTTTCGATCATCAGACACCCTCGGTATTTCGGCGGCGTCGATCACCTGCAACGCGCGAGTTCGATCCGAGCCGATGCAGCTAAAGTCCAATATTTCGAACTTTGCTCCTTCGAGGTCGGGGTCCTGCAGCAGGATCTCGCTGACAAGCGTTACGAACAAAGACAATGCTTCGTTCTGCAAGGGATTTTGTCGCCAAAAACTGAACCATGGAAAGTGCAGCGTACCGCCAAGACCGTAAATCAGTGGAGGGTCAAATGGGACCATAAGATCACGACCCACCGGATAGTAGCGACGATCCACCAGCTGGAAGTAGTCCGGTGATATGTCTTCGAAATGCGCATGCATCAGAGGCACAACTTCAGCCAGGTTGTCTCGGACGACCTTTCTCTTGATCCTCTGTATGCCGGTCAAAACTTGATCATACGGAACCTTCAGGATCAGGAGGTCGCGCGCGGCAGAATAGAGCGGGGAGTAATTGAAAAATGGCGGGTTCAATGCCAATTGCACGAGAAGGCGGGCGACTGCCGTTTCGCTGGCTCGCCAGTTGCGGGCCAGATGCTGAACTGACGGAACGCGAAGAACTGGCATATGATCTCCACTATTGAAGAGAGAAAGGCGCCCTTGCTCTAGAATAGAACTCTACAATGTCGTCGTCCTCGATCTTCATGCCGGGATTGACGACACCCGTGTGGTTCCAAACCTTATACCACGGACCACCTTCGACATGGCTGAGCTCAACCAAGTCGCCGGCACGCATTCGACCATAGAAACGAACCACCTCTTGCAGGAGGGAATCGGTGGCACTATCGAAATCATATCCAACAATCCGTTGGGTTCCATCCGACAAATCTAGTTGCGTGGCCCGGGTCTGAATCGGGGACCGATCGTTGGTTTTGAATTCGCGATAGAGGTAGGGAAGTACCGGGCCAAAAGCCCATGCCTCAAAGCTATGACGCACCAAGGGTTTGCCAAGACGAATGAGTGACCATACGTGGCAAAAGTAGACTACCTTTTGGAGGCTGAGGTTGGTCATCTTCAGCCCGTTGCTGTCGCACCAATCGAGAACGTAGTTGGCTACTGCTCGCCCATCGTAGGTCATTTTTGTTCCCGGTTTGTTCGTATAGTATACGATTTGCGTATCCTAAGGAATCTTCGTTCGTAATAGGTTGTTCCTCTAGGATTCCGCCAGTTTTGACATAGCGCGGCACTTCCACCCGTTGCACTTGGAACAATGGCCATGCACCGGCGCAGGCTGGGCGCGAACTCGCTCGCAGCGCGAGGACAGCGGGCCATTTGAGACCCCCTCGACTCGCAGAGCTTGCATCTATAGCGCGAGAACAAAACAGGAACAACCAGGCAGGCGCCCGGAGGCTCTCACCAGAACTCCCGCACTTCCACCGGCGTCCGACACGCCAATGCCGCCTTCCGCCCCCATTCCACCGCCTCGTCCATCCCCATGCATTCCAGCACCCAGAAGCCGCCGATGCGTTCCTTGGTCTCCATGTAGGGGCCGTCGGTGACGAGGGGCGGGCCGCCGGGGCGGAGGCGGATGGCGCGGGCTTCGGGGGCGGGTTTGAGGCCGCCCACGAAGACACGGATGCCGGCGGCGACCATCTCCTGGTTGAGCGCGGCGATGCCGGCGCGGGTCGCCTCGGTCTCGGAGGCGGGGTCGAAATCATCGGGGTGGTGGATGGCGACCAGATAGCGGGTCATGGCGGTTCTCCCTGTGCGCGCGCGGCGGGCGCCTGCCCGTCCTTCACCCCATAGCAGAATGGCGGGCCCGGAATTCGACAATCGGCGCATGAAGGCCTCCGCATCCGGCCCCCGGCCATTTTTTCCGGCGCTTCCTCTCTTGGTTGCGCGCTCCGCGCCGCTTCCCGGATTGCGCGCTACGCGCCGCCGGCAGGGAGAAGGGAGCCGGAGCCGGCCCGCCCCCTTCCCCCGGCCCGCCCCCTCCGCTACGCTCGCGGGCACATCAGGGGGATGTTGCCATGACCAGCCTTGTCGAGCTCATTGCCGACCAGCCCACGCGCACGCTGCAGCCCGGCGAGGTGCTGATGGTCGAGGGCGAGACGGGCGGGGACCTGCATGTGCTGCTGCTGGGTGAGCTGGCGGTGGAGCGCGGCGGGGTGGTGCTGGCGCGGCTCGACAATCCGGGCACGCTGGTGGGCGAGATGAGCGTGCTGCTCGGGCGGCCGGCGACGGCCACGGTGCGCGCGGCGCGCGAGGCGCGGGTGCGAACGCTCAAATCGGCGGCCAAGGCGCTCGAGGCCGATGCGGTGCTGGCGACGCGGGTGGCGGCGCTGGTGGCGGCGCGGCTCGATGCGACATCGGCGCTACTGGTGGAGCTCAGCCACGAGCATTCGGATGTGCCGCACCAGAAGGGGCTGCTGGCGCGGATCATGGCGACGCTGATCGGCGCGCCCAAGCCCAAGGCGGGGGAGACCGACCTGTTCACGGTCGATCCGGCGCTCTGGCCGCGCGGGCCGATGTAACCGGCGCCCGCGCCTCCTGCTGCTTCTCCCACGGAACCGAACATGGCCGCCCCCACACTCGCCGAACTCGCCTGGTCCCAGCCACTGCGCACGCTCGAGGCGGGAGACGTGCTCATCACCGAGGGCTCGCCGGGCGGGATGCTCTATGTGCTGGAGTCGGGCCGGCTGGTGGTGGAGCGCGACGGGGTGGCGCTGGCGACGCTGACCGAGCCGGGCGCGCTGATCGGCGAGATGAGCGTGCTGCTGGGCACCGACAACAGCGCCGATGTGCGCGCCATCGGGCCGAGCAAGGTGCGCGAGATCCGCGACGGGATGGCGTTCCTCCAGAGCCAGCCGGCGGCGCTGCTGCAGGTGGCGACGGGGCTGGCGACGCGGCTCGACAATACGAGCGCGATCGTGGTGCGGCTGCAAAGCGAACATCGCGACAGGCCGGAGCAGCACTCGATCTTCACCCGGCTCGCCGCCTCGCTGCTCTATGGCGGGCCGGGCGACCCCAATGCGCCCTGACGCGGCAATTGCGCCGCGACCGCGATTGGCCCACAGATAGATTCTCCCAACGCCGAGACCGATATGTCGACCCTGCTCACACTCACCAAGACCCAGCCGCAGCGCATCCTTGTCGAAGGCGAGACGCTGACGCGGCCGGGCGAACATTCGGGCGAGCTCTATATCCTCGAATTCGGCCGGCTCGCGGTGGTGCGCGAGGGGGTGACGATCGCGACGATCACGGAGCCGGGCTCGATCATCGGCGAAATGAGCGTGCTGCTGGGGGTGGATCATTCGGCGACGGTGCGGGCGGAGACCGAATCGACCATCCGGGTCATCGCGGACCCGATCGCGTTCATGGAGCGCTCGCCGCTGGTGGCGCTGCATGTGGCGACGCTCGCCTGCGCGCGGCTCAATGCGACGTCGGCGCTGCTGGTCGAGTTGCGCAAGCAGATGGATGTGAAGGCCAAGGAGCAGGGTCTGCTGAGCCGCATCTTCGCGGCGATGGTGATCCAGGAGCCCAAGAAGGGCGGCTGGGCCACGCATGAGTAAGGGCTAGCTTCGGCCGGAGCCGAAGAGCCAGCGGCCGAGCCCGAGCGCGAGTGCCGCTCCCACCAATTGCGCGAGGATGAACGGGCCCGTATCGAGCCAGCGGATGCCGGCCATGCTCTGCGTGAAGCTCCGCGCGATGGTGACAGCGGGATTGGCGAAGGACGTGGACGCGGTGAACCAGTAGGCGGCGGCGATGTAGAGGCCGACCAGCGCGGCGAGGTTCGACGGCTCGCGCCGCGGCGCCGCGATGATGATGGTGACGAGCCCGCAGGTCGCGACGGCTTCCGCCAGCCACTGGGCCGAGCCGGTGCGGATTTGCGCCGATGCCTCGAGCAGCGGCTGCGCGAACATCGCATGGGCCAGCAGCGTCCCGGCGATGCCGCCGAGGATCTGCGCGGGCAGATAGAGCGCGGCGTCACGCGGGCGCATCTGGCGCTGCAGCAGGAGCACGAGCGTCACGGCGGGGTTGAAATGCGCGCCGGAGATGGGGGCAAAGATGGTGATGAGCACCATCAGCGCGGCGCCGGTCGCGAGAGCGTTGCAGAGCAGCGCCAGCGCGCGATCGTCCGTCAGGCCCTGCGCCATGATGGCGGAGCCGACAATGGCAGCGACAAGCAGGGCGGTGCCGATCGCCTCCGCGGCGAGCCGGCGCGGCAGGCCGGGCATCTATGAGATCGCGCGCGTGAGCAGCGCCGCCGAACTGCAGACGGATGTCACCTGCCCGGCGATCATGCGGCGCCCGCGGTCTTGCTCGTCGCGCCGTCCATCTGGCCGATGCCCTTGATACGGTTCTCGAGGGTCATGCGGTCGATGGTGTCGTGCGGCAGGCTGATGAAGGCGGCGATCCGGTTGCGCATGTAGCCGAGCGCGGCCTCGAAGGCGGCGCGCTTGACGAAGTCCGGCCCCTCGACCGCCGCGGGGTCTTCGATGCCCCAATGCGCGGTCATGGGGTGGCCCGGCCAGAAGGGGCAGGCCTCGCCGGCGGCGTTGTCGCAGACGGTGAAGACGAAATCCATGTGAGGCGCATCCGGCGTTGCGTATTCGTCCCAGGATTTGGAGCGCAGTCCCTCGACTGGCAGATTGGCCGCGCGCAGCACCTCGATGGTCATGGGATGCACCTTGCCCTTGGGCATGCTGCCGGCCGAATAACCGCGGAAGCGGCCCTTGCCCATTTCGTTCAGCAGGACTTCGCCGAGGATGGAGCGCGCCGAATTTCCGGTGCAGAGGAACAGGACATTGTAGACGCGGTCAGCAGGCATTGGCTCCTCCGGGCGCGCAGCAGGCCGTGGCGACAAGCGCGGCCGGTGCGCAGATTTCGGGATGTCCCTGACAGCAATCCTGCATCAGGAACGCGAGCAGGGCCGACAGGCTCTCGTAATTGGCGCTGTAGATGATCGAGCGCGCTTCGCGGTGCGATTGCACCAGCCCGGCCCGCTCGAGATGGCTCAGATGGAACGAGGCGCTCGAGGGCGAAATGCCGGCCGCCTCACCGACCGTTCCGGCCGACAGGCCCTCCGGCCCGGCGACCACCAGCGAGCGGATCATCTTGAGCCGCGCCGGCTGCGAGAGCGCCGCGAAGGCGTCGAGCGCCTGGGTTTCATCGAGGCTCATTTCAATATCTCTTGAATCATTGAAATGATGAATACGCGAAACAGCGCGGCCTGCCAAGCCCTGCCTTGCAGGCTCGGTTAGGGCGGATTGTCGCGCGTCAGCGAACCAGAGCGGGACGATTGGGGTCGAAGGCCCAGCCGGGGATCAGATGCTGCATCGCGGCGGCGTCGTTGCGGGTGCCGACCGGGAGCGCACGGTAGCGCTGGTGGGCGGCTTCGAGGGCGGCTTGGTCGAGGGTGACGCCGAGGCCGGGGCGTTCCGGAAGTTTGACGGTGCCATTGCGGATCAGCGGCGGCTCGGTGGTGAGGCGCTGGCCGTCCTGCCAGATCCAGTGCGTGTCGAGTGCGGTGATGGTGCCGGGCGCGGCGGCGCCGACCTGAGTGAACATTGCCAGCGAAATGTCGAAGTGGTTGTTCGAGTGGCTGCCCCAGACGAGGCCCATCCGCGCACAGAGCTCGGCCACCCCGATCGAACCGCTGGGCGTCCAGAAATGCGGATCGGCAAGCGGGATGTCGATGGCGCCGAGCTTGAGGGCATGACCGAGCTGGCGCCAGTCGGTCGCGATCATGTTGGTCGCAACGCGCACGCCCGTCGCCTGCCGGAACTCGGCGAGAATCTCGCGGCCGGAGAAGCCGTTCTCCGCGCCGCAGGGGTCCTCGGCGTAAGCGAGCACGGACTTGAGGTCGGTGCAGAGCGCGATGGCCTCCTGCAACGACCACGCGCCGTTCGGGTCGAGCGTGAGGCGGGCCCCGGGGAAGCGTTCGGCAAGGGCAAAGATCGCCTCGGCCTCGCGCGCGCCTTCGAGCACGCCGCCCTTGAGCTTGAAGTCGACGAAGCCATAGCGCTCGGCGGCGGCTTCGGCCTGCCTGACGATGGCATTGGCGTCGAGCGCAGGACGGTCGCGAACACCGACCCAGCCATCGGCTTTCGTATTGTCGCGATAGGCCAGCGGCGTTTGTGTGCGGTCGCCGACATAGAAGAGATAGCCGAGCATGGGCACGCTGTCGCGCACGCTCCCGCCGGCAAGCAGATCGGCCATGGGCACGCCGAGGAACTGCCCCATGAGATCGAGCAGCGCACATTCGAGCGCGGCCTGGGCATGGATGGTGACGCGGAGATCGAAAGTCTGCGCACCGCGACCGCCGGCGTCGCGCTCGGCAAAGGCCGTGCCGATTGCAGAGAGCAGCGCGCGATGCTCGCCGATGGATTTGCCCTCGATCAGCGGCCGCGCATCCTCAAGCGTCTTCGCGATGGCTTCGCCGCCCGGCACTTCGCCAAGTCCGACATGGCCGAGACTGTCGGTGAGGATCACGATGTTGCGGGTGAAGAAAGGCGCGTGTGCGCCGCTCAGATTGAGCAGCATGCTGTCCTCGCCTGCGACGGGAACGACGCGCAGGCTGGTGACGGTGGGCGAGGCCGACAGTCCGGATTTGGGCACTCAGCCGACCCCGCCGCCGATGCCGGCGATCAGCGCTTCGAGATCGGCATAGGATTTGGCATCGAGCTCGGTGAGCGGCGGGCGCACGGGGCCGGCGGGACGGCCGACGATCCTGGCGCCGGCCTTGACGATCGAGACGGCATAGCCGCGGCCGCGATTGCGGATGGCGGTATAGGGCAGGACGAAATCCCGGAGGCCGGCGTCGATGGTCTGCAAATCCTCGGTGCGGATGGCGGTGTAGAATTTGCGCGCAAAGGCCGGGAGGAAATTGAGCAGCGCCGACGAATAGGTCGCAACGCCCATTGCGAGATAGGGACGCGCGAAGGTCTCTGCAGTAGGCAGGCCGCCGAGATAGACGAGACGGTCGCCGAGCAGATTGCGCGTGCGCACCATCAGCTCGATGTCGCCGACGCCATCCTTGAGGCCGACGAGGTTGGAGCATTTCTCCGCGAGGCGCGCGACGGTGTCGGCATCGAGGATGGCGTTGTCGCGGTTGTAAACGATGACGCCAAGCGAGGTCGCCTTGCACACGGCTTCGACGTGGGCGGCGAGGCCGGCCTGGCTGGCATTGATGAGATAGGGCGGCAGCAGCAGGATGCCGTCGGCGCCGGCCCGCTCGCCACGCTTGCAGAGATCGATCGCCATCGCCGTGCCATAGGCGGCGCTTGCAACGACCGGCACGCGGCCATTGACGACGCGGACCGCAGCGGACGTCACGGTCTCGGCCTCCTCCGGCGTGAGCGAGAAAATCTCGCCGGTGCCGCCGGGTGAAAAGACTCCGGCGGGCCCGGCCTGCATCAGCCAGTCGAGATGGGCGCCGAACGGGCCTTCGTCGAAGGCGAAATCGGCCCGCATGTGAGTGACCGGAAATGCGAGTACGTCGCGCGCCAAAGCCTGCGCCATCTCGGCTGGTGCGAAGTGTGCCATTTGCCCTCCCCGGGCTTTCCTTTGCCCGTTCGAGGCGGCAGGTTAGTCAGGGAGAAGGTGCCGGTCCACCGCAAATCCAGCGGCCGGCGGGAGGAGAGCAGTTCATGTATCTGGGTACGCAGAACGCCGTCAAAACCGACGACGAATATCGGCAATTCGCGCAGCTCGGCATCAGGCATATCTGCGCCGATCCGGACGGCAATCCGCATGACTGGACGCTGGACGACCTCAAGCGGCACCAGGACCGGCTCGGAGGACTGGGGCTGATCCTCGACATGGTGCAATTGCCGATGAATTCGCGGCCCATCGAGAAGCAGCAGAGCCAGGACATCCTCACCAAGGGACCCGACCGCGACCGGCAGATCGAGTCCATCTGCCGGCTGATCGAGAATGTCGCCGCCGCGGGCATTCCCGCCGTGAAGTACAATCTCAACCTCATCGGCATTCCGCGCTCGCAACGGGAGGTGGGGCGTGGGGGATCCAGCAATTCCGCCTTCCGCTGGGACAAGATGGACCAGGATGCGGCGCCGGGCCTCGCGGGCGTGGTGAGCGAGGACGAGAACTGGGAGCGCATCGACTATTTCCTCGAGCGCGTCGTGCCGGTGGCGGAGAGCAGCAAGGTGCGCCTCGCCTGCCATCCGCACGATCCCTATACACCGCCCGGCTACAAGGGCGTGACACGCGTGCTGGGGACGGTCGAGGGGCTGAAGAAATTCGTGCAAATGCGGGAGAGCCCCTATCACGGACTCAATTTCTGCCAGGGCACGGTGGGCGAGATGCTGGACGATCCGCGCGCGGAAATCGGCGATGTGATCCGGTGGTTCGGCACGCGAGGCAAGCTGTTCAATGTCCATTTCCGCAACATCAAGGGCAAGAAGCTGTCCTTCATGGAGGTGTTCCCCGACGAGGGCGACATGGACATGTGGGACTCGCTCAAGGTCTATGCGGAGGTCGGCTACAAATACATGCTGATGCCGGACCACGTGCCAACGATCGCGGAAGACCCCAAGCATGCGGCGGCCTTCGCCTATTGCTTCGGCTATATAAGGGGGTTGATGCAGGTGCTGGCGGCAACGTCGCCGGAGGCGGTGGAGCTGTAGCGGGAACTTCGCCCCGCGTCCGGCGTTGAGTCGCGCCGAAACCTGGAGGCGTCACATGCTCGGCCTGCTCATCGCCCTTATCGTGATTGCCCTCATCGCCGGCGCGATGGGCTTTACCGGCATCGCGGCCGGCGCGGCGGTGCTGGCGCGGATCGTCTTCGCGGTGATGGTGATCGGCATCATCATCGTGCTGGTCGTGGCGGCGATGGGACTTGCGGTGCTGTTCTAGTTGCCGGCCATGGCGGCGCAGAGGCTGGCCATCTGGTTGACGGAGCGCTCCTGCTCGACGCTGCGCGGATCGGCATCGACGGCGAACCAGAGGTCGTCGCGCGTCACGATGTCGAGCGCGCATTCGCAATAGGCGGTGCAGAATTTCTCGTCGGCGCTGCAGCTGGCGCGGCAGCTTTGGGTGAACTCGTCGGCGCGGACCTGAATGGGATCGGGGCGCATCAGCGAGAGCGGATAGATGATGCCGATCAGCAGCGGCTGGTGCAGCAGGTAGAAGACGAGGCTCCAGCGCCCGAGGAGCTTGAGGATGCGCGAGGGCGGAGCGGCGAAGCGCCAGTGGCGTGCCGCGTCGAGCCATTTGGTCTGCGCGGCGATCCTGAGGCCGGCCATGCCGAGCAGCATGACACCGAACCAGGGTACGACCGGTACGAGATCGGTGGTCGAGGGGGTGGAAGTGAAGAAGCCGATCCAGCTCAGCTCGCGGCTATCGAAGGCGGGGTTCTGATAGAGCGCGACGGCCAGCACTGCCGCGGCGACAGCGAGCACGAGCCATAAAGGGGCGCGGAGGAAGGGCAGCGCCAGCAGCGAGAACAATGCGATGGCGTGGAGCACGCCGAAATAGGCGACATAGTCGGGCAGCAGCAGGTACGTGCCGAGGGTCACGGCCAGCGCGCCGGCGGCGATCATGGCCCAGCGGCGCCAGAAGCTGGGCCAGCGGATGGCATTGCCATGCGCCAGCTGCAGGCTCGCGCCGGCGATCAGAAGGAAGACGGTGAGGATGCCGCGCTGGATCGCGATCCAGAGCGGCGACACGCCGATGCCGATGTCGATGAAACCGTAGAAGCTCAAATCCCACAGGGTGTGGTAGGCGGCCATGGCGATGAGCGCGAGGCCGCGCGCCCAATCGAGTGCTTCGATCCGTCCGGGTTTTGCGCTGCTCGCCGCCGAGGTCACGCGGCTGTGCTAGCCCCGTCCACGATAGGGCGCAACACCGGGTTCGGGCAGCCACAGATCCTTGGGCGGCGCCTTGTTCTGCCAGAAGACGTCGATGGGGATGCCGCCGCGCGGATACCAGTAGCCGCCGATGCGCAGCCAGCGCGGCGCCAGCGCCTCGATCAGGCGCTTGCCGATCATCACGGTGGTCGCTTCGTGGAACGAGCCGTGATTGCGGAAAGAGAACATGAAGAGCTTGAGCGATTTGCTCTCGATCATCCACTGGTCGGGGACGTAGTCGATCACCAGATGCGCGAAATCGGGCTGACCGGTGATCGGGCAGAGCGCGGTGAATTCGGGCACGGCGAAGCGCACGACATAGTCCACATCCGGATGCGGATTGGGGACGCGGTCGAGCGGGGCGGTGGCGGGATCGGTCGGAATCTCGGCCGGGCGGCCGAGCACGGGGCTGTCGGTCATCGAAATCTCCTGCCGGCGGATGGCCGGCGGCCTATGGGTCGCAACCGGCGTCAGACCGGCGCGGCGCCCGTATAGCGCCAAAGCTTTGCCTCCGCTACCATCGGCTGTTGCGAGGTTAAGGAGACCGAATGGCCGAGGCTTGGCTCAGACGCGACTGGATCGCGCCCGGCATGGCGCTGATCGAGCAGGGCGGGATGACCGGGGCGCTCTATGTGCTCAAGGACGGCGAGCTCGAAGTCGTCCGCGACGGCAAATATGTGACGACTATCAAGACCCCGGGCGCGGTGATCGGCGAGATGAGCGTGCTGCTCAATGCGCCGCAGACGGCGACGGTGCGGGCGGTCAGCGAGGTCGACTATTTCGTGATCGACAATGCGATCGAGGTGCTGCGCACGCATCCGGACTGGCTGCTGCAGATCGCGCGGCTCCTGGCGCAGCGGGTCAACAGCACGACGGCGCTGCTCACGCGCGATGCGGCGGAGGATGACAAGGACGTGCTGGTGCTGTCGCAGCAATTCATGTCGAGCTGGGGCGACCCCACGGTATGAGCGGCAAGCCGGTCCTCGCGATCACCTATTGCACGCAGTGCAACTGGCTGCTGCGGGCGGCGTGGATGGCGCAGGAGGTGCTCTCGACCTTTTCGCTGGAGATGGGCGAAGTGAAGCTCATTCCGGGGACGGGAGGGATTTTCGAGATCAGGCTCGACGACGATCTGATCTGGGAGCGCAAGCGCGACGGTGGCTTTCCCGATGCCAAGCAGATCAAGCAAAGGGTGCGCGACCGGATCGATCCCGGACGCGACCTCGGCCATATCGACCGGCCGCATGGGCCAGCAGCACAAAAGTTCGGAAAGCCAGGGGCGGGCCAGTAACGCCTATCCTTCAACGGGCTTGAGACAGGCCCGCAAAGCCGCGTAATGTCACGACCAAGGCGGGGGAGGCAGAACTCTATCCCCGCAGGACAAATCTCAGGGAGTATGCCGCCTCATGAAACCCCATTTTACCGCCATCGCCGCCGCCCTGCTCGCCACCAGCCTTGCGCTGCCGGCCGCGGCGCAGGACCTGCCCGATCTCGGCGGACGGACCATCCGCGCCGTGACGGAAAATGCCTATACGCCGCTCAATTTCGCCGACCCCAAGACCGGCCAGGGCATCGGCTGGGAATATGATGCCATCAACGAGATCGGCAAAAGGCTCAATGCCAAGATCGAGTGGAATTTGTCGAGCTGGGACGTGATGATCCAGGCGGTGCATGACGGCCAGTTCGACATCGGCATGGATGGCATCACCATCAATGACGAGCGCAAGCAGCAGGTCGATTTCTCCGATCCCTATATGACCAGCCAGCAATTCATGCTGGTGCGCGCCAATGAGGACCGGATCAAGTCGAAGGACGATTTCACCGCCAACACCGACCTCTTGATCGGTGCGCAGGCGGGCACGTCTAACTTCTACGCGGCGGTCTATGACGTGCTCGATGGCGACGAGGCCAATCCGCGCATCAAGCTGTTCGACACGTTCGGCGCTTCGGTGCAGGCGCTGAAGGCGGGCGACGTCGACATGGTGCTGATGGACCAGGCTTCGATCGAGGGCTATATCGGCGCCGATCCGGGCGTGTTCAAAACCGTGGGCGATGCGATCGGCTCGGACGAGTTCGGCTTCATCTTCCAGAAGGGCTCGGACCTCGTGGCGCCGGTGAACGCGGCGATCGCTTCGATGAAGACCGACGGCACGATCGATGCGCTCAACAAGAAGTGGTTCTTCGAATATAGCGCCGCGCAATAAGCTCTCGAGGCCCGCGTTGCTCATTCCGCTTCGCGGGTCTCCCTGATGCCCGACAATCGGTCACGGCGGGCCCTCGCCCGCTTTCCATTCTGGCTGCTCGCCATCGCCCTGCTCGGCGTGCTCACGCTGTGGGCGATCGTTGCCGACCAGGGCTATGCGCAGATTTTCCGGGCATTATCCGGTGGCGTGTGGACGACGTTGTGGGTGAGCCTCGTCGCCTTCGTTCTGGCGACGCTGCTGGGGCTCGTGATCGCGCTGCTGCGTACGTCGGGATATCCGGTCCTCGTCCAGTTTGCGACATTCTATGTCGAGCTGATCCGCGGCATCCCGATCCTGGTGTTCCTCTTCTATGTGGCGTTCGTCGGCGCGCCGGCGATCGTGGTGGCGGTCAACTGGCTGACGCAACCGCTGCAGCAGATCGGCTGGGCCTCACCGCTCACGGTGCGCAATTTCGATTTCACGTGGCGGGCGATCTTTGCGCTGATGGTGTGCTACTCGGCCTTCCTCGCCGAAATCTTCCGGGCCGGGATCGAGGCGGTGCCGCGCGGACAGATCGAAGCGGCGCGTGCGCTCGGGCTGCGTCCGGCCCCGATCTTCCGGCATGTCGTGGCACCGCAGGCGCTGCGCACGATCCTGCCGCCGCTGGGCAATGATTTCGTTTCGATGATCAAGGACTCGGCGCTGGTCTCGGCGCTCGGGGTCGCGGACATCACGCAACTGGGCAAGGTCTATTCGTCGGGAACGTTCAAGTTCTTCGAGACCTACAATGTCGTCGCCTTCCTCTACCTGACCATGACGATCTCTCTGTCGCTGCTGGTCCGCCTGCTGGAGCGGCGGCTGAAGCAGTATTGATCCATAGCCTAAGCGGCATGCGAGATTGCCTTGGGCGCTAGCAGCTTGACGGATAGATAGCTGGCGTCTATTGGATACTCATAGCCAACGAGCTATGGATATTCATGTCGAATACGCAGGACCTGCTGTTCAGGACGCTGGCCGACCCGACGCGGCGGACGCTCTTCGAGCGGCTGTGCCGCGAAGGCGAGAAGAGCGTCGGCGTGTTGACGCATGGTGCGGGCGTTTCGCAGCCGGTCGTCTCCAAGCATCTGGGCATATTGAAGCAAGCGGGGCTGGTGCGCGACCGTCACGAGGGGCGGCAGACCTATTACAGCGCGCAGCTGGGCGCGCTGACGCCTCTGGTCGACTGGACGCGGGAGATGGCGGGGTTCTGGCAGAGCCGGTTCGACGATCTCGAAAAGCTGCTCAAGAGGATGGACCAGTGAGCGAGCCTGCAGCCGAGACGCGTTCGGTGATCGTCGAGCGCGAGATGGCGGCCTCGCCCGAGAAGCTGTGGCGGGCACTCACGCAGCCGCATCTGATCGCGGAATGGCTGATGGACAATGACTTCGAGCTGGCGACGGGACACAAATTCACGTTGCGCAGAAATCCGACGCCGGAGGTGAGCGTGGTGATCGCGTGCGAGGTGTTGAAGGCCGAGCCCAACAGGATGCTGTCCTACAGCTGGTCCGCCTACGGTCTCGACAGCATCGTCACCTTCACGCTGACGCCGACGGTATCGGGCACGCTGCTGCGCGTGGAGCAAGCGGGATTCCCGCAGAACCAGCGCGCAGCCTACAAGGGCGCAAAGGCGTCATGGCCGATGTTCCTCGGGGAGCTCGAGCGGGTCGCCGCGGACCTGGCGTGAGGATCGCGACCCTTCATCGCAAGCCGGCAACAGCAACAGGAGAGCGGATTTGAGCTACTGGATACGCCAAGGTCATCGCTGGATCGCGATCATCTTCGTCCTGATCGTGATCGTCAATTTCATCGCCTTCGGCATGGGGCACGCGATCGAGTGGCTGTATTACCTGCCGCTGCCGCCGCTCTTCCTGCTGATGCTCACAGGGCTCTATATGTGGGTGCTGCCCTATGCCGCCAAAGGGCGGCGCAATGAGCGCTGAGGAGAACCGCATGATCTCGCAAGCCAAGGCCAAGGCCGCGCCGGCAAAGGCTTCCAAAGCCTTCAACGAAGTCGAACTGGAAGCGATGCGCGCCAAGAACGAGGAGGAGAAGGCCGCGCGCAAAGGCAAGAACTCGCGCGAGCAGGGCGAGAAGGACCTGCTGGCGGCGATTGCGGGCATGAAGGAGCCGGACCGGTCGCTTGCCGAACGCATCCATGCGATCGTGACCGCCGCCGCGCCGGAGCTTATGCCCAAGACGTGGTACGGCATGCCGGCCTACGCCAAGAACGACAAGGTGGTGTGCTTCTTCCAGAGCGGCCAGAAGTTCAAGACGCGCTATGCGACCTTCGGGTTCAACGAGGCGGCCAATCTGGACGATGGCAATATGTGGCCCTCGGCCTTCGCGCTGCTGAAGCTCGGTGCAGCCGAAGAAAAGCGGATCACGGCACTGGTGAAGCAGGCCGTCAGCTGATGACGCCGTCCGAGAAGATCGACCAGCGCATCGCCGAACTCGACGACTGGCGCGGCGAGATTCTTGCAGAGCTGCGCAAGACGATCCTGTCCGCCGACAAGGAGATCGTCGAGACGTGGAAGTGGATGGGCAGTCCCGTGTGGGAGCTGGACGGCATCCTCGCGGTGGCGACGGTGCTCAAGGCGAAGGTGAAGCTGACCTTCTCCAATGGCGTGGCCCTGCCCGATCCGGATGGCGTGTTCAATGCGGGACTTGGCGGCGGCAAGTGGCGCGCCATCGATATCTCCGAAGGAGACAACATCGACAAGAGGGGCCTGAAGGCGCTGGTCCGCGCGGCGATCGAATACAACAGGATCGCCAGGCTCGAGAGGACGGCAGGGCGGGCATCCGCGTCTCGGGCGAAGGCGGCCAGGCGCTAGGCCGCGCCACGACCATTTTTGTGCGGCGGAGTCTTGCGCGAGGGGCGCGCGGGGACCACATCATCGCGGTCTTTGGCACTGTTGGGGATCGACGCCGATGCTGAATACTGCACTCAAAGCCGCCGGCGCCGTTGCGCTGCTGCTCACGCTTGCCGCCTGCGGCAACAACAACAATGCGCAGGATGTCGGCAAGATTTCCGTGGACTGGACCGGCAACGACATCGCCATCGAGGCGGTGGCCGATCCCGACGTCAAGGGCGTCGTCTGCCATGTTGCCTATTTCAACCGCAGCCTGATCGACCGGCTGCAGCAGGGCAACTGGTTCGAGGATCCCTCCTATTCCGCGATCGACTGCGCCGCGACGGGACCGATCACGGTGGGCGACATTTCGCGCTCGCCGGGCGGCGAGGAAATCTTCAGCCAGCAGCGGAGCCTGATCTGGAAGAGCCTGCGCGTCACGCGCGTCTATGATGCGGTGAACAATGAGCTGGTGTATCTCGCGCATGCGCGGCAGATCCAGCTCGGCTCGGGCAAGATGTCGCTGAGCTCGGTGCCGCTGAACGGGCTCGACGTCACCTGGACGAAGGACCCGCCGGCCGGCGCCAAAACAACGTTCTAGCGCAAACGCTTGCAATTTGCCTGAAATGCGGCGCATCGCGGCAAGGCGATGACAACTCGCGCGCGCGAAGGATGGGGCCTGCTTCGCCGCGCGAGGAGGTGGCCATGTCACCGCTGTTCGATCTGTTCAACGACGAAAATGCGCGGCTGATGGCGAGCGTCGTCGCCTTTTCCTCATTCTTCCTGATCGGCCGGGTTGCCCATGCCGGACAGAAGGTGGCGTTCGCGTTCGGCTTCACCCCGCTGCTCGCCTTCGCGGCGATCCACACCGCGGTTGCCAGCGGCCTGGTCTAAGGCTGCGGCCTAGACCGGGTGGCGCAGAGCGCGGTTGACGGCGCCGAGCAAAACGATCACGCGGGCAAAGCCCATCAACAGCAAACCGCCGAGAAACGGTGTCAGCGCCCAATTGTAGCTTGTGGCGATGCGGCCGGCGGCGGGCAGAAGGTTCTCGACCCCGGAATTGTAGGCGACCATGAGCTGGCTGTAGATCGCTGGCGCGTCAAAGCCGACCATGACCAGCGTCACCAGCGCCGAAACCAGGCCGATGATATAGAGCAGAATAGCGATCATCGCGTTCGCCTCCGAGCCATCGGGCAAATAGAAGCCCGCCATCCGGGCCCGTCAATCGCGTTTCAGCCGATCTTAACGGCGGCGCGCTAACAAGGCGGCATGACCGACAAGGCTGTTCGACCGCTCAGCATCCAGCTCTGGCTCATCTGCTGGGCCATTACGGCGGCCGCTTTTGTCGCCCGCGCGATCTATGGCCGGGCCATCACGCCGCTGATCCTCGATACCGATGACGCAATGCGGCTCACCGGCGTGCACGATCTGCTCAACGGCCAGGGCTGGTGGGATGTGGTGCAGCATCGGCTCAACACACCCTATGGCGCCGAGATCCACTGGTCGCGGCTGATCGATGCGCCCGAGGCGGCGCTGATCCTGCTGTTGCGTCCGTTTGGCGCGCAATTCGCCGATGTCGCGGCGGCCTATGTCTGGCCGCTCGCCCTGCTGGCGGTGCTGCTCTGGCTCTGCGCGCGCGTTGCGCTTCGGCTCGGCGGCAAGAAGGCGGTGTTCCCTGCCCTGCTGCTGCCGGCGTTCTGCCTGATCACGATGGCCGAGTATGCGCCGGGCCGGCTCGACCATCACGGCGCGCAGATCGTGCTCAGCTTCGTCATGCTCGGCGCCTGTATCGCGGCGCTGGAGCGGCCGCGTTTTGCGATCGGAGCCGGCGTTGCCGCCGCCGCGGCGCTGGCGATCGGCATAGAGGGGCTGCCGACAATCGCGGCTGCGACGATGGCGATCGGGCTGAGTTGGGCCGTCTCGCAACGGCATGCGGCCGCGATGCGCGATTTCGGGCTGAGCCTTGCGCTGGCCAGTGCCCTCGCATTGGCGCTGGGCGTGCCGCCGGACAAATGGTTCACCACCGCCTTCGACCAGATCTCGATCGTCTATGTGACGGCCGCGGTGTTGTGCGGGCTCGCATTCGCGATCCTTTCCGCGATGCCACTCCGGGCGTGGTCCGCGCGGCTCATCGCCGGCGCCGCTGCGGGCGTTGTGATCGGCGGCATCGTCCTCGCGCTGTGGCCGGGCCTCTTGAACGGACCTTATGGCTCGCTCGATCCGTGGCTGATCACCAACTGGATCGACCGCATCGCGGAGGCGCAGCCCTGGGGGGTCAGCCTTGTGGGCGACCCGACCTATCCCCTGGCGGTGATGGTGCCGGTGCTGGTGGCGCTGGCGGTTGCGGGGTGGAGCATTGCTCGGCGCGATGCGGCCAGACGCGGCGAGTGGCTGATCTATGGCCTCTTCCTCGCCGTCGCGCTCATCGTGATGCTGCTGCAGATACGCGCCGCCCGCGTCGCCACGCCGCTCGCCATTCCGGCGGGAGCGGCGCTTATCGGCTGGGCCCGGCTGCGCTACCTCGCGCGGCGCAGCATCGCATCCACACTGGGCCTCATTGCCGGCTGGTTCGCGTCGGCGGGGCTTGTCGTCGCCGTCCTCGTCAATATCGGGCTCCTCGCCTTCCCCGACTATGCCGAAGCGACCGAGGACACGATGCGCGAATCCCGGCAGGCCTGCCTGATGCCATCGGCATTCACGGCGCTTGCCGCGATGCCGCCGTCGCGGATCATGACGCCGATCGATCTGGGCGCACATATGCTGCTGTGGACGCCGCATTCGGTGGTGGCGGCGCCCTATCACCGCAATGCGCAGGGCGTGCGCGACGCATTCGACTTCTTCAACCAGCCCCTCGAGGCGGAGCGGAGCATCCTCGAGGCGCGCGGCATCAGGCTGGTCGTCATCTGTCCCGCGCTGCCCGAAATCCTCGGCATGGTGGAACACACGCCCGATTCTTTCGTCACGCTGTTCGCCGAGGGCAGACTGCCGGACTGGCTGACGGAAATGAATCTCGGGGACTCGCCGCTCAGGGCCTGGTCGGTCGCAGCGCGCTAGAAGGGCAGTCCGAGCCCGGCCCGCAGCTTGCGTGTGAGCCTGCTGCTCACCAGGCGATGCGACTCCGCGACATAAGCCTTGAGGTCGGCGTCGGGCAGATCGGCGCCCTTGTCCACCGCCACCCAGGCGCGCTTGGCGAAATAGGCTGCCTGGTGGATACCATCGAGTTGCGTCAGGCCGTCGAAGGACAGCTCGGATACCTTGAAGACGATGGGTATCCCCGTCTCACCGATCAGGGCGAAGACCTTGCCGCCAACTTTGGCGACGAGCGATTCTCATTGTTCATGGAGGGTCGCGGCGGGGAGGCCGGCAACGTATTTCGCAAAGCTCCTGGTGCTGTGGAGCGCCACGACCCACTTCCTAGATATTGTCCTGCCGCAGGAACACCCGCTCGCGCCGCGACCGGCCGGCCCAGGCGAGCAGAACGCCCGGGACGCCGGTCACGGCCCAACCGGGCATGCCCAAAAGGCCCGAGACCACGGCCTCCAGCAGCGGACCAAAAAAGCGGGTGGCGAGGAAGGCCCTCAGCTGCTCGAGACTCTGGGGGTTGATGCCGGTCCAGGTGTCGCCCAGCGAGGTCATGACGATGGCATTGGCCGCCAGCGATCTGGTGCCGTCGATGATCAGCAGGATCACCGCCACAGCGATCAAGAAAGTGCCGAGAATCCTGAGCAGAAGCCGCATTTTGACGGTTCTTTTCGCATGCGTGCCAAGCCCGGCACAAGCGGGCATTCCAGCCCTTCCAAAACGGCGGCAAACCAAATATGGGACTGCGCGACGGAGAGGTGGCCGAGTGGTCGAAGGCGCACGCCTGGAAAGTGTGTAGACGGGCAACCGTCTCGCGGGTTCGAATCCCGCTCTCTCCGCCACTTCCGCCAGATGGCTTAACCGATGGCGGATGCCTTCTGCCGATCGCTGCGTGCGAAGTCCGCTGCAGAGAGGTCGCCCTTGCCGATGAGGCCGGTCAGTTCCGCTGCGTGTCGCGGTGTGAGCCAG
>DASZPY010000084.1:0-19683 GCA_035549855.1 Devosia sp. | reverse complement strand
TGGCGAGGATCGCGCACCGGTCGCCTGCAACCCCTCAGTGTCACCCCGGCGAAGGCTGGGGCCTCAGCACGAAGGGAGAGTTAGGTCCCTGCTTTCGCAGGGATGACACGAGGGGGCATGCATGCTCCGTACAAGCGGCCGCCCCCTCCACCATGCCTCGCATGGTCCCCTCCCTCATAAACGGGAGAGGAGCGCCGACTGCGGCTTCGCGAGAAGGTGCGGCCTTAGTGGATAACGGAAAGCATTAGCCGGCTTCGGCGAGTTCTTTTTCCGGTTCCGGCAAGAACTTGGCTTCGAGGATGTCGCGGTCGAAGGGCTTCATCATGTAGTCGGACGCGCCCGCCTTGAGGGCGAGAGCAATCTGGCCGACATCGTTCTCGGTCACGCAGAACACGACGCGCGGCGCCTGCCCGCCGATATAGCCCCGCAGGAGCTTCAGGAATTCGATGCCGCCCATGATCGGCATCTGCCAGTCGAGCAGGATGCAGTCGGGCATTTCCTGCCGGCATTTGTCGAAGGCTTCCTGGCCGTCCTCGGCCTCATCAACGATGTAGTCGATGTCCTCGAGGATACGCCGCGCAACCTTGCGGACGATCGAAGAGTCATCGACGATGAGACAGGATTTCATGGCCGCAACCCAGCTGTGCCCCTGACGCAAACAGGGCGTCCGCCAACTATCCGTCAAAAGTCCGAACGGATGGTTAGCGTTTCACTTAGAGAGCAGCGCGGGCCTTACGCCGCCACTGCGACCGCCTTCGGCGTGGCGGTGAAAGTGAACACGTCATTGGCGACGCCGACCGAGAGCTCCATGTCAGTCATGCGGGCCAATAGGCCGGTGTAGAAAGGCTGGATGCCCCGGGCATCGACCCCTTCCTCCGGCCGGCCCGACAGCAATCCTTCAACCCCCGAAGGCATCAGGGTTTTCTGCCGCTTCTCTGGATCGGACGTCGACACCAGCCTGAAGATTTCGGCGCCGGCCGGACCCTCGACTGTCACCTTCACAACGCCGCCCCGCGGCACCGCCGTGGAGGCGATGAGCAGCATGTTCATCAGCAGCTTCGCCTTGTGCTTGGGCAGAAGGATCAGCGGCACCTGCCAATCGAGATCGGCCTTTTCGATTTCGAACAGGATGCGCGCCACGCGCTCGCACTCGCGGGTATCGAAATCGGTGCCGGCCGTCGACGAGGCTCCATAGGCCAGCCGCGCGAATTCGAGCTTGGCCCGCGCATGCTTGGCGGAATTGGCGATCAGCTCATGCGCACCCTCGGCCATAGCGGACTGGGTGGGATCAGCCAAAACCTCAAGACCATTGCCGATCGCCCCGACCGGGTTGATCAGGTCGTGACACACGCGGGAGCACAGCATTGCCGCAAGGTCCGTGGCCTTGAGTTCAATGAATTCGGCCATCAATGGGCTCCAAAAAAGCGAATCAGTGAGCTTCGACACTAGCCGCTGCGGCTTCGGGAGCAACCGCCGCTCCGGCATCGGCCACAGCCATCGCCGGCTGGCTAGCGCCAGGCCCGCCCACCAGATCCTTGGCCAACTCCGGCCATTTCTCGAGCGCCGCCTCGAGCGTGGGAGCGCGCGACATCAGGAAGGCATCGCGATTGCCGGTCGAGTAGAAGAAATAGAGCTTCATCGCCTCGACCACGTAGAGGCGCGGCTTGCCGTCGCTCAGATAGCCGCGGGACAGGCTGGTGAGACAATGGCCACCATATTGCGGAGCATAGACCTCCGGGGCGCGGGCAAAAGCGTCGCGATTGCCGGGATTGGCGAAATACCAGGGCACCCCGCCCCAATAATATTCATAGTCCGGCTTTCCCATCTGCGGCTCGGCGCCAAGGAAGTAGCTCACCGGATCATAGCCGTCGATCGCGACGCCCGAGATGGGGTCGGTGACGATGGCTGTCACCAGGGAGTCGGCACGCGCCGAGACGGCCAGCAGCAGCAGGGCGGCGATGGTTAAGATTTGTTTACGCAATTGCCCCATCATTGCCGGAATGGTCGCAAAATCTGCGGTTCGGCTCCGCCAAAGCTAAAGACTTTGGGTGAGCGCTTGGTAAAGGGCCCTGCCCTTCGGGAGAATGTCATGCTGAAACGCCTCGCCTTCGGACTGGCCCTGGCGCTGAGTCTCGCGCTGGCCCCTGCAGCCGCCCGCGCCGAGGGTTCGGTGGGCGACACTTTCTCCGCCGATGAGCTGATCGAGACGGGCGGCGAATTCTTCGGCTCGATCGCGCAGGGCCTCGCCTCGGTCGTCGAGCGCGCCGTCAGCCAGTTCGGTCTGCCCAACGGCTATGTCCTCGGCGACGAGGGCAGCGGCGCCGCCTTCATCGGCGCACGCTACGGCGAGGGCACACTCTATACGCGCAACCAGGGCGACTACCCGCTGTTCTGGCAGGGCCCGACCTTCGGCTTCGATTTCGGCGGCGACGGCTCCAAGGTGATGATGCTGGTCTATAATCTGTCGACGATCGAGGACATGTTCGGCCGCTTCCCCGGCGTCGATGGCTCCGCCTATGTGATCGGCGGTCTGGGCATGACGGTGATGAAGTCCGGAAATGTGGTCGTCGTGCCGATCCGCTCCGGCGTCGGCATCCGCGCGGGCGTCAATGTGGGCTATCTGAAGTTCACAAAGGAAGCGACCTGGAACCCGTTCTGAGGGTTCGGACGTCACGTTCCAAATCGATCCGGGGGAACCCGTCCGGGCCCCTTCCCGCTAAGGTTAATCGGTTGCAAAGATAGCGGCGCACGGCCATCTTGGTCATCGTCCGGTCTGGCCGACAAGCCTTGATCGACGGCCCTTCGCGTATCGGGAGGCGCTCCGCATGGGTGTCGAGAACATCATGTATTTCGGGCTTGGCCTGCTGGTCGCGGGGCTGATCGCCCTGGCCATCATGCCAGCCATCTGGCGCCGCGCCGTGCGCCTCACCAAAAAGCGCATCGAAGCGGCGACGCCTATGACCATGGCCGAGTTCCGCGCCGACAAGGACCAGTTGCGCGCCGAATTCGCGCTCTCGACCCGCCGCCTCGAAATGAATGTCGAAGCTCTGCGCCGCCGCCTCTCGGAGCAACTGCGCGACATCAATCGCAAGCGCAGCGAAGTCGGCGCGATCAAATCCGAGCGCGACAACCATCTGACCATCGTGCGCGAACTCGAGGAGCGCGAGGCAGAGCTGCGCCGCCGCATCCTCGATCTTGAGAAGGAAGGCGCCGACCTCGCGCAGCGCCTGCGCATGCGCGACCGTGAATACGCCGACAAGGTGGCCCAGCTCGAACAGGCGCGCGAGGCCTTGCGCGGCAAGACTCCGCGCTCGATCGATGTCGACGGCAAGGCGCTGAGCGGCGACTACAACACTGACATGGACGAGCTGCTCGGCAAGCTCGAAATTGAACGCAAGCGCTCCAATTTCTTCGAGACGCAGAACCGCTCGCTGATCGCCCAGCTCGAAAGCGCCGACAAGCGCACCGCCGATGCCGCGGCAGCCGCGGCCGAACTTCGCGCGTCGCTAGCGAAGAAGGACGACGCCGCGACCAATGTGCAGACGGCGCTGATCGATGCCGAAGCGCGCATTGCCGATGCCGAGAACCGCGTCAACACCGTGCTCGCTGATACGACGCGCGCCGTCACCGAAGGCGAGCAGCAGCGCGGCGACTTGCTTGCACAGAAGCTCGCCGTCGAAGATGAGCTGGAGCGGCTCAAGACAAAGGTGCTCTCGGTGGAAGAAACCATCATGGCCGACTGGGACAGCGAGCGCGTCGAGCAGTCGCACCTACGCGAGCGCCTCAACGACATCGCCGCCGAAGTGAGCCGGCTGGTCTATGCGGTCGAGGGCGAGTTCCCCGACACCGACGGTACGCTCGAGCGCGTGCAGCCGATCACCGACGAGCTCGACAAGCCGCGCGATGCGACCCGCCCGCTGCAGCCGGTCGGCAGCGGCAGCGCGGTATCGGACCGCATGGCGGCGCTGCGCGAGCTGCAGGAGCGGAGCTGAACTCCTATTCGGCCGAGGTGACTACCACCTTGCAGTCCCCGCTTGGGCTGGTGAGTTCAGCGCGTCCATCCTGCCAGTCTCCCGAAACGAAGGCAGGCACGAGAGCGATCAACCCAATATATTGCTCGAACTCCACCATGAGGCCGTTGAGGAACACGATGTGGTTCCCGATTATAGCGCCGAACGTCAGCCCGCTTATGTCCTTGTCTCCAGCTTTGAGCTTCAGCACGTAGCCGTCCTGAGCCAGCGTCGTCGCCGACCGCCAGTCCGCAGGACAGCCGTCGAACTGCAGCTTGAGATCGTGGGGAAGAATCTCGAACCCAGCGTCATTAATCTCGGCGATCGAGCGTTGGCCAAGCGCGGTCTCCAGCTCCGCCGGCTTCTGGTATCCGCTCTTCACGTCCCAACCGACCCGCATCCCGCAACCCGCCTGGGCATGCATGATCATCGCCAGGCCGCCTTGCTCGGTGGGAATCATAGGAAACATGACTCGGGCGCCTTCGGTCTCGACATAGCAGAAGGCGGGCTTCGCTTCGGCACGAGGTGAGAGCACAATCCCATTGAGGCGACTCCTTCCATCGTCATCGCCGGCTTCTGTCAACTTCCGGAGCCACGGCACAGCACCAAGCTCATCGCCCTCATCATGCAGGAAACGCGCCAGCATCTGCTCCGCGCCAATGTTACCCTGCTCTGCTGCGCGCGTGTACCACAGCTTCGCCTGCACCTTGTCCTGAGCGACGTCGCGACCGGCGCGGTAGATGTCGCCCAAATTCATTTGCGAGCGCAGGTCTCCTTGCTCACCCGCTTTGCGATACCACTCAATCGCCTTGGCCATGTCCTTGGACACGCCGATGCCGTTCTCATACAAGACCCCGAGCAGGCTTTGCGCCAGATCGCCTCCCCGTTCGGCAAGCGGCACGATGAGTTCGTAGAGCTTGGCGTAGTCATCGTTCTGCATGGCCTCCTGCACGTCCGGAGGCAGGGCCTGCATCTTCTCGGCCACGGACAAACCAACCCATCCGCAGGACAGGACGAGGGACAGCGCAAATGCAGAAACGATCTTCCTAAATGCGAACATATTCGGACCGCGTTGCCGACCGTGGCGTCGATCATGAGGTCACATGTCGGCGACTCGCGCCCCTTGACTCACGTCAAGTTGCCGAATGCGGCTTCGATAACCTCGCAGCCCTACTCGCTCTCGATCGGAAACTCGCGCACCAGCCCGCCGCTGCGGCCATCATAGATGCGGACGCGTGTCGCGCCGGCTTGGCTGAACGTGACGGTGACCAGTCCTTCCGAGGCGCTGGTGGAGATCACTTCGGCACCCGCCGGGATGCTGATCGAGGCGAGGCCATATTCATTGGTCTTGGTGGCGGCGCCCGTGCTCTGCGATGAGCGATAGACAAGCGCCCCCGCGACGACGATAAACCCCACCATCAGCAGCCCGATCGTGAACAGGAACGAGGTCCGGGCGCGCCCGATAATCATGCGCGCCTCGGGTGTGAGTTCGGCGCCGTTCTTGTCAGGATCGCTCATGCAGGCTCTCGATGGGGAGGAACAGGGATACGAGACGATCGCCGATGGCGGCGGCCGCCTCGATGCCGTGCTCGCCAAGGCCTTCCCCGCCTTCTCGCGCAACCGCATCAAGGCCCTGATACTGACCGGCGCGGCTTCGATCAATGGGGAGGTCGCGAACGAACCCCGCACCAAGGTGCGCGAGGGCGACGCACTGAGCCTGATCGCGCCGCCCCCGGGCGAGCCGGACCCTCAGCCAGAGAACATCCCGCTCGACGTGCTCTACGAGGACGATGCGCTGATCGTCATCAACAAGCCGGTGGGAATGGTCGTCCATCCTGCCCCCGGCAGCCCGCATGGCACGCTGGTCAACGCCCTGCTCTACCATTGCGGGGACAGCCTCAAGGGGATCGGCGGGATTAAGCGGCCCGGCATCGTCCACCGGCTCGACAAGGACACGTCAGGGGTGATGGTGGCGGCCAAGACCGACGCCGCCCACAACCACCTCGCGGCGCAGTTCGCCGATCACGGCCGGACGGGACCGCTCCACCGCGCCTATGTCGCTTTCACTTGGGGCGCGACCGAGCAGGGTCGAGGGACGGTGGACGCGCCCATCGGCCGCGACGCGGTGAACCGCCTGAAACAGGCGGTGCGCAAGGACGGCCGCGAAGCGATCACCCATTTTGCCGTCGAGGCGCGCTATGGCGGCGAAGGATGGGACATCACCCGCATCCGCTGTGAACTCGAAACCGGCAGAACGCACCAGATCCGCGTCCACATGGCCCATATCGGGCATCCGCTGGTTGGCGACCCGCTCTATGCGTCGGGCTACGCCACAAAGGCCAACCGTTTGCCCGAGAATGTGCAGGGCGCGGTGCGCGCTTTGGGGCGCCAGGCGCTGCATGCGGCGGAGCTGGGCTTCGAGCATCCCGAGACCGGGGAGGAAATGAGCTTCGAGGCCCCGCTCCCGCCGGATTTGCAGCTGTTGGCGGAGGCGCTGGAACCCTTCGACAAGGCTTTTGCGCGCTAGGCGAAACTCTTTGGCGCCCGGCTCGTTACTCCATCGTAAAAAGACGATATGAGGTCTTACCAAGGCCCGATTTCGACCTATATAGAGCCTATCTCCCTCGGTCTGCCATTTTGGATGCCCGGGGAGATTTCCCGCCGCTCAGGGGGAACACACAAGGGGGTGCAATTTGGCCCAGTCCAATCTGCCGGTCCTCTCCGCCGAAGGGGGCCTTTCCCGGTATCTCCAGGAAATCCGGAAGTTTCCGATGCTGGAGCCGGACGAAGAATTCATGCTCGCCAAGCGCTACAAGGAACATGAGGATCCTGCCGCGGCGCAGAAGCTCATCACGTCGCATCTGCGGCTCGTGGCCAAGATCGCCATGGGCTATCGCGGCTATGGCCTGCCCATTTCCGAGGTGATCTCGGAGGGCAATGTCGGCCTGATGCATGCAGTCAAGCGCTTCGAGCCCGACAAGGGCTTCCGCCTCGCGACCTACGCCATGTGGTGGATCCGCGCCGCTATCCAAGAATATGTGCTGCGCTCGTGGTCGCTGGTGAAGATCGGCACGACCGCCGCGCAGAAGCGGCTGTTCTTCAATTTGCGCAAGGTGAAAGGCCAGATCGCCGCGCTCGACGACGGCAATCTGCATCCAGACCAGATCAAGCAGATCGCGACCACGCTGCACGTCAGCGAGGACGACGTCGTCTCGATGAACCAGCGCCTCTCGGGCGACGCCTCGCTCAACGCACCGATGCGCGCCGACGAGGGCACGTCCGAATGGCAGGACTGGCTGGTCGATGACACGCCTGACCAGGAAACCACGCTCGGCAATACCGAAGAGTATGACGAGCGCATGCAGATGCTTGGCAGCGCCATGGGCGAGCTCAACGAGCGCGAAAAGGCGATCTTCCAGGCCCGCCGCTTGAAGGACGACCCCGCGACGCTCGAGGAACTCGCACAGCAATACAATGTGAGCCGCGAGCGCATCCGCCAGATCGAGGTCCGTGCCTTCGAGAAGGTGCAGGAAGCGGTGACCCACGCCGCCCGCGAAAAGGCCCGCGAACAAGAGCGGGCCTAGGCCACTTCCTTCCGGAACGGCCGAACTTTTACGTCCGCCGCGCGGCGCCGCTGCGCGGCGATGTCATATGCGGTCTGCATGCGAACGAGCGTGTCCATCGACACGCCGAATGCCTTCTCGACCCTCAACGCCATTTCGGTCGAGAGGGCGGAACGCCCATTGAGCAGGCTTGACAGCGCCGGCCGGGTCACGCCGAGAACCTTTGCGGCGGCGGTAACCGACAGTCCCAGAGGTCCAACAATTTCCGTCCGCAGGAAATCGCCTGGATGGGAAGGGTTGGAGAGGCGAAAAGACATATCTGCTCCTAATGATAGTCCTCTAGGTCGAGATCAACGATCTCGAACGTTTCGGGATCAATCGCGAATGTCAGCCGCCAATTTGGCGAAACATGAAGCGACCACACACCCTTTCGATCACCCGAAAGGGTATGGACCTTCCAGATTGGAACCGATCGCAGTTCTCCCGGTCCCTTTGCTTCCTGCAAGAACGACAGCATCTTGATGATCTTGTCGACATAGGCGGCCGGAAGACCCGAGACATCCTCTCTTTCGAGAAGACGCCTAAGGCCCCTGTGACGCACTGAGCCGATTTCCATGTGACGATACTAGCAGGCGCATCGTAGCGTGTAAAGCTACGCTTTACGTACCAGCAGCGCGTCGATCACGCTAAAGACGTGCCGCCGGTCGAGGATCAGCATCCAGGCCGGCGGATGGCCGCGGGGATCTGGCTCGATCGAAAACGGCCCGGTCGTCGCTTCATTTGAAGTGCCGGTGCGCTCGCCCGGCGCCATCTTCAATCCATCGAGCGGATATTTGAGCCCTTCGGATTTGCGGAAGCGAATGGGAACGAGCGGATGCACGGAGACACGCTCCCGCGGTTCGACAGCGAATGAGAACGCCCCTGACATCGCGATGGCGATGTCGGCTTCGTCGACGAGAATGATCGGACGGCCGACCGCCTGACGCGCAACGGCATCGAGCGCCGCGAGGGTGTGATCGAACCGCTTGCCCGTCATACCGAGTGCCACGGTGACCGGCGCGCGGGTCGAGTAGAGCGCCTTTTCAAAATCCGTCGTTTCCTGCTCGGCGATGGTGATGAGCCGGGTGCGGCCGAGCCAGCTCATCGGATTTTCGAGCGAGTCGAAATCGCCGATGATCGCCTCGGGCTTGAGGCCGGCCGCGACGATTGCATCCGCGCCGCCATCGGCGCCGACCAGATGCCCACCCTGCAGATAAAGCTCGCGCAGCAGCTCGATATCCACGGCGCCGCCGCCGACAATCACGCAAAGGCCGGCAAAACTGATGATTTCTGCGGGGTTCTGCGCGCGCTCTTGCACGGGGCGTTCACTCGATCTATGTGTCAGCCGTCTCGCTGGGGTGTTCGGGAAACCGAACTGAGAAAAACCCATTGAACCTGAACCAGGTCATGCTGGCGGAGGAAGTTCGAGATGGCAAGGGCGCTCTGTGGCGTCCGACCATTTGCTTTCCCACACATGGCCGCAAGAGAAGGAACGGCCATGTTTCGGTCTATCGCTTTCGCGCTTGCGGTCCTGATGTCTGTTGCATCTGCAGCGGCACAGAGCCCGACGCTCACCATCTACACCTACGATGCCTTTGCCGCCGAATGGGGCCCGGGGCCGCAGCTCAAGACGGGCTTCGAGAAGATTTGCGGCTGCACCATAAGCTTCGTTGCCGCCGATAGTTCCATTGGCGCCCTGCGGCGCGTGCAGCTCGAAGGCGCGACGACCGGCGCCGACATCGTTCTCGGGCTCGACACCTCGATTGCCGGTGAGGCGCGCGCAACCGGCCTGTTCGAGGCTCATGGCCTCCATTTTCCGCGCACCGTCATTCCCTGGGCCGATCCGGACTTCTCGCCGGTGGATCAGGGCTACTTCGCCTTCGTCTACGACAAGCGGAAAGTAGCCAATCCGCCGGACTCGTTCGAGGCGCTGATCGCCGTGCCGGAGAGCTTCAAGATCGTGCTGGAAGATCCGCGCTCCGATACCCCCGGTCTCGGCCTCGTGCTCTGGATCAAGGCCGCCTACGGGGAGCGTGCACCGGAAATATGGAAGGGCCTAAAACCCCACATCGTCACCATGGCGCGCGGCTGGTCCGACGCGTACAGCCTGTTTCTCAAAGGCGAGGCCGACATGGTGCTGAGCTATACAACCTCACCGGCCTATCACGCCGTCGCCGAGAGCGATCCCAATTACGGCGCCGCGATCTTCAGCGAGGGCCACTACCCGCAGACCGAAATCGCCGGCATCCTCAAGAGCTCGCCGAACAAGGAGTTGGCCGCGCAGTTCCTGAGCTGGCTCGTGACACCGGAGGCCCAGGCCATCATCGCGACGACCAACTGGATGTATCCGGTCACGCTCGGCACCGCGCTCCCCGACGCGTTCGGCACAGCGCCGGAAAAAGTGCTGAACCTCGATGAAGCCGAGATCACCGCCAACAAATCGGCATGGATCGATGAAGCCTTGGCTGCCATCCGCTGATCCCACCCTGCCCTATCGACCGCTCCGGATCGTCTCCGGAGCGGCCGTGGCACTCGCGGTGGCAGCGCTGATTGCTGTGCTGTTCAGCGCCATTGTCGGTGCGGCGGCATCGCAGCCGCCTCTTGCGGCGGCACGCTACGACCTTGGCTATCTGCTCTGGATCACGACAGCGCAGGCGACACTCTCGACCCTGTTCTCGCTGATCGTCGGCATTGCGCTCGCTTGGGCGCTCAACCGCCTGCGCTTTCCCGGACGCAATCTCGTCGTTGGACTCTTTGCGTCGGCCATCGTCACGCCCGGCCTCATCGTTGCCTTCGGGCTTCTGAGCGTGTGGGGCCGCAATGGGTGGCTGAGCCGGTCGAGCGACGCCCTCTTCGGTGCACCGCTCGATATTTCTATCTTCGGCCTCGGCGGCGTCGTTGCTGCGCATATCATCCTCGACGGTGCCTTCGCCGCGCGCATCCTTTTGGCCCGACTCGATGCGCTCCCCGAGGCCCGACTGAAGACGGGCCAAAGTCTCGCGCTCTCAGGGTGGCAACGCTTTACCATCATCGACTGGCCAGCGATGCGCGGAACGCTGCCGGGGCTGGGCGCGGTCATCTTCCTTCTCGCCTTCACCAGCTTCCCCATCGTGCTGCTGCTTGGTGGGGGACCAGCGGTACAGACGCTCGAAGTCGCGATCTACTCCGCAGTACGACTCGATTTCGATCTCAACGCTGCGGTCACGCTCGCGCTCGCGCAGATCGCCGTCTGCGCTGCGATCATTCTTCTCAGCTCTGCCTTCTCGCCAATTCCCACGAGCCTGTCGCAGCCGGCGGCAATGCATTGGTGCGACTCCATTGCTGCGCGCTCAGGACAGTGGTTTGTCCTCGTGTTGTGCCTCCTCGGCTTCGGCCTCCCGCTCGTCGCTGTCCTCGGCGATGGACTTACCGGCGCATTGTCGCTTGCCGCCAGCGCGAGCTTCTGGAATGCGATATTGACATCGCTCGGCATCGCGACGGCTTCGGCCGTTCTGGCCCTCGTGCTCTCGCTTGCCGTCGCTGCATCGCGCGCCGCGAGCAGTCTTCGCTGGTTCCGGATCGCGGTTGGCGTACCGGCGTATGCCTATCTCGCCGTGCCGGCCGTCGCGCTCTCGCTCGGCGCATTCCTGTTCGTGCGCGAACTCGGCATCGCGCCCGAAACGGCCGCTCCGCTCGTCGTCATCGTCGCCAATGCGCTCCTTGCATTGCCCTTTGCGCTCGCGACGCTGGGCCCGGCCTTCGACGCGATCGTGCGGTCGCGCGGCAAGCTCATGCGATCGATCGGGCTCTCGGGCGCGCGGCAGTTCCGGGAGATCGAATGGCCAATACTCGCCGGCGATATCGGCATCGTGGTCGCGCTTGCCTTCTGCTTCTCGCTCGGCGATCTGGGCGTGATTGCGCTGTTCGGCACGCAGGATTTCGTGACGCTGCCGCTCTACATGCTGCGCGCGCTCGGCGCCTACCGCACCAATGATGCGGCGGCGGTCGCCGCATTGATGCTGGTGCTCACCATCGCGGCCTTCGTGCTGATCCCGCGCCTGTTCGAAAGGCTTGGCCGTGCTCGCGCTTGACGCAGTCCGCTTCGCCTACCCCGGCGCGTCATCGGAATATCGCTTCACCATGGACGCGATGGCCGGCGAGGTGACCGCAATCCGCGGCCAGAGCGGCTCGGGCAAATCGACGCTGCTCGATCTGATTGCGGGGTTCCTGACACCGGCATCGGGCACGATCCGCATCGATGGTAGCGACGTGACGACGCTGCCGCCCGAGACGCGTCCGGTATCGATCCTGTTCCAGTCGGAAACGCTGTTCGAGCATCTCTCGGCGGCGCGCAACGTCGCGCTGGGCCTGCCTCGGGCCGATGCCGACCGCGTGGGCGCCGCGCTTACGGAGGTCGGCCTTGCCGGTATGGGCGGACAGAGGGCCTCGACCCTGTCGGGCGGGCAGAAGCAGCGCGTCGCACTGGCGCGTACGCTGCTGCGGAACCGGCCGGTGCTGCTGCTGGACGAACCCTTCTCGGCGCTCGACGATGAGACCCGCGCCACAACGCGCGAACTGGTCCTGTCGCTGACGCAGAAACACAAATGGGCCACCCTGCTGGTGACCCATCATGCCGACGACATCGCGGCGATCGCGCAACGCGTCTATCTGCTCGAGAACGGCGAGTTGGAACTCAGCCGCTAGCGGTCGTCTTCTGGCCCCAGGCCGCGAAGACCTCCGTGAACATCTTCTGCGCCGCCGCATCCTTTTCGAGCGTGATGATGGCGCGCTTGCCGGTCGCATAGATCAGGGCAAGGTCGATCCATTTGCGCGAGGTCAGCAGCGTCACATTGGCGTTGCTGTCCTCCGGCGTGGCACTCAGCGCGAAGAGGAACGAGTTGCCGACAACACGCGCCGAGGCACCCACGAGCGG
Organism: Devosia sp.; assembly: GCA_035549855.1. Taxonomy (GTDB): domain Bacteria; phylum Pseudomonadota; class Alphaproteobacteria; order Rhizobiales; family Devosiaceae; genus Devosia_A. Next base: position 7,159 of record DASZPY010000084.1, on the reverse strand, counting down.
TGAGCCCTGCACGAGCTCTTCGTTCTTGAGCAGCACGCCGGGCAGGCCCGCGATGGAGCCGCCGAGGAAGCCGTCATTGACGGTGAAATTGACTTCCATCAGATGGCTGGCCGGAAGGCTCGGGTCCGAATTCTTGCGGATCAGCACGTCGACCTGAAGATTGCGCGCCGGAATGTTCGCCTTGCCGATAAGCGTGGGCAGGCCGGTTTCATCGACACCCTTGCTCCACTCCACCGTGCCCGAGAAGGGAACGGCGCCGGTGGTGCCCTTGTCCGAAGCTTCGAGCAGCAGCGACTGGCTGCCGGCGGTCGTGGCGGGGTCGATCGCGGCAACCGCAGCCTCCGACGCCGAGGTATCGCCACCGAGCCGGTCATTGGCCGCGGGCGCAGGCGTCTGCAGGGCCAGCGCCGCGCTCGGCTCGGCGGTGGTCACCGGAGCGGCCGCGAGGCGGTCTTCCGATTTGAGCTCGGTCGAGGGCTGCGTCGTCGCCGGAGCGGCTTCGGTGTTGCCGGGGCCTGGCGTCGCCGCCAGGGGCTGCGCCGTTGCGGTCTCGACCACGGCCGGCTGGCCCTTGCCGAACATCGCATCCAGATTGAGATAGCCTTCCTGCCAGGCCCAGAAGCCGGCACCGCCGGCGCCCAGCAGCAACAGCACGAAGACGATCAGGAAGATCGACACGGCGCCCATGCCGCCGCGCTCGCGCGCCGCCGAGCGGGACGGTGCGTAATCGTTGCGGGTACGGGCGGAAGTTGCGAACTGGTGGGCCGGCTTGGGCGCGCCGGCGCGGCCATTGCGCATCGGCGGCATGTCCTCGCGCAGGGCGGCAAGCCCGTTCATCACCTTGCCGTTGCGGCGCGGCGGCAAAGCCGGCATCGGCTCGTCGTCATAGCTCTCATCGACAGGCGGCTCGGCATCGCCACGGGCCTCGCGGTCGAGCGTCGCGATGGCGCGGTCGATGGCGCCCTGCGGATCGGCCGGTTGCGGCTCGACCTCGACTTCGCGCACGGCCGACATGGCCTCGAATTCCTGCGTCTCTTCGTAGGGATCGAGATTGCGTGCGGCAACGGCCCCGCGGCTGTCGCGGCGCGGCTCGACCGTCTGGCGGCCACGCCCACCTTCGATAGGCGTCAGCGGACGGTTCTTGACCGCCTCTGCCCGCGCCACGATGGACGGCAGGGGGCGGTTCGACTGGCGCTGCGCTGGACGGACCGGCGGCACATGGCCTTCGTCCTCGGGTTCCGGGTTCCTGGCGACCAGCACGGGCTGCGATTTAGGCGGCCGCGCTTTGATCTCGGGCGGCTTGGCCTCGACGGAGGGAGGCGGTGCCGACTGCCGGTCGCGCTCGGCGGCGGCGATGATGTCTTCGATCGAGCCGGATTTTGCCGGACCTTTGGCCGCGGCCGGCGGCGGAGTCGCCGCCTTGCCGTTGAGATGCGGCCTGGGGGCCTGCTGCGGCTGTGGTGTCGGAGCAGCCTTTGGCTGCGGAGCGGGCTTGGGCGCCTCGGCGGCCACCGGTTTTGGCGGCGGCGGGGGCGGCTCCTGCCCGATATTGGCGATCACCGCCTCGCTGGCGGCCTGCTCGACCTGCCGGATGCAGTCTTCGAGCTGCAATCTATGTGTGGTTATGTCGCGGGCGGCGAGCGGCGGATTGATGGCCCTGAGCTGGCCGACCAGAGCCGCGCGAGCCTTCTCATATACGGCCCGCCGCGCCGCTCCATTATTCTCGGGCAGGGCTTCTACGGCCCGGCGCAACAGCTCTTTGTAATCGGCCATTCGCTACTTACGCTCGATTTGCGTGCATCTTGTAACCAAAAAACATCAGTCTTGGAACGGGTCTTGCACAAGGATGGTGTCAAGGCGCTCAGGACTGGTGGATAACATGGCCACCGGCGCCCCAATCAGCTCCTCGATATATCGGACGTACTTGACGGCTTGAGCCGGCAACTCTGCCCAGCTCCGTGCCCCGGCTGTTGTTTCTGACCACCCCTCAAGAGATTCGTAGATCGGCTTTACGGCCGCCTGGGCTCCCATTGAGGCTGGCAAGTAGTCAATTTTTTGTCCGTCAAGCTCATAGCCGACACAAACTTTGATCTCTTTGAGCCCATCCAGCACGTCCAGCTTGGTTAACGCGATGCCGGTAATGCCGGATGTCCTGACTGTCTGGCGGACCAGAACCGCGTCGAACCAGCCGCAGCGCCGGGGCCGGCCGGTGTTCACCCCGACCTCTTTTCCGACCGTCGACAGGTGCCGGCCGATCTCGTCGTCAAGCTCGCAGGGGAACGGCCCCTCCCCGACGCGGGTGGTGTAGGCCTTGGTGATTCCGAGAACATAGCCGATCGCTGTGGGCCCCAGGCCGGACCCCGCCGCGGCCTGCCCGGCGACGGTGTTGGATGAGGTGACGAACGGATAGGTGCCGTGATCATTGTCGAGCAGCGCACCCTGCGCGCCCTCGAACAGGATGCGCGCGCCGCTTCGGCGCTTCTCGTCGAGCAGCCGCCAGACCTGTCCGACATAGGGCAGGATCTTGTCGGCGACTTCGGTGAGCTCGGCATGGATCGCACCGGCATCGACCTCTTCCATGCCCATGCCGCGGCGCAGCGCATTGTGATGCGCGAGCAGCCGCTCGATCTTGCTCATCAGCGTGGCGGGCTCGGCAAGGTCGCACACGCGGATGGCACGGCGTCCGACCTTGTCTTCATAGGCCGGACCGATGCCACGCTTGGTCGTTCCGATACGCAGTCCCGAGTTTGCATTTTCGCGCGCCGCATCAAGCTCGCGATGGAGGCTGAGAATGAGCGGCGCATTGTCGGCGATGCGGAGGATCTCGGGCGTGACCTTCACACCCTGCCCCGCGAGCTTGTCGACCTCGGCGACGAAGTGATGCGGATCGACGACGACACCATTGCCGATGACGCTGAACTTGCCGCGCACCACGCCCGAGGGCAGCAGGGCGAGCTTGTAGCTCACCCCACCGATGACCAGCGTATGGCCGGCATTGTGCCCGCCCTGATAGCGCACCACCACATCGGCGCGCTCGCTCAGCCAGTCGACGATCTTGCCCTTGCCCTCGTCACCCCACTGGCTGCCGACGACGATTACATTTGCCATTTCAGGACTTGTCGCTCCCCCGCCGCCTGGCCGGGTTTGACCATTGGGCGATAGCTGATAAGTCGGGCAATCCCTGCCCGCAAGTCCCATGATGTCCCAGCCAAAATCGTCAAGCCTCGCCGAGCGCCTCATGGGCCAACCCTATGTGCTGCTGGTGCTCTGCAATCTGTTCTGGGGCGGCAATGTCGTGGCGGGGAAGGCGGCGGTAGGCCAGATCGATCCTTATGCGCTGATGGTGCTGCGCTGGGGCGGTTCGCTCTTGATGCTGCTGCCCTTCGCCATCCGTCCGCTGCGCGAGGACTGGACGACCATCCGCGCCAATTGGGGGCTCTATCTCTTCTACGGCGCTGTTGGCTACGCCACCTTCAACGGCCTCAACTACGTGGCCGCACATTATACGTCCGGCATCAATATCGGACTCGAGCAGGTGACCATCAACATCTTCGTCATGCTGATCGGCTTCCTGATGTTCGGCACCCGCGTCCGGCCGCTGCAACTGGCCGGCGTCGCGGTCTCGATCATCGGCGTCGGACTCACGGCGACGCACGGCAATCTCGCGCGCATCCTCACGCTCGACATCAATTTCGGCGACATGCTCGTACTGATCGCCTGTCTCGCTTACGCGATCTATTCGATCGGCCTGCGCTGGCGGCCGCAGAGCAATTGGCGAAGTTTCCTCGCCGCGAGCTTCACCGGCGCCGCTCTGGCCTCGATCGTGTTCCAGCTGACGCTCGGCGGCGGCCCAGCGGCGTTCATTGCCGGCCTGCCCACGATCACGCCGCTCGGCTGGATCATCGTGATCTACACGATGATCTTTCCCTCCCTCATCAGCCAGATGTTCTATGTCCGCGGCGTCGAGTTGATCGGCGCCAACCGCGCCAGCCTCTTCATCAATCTGATCCCGCTCTTCGGCGCCGTCGGCTCGGTCTTGCTTCTCGGCGAAAGGCTGGAGAGCTTCCACCTCATCGCCGGCATCCTCATCGCCATCGGCATCGTGCTCGCGGAATGGAGTGCGAGGCGAGCCTAGTGCCAGTCATCCTCGGCGGAAGTCCGCTCGGGCATTCGCCCCTGGCGCCCCAATAGCGGTCCCAGTGACGCAAGGAAGTCTGCGACGACGCGGACGCGAGCCGTCTGTGCGAGATCGCGGTGCATCACCACGAACGCGTCCACGGACAGCACGTCTTCCGGCGGCAACAGGCAGACCAAGTCCGGCTCGCGATCGGCGCCAAAGCAGGGAAGAACAGCGACTCCCAGGCCGGCGCGGCAGGCATCGAACAACATGCGCGTGCTGTTGACCCGGATGGACACATCGGAGTTGTGCGCCCGCTCAGCAAGCCACGAGCCACCGCGCAAAGTCGCCATCTCCTCGACCCAGGTGATGATCTCGACCTTGGAGAAGTCGCTGAAGCCGGCGCCGAGGCCCCTCACCTCCGCATAGGCGCGCGAACAATAGACTGCCAGGTCCACCCGTCCGACCCGTCGCATCAACAGATCTCCTTTCTCGGGACGAACCGTGCGCAGGGCGACGTCGGCATCGCGCCGTGTCAGGTTGGAAAGATCGATCCGCGCTATGATCTCAATCGCAATGCCCGGATGTTTCGCGCGAAAAGCGGGCACCGCCGGGAGGATGACCATGCTCGAAATGTCCTCGGTCGTGGCAACCCTGACCTTGCCGGCGGCTCGGGTGTCCGTTCCCAGCACCTGGCGCTCGACCGCAAGTACCGCCGTCTCTGCTTCTTCGGCGCGTACCATCACGGAGCGGCCAACATCGGTGAGCACGTAGCCCGTGCTGCGATGTTCGAAGAGCCGTGCCCCAAGGCGCGTTTCCAGCGCCTCGACATGGCGGCCGACGGTTGCCGCACTGGTCTTGAGTGCGCGCGAGGCGTCCCTCAGGCTACCCGAGCGCGCGACGGCAAGGAAATGCTTGAGATCGTCCCATTCCATGGCGTTTCAGAATTGAAAACCCGGCCCACGGCCTTTGCTGTAGCACATGACGAGGTGGTGCTGCGATCACTTGGCGGTCCGAACCGAGCAAGGGAGAGCACGATGGACAATATCCTCGACCGCGACGAAGGCGCAGCGCTAAGGCCGAAATTCCTCGGCCCGTCTGACGGCCTGCGTCTGCAATCCGGACCCGGCCGCGACCTGATCTTCAAGCTCAATGGCGAAGAGACAGGCGGCCTCTTCGATTATTTCATCGTGGAGGTAGCACCGCATGGCGGCCCCCCGCTTCATGTCCACCACATTCAGGAAGAGACGATCCACGTCCTCAAGGGACGCTTCAAGGTCCGCGTCGGCGACGAAACACACGTCCTGGAAGAAGGCGGCTTCGCCTATCTGCCAGCGAAGCTCCCGCATGCCTTCCTGAACCTGACAGGCGAGCCTGCCGAAATTATCGTGGTTTACGTGCCGGGAGGTGGACACAGATTCTACCAGGAACTGGGCCCGGTGGCGCGGGGTGAAAAGCCGGACCGCCAAGCCATCGCCGAAGTGTTCGCGCGTCACGACATGACGCTGCTAGGCGGTCCGCTCAGTCCAGACTGACGGACAAAGGACCGAACGCAGCGCGGTGGCGACTTCGCACCATCGACACCGCTATGCCACTCGGATAGAGGCTCGGGCGTTCTTTCAGGATGTTCCCGATGCCCGCCGGCGTCCTCCTCGCGCTTCTGTCCTACTCGCTCTACGCCATTGGCGACGCGATCACCAAGACCTTCACCGGCAGCGCAATGTCGGTGTTCGAGATCAGCTTCGTGCTCAATATCTTCAGCCTGGTCGCACTGCCCTTCGCGCGGCAGCCGGGCGAGAGATGGGGCGACATCGTCAAGCTTAGGCATCCTGTGCTGATGAACGTGCGGGCGCTGCTCTACACGGCGGCCTCGCTGTGCTTCACCTTTGCGGTAACGCGGATACCTTTCGCGGAAACCTATTCGCTCGCCTTCCTCGCGCCGCTCTTTCTCACCTTCCTCTCTTTCGTGATCCTGCGAGAGAAGGTGGTTCCTCTCCGCTGGGTGCTGATCGTGGCGAGCTTCATCGGCGTGCTGATTGTCGTGCGCCCGGGCTTTCGCGACATCGGGCTCGGCCATGTCGCGGCGATTTCCTGCGCGATCCTCGCCGCCGGCGCCAACATCGCCCTTCGCCTCATTTCCAACAGCGAACGCCAGACGAGCATCATCGCCTTCAATGGCGCCTACCAGCTGCTGGCGTGCGGCGCCCTGATGCTGAGCAGCTTCGTCATGCTCAGCTGGGATGAAGTCTTTCGCCTCGCCGTCATCGGACTCATCGGCGGTGCCGCGCAGATTCTGGTGATCCGCGCGATGCAGCGTGCACCCGCCAGCCACATCGGTCCAACCCAGTATGTGCAAATCCTTTGGGCCGTCGCCCTTGGCGCGATCTTCTTCCGTGAGACCCCGGACGCCATCGGCTATGCCGGCCTCGTCCTGCTGGTGATCGCCGGCGTTGGTACTATCTTCTCGGATGGTGCGCAGGCCCGCATTTCCGGGCGCTGGGCCGAGTTTCGCGCCCGCCGGGGCGAGCCGGAAATCAACCGGGTCGAGGGACCGGAGATTTAGCGCCCACCCATCGGCCAGAACGGCACCAGCATGGGCACGCGGCGCTGATAGGATTCGTATGCCTCGGCACCAAGCTCCTGCTTGAGGAAGCGTTCCTCGAGCCGCGCCTTGAGCACGAACGAGACGATGAGGATGGCGCAGCCCGCAATGTTGATCGGGCCGGCAAAGGCCAGCACCGTTGCGATCAGGGCCACGATGAGCCCGGTATAGATCGGGTGCCGCACGATGCCATAGGGTCCACTATCGACGATGCGGTGGTCGTCCTTGCGCGTCACGCGCGCGGACCACAGCGTGCCCAGATGCAGCCGCGCCCACCAGGTGAAAGTGAGGCCGGCGATCTCGACACCGAGCAAGACCCATTGCAGCCAGCGTGGCGTGAACCACAGCAGCCCCCAGTCGGCGGTATCGCGGAACTGCACGAACATCAGTGCCGCGCCCGCAATGGTGAGCACACGATAGGCGCTCTCCTCGCGAAGCGC
>DASZPY010000083.1:0-4367 GCA_035549855.1 Devosia sp. | reverse complement strand
GGGGGCGAAGAGCCCGGCCGGCCGATGGTCGAGCAACCAGTCGATGTGGGCGCGGTAGCCGGTCTCGTCGAGCGACAAGTCGCCGCGGAAATGCGTTACCGGAAAGGAAAGAAGGCCGGCGGCGAGCTTCTTCGCCAGTTCTGAAGGAGACGTCCCCGCCATGCCTCTGTCCTTGAACGCGTGGCCCACCGGTATCGGGCAGGAGGCCTGCTGCCCGACGCTTGCTGCGACGATAGCGAACCGATTGATACCGGTCTAAGCTATTCTTCGCATGAATTGATATCGGGAGAGCATCGTTGTTCGAATTGGTTCAGTTGCGCTCGTTCATCGCCCTTGCCGAGGAACTGCATTTCGGCAGGGCGGCGGCCCGTCTTCACATGACCCAGCCCCCGCTCAGCCGCCGCATTCAGCGGCTGGAGGAAATCCTTGGCGTAAAGCTGCTGAACCGGACCAATCGCCGGGTCGAGCTGACCCCCGCCGGGGCCGGGTTCCTCACCGAGGCCCAGCGCATCCTGCGCCTTGCCGAAAACGCCGCCCGTTCGGTCAAGAGGATCGACGCCGGCGCCGCCGGTCCGGTCATGATCGGATTTACGGCCACGTCGGGCTACGAGTTTCTTCCTACGTTTCTGAAGCGGCTGACCCGCACGTTTCCCGATGTCGACTTCCTGCTGCGCGAAAATGTCAGTACCGAGCAACTCGACGCCCTCGATGCAGGGGGCCTGGACCTCGCGTTCCTGAGGGCGCCCGTTGATCCGCTCGTTTTCGAGACCCTCTGCGTCCACCGTGAGAGACTGATAGTCGCGGTGCCGCAAACGCACGATCTGGCGTCACGCGATGCCGTGTCTGTGCGCGATCTCGCTGGCGAGCGAATCGTCTCCTATGCCCCCTTCGAGGGAAGGTATTTCCACAATCTCACCGGGAAGGTTTTCGATCGCGCTGGCATCGTGCCGAACCACGCCCAGATGGTTTCACAGGTACATACCGTTCTGGCGTTGGTCCAAGCGGGCATGGGCATCGCATTGGTTCCGGAAGCGGCGCGCGCCCTCCATTTCAAAGGCGTACGCCTCCTTCCGATCGATCACCTGCAGGAGGATTCCGTCGAACTCCTCGCCGCGTGGCGACCCGATAACCGCAATCCCGCGCTGCGGGCGACCATCGAGGTTCTGCGCCGGCATGTGCGCACCCGAGACCGCCGTCCCTGAGTCCGCGGGTATCGCCACCAGGCGGCCTTCTGCTGACGCCGTATGGGGTCAACTGCCTTCCGAAACGCTCGGCGATTTCGTCAGCCCGCTCGCGAACAGGGCCGTCTTGCGGACATCCGCTGTGCGTCCGCTACGACACCCATGCCGTTATAGAGCGCCACCATCTGCATAGAGCGCCACCATCTGCGGCATGGACGTCATCGCGACCTTCTTGCCACTCCACCAGGCGGCGCCTCCGCCGATGACCAGGGCCACGACGGCGAGACCGACTTTGACCGGCAGGAACGGCCTAGCCGCTTCACTGACGCTGAAGACGTAGAGAAAGCTCGCCACGATCGCGACGAGCATGCCGATGCCGGCGACGAAGATGCCCGAGGGCGCCGTCACCGGCGACGACATCCGCTTGAGGCCGTAGAGAAAGAGAAAGGCAGCGGCGAGATCGGTGATCCCGATTGCCAGTTGCGAAATCGTGGCAAGCATGACCGTACCTCAATCCTTCTTCGCGCGGTGGGTAGGCCGCGTACCGGGGCAGCGGCCCGCCAGCGGTATCGGCCTGCGAACTGACCAACACATACTCGCCCGCGGCCACGGACATCGCGCCGGCGACAAGTCCGGCGACCCCCGCGATGAGAACATCGCTGGGTTTGGCAGCGGCCCGCCGCGAGAGGCACGGGGCGCGCGCGCGGGACGCTAGAGGGCGTTGCCCTGCCGGCGAGCGGGGACATTGAGAACGCTTCCGAACATGCATCCGGTACCCCGTCCTGCAGTCAGGATGATCGGCGGCACATTGATGCTGGAGGTGGCGCGCCCACTCCCGGGCACGATCGTCAATGCACCTACGGTAACCCAGTCGATCGCCAGGGAATATGCACCGGCCGGGAGCGGAAAGAAGGGGTTCAGCTGTGCCGGCGGGAAGTAGTACATCAAAGTTTGTGCGCCCCCATTTCTGAAACTGAACCGAAGGTACCCGCTGTTCGTTGTGGGAGGCGCCATTGCCGCTGAAACCGTGATCGCCTCACCATTGACGACACGGCACGCGAGGTTGAGCGAAATCAGGTTCGGCGTATGCGCGTAGGCTCCGGACGACGAGGAGACCGCAATCGCGGCGATAAGAGCTAAACAGATTTTGTTGCGGTACACTCGGATGATCTCCCGAAACTTCTTGAGCCGGCATTCCCCGGATGACCGGAGCGGACCCAGTAACGTAGGTCGTTTTTGCTCCGCGCGCGAATCCAACGGGTTCGAACGACGGGAGCCGGCGGGCGAGGCTACGGATTTCGTCGTGAGAGTTCCAGCTGGCGGGCCGCAGCCAGGCGCCCATGCCCGGCGATGATGTCGCCATCCCGGCCGACGGATTGCTGAAGCCGAAGGCGCGGATGCTTCCCGCTATCTCGGCGACCTGCGCATCCGGTGTGAGTCCGAGCATTGCGGGCGAATGGGATCAGCCGGTCGAGCGGCCAGTACTCGATTTGAAAGCCTTCCCGGCTGCTCAGGAGATGCCGTCACCGTGGCGCAAGGACCGCGCGGCAGGAATCACTCTCGGATCGTGTCGCCGAAACGCACCGGAAGCAAATGTCTCGCTTGACGAGCAACAAGCATGCGGGCGGCATCGCAAGAATTTCCCGCCTATAAAAGGCGGAGACCGGCGGCCCGATCAATCAGGTTCTTGACGTTCGAGACGTGCCAAGTCGTGCCGCGAACGGTGCGGACACCGCGCTGGTTTAGCGCACCGGCGATGTCGCGAAGCTTCGTAATGCCCGCGTTGCGAAGCGACAAGATCGTCGGCCGAAGCGATTGCGCGAATTCATCGGCGGCCTGGACTTGGGCGACCCGCGCCATCGCCAACGCGGCGTGCCCATTCGGGTTTCCCAGCCGTTTTCCCTGCCTCTTCGCGGCCTCCAATGCTGACTTGGTGCGATCCGAAATCAGCCGCCGTTCCTTCTCCGCCAGAGCAGCGTAGAGATGCAGCATGAACGGGTCTGCATCTTTGCCCAGTTCGGCGACGATGAAGGGCACCCGCTGGGCCATCAGCCCGGATATGAAGGCCATGTCACGCGACAACCGGTCGAGCTTGGCGACAATGACCGGACATTTCTTCTGCCGCCCGACGGCCAGCGCTGCCGCCAACTGAGGCCGCCTGTCGATGGCATCGGCCCCCTTGCCGGTCTCCACCTCGACGAACTCGCAGGTCAGATCCAAGCCCTCGGCCAAGGCAAACCGCGTGACCGCCTCCCGCTGGGCCTCGATACCGAGCCCGGATCGGCCCTGCCTGGCGGTCGAAACGCGGTAATAGGCAATGGCTTGTTGCATCGCGACAAACTCGGCGGTTTCTGTACAAAACCCATACCACCGTTTGCCGTCTGTACGTAGCTAACTATATGACGATGTTCAGCAATCTACCTCCGCTGACGCTGCGACGGGCCCTCGCTGGTGTGAGCGGCAGCCGTCCCCTGCGTGCGTCGAACGCCGCCGGATGGGGTCACGCGCATCGAAACCGCCCGTGTGCAGGAGAGGTTTCCGCGCCGGGGGCAGCGCCTGGAGGTTAGGTGCCGGCCTCGGCGTCGCCGTTTCCAAATAGCCCGTGTGCAGGGGCCATTTTGGCCGGGACCGGCGCCACGATTAACGTTTACTCGCGTCTCAGTGCCCGCGCCCACTCGGCTGGAAGCACGAGCAGTCGAGGCATTTGTTGCGGATCGAATGGAGAATGTCGGCCTTGGTCGTCATCGCCGGAACGGCAAGCCTGTCTTGGCATTGTGACGAAGAAATTCTTCCAGCCGCTCGGGTGTACGCGCGAGATTGATGACATGGCACTCGAAGTCGAAGTCACTCATGACGGCTGTATTTTCCGAAGACTCGCACTGGCCGTGGGTAATAACTGCTGCACGGTTTCATGGTTCCGCGCAACGCTTGTTCAACCGAGGGCGGCTAAAGCCGACACCGGGTCGGAGCGGCACACGGGCAGCGACCCAGAGATACGACTGCGCCTACAATGCGACACGCTGCTGATCAACATATTCGAGCTGCTTAACCAACTGCCTAATTCCGCTCATGCCCCTTCCGCGATCGCACTGAGGCCGCTGTGTAGCGCAGACGTTCGCCGACCACCCGTTGACCCGCAAACGTTTCCGGATCAATTTACGAAAACGTTTTCCAAGGCGCAAAACT
>DASZPY010000082.1:0-12103 GCA_035549855.1 Devosia sp. | reverse complement strand
CTTTCAGCCGCTCCTTGTGGCCGACACCGAAGTGCTGCTCCTCATCGATGATGACGAGCCCGAGATCCTTGAACGTCACCGACTTCGACAGAAGCGCATGCGTGCCGATGATGATGTCGACACTGCCATCGGCGATGCCCTCCTTTGCCGCCTTCATCTCCGGCGCCGTCACGAGCCGCGACGCTTGTGCGATCCTCACCGGCAGCCCCGCAAAACGCTCCTTGAACGTCTTGAAGTGCTGCCGCGCCAGAAGCGTTGTCGGCACGACGACCGCGACCTGCTTGCCCGCCATTGCCACCGCGAACGCCGCACGCAGTGCCACCTCGGTCTTGCCGAAACCCACATCGCCGCAGACCAGCCGGTCCATCACCTTGCCCGAGGTCAAATCGTCGAAGACGGCGGCGATCGCGTTGAGCTGGTCCTCCGTCTCGTCATAGGGGAACCGGGCCGCGAATTCGTCATACGCGCTGCTCGCCAGCTCCACCGGTTCCGCCTTAACCATCAGCCGCTGCGCTGCGATGCGCACGAGTTGCTCGGCCATGTCGCGGATGCGCTTCTTGAGCTTGGACTTGCGCGCCTGCCAGGCGACGCCGCCCAGCTTGTCGAGCATCACGTCGCCGCCCTCCGAGCCGTAGCGGCTCAACAGCTCGATATTCTCGACCGGCAGATAGAGCTTGGTGTCGTTGGCATACTGGATCTCGACGCAGTCATGCGGCGCGCCCATCGCCTCGATCTGCCTGAGGCCGAGGAAGCGCCCGATGCCGTGATCGACATGCACCACGAGATCGCCCGCCGCGAGGCTCGTCGCTTCGGTCAGTGCGTCCGACGCCTTCTTCCGGCGCTGCGGACGCAACAGCCGCTCGCCGAGAATGTCCTGTTCCGACAGGACGACGAGGTCAGCTGTCTCGAACCCACTCTCGAGCGGCAGCACGACCAGCGCCGTCGTTTCCGGCGCCGTGGTGACTGCGTCGTTCCAGTTGGCGGCTTTGCGCGGATGCTTGAGGCCATGATCGCCCAGCACCTGCGCCATGCGGTCGAGCGAGCCCTCCGACCAGCAGGCAATCACCGTGTGCCGCTTCTTGCGGCTCTCGGCCTTCAGCAGCGTGACCACCGCCTCGAACAGATTGACGTCCGACGCCTGCCGTTCCGCCGCGAAATTATGCGCGATCCTGCCCGCCGCATCTTCCGTCCGGCTCTCATCGGGCAGCGCGAAGGGCGACAGCTGGATCGCCGGTGCCGCGCTCAGCCCATAGGGATGCGCATCGACTTCATAGAGCTCCGTCGGCGACAGCGGCTTATACGGCGCGCCACCCCCGACCTGCTTCTGCGTGCGCGCCGTCTCGCGTGCCTCGTAATAATCCCTGATCTGAGTTTGCCGATCGGCGAACGCCTCGCGCGCCTGGTCGTCGAACACCATCGGCGCATCGCCGGTGTAAGCGGCCAGCCCATCGAGATGTTCGTAGTAGAACGGCAGCCAGTGCTCATGCCCCGGATAGCGCTGCCCCGAGCTGATCGCCGCGTAGAGCGGATCGTCGCCCGTATTGCCGCCGAACGCCGCCGTGTAGCGCGCGCGGAAGCGCTTGATCGTGTCCTCGTTGAGCAGCACTTCGCTCATCGGTGCGAGCGCCACCGATTTCAGCGTCCCCGTCGTCCGCTGGCTATCGGGATCGAAGGTGCGGATCGACTCGAGCTGCTTGCCGAAGAAGTCGAACCGCAGCGGCGTCTCGGAACTCGCCGGGAACAAATCGACCAGCCCGCCGCGCACCGCATACTCACCCGTCTCGCGCACCGTCGGCACGCGCAGATAGCCGTTGAGCGTCGCCCATTCGATGAGCCGGTTGCTGTCGACCACCTGCCCCGATGCAGCCGAGAAACGCATGCCGCCCACGAGATCGCGCGGCGGCAGCTTCTGGATCAGCGAGTTGACGGCCGTGAGCACGATCGCGCCCTTCGTCGCCGGATCGGCGAGCGCCGACAGCGTCGTCATCCGCGCCGCGATGGTCACGCCGTTCGGCGAAACGCGGTCATAGGGCAGGCAGTCCCAGGCCGGCAACGTCAGGATCGCATGCCCCGGCAGCATCGCCCGCAGCACATCCTCCATACGCTGCAGCCGCCGCCCGTCCCGCGCCACGAATACGGCGGCAACGGCAGCATCGGGCGCCTCTTTCAACCTTTCCTCGACCAGCCGCGCCAGCACGACCGGCTGCATGCCGTCGGGCACATTGACGATGGTACGTGTCGGACGTTTGAGTTCGGTCATCTGGTCTTCAATCGGTGTGCAATGATGTCTTCGAGCAACGCGCCGTCGGCGGTTGCCGGTACCGGCTCCTGCCCCATCACCCATTTGAGGAGATCGGTATCTTCCTCGTCCATAAGGGCCTCGAGCCGGTCCAGTTCCTTCGCCCCGTAGCTCCCGACGAATGCATCGGCGAATGGCCCCAGCACGAGGTCCATTTCCTTGGTGCCGCGGTGCCAGGCGCGGTAGCGCACCCGGCGCCGGCGCATAGGCAAATCTTCACCGGCTGCTTTTTCGGGCGCCATGAGCGGGGTGGTCTCGGAGGATGTGCGGCCTGTTTACGCCCTGCCGAACGCCCTGTCACCCCGCCCCTGAATGACTTAGTGGATAGTCATGCCGCGCCCGGTTTTGCTCGATCCGCTGTTCCGTTCGCTGCGCTCGATCAAGGGAATCGGGCCGCAGCTGGGCGCTTTGCTCAACCGCTTCTTCGGCACCAGCGAGGGCAACGAGGCCATCGCGCTCGACCTCTTGATGCACATGCCCACGGCGATGATCGACCGCCGCCGCATGGAGGGTGTGGCGCGCACTTATGCCGGCCACCCGGCCACGCTCCGCCTTCACATCGACCGCCATCAGCCGCCCCCGCGCGGCAAGCCGCACATCCCGCATCGCGTCTTCGCCCACGACGAAACCGGCGACATCCAGCTCGTCTATTTCCGGGCGCAAGGCGGCTGGGTGGAGAAGATGCTCCCGGTCGGCGAGGAGCGCTTTGTTTCCGGCACCATCGGCTTCTTCAATGGCGAGAAGCAGATCACCCATCCCGACTATATCGTCGAGATCGGCCACTTCGCCGACCTGCCGCTGGTCGAGCCGGTCTATCCGCTGACGCAGGGCCTCAGCTCCAAACAGCTCACCAAGCTCGTCCGCGCGACGCTCGCCACGCTGCCCGACCTGCCCGAATGGATCGGCGCCGATCGGATGGCTCAATTCCGGTGGCCAAGCTTCCACGACGCCATGAACGCCGTCCACGCGCCGCCATCGCCAGAAGCTGGCCAGCTCGCCGCGCCCGCCCGCATGCGCCTCGCCTATGACGAATATCTCGCGGGCCAACTTGCACTCATGATCGTGCGCTCGACCCTCGTGTCGCCGCGCGGCATCCCGCGCAGTTTCACGGGCGAGATCACTGGCCGCGTCGAAGCCGCTTTGCCCTTCAGCCTCACCGCCGGCCAGCAGATGGCGGTGGACCAGATCCGTGACGATCTCGCCGCGCCCACCCGGATGTCGCGCCTGCTGCAGGGCGATGTCGGCGCCGGCAAGACCGTCGTCGCGCTGATGGCGATGGCCGCGGTCGCTGAAAGCGGCGCGCAATCGGCGCTGATGTCGCCCACCGAACTTCTCGCCGCCCAGCATTTTCGCACGCTGCAACCGCTGGCCGAAGCCGCCGGTCTCGGCATTGCCCTGCTTACGGGCAAGCAGCCTGCAGCCGAACGCCGTTCCATCCTTGCCGGCATCGCCTCGGGCACAACCAGTATTGTCGTCGGCACCCATGCCCTCTTTCAGTCCGGGGTCGAATTCAAGGATCTCGGCCTGACGGTCGTCGACGAGCAGCACCGTTTCGGCGTCGCCCAGCGCCTCGCTCTCTCGGAGAAAGGCAAGGCCGCCGATCTCCTCGTGATGACCGCGACACCCATCCCGCGCACCCTCGTCCTCACCCATTTCGGCGACATGTCGGTGAGCCTCCTCCGTGAGAAGCCGCGGGGTCGCCAGAAGATCGACACCGCCATCCTCTCGATCTCCGAATACGACCGCGTCATCGCCCGCCTTGAGGCACGCATCGCCGAAGGCGCCCAGGCCTTCTGGGTTTGCCCGCTCGTCGAGGAAAGTGAAAACGTCGATCTGGTCTCCGCCGAGGACCGCTTTGCAGAGCTAAAGAAAGTCTTCGGCGATCAGGTCGCCCTCGTCCACGGCCGCATGTCCGCCGCCGCGAAGTCCGATGTGATGGATCGCTTCCAGAGCGGCGAAATCAAGATCCTCGTCGCCACCACCGTCATCGAAGTCGGAGTTGATGTCCCCAATGCCACCATCATGATCATCGAGCATGCCGAACGCTTCGGCCTCGCGCAGCTGCACCAGCTGCGCGGCCGTATCGGGCGCGGCTCACAGCGCTCCGCCTGCCTGCTGCTCTACAAGGAACCGCTGGGCGACGTCGCCCAGGCCCGCCTCGAGACCATCCGCGACACCGAGGACGGCTTCGTCATTGCCGAACGCGACCTCGAGCTGCGCGGCCAGGGCGACGTCCTCGGCACCCGCCAGTCCGGCATGCCCGGCTACCACATCGCCGTCCCCGACGTGCACCGCCATCTGCTCGAATACGCGCATGATGACGCCAAGGCCGCCCTAAAGGAAAATCCCGGCCTCACCGGCGAGCGCGGCGAAGCCCTCCGCACCCTGCTCTATCTGTTCCGCAAAGATTTGGCGCTGCCGCTGCTGAGGGCGGGTTAGGCGCTTGCCCGTGCCTCGGCCAATGCCTTAAGGTCCGCCGGCTTCAGCGTCACGCTCTCGCCGCAGCCGCACTCGCCGGTCTGGTTCGGGTTCTTGAAGGTGAAGCCGGACTTGAGGATGTCCTCCTCGAAATCCATCACCGTCCCGAGCAGATAAAGCGTCGCCTTGGGCTCGACAAAGACGTTCACGCCCTTGTCCACCACATGGTCGTCGCCTTTGACCGGCTCCGAGACATAAGCGAGCGTATAGGACTGACCGGCACAGCCGGCGTCCTTGATCCCGACGCGCACGCCCATCACGGGCGTCTCGCTGTCAGCCATGATCTCGCGCACGCGCTCGGCGGCGGCATCGGTGAGACTCATGATTGGCAGGGGCATCGGACTCTCTTCATCGGTAATTGACGATATATAACATCGGAGGGCGGCCAGCGAAAGTGGGTACCGGTTTCGCGGTTCGGCCGCCCGACCACCTAGAAGCCTACCACCAGTTCAGCGCAACCTGCGCTTCCTCGGACATCCGGCTCTGGTCCCATGGGGGATCGTAGACCATGTTGACCGTCACATTCTGGATGCCCTCGACGGACATCGCGGCATTCTCCACCCAGCCCGGCATTTCCCCGGCCACCGGGCAGCCCGGCGCGGTCAGCGTCATGTCGATGGTGAGGTTCCGGTCGTCGTCGAGATCGACTTTGTAGATCAGCCCCAGTTCGTAAATATCGACTGGAATTTCAGGGTCATAGACCGTCTTCAGCACCCCGATCAGATCGGCGGTGATGCGCGCCACCTCTTCCGGCGGGATCGACTCGGCCACGTTGGGCACGATCCGGTTTCCCTCCGTGACCTCGGCCACGGGAGCGGGTGTTTCCGCTGGCTTTTCAATGGTTTCGTCGCTCATGCGAAGAATTTCTGTGCTTTCTCGATGCCCTCGACCAGGGCGTCGACATCGTCCTTGCCCGAATATAGGGCGAGCGAGGCCCGGCAGGTAGAGGTGACACCAAACCGTGTCAGCAGCGGCAGCGCGCAATGCGTGCCGGCCCGGATCGCGATGCCGTAGCGGTCGAGGATGGTCGAAACGTCATGGGCATGCGCGCCCTTGAGCTCGAACGCGAAGATCCCGCCCCTGCCCGGCGCATCGCCGATCAGCCGCAACGAATTGATCCGCTTCAGCCGCTCCGCCGCGTAGCCGGCGACCTCGTGCTCATGCGCCGCGATCGCCTCGCGTCCCAGCCCCTCGACATAGTCGATCGCCGCCCCGAGCCCGATCGCCTGCACGATCGGCGGCGTTCCCGCTTCGAACCGGTGCGGCGGATTGTTGTAGGTGACCTCGTCCTCGGTCACCACATCGATCATCTCGCCGCCGCCCTGATAGGGCTGCATCGCCTCCAGCAGATCGTACCGCCCATACAGCACGCCGATCCCCGTCGGCCCGTAGAGCTTGTGCCCCGTGAAGGCATAGAAGTCCGCGCCCAGCGCCTGCACATCCACCGTCTCGTGCACCGCCCCCTGCGATCCATCGATCAGCACCGGCACGCCCCTGGCATGCGCGATCTCGATGATCCGTGCGATCGGGTTCACCGTGCCAAGCACATTGGACATGTGCGTCACGGCAACCATCTTCGTCTTCGGCCCGATGGCACGCTCCAATGCTTCGAGGTCGAGGGTGCCGTCATCGCCGACATCCACCCACTTCAGCACCGCACCCTTGCGCTCGCGATGGAAGTGCCACGGCACGATGTTAGAATGGTGCTCCATCACCGTCAGCACGATCTCGTCGCCCGCCTGAATGCGCGGCCCCGCAAAGCTCGACGCCACGAGGTTCATCGCCTCGGTGGCATTGCGCGTGAAGACAATCTCCTCCGGCCGCGCCGCATTGATGAAGCGCGATACCGTCTTCCGTGCGTCCTCATAAGCCTCGGTCGCCCGGTTCGCGAGCGTATGCAGCCCGCGATGCACATTGGCGTAGGCATGCCGATGCACCCAGTCCATCTTCGCCAGCACCGCTTCCGGCTTCTGCGCCGATGCCCCGGAATCGAGATAGACGAGCCGGTGCCCGTGGATCTCTTCCGCGAGAATGGGAAAGTCGGCTCTTACACGCTCAAGGTCGAACGGCATCTTCAAGTTCCACCGGGTCATTCCCGCGAAAGCGGGATTCTCCGTTTCAATCGGCGCGGCACATACCGCAAACAGAGATTCCCGCTTTCGCGGGAATGACTCCGTGGTTGTTCAGCCGGCCAGCCACTTCTCCACCACCGCCTCGAGCGCTTCGTGCAGCTCCTCATCCGCCACAGGATCGAGCACTTCCTCGAGGAACCCACGCGCCAGCATGCTCTCGGCCTCCGCCCGCGGAATGCCGCGGCTCAGCAGATAGAACAGCGAGTCCTCGTCCAGCGCGCCGACGGTCGAGCCATGACCGCACACCACATCGTCCGCGAAGATCTCGAGCTCCGGCTTCGACAGGATCTGCGCCTCATCCGACAGCATCAGCCCCTGCATCATCAGCTTGGCGTCGGTCTTCTGCGCGTCGCGCGCGACAATGATCTTGCCCTGGAACACCGCAACGGACCGCCCGCGCGCCACCTGCTTGTAGAGCGGCTTCGACGAGCAATGCGGCACCGCATGCGTCAGCTCCAGCGTGATGTCCGAATGCTGCCCCTCTGTCGTGAGGTTGAGCCCGGTGAAATCGCCATGCGCTCCCTCGCCCACGAACCGCGCGAACAGATTGATCCGGCTCAGCACCGAGCCCGCATGGATCGTGATTGTCCTGAGCTTCGCATTGGCCCCAACCTGATACTCGGCCGTCGCAAAGCTCGTCGCACGCGCCGGCGACAAATCGAGCAGGATATGCGTCAGCTCCGCCCCCGCTCCGACACCGACATAGCTCGCATGGTTCGACACATGTACTTCGTCCGAGCCGGAGAACGTCTCGATCACCGTCGCCTTGCCGCCGTCAGCTAGGAACAGATGCACGCTGTCAATCATATGCGCGGCGTCGCCCTCGGTGCGTCGGTCGATGTGGATAACGGTCCCGACCTCGCCGTTGATTTCGAGCTTCAGGGTCTCGGCCGCAAGCGCCGCGTTGAGCCGCACGAGCACATCGTCGCGCTCAGTCAGCGCACTGCCCTTCGTCACGCCGACACGCACGCCCTTGGGCTCATTGCCGTCGAGGTCCGCGACCCCATTGGTCATCGGAATGCGGTGCGCACCCGGAACGCGGAACACCGGCTCGCTCATCGCCTTCTCGGCGCCCGCCAGTTCGGGCACGGCGCGCAGCAGCGACTTCAGATCGGTGTAGTGATAGCTCTCGACCTTGCGCGTCGGCAGGCCGATGGCCGCCAGCCGCTCCGCCGCTGCGCTCGCACCGCGCGCATGGAGCTGGGCGATCAGCGCCGCCTCCGCCGGACCGATACGAACGGGGATGTGCATGCTCATGCAGCCGCCTCGTCGAATCCGGCATAGCCTTTCGCCTCGAGCTCCAGCGCCAGCTCCTTGGGCCCGCTCTCGACGATCCGGCCATCCGAAAACACATGCACCACATCGGGGACGATATGGTTGAGCAGCCGCTGGTAATGCGTGATCACCAGCATAGACCGCTTCGGATCGCGCAGCGCATTCACGCCTTCCGAAACCACCTTCAGCGCATCGATATCGAGCCCGCTGTCGGTCTCGTCGAGCACGCACATCTTCGGCTTGAGCAGCGCCATCTGCAGAATCTCGGCGCGCTTCTTCTCGCCGCCCGAGAACCCCACATTCAGCGCCCGCTTCAGCATGTCGCTGTCGATATGCAGCGCCGCGCCGGCGTCCTTGACCGCGCGCATGAAGTCCGGCGTCGACAGCTCCGTCTCGCCGCGCGCCTTGCGCTGCGCATTTAGCGCCGCCTTGAGGAACGTCATGGTCGCGACGCCCGGCACTTCCACCGGATACTGGAACGCGAGGAATAGCCCCTTGCTCGCCCGCTCGCTTGGATCGAGATCGAGAATGCTCTCGCCGTCGAGCAGCACCTCGCCTTCGGTGACCTCATAGTCTTCCTTGCCCGCGAGCACATAGCTCAGCGTCGATTTGCCGGAGCCGTTCCTGCCCATCACGGCATGCACTTCGCCGGCCGGGATCGTGAGATTCACGCCCTTCAGGATTTCGCGGTCATCGATCCGCGCATGGAGGTTGCGGATTTCGAGCAGGGGAGTCGTCATTCTGTCTTGCCTTCTGAACCGGGCTCGCGGTCCCAGTAATCCACTCCGGCATGTTCGAGATGCTGGAGATATCTGAGACTCGCTTTGTCGTAGGGGTTGCGGGTCGTGCGCGTGAAGACGCCGAACTTGCCGGAGTCCGGATACTCGCAGACCTCCGTCGCCGCCATTGTCGAAATGGCGTAGTAGCGCAGCACGCTCGTGCCCGTATTGATGATCTGGTGCGCCGTCTCCTGCCCGCCCGCCGGCGCGCCGAGCACATCGCCAGCCTTGATCGGATAGGAGTCCTTGCCGAAGCGATAAATTCCCTCGCCTTCGAGGATGATGAACATTTCGTCCTCGACATGATGGTTGTGGAACGGGCAGCTCGATTTGCCGGGCGGCACTTCGGTGTAGCCGATCCCGAGATCCCGCACGCCGATCTTCGGTCCGATCCGCACATCGGCAGAACCGTAGAGCGAACCGTTGGTCCAACTCTCGAGCTCGGCATCATTGATGTTGAAAATGGGCTTGCTCATTTCGCTGGCTCAGGGCGCGGTATGCGAATAGTTGGCACGCTCTGCGTACCATCTGGTGCGCGCACATTTATAACCAGTTCGCCCACCTCGGGCAGATCGCCGACATTCACCGGCGGCAGATCGGACACGCAGAAATAGCGCAGCGGCCCGTTGCCGGTGTTGGTCAACTGGTGCGCATTCTCGAGCCCCCCGGCCGGCGCGCTCAGCATGTCCCCTGCGCTCACCGCGTAGGACTGATCGCCGAAGCGATAGGTGCCCTCGCCCTCGATGACATAGATGAGTTCATCCTCGCCATAATGCACATGGTAGGGGAAAGCCGATTCACCGGGGCGTACGACAAAGTAGCTCGCACCCAAACGCTTCAGCCCAAGGGCACGCGACACATTGGTCTCGTCCGCCCCCTGGCCGGGACGGCGGTCCTTGCGGACCAGTGGCAAGGCCGAAAGCGTCGCCACGGGATGCAGTGGAGCCGGCACTAGCCCACGCTCCCTTCGAGGCTGACCGCAATCAGCTTCTGCGCCTCGACCGCAAACTCCATTGGCAGATGCTGCAGCACGTCGCGGACGAAGCCGTTGACGATGAGGCCGACGGCCTCCTCCTCGCTCAGCCCGCGCTGCTGGCAGTAGAACATCTGGTCGTCGGAAATCTTGCTCGTCGTCGCCTCGTGCTCGAACACCGCCGAAGCATTGCGGCTCTCGATATAAGGCACCGTATGCGCCCCGCATTTGTCGCCGATCAGCAGGCTGTCGCACTGCGTGAAATTGCGCGCGCCCTGGGCCTTGGCATGCGCCGACACCTGCCCGCGATAGGTATTGTCCGAGCGCCCCGCCGCGATGCCCTTGGAGATGATCCGGCTGGTCGTGTTCTTGCCGAGATGCAGCATCTTGGTGCCGCTGTCGACCTGCTGGTAGCCGTTCGAGATCGCGATCGAATAGAACTCGCCGCGCGAATTGTCGCCGCGCAGGATGCAGCTTGGATATTTCCAGGTGATCGCCGAGCCGGTCTCGACCTGCGTCCACGAAATCTTGGAATTGTCGCCGCGGCAATCCCCCCGCTTGGTGACGAAATTGTAGATGCCGCCCTTGCCGTCCTTGTCGCCCGGATACCAGTTCTGCACCGTCGAGTACTTGATCTCGGCGTCCTTGAGCGCGACCAGCTCGACCACTGCCGCATGCAGCTGGTTCTCTTCGCGCATCGGCGCGGTGCAGCCTTCGAGATAGCTCACATAGGCGCCCTCGTCGGCGATCAGCAGCGTCCGCTCGAACTGGCCGGTCTTGGCCGCATTGATGCGGAAATAGGTGCTGAGCTCCATCGGGCAGCGCACACCCTTGGGCACATAGCAGAACGACCCGTCGGTAAAGACCGCCGAGTTCAGCGTCGCGTAGTAATTGTCCGAGATCGGCACCACCGAGCCCAGATACTGCTTCACCAGCTCCGGATGCTCGCGGATCGCTTCGCCGATCGAGCAGAAGATGATTCCAACCTTCTCGAGCTCGTCGCGGAACGTCGTCGTCACCGACACCGAATCCATCACCGCATCGACCGCAACCTTCGGCCGCTCGACGCCGGCCAGGATCTCGCGCTCCTTCAGCGGCACGCCCAGCTTCTCGTACATTTCGAGCAGCGCCGGATCGACCTCGTCCAGCGACTTGGGCGCGTTCGCCTTCTTGGGCGCCGAATAGAAATACATGTCCTGGAAATCGAGCTTGGGATAGTGCACCCGCGCCCAGCGCGGCTCGTCCATGGTCAGCCAGCGGCGATAGGCATCGAGCCGCCACTCCAGCATCCATTCCGGCTCGCCCTTCTTGGCCGAGATGAAGCGCACCGTCTCTTCGCTAAGCCCGATCGGCGCGCGCTCGCTCTCGATATCGGTCTCGAAGCCGTATTTGTACTTGTCGACGTCGAGCGCCAGCACGCTGTCGACCGTTGCCGTGTCGATCTCGCTCTTGAGCGTCGGGATAATCTCTCTGTAGTCCGTCTCTGCCATTTGCTTCGTCCTAAGCGACCTTGCGCCGCTCGCGGTGCCGTCCGAGCACCTCACTAAACCCTTCGAGGAACGCCTCGATATCCGTTCCGGTCGAATTCCAGCCCACACTCAAACGCATGGCGCATTCGCCGAGTTCGGCCGGCACACCCATAGCCTTGAGCACGTGGCTCGGCCCGACCTTGCCCGATGAGCAGGCCGACCCCGAGGATACCGAAATCCCCTTGAGGTCGAGCCCCATCATCGCCACCGAATTCTTGAGCCCCGGTACGGCGAAGTTCGACACATTGCCGATCCGGTCCGCCTTCTCGCCGAAGACCACCAGATCGGGCGCCATGTTGCGCATCCCTTCCTCGGCGGTGCGGATCAGCTCGCTGACATTGGCGCGATAGAACCGCTCGCCGAACGCTGCTGCCGCCGCGCCCAATCCGGCGATGAGCGCCGCCGCCTCGGTGCCACCGCGCCGGCCCGTTTCCTGTCCGCCGCCCGGGATCAGCCGAACCTGGTCGGCATGGCCCTTCATCAGCAAGGCACCGATGCCGGCCGGGGCACCGATCTTGTGTCCGCTGATCGCCATCATATCGGGTGCATGGGCCGCGAATTCGAGGTCCATCTTGCCGAAAGCCTGCACGGCATCGACGAACAGATAATGCGGCGATGCCCCAACCAGCGCCTCGATC
>DASZPY010000081.1:0-6643 GCA_035549855.1 Devosia sp. | reverse complement strand
TCGTCGATCTGCTCCGGGATCGAGCCGGCGGCCAGCACGTCATATTGTTGCGTCGATGTCTCGAGATAGGCCTTGCGCTCCTTCGGCAGTTCCCACTGCAAGGCGGAATCGACGCCGTCCCCATAGGCAGGCTTGGCCGGTGCTCCGTCTCCTCCACCCTGCGGATCGATCGCGGGGCTCATCGAAAGACGCAAGGTAGTGACCCATGGGGGGAACAGGTCGGCCTCTTCGAGGCTCATGCCGATGGGCTTGATCGCCTCGGTCAGCAGCTGCAACTGGTCCGGCGTCAATTCGGAGACCCATGATGGCCGTTGCTGGAACGCGAGGCCGACCATCTTGATGGTGAGGGCGATCATGCCCAAGGGCCCGATGTCGGTTTCGAAATAGACCAACTTCGACTGGGCGAGAGCGGCGTCGAACAGCGGCGTTCGCCACGCGGTGTTCTCGGGCAAAATGTGGAACGATCCGAACAGCACGACCTTGCTGTCCGTATCGCTGACCTCCCACATGGCCGGCGCTGCAACTGCGGGCACTGCGAGCAGCGCCAGGGCGGTCGCCAATATCGTTTGGAGGATGCGCATCATTGGCAGACGCTAGGCTGGCAGCGTCCAGGCGGCAATCGCCGTGGTCTCAATGAGTCCAGGGCGTCTTACGGTCCGACCGGAAATTGTCGGGATAACTCGACCGCTTGGGGACGGGCGTGTGCGCTGGCTGGACCGTGTAGGGGATGCCGTTCTTGCGGGCATAGGCCTCGGCCGCCTCGAGCGTGTCGAAGGTCAGCCGGATCTGCGCGCGCGTGTCGGTGGTCGCGGTATAGCCCATCAGCGGCTCGATCTCGCGCGGCGTGGCAGGCTCGTGGACCAGCACCCATTCCTTGGATTTGCCCTTGCCGGACTGCATGGCGTTGGGTGATGGACGATATATACGGGCCGTCATTCGCGCGATTTCCTGTCTCTGGTCGGGGTAGCGTGATTCGAACACGCGGCCCCCGGTTCCCAAAACCGGTGCTCTACCAGGCTGAGCTATACCCCGAAAACCAGAGTCTTCCGTTATCGGAGCCACTCCAAAAGGGCAAGATTGACGCCGCGGGGAAAGCGCCGGACACAGGTGTTGTGACAGATTTTTCAAGAGCCTGGCCCTTTGGCCTCAACGGTCCGCGGTGGTGGATTTCGGCCGGTATCGCGCTGGCCCTCCTGGTGCTCGCGCTGATGGCCGATCGCGCAGTCTCGGTCTGGGCGCAAGGCTGGCCGCCGCAGGCCGTGGAGTTCCTGAGGGTCGCAACGCGCTACGGGGAATCGGACTGGATCCTGATCCCGACGGCTGTCCTGTTCCTGCTGATCTGGGGCCTCCATTTCCTGGTCCGGTGGAAGCTCATGCGGCTGATGCTGCTCGAACAGGCATGGCTCTTCGCCTTCATCTTCTGTGGGGTGGGCTTGCCGAGCCTGATCTCGACAATCGCCAAGCGCGCGATCGGACGCGGCCGGCCGATGCATTTTGACGAGGTCTCCATCCTCGGGTTCCGGCCAAACCTGCTCGCCTGGGATTATCAGAGCTTCCCCTCCGGACATGCGACGACCGCCTTCGCGCTCGCCGCCTGTATCGGATTTCTGAGCGTGCGCTGGTTCTGGCCGGCGGTGGCATTCGCACTCGTCATCGGCGTGTCGCGTGTCGCGCTCGGCCTGCATTACCCAAGCGATGTGCTTGGCGGTGCGATCCTCGGTCTTCTCGGTGCTTATTTCGCGCGGGTCGTCTTCAGTGGCCGGGGAATGCTATTCCGGCGCGATCCGGAGGGCCTGATCCGGCACCGGCCGCTCACGGCGCTCCGGCGCTACATGAAGCTCAAGACGCGGCGTAGCGCGCCAGCGCTGCGCTGAGATCCGCCTTCAGCTCTTCGAGATCTTCCAGCCCGGTGTGAATACGGAGCAGGTGGCCTTTCGAGGTCCAGCCGGTCGCGGTCCGGATCTTTTCGGGATGGACCGGCAGGCAGAGGCTCTCATAGCCGCCCCACGACCAGCCCATGCCGAAGAGCTTGAAGCCATCCACCGCCGCCGCCAGCGCCGCACGGGGCCTGGGTTCGAGTTCGACCGAGAAGACGCTTCCGGCTCCGGAGAAATCGCGCACAAAGACAGCGTGATCCGGATGGCTTTCGAGTGCCGGATGCAGCACACGCACGACCCCGTTCTGCCCCTCGAGCCAGCGCGCAAGTGCCGTAGAGCGCTGGCTGTGCTCGCGCATGCGGATGGCGAGAGTGCGCAGGCCCCGTGCAGCGAGAAAGCAGTCGTCGGGTGAGGCGCAAAGCCCCAGATTGAGATGGGTTCTCTTGAGCGCCTTCCAGGTTTCCGGATTGGCGGAGACCGTGCCGAACATGGCATCGGAATGGCCCACGAACATCTTGGTGCCGGAGTGCAGCACGATATCCGCACCCAGTTGCAGCGGGCGGTAGAAGAGGGGCGTCGCCCAGGTATTGTCGGCGATGATCTTGATGCCGCGGCCCCTCGCGGCGGCGGCGATGGCTGGAAGGTCCTGGACCTCGAACGTCAGGGAGGATGGGCTTTCGACGTAGATCGCCTGCGTATTGGGGCGGAGCAGCCGCTCGATGCCGGCCCCGATACGCGAATCGTAGAACTCGATCTCGATCCCGAGACTGTCGAGGGTCTCCGAGGCAAAGCGGCGGGTAGGCTGATAGGTGGCATCGGTCACAAGGACATGCCCGCCCCGGGCGACTGAAGTCAGCAGTGCGAGGGAAACGGCAGAAAGGCCTGAGGGACAGAGCACTGTCCCAACCGCGCCTTCGAGTTCTGTAACCAGATCTTCGACCGCCGAGGCCGAGGGGTTGCCGGTGCGGCCGTAGTCGTAGCGGGGCGATGTGCTTTCGAGGTCGTCCAGCGTCGGGAAGAGGATCGTCGAGCCGCGATAGACCGGTGTGTTGACGTAGCCGAACTGCTTATCGGGGTGGCGGCCGGAATGCGTGACGACTGTCTCGATCGCCGGCTTCTTGTCGTTGTTCTTCATCGGGCCCTGCACAAAAACCGCTCATCCATCAAGCGTGACCAAAAAACAGACAGGATTGCTGCCGCAATCCCGCCATAGCGCTTGACGTATCCGTCAATAGCAGTTTCGATACAAATAGCATCACCCCGCCACAATGGGGCGAGGTGCCGCCGGTGCAACTTACAAAAGAGTGTGCCGGCCCCGACAGGGTCAGGAAACAAAGGGCAAATCTCCATGAAAGTAAAACTTCTCGCTCTGGCGGCCGTCGCTGCTTTGGGCATGACTGCGAGTGCGACCTATGCCGACACGCTGGCAGACGTCAAAGCGAAGGGATTCGTGCAATGCGGCGTCGCGCCGAGCACCCCGGGCTTCGCCGCGGCGGATTCCAGCAATAACTGGGCCGGCCTCGACGTCGACTTCTGCAAGGCCATCGCCGCGGCGATTTTCAATGACATTACCAAGGTTCGCTACACTCCGCTGAGCTCGACCGAGCGCTTCACTGCTCTATCCTCGGGCGAGGTGGACCTGCTGTCGCGCACCACGACCTGGACGATGAGCCGCGATACGCAGCTCGGTATCCTGTTCGCCGGGACGACCTACTATGACGGCCAGGGCTTTATGGTCCACAAATCGCTGGGCGTGAGTTCGGTGAAGGATCTGAGCGGCGCCACCATCTGCATCGAGAAGGGCACCACGACCGAGCTCAACGCGGCCGACTACTTCGCCGCCAACGGGCTCGAATACAACCCGGTGACCTTCGAAGCGGAAGACGAGACGGTGAAGGCCTATCTCGACGGCCGCTGCGACGTGTTCACGACTGACTCCTCGGCTCTTGCCGGCGAGCGCGCGACGCTGACCGACGCCGCCGACCACGTGATCCTGCCGGAGATCATCTCCAAGGAGCCGCTGGCTCTCGTTACCCGCCAGGGCGACGACGTGTGGTTCAATATCGTGCGCTGGGTCTACTTCGCGACCCTCGAGTCGGAAGAACTCGGCGTGAACTCGACCAATGTCGACGAGATGCTCGGTTCCGAGAACCCGTCGATCCGTCGCCTGCTGGGTGTCGAAGGCGATTTCGGCACGCCGCTGGGGCTTACCAAGGACTGGGCCTACCAGGTCATCAAGGGCATCGGCAATTACTCCGAGATCTTTGAGCGCAACGTCGGGCCGAACAGCCCGCTGCATCTGGAGCGCGGCCTGAACGCACTGTGGAAGGATGGCGGCCTGCAGTATTCGCCGCCGATCCGCTAAGCACATCTAGGCTCCCGGCACGCGCCGGGAGCCTTATCTTTTCGATCGCTTTTCGACTGGGCAGGGTCACGATCGCCAATGGCTGTAGAATCGCTTCCGCGCGTAGCGGGTCCTAAGGTCGCGCTGCTGAATGATCCGGTGTTCCGCGGGCGCGTCTACCAGTTCGTACTGGCCGCCGCGATCATCCTGCTCTTCATCTTTATCGCAAATAACGCGGTCGCCAATCTGCGGGCGCAGAACAAGTCAATGGGGTTCAACTTCCTCTGGTTGACCTCCGGTTTCGACATCAGCTTCACGCTGATCCCCTATAGCCGCGCCTCGTTCTATATCACGGCTTTTGTCGTCGGGCTGCTGAACACCCTGCTGGTCGCCGTGGTCGGCATCTTCTTTGCCACGATCCTCGGCTTCCTGATGGGCATTGCGCGGCTCTCGAGCAATTTCCTCGTTCGCTCGTTCGCAACGGTTTACATCGAGATCTTCCGCAACGTGCCGCTGCTGGTGCAGCTCTTCTTCTGGTATTTCGGCGTGCTCAAGGCGATGCCGGCGGTGAAGCAGAGCTATGTCTTTCTCGGCGGCATCGTCGTCAATCAGCGCGGCATCTATGTGCCCAAGCCGTTGCCGAGCGAGCAGTTCGGCTGGGTCTGGGGCGCCATCATCGTCGCGGTCGTCGGCGCCTTCATCTATCGCTGGTATGCGCGCAGGCTGCTGCTCGATACCGGCCGGCGGCTGCCGGTCGTGTTGCCGGTCCTCGCGACCCTTATCCTCGTACCAGGGGTGGTCTGGCTCCTCACGGGCTCGCATCTCGATTTCGAGCAGCCCGTGCTGCAGGGCTTCAACTACAGGGGCGGCGTGACGCTGCCGCCGGAACTGGTGGCGCTCACCTTCGGGCTCGTTTGGTACACCGGCACCTTCATCGCCGAGATCGTTCGCGCTGGCATTCTGTCGGTCAACAAGGGGCAGACCGAGGCAGCGCAATCGCTCGGCCTGCGCGAAGGCGATACGCTACGTCTCGTGGTGTTGCCGCAGGCGATGCGCGTAATCGTCCCGCCGCTCACCAGCCAGTTCCTCAACCTCACCAAGAACTCGTCGCTGGCTGCCTTCATCGGCTATCCCGATCTCGTCAATGTCTTCGCCGGCACGGCGCTCAATCAGACGGGCCGCGCCATCGAGATCATCAGCCTGACGATGCTGGTCTATCTGACCTTCTCGCTCACTACCTCGGTGTTCATGAACTGGTACAATGCGCGCGTCGCGCTGAGGGAGAGATAGCCTTGGCCAGCGAAGCTTACGTCCAGAAGGAATTCCTTGCGCCGGAACGGCCGCCGGTCCGGCAATCCGGAGTTGTGGGCTGGATCCGCGCCAACCTCTTCGGCAGCCCGACCGATACGGTGCTGACGATCGTCGCGATCCTGCTGCTCTGGTGGGTCGTTCCGCCGGCCTACGAGTTCCTGATCGGCAAGGCCATCTTCTTCGACCCGGAGGGCAAGCTCGGCGAGGTCTGCCGCATTCCCGACGTCGGCGCCTGCTGGGCCTTCGTGGTCGACCGCTTCGACTTCTTCATCTACGGTTTCTATCCGATCGACCAGCACTGGCGGATCAATATCGTCTTCCTTCTGATGATCGCCATCATCGTGCCGATGCTCTGGCCGGATCTGCCGTTCAAGGCGATCAACATCGCGCTGTTCCTCGTCGTTCTGCCGATCGTCTCCTACATCCTCATCGCGGGCGGTATATTCGGCCTCGAATATGTCCCGACCGAGAAATGGGGCGGCCTCACGGTGACCCTCATCGTTTCGATCGTCGGCATCACCGGCTCGATCCCCATCGGCATCCTGCTGGCGCTCGGACGGCAATCGAAGCTGCCTGTGATCAAGACCTTCTGCGTGCTGTTCATCGAGCTGTGGCGCGCGGTGCCGCTGATCTCGGTCCTGTTCATGGCTTCGGTCATGCTGCCGCTATTCCTGCCGCAGGGCACGAGCATCGACAAGCTGCTGCGGGCCCTGATCGGCGTGACGCTGTTCGAAAGCGCCTATCTCGCCGAAGTCGTGCGCGGCGGCCTTCAGGCCCTGCCGCGCGGCCAGTATGAGGCTGCCGACGCGCTCGGCCTCAACTACTGGAAGCGAACGACCTTCATCATCCTGCCGCAGGCGCTCAAGCACGTGATCCCCGGGATCGTGAACAACTTCATCTCGCTCTTCAAGGATACGTCGCTCGTCTATATCGTGGGCATGAAGGACCTGCTCGAGGCGGTGAAGACCAAGAACGATGCCGTCGAGTGGGCCGCCCCGACCCAGGCCGTCACCGGCTATGTCTTTGCGGCCGCGGTGTTCTGGATCTTCTGCTTTGCGATGTCACAGTGCTCCATGATGATGGAGCGCCGGCTGCACACCGGCCACAAGAG
>DASZPY010000080.1:0-22882 GCA_035549855.1 Devosia sp. | reverse complement strand
TCGTAGGGATACGTCAGCTCCGCACGCTCGCCGATGACCGCGACCGGAATGCCCCGCGCGCGCCAGACCTTGCGGATGCGCGCATTGAGTACCGCCGCTTCCTTGCGTGGATTGGCGCCGACAATGAGGACGGCATCCGCTGCTTCGATGCCCGCGATCGTCGGATTGAACAGATATGCCGCGCGCGGCATCGAGGGATCGATGCCCGACATCGGCGGGCGCACATCGGTCATTCCGGAGCCGAGCGCCGTCATCAACGTCTTGAGCGCATACATATCTTCGACGGCATTGAGGTCGCCCGCAATTGCGCCGACCTTCTTGCCCATGCCCGATGCCTTGACCGCCTTGGCGACGGCGGCGAACGCCTCGTCCCAGCTCGCCGGCTGCAGCTTGCCGTTCTTGCGGACATACGGCCGGTCTAACCGTTGCGCCTTGAGGCCGTCCCAGACATGGCGGGTCTTGTCCGAGATCCACTCCTCGTTCACCGCGTCGTTGACGCGCGGCAGGATGCGCATGACCTCGCGGCCGCGGCTGTCGACACGGATGTTCGACCCGATGGCGTCCATCACATCAATGGACTCGGTCTTCACCAATTCCCACGGCCGCGCCATGAACGCATAGGGCTTCGACGTCAGCGCGCCGACCGGGCAGAGATCGACCACATTGCCAGAGAGCTCGCTGGTGAGCGCTTGCTCGAGATAGGTGGTGATCTCGACGTCCTCGCCACGGCCGGTGAGACCCATCTCGGTGACGCCCGCAACCTCAGTGGTGAACCGGACGCAACGCGTGCAAGCGATGCAGCGGTTCATTGAAGTCTTGACCAGCGGCCCCATATATTTGTCTTCGACGGCGCGCTTGTTCTCGGCATAGCGGGACGTGTCCACGCCGTAAGCCATCGCCTGGTCCTGCAAATCGCATTCGCCGCCCTGGTCACAGATCGGACAGTCGAGCGGATGGTTGATCAGCAGGAACTCAATCACGCCCTCGCGGGCCTTCTTGACCATCGGCGTGTTGGTGAAGATCTCGGGCGGCTCGCCGTTCGGGCCGGGCCGTACGTCCTTGATCGACATCGCACAGCTCGCCTGCGGCTTCGGCGGCCCGCCCTTCACTTCGATCAGGCACATGCGGCAATTGCCGGCGACCGACAGCCGTTCGTGGTAGCAGAAGCGCGGAATCTCGGCGCCCGCCGCTTCCGCTGCCTGCATCAGCGTGAAGTAGTCCGGTACATCGACGAGTTTGCCGTCAACCTTGATGTTTGCCATCTGCTACCCGCACCTCTGGCTCATCCAGAGCTTGATGTGCTCCAGATGCGCCCAGTCATAGGCGAAATCCGAATTCCCATGCGTCTCGAGATGATCGAGCCGCGCCTTGGCCTCGTTGACGGTGGGGATGTGTCCCTCCTCGACCGGCCACATGACGAAATGGTGCGACTTCATCGGCTCGAACCATTCCGCCTTGCGATTGTAGAAGCGCTGGTGGACCGTCTTCCACACAAAGGCCTCGAGCTGCTCGACCGTCTCCCACACGCTCATATTGACGGCCATCATCGGGTCATCCGCGTAGGGCCGAAGATCGAGCGCACCGTCATTGCTGCCGTCGCCAACGAGCCGCCAGACGAACCCCGGCATCCGCTCGGCCATCGCATTGACGCGCCCGAGATTGTTGACGAAGTCCGCCATGCGCGGATCGCCGATCGGGTAGTTCAGCCGGCCGATATTGAGCTCTGCGACGTGCATGCTCACTCCGCTGCAATCGACGGCACGGCGCCGTCATTGTCGGAACGATAGGTGTAGCTGTCGATCCGCGCTTCCATCACCGGGCGGAAATTCTTGATGAGCCCCTGAATCGGCCACGCAGCCGCATCGCCGAGCGCACAGATCGTGTGCCCCTCGATCTGCTTGGTGACCTCGAACAGCATGTCGATCTCGCGCTTCTGCGCGCGGCCTTCGACCATGCGCTCCATCACGCGCATCATCCAGCCCGTGCCCTCGCGGCAGGGCGTGCACTGGCCGCAGCTCTCGTGCTTGTAGAAAGCCGAAAGCCGCCAGATCGCGCGAATGATATCCGTGGACTTGTCCATGACGATCACCGCCGCGGTGCCGAGCGATGAGCCGACTTCCTTGGTGCCGTCGAAATCCATCAGCGCCGGACGCATCTTCTCGCCCGGCACGCACGGCACCGACGCACCGCCCGGGATCACCGCGAGCAGATTGTCCCAGCCGCCGCGGATGCCGCCGCAATGCTTCTCGATCATCTCCTCGAACGGGACGCCCATGGCCTCTTCGAAAGTCGCGGGCTTGTTCACATGTCCCGAGACGCACATCAGCTTCGTGCCGGTGTTGTTCGGCCGGCCGATGCCGGCGAACCAGGCCCCGCCGCGCCGCAAAATCTCCGGCACGACCGCGATCGACTCGACATTGTTGACCGTCGTCGGGTTGCCGTAGACGCCCATAGCAGCGGGGAACGGCGGCTTCAGCCTCGGTTGGCCCTTCTTGCCCTCGAGGCTTTCCATCAGCGCGGTTTCCTCACCGCAGATGTAAGCGCCCGCGCCGTGATGAACGACGATATCGAAGTCCCAGCCGTGGATGTTGTCCTTGCCGATCAGCCGGTTGTCGTAGGCCTCCTGGACGGCGGCCTCGAACCGATGACGCTCGCGGATGAACTCGCCGCGGATGTAGACATAGGCGATATGCGCGTCCATCGCGCGGCCCGCGAGCAGGCAGCCCTCGACGAGGTGATGCGGATCGTGGCGGAGGATGTCGCGGTCCTTGCACGTGCCCGGCTCGGACTCGTCCGCATTGACGAGGAGCTGGTGCGGCCGCCCGTCATTGACCTTGGGCATGAAGGTCCATTTGAGCGCCGTCGGGAAACCCGCGCCGCCCCGGCCCCGCAGCCCTGAACCCTTCACCTCATTGGTGATCCAGTCGCGACCGCTGTCGATGAACCCCTTGGTCCCCTGCCACGCGCCGCGCGCCCGCGCACCGGCGAGCTGCCAGTCGCCCTGGCCGTAGAGATTGGTGAAGATGCGGTCCTTGTCGGCGAGCATTACTTCGGGTCCTTCCCGAATACGCGGCGGTATTCCTCGACGCCGCCGCGCGCCAGCGCGTCGGCCTGCTGCAGCCAGTTGTTGCGAGTCACGCGGCCCTTGAACCCGGCCTCCGTCTCCACGGCCCCGATCTGCTCCGGCGTCAGTGCCGCGACCTGCCGATAGGTCGTTATGCCGATCGCATTGAGCGTCTTCTGGATGGCCGGACCGACGCCCATGATCAGCGTCAGGTCATCCGCGGGTCCCGCAGGTGCATCGAACAGCTTCTTCGGCACCTTCTTGGTGCTCTTGCCGCCATCGATCTTGCCAGCGGGCGATTCAGCGCCAGTCGCGTCCTCGCGCATGGCCTTGTTCGGCAATCCGTCTGCCTTTGCCGCAGCATCCGCCTTAATGCGCTCGGCTTCAGCAGTTGCAATGCTTACCTTGGCTTCGGACGGCGTGCCTTTCAAGGCCGGCGCATTCTCTTCCGTGACAGGACTGCCCTTTCCGGCCTGCGTTGGGGCGGGAGCCGGCGGCTGTGCGGCAGCGGGCGCGGGAGCAGCAGCCGGAGGTGATGCCGCGGGTGCGGCGGCAGCCGGAGGGGCCGGCGGCGGAGGCGGTGGCGGCATCGGCTTGTAGGTTCGCTCGGCCGTGGGCTTTTCCAGCAGCGTGGTTGCCCCGCCTTCGGCCGCAGAAAACTGACGCTTGATCTGGGGCCCGGGCTTGATGAACTTGCCATTGCCGGCGCGGAACGCGTCGACGATGCCCTCGAAGCTTTCGGCCGTGAGATCCTCGTATGTATCGTCGCCGATCATCACCATCGGCGCATTCACACACGCGCCCAGGCACTCGGCCTCTTCCCAGCTCAGCTTGCCGTCGGCGCTGATCTCGAGCGGATCATGCGCGATCTTGTGCTGGCAGACCTCGATGAGATCCCCTGCCCCGCGCAGCATGCACGGCGTCGTCCCGCAGACAATGATATGGGCATTCTTGCCGACCGGCTTCAGCAGGAACTGCGTGTAGAACGTCGCAATCTCGAGCACCCGGATGTACGCCATGCCGAGCATATTCGCGACGGCCTCGATGGCCGGACGCGTCACCCAGCCCTCCTGCTCCTGTGCCCGCCACAGGATCGGGATCACCGCCGATTGCTGCCGGCCCTCGGGATAACGGGAAATGACCTTCTGTGCCCAGGCGAGATTTTCGGCGGTGAACGCGAAGCTTGCGGGCTGGATATTGTCGGCGGCGAGGCGGCGTACGGACATCAGCGATCGACCTCGCCGAAGACGATATCGAGCGAGCCCAGCACGGCGGAGACGTCCGCAAGCATATGCCCGCGCGTCAGAAAATCCATCGCGCTCAGATGCGCGAACCCAGGCGCCTTGATCTTGCAGCGATATGGCTTGTTCGTTCCGTCCGACACGAGATAGACGCCAAACTCGCCCTTTGGCGCTTCCACCGCGCAATAGACTTCGCCGGCCGGAACCTTGAAGCCTTCGGTGTAAAGCTTGAAGTGGTGAATCAGCGCTTCCATCGATTGCTTCATCTCGCCACGGCGCGGAGGAACAACCTTGCCGTCTGTCGACGACACCGGGCCCTGCCCCTCCGCGGAATTCAGCAGGTCGATGACCTGCTTCATGATGCGAACGGACTGGCGCATTTCGTCCATGCGCACGAGGTAGCGGTCGTAGCAGTCGCCGTTCTTGCCGATCGGAATATCGAACTCGAGCCGGTCGTAGCATTCGTAAGGCTGCGCTTTGCGCAAATCCCACGGAACGCCCGAACCGCGGATCATCACACCGGAAAAGCCCCATTTCCAGGCATCCTCGGCGCTGACGACGCCGATGTCGGCGTTGCGCTGCATGTAGATGCGATTGCCCGTCATCAGGCCTTCGAGGTCGTCGAGGACCTTGAGGAAAGGATCGCAGAACAGGCCGATATCGTCGATGAGCGATTGCGGCAGGTCCTGGTGGACACCGCCCGGACGGAAGAACGCCGCGTGCATGCGGCTTCCCGAGGCGCGCTCATAGAACACCATGAGCTTTTCGCGCTCATCGAAGCCCCAGAGCGGCGGGGTCAGCGCGCCAACGTCGAGCGCCTGCGTGGTGCAATTGAGGATGTGGCTGAGAAGCCGGCCGATCTCGCAATAGAGCACGCGGATGAGTTGCCCGCGGAACGGCACCTCGAGTCCCAGCAGCTTCTCGACTGCGAGGCAGAAGGCATGCTCCTGATTCATCGGCGCGACATAGTCGAGCCGGTCGAAATAGGGGATCGCCTGGAGATAGGTCTTGGTCTCGATGAGTTTCTCGGTGCCGCGATGGAGCAGCCCGATATGCGGGTCGACCCGTTCCACTACCTCGCCGTCGAGTTCCAGCACGAGGCGCAGCACGCCATGTGCCGACGGATGCTGCGGGCCGAAGTTGATGGTGAAATTGCGGACGTCGGCTTCCATTACGAACTCTTCTTCTCGTCGCCCGGCAGCACGTAGTCAGTGCCCTCCCAGGGCGACAGATAGTCGAACTGGCGGAACTCTTGCGCCAGCTTCACCGGCTCATAGACGACGCGCTTGCGCTCCTCGTCATAGCGAACCTCGACATAGCCGGTGGTCGGGAAATCCTTGCGCAGCGGATAGCCATCGAAGCCGTAGTCGGTAAGAATCCGGCGCAGATCGGGATGTCCGGTGAACAAGATGCCGTAGAAATCGTAGGCCTCGCGCTCGTACCAGTCGGCCCCCGGGAACACCGGCGTGATCGAGGGGACCGGCGTTTCCTCGTCCGTGTGGACCTTCAACCGGATCCTCAAATTCTTGCTGGGCGACAGCAGGTGATAGACGACCTCGAAACGCTCGTCGCGATCGGGGTAGTCGACCCCGCAGACATCGACGATCGAGATAAACCGCGTGGTTGGATCGTCGTGCAGCAGCCGCACCGCGTCCACGATGGTTTCGCGATGGACGACCAAGGTCAGCTCGCCATAGCCGATTGTGCTGGACGCGATCCGATCGCCAAGCAGCGTCTTGGCGCGCTCGGCAAGCGCTTCGATCGGCGTTGCGGTCGATACATCCCCCATTCGACCCGCCTATCGTTCGATCGTGCCGGTTCGGCGGATCTTCTTCTGCAGCAGCAGCAATCCGTACAGCAGCGCCTCTGCCGTCGGCGGGCAGCCCGGCACATAAATGTCAACCGGGACCACCCGGTCGCATCCGCGCACGACCGAATAGGAATAGTGGTAATAACCTCCGCCATTGGCGCAGGAGCCCATCGACACCACATAGCGCGGGCCGGGCATCTGGTCGTAGACCTTGCGGAGCGCGGGAGCCATCTTGTTGGTCAGCGTGCCGGCCACGATCATCACGTCCGACTGGCGCGGCGAAGCTCGGGGCGCGAGGCCGAAACGCTCGACGTCGTAGCGCGGCATCGACATCTGGATCATCTCGACGGCGCAGCAGGCGAGGCCGAACGTCATCCACATCAAAGAGCCGGTACGGGCCCAGTTGATGAGCTCGTCGGTCGAGGTGACGAGAAATCCCTTGTCGGCGAGTTCATTGTTGATCTCGACGAAATAGGCGTCGTCCGCCCCGATGGGCTTGCCCGTCCGCGGATCGAGGACGCCCTTCGGAGCCGGCGCCACGAGCGTCTCGTTCAATCCCATTCGAGCGCGCCCTTCCGCCATTCGTAGATGAAGCCGACGGTCAGCACGCCCAGGAAGATCATCATCGACCAGAAGCCGAACCAGCCGACATCGCGGAAGGCAACGGCCCACGGGAACAGGAAGGCCACTTCGAGGTCGAAAATGATGAACAGGATCGAGACCAGATAGAAGCGCACATCGAACTTCATGCGCGCGTCGTCGAAAGCCTCGAAGCCGCACTCATAGGCCGAGACTTTCTCGGGATCGGGCGCTTTGACTGCGACAATGAAGGGAGCGACGAGGAGTGCCAGACCGATGACGCCGGACAAACCGACAAAGATCACAATCGGCAGATAGCTGCTAAGCAGATCGTTCATTCAGCGGCCTTTTCAGGGCCGGTGGAGGTCCGGCCCGGTCGCGCGGGACGGAAGGCAATGATGGGCCCTCCGGACGGCGCAAATCGACTGTCAGGGCTTAGCCCACAGGCTGGAATGATTCAAGACAAACCGCCTCCCTCGCCGCCTGTTTCCAGCAGCCCGTGAAACAAAAAGGGCGTCCGCTTGGGGACGCCCGAGTGAAACTGGAGGTCGACAGTTCGGGCCTAGTTGAGATGCCACAGCAGGCCGACATTGGCCTTGCCGACCGACGGGGTGGAACCCCAGGTGCCGAGCCCCTGCACTTCGCCGCGAATCGAAAGCTGGTCGGTCATGGCCATCTCGAGGCCGCCGCCGATCGCATAGACCGCAGAGCCACCGGCGAGGCCGCCGCCCGCCGAAACATAGGCCAGTGTGTTGTCGCCGACGAAGCCACCGATCCGGCCAAGCCCGAGTGCGTCATAGCCGGTGACGCCGCCGCCGTTGAAATAGGCGTCGCCCTGGAATTCGGCGCCGGCGATGATGCCGTCCGTGATCGCGAAATTGGTGCCGACTACGACGCCGAGCGTGCCCGCCGTGGAGCCGGTCCAGGCGGCGCCCAGCGTGCCGCCGATATACATCCCTTCGAAATCGAACAGTTGGCTGTCGGTGATCGGGACGGGCGTCAGCAGGTCGGCGGCCGAGGCGGAACTGGCGACCGCAATGGCGGCACTGGCGAAAAGGAGGCGCGAGAGTTTCATTTTTTGAGTCCCCGAAGGAGTGGCGAATTTCCGGGGGATTTTGCGCGCCCTGCCATTCAGGAACAATTAGCGGCAAAGTTTAATTACTTGGCAGGGCTAAGAAATCGTTGATTTCAAAATGCAGAGACCCCGCCGAGGCGGGGTCTCGAAAGATGCTCTTCAGTTGATACCGAAAGATCAGAAGTGCCAGTTGAGGCCGGCCTTCACGACATGCGAATTCTCGGCCGGGGTCGAGAGATCCCAGTTGAACTGGTACTCGGTCTTGAGGCTCAGATTGTCGGCCAGGCCAAATTCGATACCGGCACCGACCGGAACGAACGTGCCGTTGACCGAGTGATTGCCGATACCGCCGAAGCCATAGAGCACCGCATTGTCGGCCACGAACACGCCTAGGCGGCCGTCAGCCTGCGCAGACCAGCTGCCATCGCTCAGCCAGTTGGCTTCCAATTCGCCGCCGAACAACAGCGAGTCGGTCGTGCCATTGGCGCCGACCACGACACCGAGGCCGAGAGCCGACGGGACGCTCTGCCCAGTGACGAACGCACCGAAATAGGCGCCGTCCCAGGTAAAGCTGTTGTCGACCACTGTCGGCTGATCGGGAACATCCATGATCAGATCGGCCGCCATGGCTGCCGAGGAGAGAGCCGCAGTCGCCGCCGTGGCGATCAAAGCAAGCTTCAGAGAACGCATATTCATATTCCTTCTATCTCGTGAGCTGCCAGAATCGCGGCTGCCCATCTGCCGGTCATGTAACGATCGAGAAGCGGAAACGAAACCGCGCCTGCCCTCGTTTACCCCCAGCTGTGACCTTAGGGCCACAGCCGTTAACTCGTTGCGCCACAACAACAATAACTTGTATCGAATTGGCGTCTGCCGACCCGATTGTGACGTTGCCGGGATGGAACTGCCCTGCTGCGAACCAACTCCGGATCGGAAGGCCGGTTCCGGCTTTCGCGACGGAGGGCTCTGGCTGTTGCCCTGCGGTTACACCCCTTGCGTGCGAACACCGTCCGCTTCGGATGTGGAGCAAATGGGTTCGGGCCGGGGCGAAAACAAGGCACGCTCGGAGAGCGGCAAATGCGCCACACCTGCCCGAGGCAAGCCTAGAAAGGAAGGGAAATGGCGCGAGTGACGGGACTCGAACCCGCGACCTTCGGCGTGACAGGCCGACGCTCTAACCAACTGAGCTACACCCGCAGCAGGCGGAACAAGGCGCCGCGCGACGTCGGTGCGTGTAACGAGGGCCTCAAAGCAAGTCAAGCAACCAATCCCCGATCCAGCCGTCCGCTTTAACGCAGCACAAGGCTTCGCGGAGTCGATTGGATAAGTCGCTTTTCAGTCCGGATCGATTGACGCCAATGGGCCGATTTCCTAGTTACGGCCGGTCCGGAAAGGGCGGTTAGCTCAGCGGTAGAGCATCTCGTTTACACCGAGAGGGTCGGCGGTTCGAAACCGTCACCGCCCACCACGCTTCGCCAAGAGGCTGCGCGTGGCACAGCCATCCAGAAGCAATCGGCCCCGGCGCGAGGCGCTCGGGGCCGCAAGGCAAACTGGTGTGGACGTCTTAGTTGATGGCGTCCTTGAGCCCCTTGCCGGGCTTGAACTTGGCCTGGTTGGAGGCCGCGATCTTGATCGGGGCGCCCGTGGCCGGGTTGCGGCCGGTGCTGGCCTTGCGCTTGGAGACCGTGAAGGTGCCGAAGCCGACCAGGCGGACTTCGTCCTGCTTCTTGAGCGACGCGGTGATGGCATCAAACACGGCGTCGACGGCCTCGCCCGCCTGGGCCTTGGTCAGGCTCGCCGTATCGGCAACGACACCGATCAGATCGTTCTTGTTCATAGGGGTTCCTCACATTGAAATGCCCGCCCTCGCTGGCGAACCAAAGCGCGGCAATCCATTTGTCGATTCTGTGCCAGAGGCAAGGAAATCCGGGCGTTTGAGCCCGCTGGACGCCGCAAATCTGTTAATGAACCCCGATTTCCGGACCGGTCAATCAGGAATTGCGCGTTTTCAGCCGGAAAGGGCCGGATTTCTGCGCTTTTTCGCTCATTCTGCGGCGGCGCCGGCTCGCTTCCCGCGAATGCCCAGCATCAGGGGCAGCGCCAGCACATAGATCGTGATCGCCACCAGCCAGATCGATCCACGCCAACCGGCAGGAGTGAAGCCGTATGCCGTCGCGAAAAACAGCGGACCGAAGATCGACGCGAGGCTCACAATGGAGGCCATCACCCCCTGCAGCTGCCCCTGCTTGTCGGCATCGGCCTGCTGCGTGGTCAGCGACTGCAGCGCCGGCACCCCAACGCCACCGAGCGCGAACAGGGGCAGCACGGCAAAGACGATCCAGCCCTGGGTGGCAAGTGCCAGCGCGAGCATGCCCGCACACTCGAACAGGATTCCAACAATCATGGCATTGCGCTCGCCCACGAGCTTGGTCACCGGACCGGGCAGCAGTGCCTGCACCGCTGCGTGAAAGATGCCATAGCCGGCGAGCGACAGGCCGACCATAAGGCCATTCCACTTGAACGCATCCTGCCCGTAGAGCGCCCACACCGTCCCATAGATCTGGCCGACGAAGTTGAGCAGGAAGAAGATCGCAATCAGCGGCAGCAGCGAGGGCAGCTGCACGGCCCAGCCCAGCGGCCGTACGGGGTTGAGGCTGCGAATGTCGAACCGCGCGCTGGCGTCGCCTTTGCGCGACTCCGGCAGGACAAACAGCGCAAGCGCGAAATTCAGGCCGTTGAGCAGCGCCGCGGCGATGAAGGGCGCGCGCACCCAATAGTCGCCGAGGATTCCGCCCAGCACGGGGCCGATGATGAAGCCGATCCCGAACACTGCGTGGAACATGCCGAAGCGCTGCGCACGCTGCTCTTCGGGCGTGATGTCGGTGATGTAGGCGGTGGCGATCGCCATATTGGCGCTGGTGAGCCCTGCAATCGCCCGCCCCAGGATCAGCATCCACAGATAGGGCGCGAAGGCCATGAACAGATAGTCGACAGCGGCACCGGCGAGGGAAAGCAGCAGCACGGGTCGCCGGCCGTAGCGGTCGCTTATCACTCCCAGGACCGGCGAGAATACGAACTGCATCGCGGCGTAGAGCGCGAACATCACGCCGACATAGGGCGCGATTTCTCCGGCATGCGTGACCTCGCGAAGCAACGCCGGCAGGATCGGAAAGATCAGGCCGATGCCGATGGCATCGAGCGTTACGGCCAGCAGGATGATGATCAGCGGACGGCTCATGAGGAACCTCGATGGGGTTGGCCTGCTTAGGGGCTCGCGACATCTTGGGCAAGCACGGGCATCCGGGGCGCTGGCACGCCCGGAGGGCTGAGGCAGTCATGCTCGGGGATGCACCTTCGGTGCAAGCGGCCGCGCTCTGCACCACGCGATGCGTGGTCCGTTCGACCGCAGGTCTCATGGCCTTCTCACCCCGCTTTCGCGGGGGCAGGCTCTAAAGTCGCTTCGCCGGAGCGATTTGCCTGCGGCCGGTTCGAACCCCTCCCGGTAAACCGGAAAGATGCCGACGGCGTGGGCTGCCCTATTTGCACTCCTGGCGTAATTGCTTGATGGCCGCGGTCGAGCCTTTCGCCGGGAATTCGGTCGTATTGTACATCTGGAACTGGCTGCCGCCGGCATTGGTCGACAGCCCGATCTCGATGATTCGGTTGGCGCCCTGTGCCAGACGCGCCCAATCCTCCACCGCTGGCCCTCGGAAGCCGAGCGAGACGCCATCCGCATCGGGAGAGAATCCGACGTCGCTCACCCAGTGCCGCGTGGCGGTCCCGTTCACCGGATCCACGCTGAGAAGGATGTCGATCACGTCGCGATCGGCAATCTGCTCGTGAACCGACGGCAGGGTGAGGAAAAACACCATTCCATCCGAGCAGAAGAAGCTCAGCAGCGCGTCCTCATGTACGATCTCCGCCGTAGGCCGCCCTGCGGCGTCGACGTAGTAATTCCAGACATCCTCCGGCCGATCGGGTGCGGCAGCCTCGTCCGAGGAGTCCACCTGACAGGCGCGCTGGACCTCGCCGAGGGCTGCTTCCAGACCCCGTCTTGTGGTCGTGACGTGGTTCACCCGCGCACCGGAATCATCATCGATAAGCTCGAATACGAGCTGGTCGCCCGGCGCGCTCTGCGCATAGTACAGCGCTGCCCGCGCGTCGTCCGGCTTGAGGGAGAACCATGTGCGTTCGCCAAGGTTCATCCGTTCGGCGCTGTAGGACTGATACGAACCTCCGAAATTCGTGCCGATGTGAACCGGGCCGCCATCCTGCACGGCAGGATCCAGATTCTTTGTGGGAAGCCGGATGCCGAAGCCGTAGGACATCTCGTAGCAGCTCCAGCTGACCGCGAGGCGCAGACCATCGAAGAGCGTCTCAGCGTCCGCGGACACCAGTCCATCGGACTCGTCGGATGTCCAACCATCCAGCGACCAGTCTCGCTGAACCTGCGCAACCGGCTCGGGAGGCTCCGCCGATCTTTCGCACGCGGCCAGCACCTGCGAAAGCGGATTGCGGCCACTCTCGCGCACGTCGCGCGAAAGAAAATAGATGTTGCTTATCGTGTCATCCGAAGTGGACTCCACATAGGCAGCCGGGCCCAGCCCCACCGAGACGTTGCCGGGCCTTCCGGCCACTCGCGCCAGATAATCGCCGGCCGTCGCGCCGGTGAGGCGGTAGAAGGCGACGTCCCCGCGATCAACTCGCGACACCGTCTCCTCCCATTGCTCGGAGCCCAGACGAAGCACCAGGTTCGCGCGGGGGTTGGATGCGATGTTCGCGTCAAGCTCGGGGGCCGGCAACCCGAGCGTTACCGAAAGAAACGACCGCGAACACTCAAAGGTAAGCGAGTGGTCCTGCGCATCCCGCCGATAGGCATAGGACCGCCCGCCCTCGCGCACGAAATGCCATAGATTGTCCGTCAAGGGCCCCGCCCCGATTGGCGGCAGGTCGGCCGCTGGTGCGGGTGTAACGGCCGGTGGAGGCTCGGCGCTCGGAGCAGCCGCGGCTTCCGTGGGCGCCTCACTCGCGGGCTGAGCGGAAGTCGCTTCGGCGCCGGGACCGGAACAAGCCGCGAGCACCTCGCCCAGGGCCTCGGAGGCGCCGGCCACCGGAAGCCGGAAAGTGTTGAAGCGTTCGCCGCCGGGCTCGGTGAGCAGCGAGAATTCAATCTCGGTCTTGGCCGAGGTGAAGGCAGCGATACGCGCCGCGCTGTCCTTGGCGGACAGCGTGAACGCGCGAAGCGAACCAGCCTCGCCCGGCGTGGCGCGTGATGTAAATGATGGCGTCGAGCCATCCGAAGCCGGGTCAGCGGTCGTGAGCACATAAATCGGGTCGGCGCTAGCGATGGGCGCGGCCAATTCCGACTGCCGCACCCGCACGGCGAAGGTCAGCGTGCCGGCGGAGCAGCTGACGGCGACGCTGTTGGCGCCGTCGAAGGCCGCGGTGGTTATCGCGCCGTTGTCGTTTTCGGTGAACCACTCGATGGCAAAGGCCGGCTGCGCGGCCAGCACAATAAGCCCCGCCAGCCCGCAGGCAATCGCTCGAAACACTCGTTCCCCCAAACGCAATTCTATGCGGTCAATACTGCCTGTGCTTCATGAAATGAAAACGGCGGCGCCGGGGCGCCGCCGTGGAACTTAGTGGGCGATGCTGCCCGCTTCGTCGCCATCGACCGAGAGGTCCGGCACGATTGGCGCCTTGGGCACCGTCTCGTCATAGGTCCATTCGATCGGCTCGGGCTGGCGGACCAGCGCGTGCGACAGCACCTCTTCCATCCGGCTCACCGGGATGATCTCCATGCCCTTGGTGACGATCTCGGGAATCTCCTTGAGATCGCGCACATTGTCGGCAGGGATCAGTACCTTCTTCACGCCGAAGCGGAGCGCTGCGAGCAGCTTCTCCTTGAGTCCACCGATGGGCAGCACCCTGCCCCTGAGCGTCACCTCGCCGGTCATTGCCACGTCGTGGTGCACCGGAATGCCGGTCATCACCGAGACGATGGCCGTGGCCATGCCGATGCCCGCGGACGGGCCGTCCTTGGGCGTCGCGCCTTCCGGCACGTGGACATGGATGTCGCGCGTGTCGAAGAGCGGCGGCTTGATGCCGAGCTCGACAGCCTTGGAGCGTACATAGCCGTTCGCGGCGGAGATCGACTCCTTCATTACGTCCTTGAGGTTGCCGGTTACGGTCATGCGGCCCTTGCCGTGGGTCATGATCGCCTCGATGGTCAGCGTCTCGCCGCCCACCGACGTCCAGGCAAGTCCGGTGACGAGCCCGACTTGGGCCTCGGCATCGACCTTCTCGTTCCGGAAATAGGCCGGACCGAGATATTCCTCGAGCAGCTCGGGCGTGATCTCGACCTTCTTGGACTTGGACTGCATGATGGTCCGCACGGCCTTGCGCATGAGCTTGGAAATCTCACGCTTGAGGTTACGGACGCCGGCCTCGCGCGTGTAGTCGCGCACGACCTTCATC
This sequence comes from Devosia sp., assembly GCA_035549855.1. Classification (GTDB taxonomy): domain Bacteria; phylum Pseudomonadota; class Alphaproteobacteria; order Rhizobiales; family Devosiaceae; genus Devosia_A. The sequence continues at coordinate 8,636 of DASZPY010000080.1, read as the reverse complement.
AGCATCTCGTCCGACAGCACGAACTCCTTGGCCTCGAGCCCGTTCTCGGCGAGCGTCTCGGGGATCAGGTGCCGGCGGGCGATCTCGAACTTCTCCTCTTCGGTGTAACCGGCGAGGCGAATGATCTCCATGCGGTCCATCAGCGGGCCGGGAATGTTGAGCGTGTTCGAGGTGGTGACGAACATCACGTCGCTGAGGTCGTAGTCGACCTCGAGATAGTGGTCGTTGAACGTGTTGTTCTGTTCCGGGTCGAGCACCTCCAGCAGCGCCGAGGACGGGTCGCCGCGGAAATCCATGCCCATCTTGTCGATCTCGTCGAGGAGGAACAGCGGATTGGTCTTGCCCGCCTTCTTCATCGACTGGATCACCTTACCGGGCATGGAGCCGATATAGGTCCGCCGGTGGCCGCGGATCTCGGCCTCGTCGCGCACGCCGCCCAGTGACATGCGGATGAACTCGCGGCCGGTCGCCTTGGCGATCGACTTGCCGAGCGAGGTCTTGCCGACACCCGGAGGGCCGACGAGGCAGAGGATCGGACCCTTGAGCTTGCCGGTCCGCGACTGCACGGCCAGATACTCGACGATCCGCTCCTTGACCTTCTCGAGGCCATAGTGATCGGCATCGAGGACTTCCTGGGCGTAGTTGAGGTCGCGCTTGACCTTGGACTTCTTGCCCCATGGGATCGACAGCAGCCAGTCGAGGTAGTTGCGCACCACCGTCGCCTCGGCCGACATCGGGCTCATAGTCTTGAGCTTCTTAAGCTCGGCATCCGCCTTGGTGCGGGCTTCCTTGCTCAGCTTGGTCTTCTTGATGCGCTCTTCGAGCTCGGTGAGCTCGTTGGAGCCCTCCTCGCCGTCGCCCAGCTCGCGCTGGATCGCCTTCATCTGCTCGTTGAGATAGTACTCGCGCTGCGTCTTCTCCATCTGCCGCTTGACACGGGAGCGGATGCGCTTCTCGACCTGCAATACGCCAATCTCGCCTTCCATCAGGCCCAGTATCTTCTGCAGCCGCTCGCCGACCGAGACGGTGGCGAGCAGATCTTCCTTCTCGTTGATCTTGATGACGAGGTGGCTGGCGATCGTATCGGCCAGCTTCGAGGCGTCCTCGATCTGGTTGACGGCGTTCACCACCTCGGCCGAGATCTTCTTATTGAGCTTGACGTAGTTCTCGAACTCCGTCTGCGCCGAACGGGCCAGCGCCTCGATCTCGGTGACGTCGCCCGCCGGTTCGGCAAGCGCGGTGGCTTCGGCCTCGAAATAATCCGTGGTCTGCAGGTAGCGGTCGATGGTCGCCCGGTTGAGGCCCTCGACCAGCACCTTCACGGTGCCGTCGGGCAGCTTCAGCAGCTGCAGGACCGAGGCGATGGTGCCGGTGGCGAAGATGTCTTCGGGCCGGGGATCGTCGTCCTGGGCGTTCTTCTGGGTGACCACGAGGATGTGCTTGTCATCGCGCATGACCTCCTCGAGCGCCTTCACGGATTTCTCGCGGCCGACAAACAGCGGCACGATCATGCCCGGGAAGACAACGATGTCTCTGAGTGGCAGGACGGGATAGACCCGGTCCCGATCGAAAGGGGCGCCTTGGGAGGTGACGTCCGACATGAGATTTCCTTTCCAGGGCACGCAGGAGGGAGAAACGAAGATACGTGCCCAAACAGCAATCAGACCAGCGCCAAATGGGCCGCCGCCCTGATTCTGCTAATTAAATAGGGTCGCACGGCCCTGACACAAGTCAATCGACAGTACCTTTTCCGGGCGCAGGCGGGATGTGCGTGTGTCGCAACGGTTACAAGACTGTGACGATTACGCAACGGGCCCGATATAACGCGCCCGTGGCCGGATCAGGGCGCCGGAAGCGGCCTGTTCCAGCATATGCGCCAGCCATCCCACCGTCCGGGCGAGCGCAAAAATCTCGAGCGGCCCGGTCTTGGGCAGCCTATGGCGGGCGGCGAGCACCGCCAGGGCGAAATCGATATTGGCGGCCTCCTCGATCACCGCAACAGCGGCCTGCCGCAACCGGACATAGGACGTCGGCACGTCCATGGCGTCGAGCAGTGCCGCTGCGCGAACATCGCCCCGCGGATAGAGCCGGTGGCCGAAGCCCGGCACCGCCCGGCGCTCGCCCAGCCAGTTGCGGAGAATTTCGGCGGGATCGCCCTCCCCCGCGAATTCCTCCGCCAGGACGGCGACAGCCGCGGCTGCGCTGCCATGCCGTGGCCCGCTCAGTGCAGCGAGGCCCGCTAGTGTTCCGGCGGCGAGGGAGGCGCCGGTCGAAACCGCTACCCGCGCCGCGAAGGTCGAGGCATTGAGTTCGTGGTCGGCGAGGAGCACGAGCGCCCTGCGCAGGTCATCCGCCGCCTTCGGCCGGCCGAAATGACCGGCCAGACGGGCATGCAATTGGCCTTCGCCCGGGCCCATCAGGCTCTCGGCCACTGCCGCAAGCACCGAAGCCGCTTCTTCGCGCAACCTGCCAACGTCCACCGAATGCGATGCCCGGTCGCGGACGACCCGCTCGGCGAGCATCTGGAACAGGCGCGGAATCCCCGTCTCTCCGGACAACGATACTCCTGGAGCCCCGTATGTCGGGAAGCCGCCCCAGAGCAGTTCCGCGATCTCTTCCAGCGTTGCCGTCCGCGACATATCGGCGGCGTCCTGTCCCCTGTAGACGAGCCGTCCCGCGACAATCGTCGATATTCCGGATGGCAGCACCGGGTCGCCCCAGTCGATCGCCTCCGCGGCGATGGCGTCTTCCCGTCGGCGGCCAGCCGCGCGCCGCGCCAGCCGGTCGACATCGTCCCGATTGTAGAGGCTGCGCCGGGGGTCGACCGGATCGGGACGGGCGGCGATGCGTCCCCGGCTGACATTGGCGTAGAGCGTCTGCGGCTTCACGCCGAGACGGCGCTGGGCCTCTTCGGCGGAGAGCCACATTGATCGATTCCATCAAGATTGACGTCAATATGGATGATCCTATCCTCCCGCAATCTCGTGGGAAAGGACCCAAAAATGACGATCGGACTAGATGATGTCGTTGCAGCCGAAACGGTGCTCTCGGATATGGACGGGTTGGCGGGACGCCTGATCATCCGCGGTCATTCGCTGGACGAGTTGGCGGGGCACATGTCGTTCGAGGAAATCGCTTCTCTGCTGCTCGATGGCGCTTTCGACGAGGCCTTAACGGCTGATGCATTGGGCAAGGCGCGAGTCGAAATCTTCTTCCGCTTCGCGCCGGAGCTGAAATCCGTCGCCGGCATGCCGGTGTTCGACGCCATGCGCGCCCTCATTGCGAAGATCGAGGACGACAGCAGCATTGGGACCTCTCTCGGCTTGATCGCCGCTCCGGCAGTCCTGGTGCCGGCGCTGATCCGGGCCGGACGCGGGCAGGAGGCCGTGGCGCCGGATCCGAAGCTCTCCCATGCTGCCGACATCCTGGGCATGCTCACTGGCCAGCGGCCGGACAGCGCAGCGGCTCGGGCGTTCGCCACCTATCTCGTCACGGTTTCGGACCACGGCCTCAACGCCTCGACCTTTACCGCCCGGGTCGTCGCCTCGACCCAGGCCGGGCTGGTTTCATGCGCTCTCGCCGCACTCGGCGCGCTGAAGGGCCCGCTGCACGGGGGCGCGCCGGGACCGGTGCTCGACATGCTCGACGCCATCGGCACGCCCGACCGGGCGAGGCCCGTCCTCCGGGAGATGCTCGATCGTGGCGAGCGCCTTATGGGTTTCGGCCATCGTATCTACCGCGTGCGCGATCCGCGCGCCGACGCATTGAAGGCAGCGCTTGGCGGCCTGCCCGAGTCACCTCGAATGGCTTTGGCACTCGCAGTGGAGGCCACCGCCCTCGCATTGCTGAAAGCGAGAAAGCCCGACCGGCCGCTCGAGACCAATGTCGAGTTCTTCACCGCATTGCTGCTGGATGCGCTGGGGTTCCCGCGCGAAACCTTCACCGCGGTGTTCGCGATGGGCCGCATGGCGGGCTGGATTGCCCATGCCCGGGAGCAGGCGATCTCGGGCCGGCTGATCCGCCCGAAATCGCTCTATGTGGGGCCAGTGCCGCGCGAGGCGGCCTGAGACGCGTCAGGCAGCCGGTGGCTTCGGCGGAAGCTGGGCGGTCGGGGTGGAGTTCGAAATCTTGAGCTCCTCCTCCGTCATGTCCGCCGGGACATCCGCGAAGAGCGGCGTCGACAGATAGCGTTCCCCGGTATCGGGCAGCATGGCGAGGATCGTCGAGCCGGCCGGGGCGCTCTCGGCGACCTTCAGCGCGGCGGCGAACGTGCCACCCGAACTGATGCCGACAAAGATGCCCTCCTTCTGCGCCAGCAACTGGCTCGACTTCAGGGCGTCCGGACCTGCGATCGTCAGGATTTCGTCGATGTAGTTCGCGGCCACTGCATCGCCCGTGATCTTGGGGATGAAGTCCGGGCTCCAGCCCTGCATCGGATGCGGTTTCCAGGCGGCGTTGCGCGCGGCGGGCGAGCCATCGGCATTACGCGGCTGGTCGGAGTGAGTGCTGAGCATCGGCGCAGTCTCCGGCTCGGCGACGACGATCTTGGTCCCCGGGCTCTTCTCACGAAGGGCCTGCGCGACGCCCTTGAGCGTGCCGCCGGTGCCGAAGCCGGTGACCCAATAGTCGAGCTTCCCATCGAAATCGCGGAGAATCTCCTGGCCGGTTGTCTTGTAGTGAAACGCCGGATTGGCATCGTTCTCGAACTGCCGGCTCATCCACCAGCCATTGGCGGCGGCCAACTCCTTGGTCTTCTCAATCATTCCCGTCGCACCCAGCGGCGCCGGCGTCAGCACCACCTTGGCGCCGAGGAAGCGCATGAGCTTGCGCCGCTCGACCGAGAAGCTCTCGGCCATGGTCACGACCAGCGGGTAGCCCTTGGCCGCGCAGACCATCGCAAGGCCGATGCCGGTATTGCCCGAAGTGGCTTCAACCACGGTCTGGCCCGGCTTGAGCGAGCCATCCTTCTCCGCCGCTTCGATGACGCCCAGAGCGAGCCGATCCTTGACCGAGCCGAGCGGATTGAAGGCCTCGACTTTGACGTAGAGGTTGATGCCCTTGGGCGCGAGATGGTTGATCCGCACCGAAGGGGTATTGCCGACCGTGCCCAGGATGCTGTCGAACTTCATGATGTGTCCTACCGCTGTTTTTTGAGTTGGCGGAAAATACTCCCGGTGGCTTTGCGGCGGCAAGTGAACCTCCGGTACGGAAAGAATTGTCTTCGCGCCGCATGTGAGTGAAAAACACCCGCATCGCGCGGCTTTGGAGGAAACCATGCCCGGACGGCGGATCGACCTCATCGGGCTGGCGACGGATGCCGGTGCCGCGACGCGCGGCGCCACGATGGGACCCGAGGCGCTGCGGATCGCCGGATTGCCCGAGACACTCGAAGGACTCGGACATGAGGTTGCCGACACCGGCGACTTCTGGCCCGAGGAGAGCGGCGCCAAGCCGGAACGGCGGCGTGCGGAGATCCTGGCGGTTGCGGCCAATGCAAGCGACCGCGGCTATGGCGCGCTGAAGGCAGGCAATTTTCCGCTCTTCCTCGGCGGTGACCATTCGATCTCGATGGGAAGCGTCTCCGGCGTCGCCCGCTGGTGCAACGAACGCCGCAAGGAGCTGTTCGTCCTCTGGTTCGACGCCCACGGCGATTTCAACACGCCGGCCATCTCGCCGTCAGGCAACCTCCACGGCATGGCCCTCGCCCTCCTTTGCGGCGAGGTCGAATTCGACGATGCCTTCGGCGGCGCGTGGCGCGGCGAGGTCGATCCGGCCCACGTCACCCTGTTCGGAGCCCGATCGATCGACGCCGGCGAACGTGCCCTGCTCGAGGAGCGTGGCATCGAAGTCGTCGATATGCGCCTGATCGACGAGCAGGGCGTCGTCGCTCCGATCCGGCGGCTGATCGAGCGGGTGACCGAGGCCGAGGGGCACCTGCATCTGAGCCTCGACGTGGACGCGATGGACCCCTCCCTCGCCCCCGCTGTGGGGACGACCGTACCGGGTGGCTTCACCTATCGCGAGGCGCACCTTGTTATGGAGATGCTGCACGACGCCGGGATCGTCGGCTCGATGGACATCGTCGAGCTCAACCCCTTCCTCGATCATGCAGGCAAGTCGGCTCTTTTGCTGGTGGACCTTGCGGCGAGTTTGTTCGGACGAAGGATCATGGGGCGGCGGGGCTAGATGTGCCTCTCCGCTACTTCGGGACGTACAATACCTTTTCCAGCCCCTCGAAATGAGCATCGCAAGTCAGCAGATCGGCTTTGAGTTCCCGAGCCGTTGCATAGATGACCGAGTCGGCCATGGGCAAGCGGTGGGTCATGGAATAGCCAGCAGCCCGAACTGCAATCGGCGTGTCCATCGGGATCACATCGAGCGTTTGTGTCAGAGCCAGAATTTCACCCGCTCTCTCCGCCCCGAGGACGCGAGTCGTCCATTTCACGAGTTCGAGCTGAACCATCGTCGGCACGATCCAGTCGGCATAGTCCGGAAACTGCCGGTGTACCACGTCCCCCAATTCGGATCCGACGATCCATTCGATCCAGGCGGACGTATCGACGACCCGCATCAATATCGATCGTCGCGATCACGATAGCCGGTGGTATCGGCCCCCTTGGCGATGCCGTGGATTTCCTTCAAGTCCGGCACGCGAACCAAAAGCCTCCCCCCATCCTTGGGGATGAAGGCAAATTCCTGCCCAGCCTTCCAGCCCTGCTCTTCGCGAACCGCCTTTGGAATGGAAAGCTGAAACTTACTGGAAAGTCTGGCTGTGTTGCGGCTATTCATACGATTCCACCATCGATCGGAGAACCGTAAGAATAAGCCCGCGGTGGCGGACTTTCAAGTTCGATCGCAATGACGAAAACGCCGGGCTCATCGCCCGGCGCTTCAAACTCACATCCGCGATGAGCCTCAGGCGCTATTGGCCTGCGCCTCTTCCTTCTTGCGCTCGGAATAGATGTAGAGCGGGCGGGCGTCCTTGTTGTTGACCACCTCCGCCGAGATCACGACTTCCTCGACGCCGTCCAGCGACGGAAGGTCGAACATCGTGTCCAGCAGGATACCTTCCATGATCGAGCGGAGGCCGCGGGCGCCGGTCTTGCGCTCGATGGCGTGCTTGGCGATCGCCATCAGCGCATCCTCGTGGAACGTCAGTTCGGTGTCCTCCATCGAGAACAGCCGCTGATACTGCCGAACCAGCGCATTCTTGGGCTCGGTCAGGATCTGGATGAGCGCCGGCTCGTCGAGATCCTCGAGCGTCGCGATCACCGGCAGACGGCCGATAAATTCCGGGATCAGGCCGAACTTGACCAGATCTTCCGGCGCCACGTCCTTGAGGATGTCGCCGACGCGGCGGTCCTTGGGGTCCTTCACGACGGCCGAGAAGCCAATGCCCGAGCCTTCGGAGCGGGCGGCGATGATCTTTTCGAGCCCGGCAAAGGCGCCACCACAGATGAACAGGATGTTGGTCGTGTCCACCTGGAGGAATTCCTGCTGCGGATGCTTGCGCCCGCCCTGCGGCGGCACGGACGCCACGGTGCCTTCCATGATCTTGAGCAGCGCCTGCTGCACGCCCTCGCCCGACACGTCGCGCGTGATGGACGGGTTGTCGGACTTGCGGGAAATCTTGTCGACTTCGTCGATATAGACGATGCCGCGCTGCGCCTTCTCGACATTGTAGTCGGCGGCCTGCAGCAGCTTCAGGATGATGTTCTCGACGTCCTCGCCGACATATCCGGCTTCCGTCAGGGTCGTCGCATCCGCCATCGTGAACGGCACATCGAGGATGCGGGCCAGCGTCTGGGCCAGCAGCGTCTTGCCCGTACCGGTCGGTCCGACCAGCAGGATGTTGGACTTGCTGAGCTCGACGTCCTGGTTCTTGGTCGCGTGGTGGAGGCGCTTATAGTGGTTGTGAACCGCCACCGAGAGCACGCGCTTGGCGCGCGACTGGCCCACGACATAATCGTCCAGGATCTTGCAGATTTCGGCCGGAGTGGGCACGCCGTCATTGGACTTCAGCGTGGAGGTCTTGTTCTCCTCGCGGATGATATCCATGCACAGCTCGACGCATTCGTCGCAGATGAACACAGTCGGCCCGGCGATCAGCTTGCGCACCTCATGCTGAGATTTGCCGCAGAACGAGCAGTAAAGCGTGTTCTTGCTGGTTTCGCCGGTTGAAGGCTCTTTCGACATCCGTCACTCCCCGGAAGCGTCCGGCTCCCGTTAACCGCGCCGATTCTAACGCTAACGCACGACGCATAAACAATATGTTGCCGGGATGACCTTAGCGGCGGCTCCGACAGCGAACAATGACGGGAGTGTCACACTCCCGTGCGGTGTTTGCCGGCAACCTTAATACCGGCAGTTTTATGAACGATTCCGGACTATGCCTGTTCCGGAACGGCCCGCTTCTCGAAAATCTGATCGATGATGCCGAAATCCTTGGCCTCTTCGGGGCTGAGGAATCGGTCGCGTTCCAGCGCATTGTGGACGGTCTCGTAGTCCTTGCCGGTGTGCTTGACGTAGATTTCGTTGAGCCGGCGCTTCAGCTTCTCGGTGAACTGGGCGTGGATCAGGATATCGGTCGCCTGTCCCTGATAGCCGCCCGAGGGCTGGTGCACCATGATCGAGGC
>DASZPY010000079.1:0-43083 GCA_035549855.1 Devosia sp. | reverse complement strand
CCTAGCGCTCAGCCGCCGCACCCGCGCCCACACCGTGGCGAGCGCCGTGAACACCGCCACCTGCCCGCCCTCATCTTCGCTCGTCATCTCGCGCCGCTGCAGTTGAACCCGCTCGGTCAGCGTACCGAGCGGCGGGATCGCCGCGTCCCTCACAGCCGCACCACACGATAAGGCGCGACCAGCGCGTCGAAGCCCATCGGCACCGCCGGCCCCTCGCCCATGCCGAACACCGTATCGCGGTGTTCGAACCAATAGGCCATGAGCAGCAGCAGCGCCTGCTTCAGCGGTGCGGGCACATCCTCGGCATCCTCGCCATAGCCCGCGACATAGTCGATCGCGATGCCGTTGCGTTCGCGCAGCGCTGGCGCATCGATGTCCGCGGGCAGCAGCAGTTCCGCCCGTCCCGCATCGATGCCGTCGAGGCTCACTTCATGATCCACGCCGTCACTGTCATACGCCGTGATCGATGTGAGGCTCAGCAGCGGCGTCACCGGCAGGCGCACCACGCCAGTGTCGGGCCACGCATCGAGCACCAGCCGCCAGCTCTGCGCGATCAGCGCGCGGCCGGTCGCGCCTTCGACATGCAGCCGCGCCGCCGCCATCAGGGTTCCGACGAGCGCATCCTCGTCTTCGCCATCGAGCTTCAGCCAGGCCTTCGCCTCGGCAAGCGCTATCGGCTCCGCCGCGGGTCCCGCGAGAAGATAGGAGGTCATGACAATGTCCATTGAAATTGAATGTGCCCCGGCGCTCCGAGGGAGGGGCGAAACGCCGGGACTACGCCAGACTTTCGTCCGGCGATCTCTCAGTCAGCACGTGAAATCGGAAAGCTTGAGTCGCATGGCGCGGTGGGTCGAGCACCGGAGCGGAGCGTACAAATCGTACGTGAGCACCGGAGCGCAGGCCCGCCACGTCAGGCGGCCAAGATCTCCGATTTTACGAGGCGGCAAACTTCAGCAGCTTGATCGCGTCATAGTCCTGTACGCCGCCGCCCACACGCTTGGTGGTGTAGAACAGCACATAGGGCTTGGCGCTGTAGGGGTCGCGCAGCACGCTCACGCCCTGGCGGTCCACCACGAGATAGCCGCGGCGGAAATCGCCGAAGGCGATCGAGTACGTCCCCGCATCGATATCGGGCATGTCCTCGGCCTCGACCACGTCGAAGCCCATCAGCGTCGCCTTGCCGCCTGCCGTCCCCGCCGGCTGCCACAGATAGTTGCCGCCATCGTCCTTGAACTTGCGGATGGCGCCCTGGCTCTTGCGGTTCAGCACCCAGCTCGCATTCTGGCGATAGCCCGCCTTCAGCGCATAGACGAGGTCGACCAGGATGTCGGAGGGATCACTCGAGGGCCAGTCGCCGGATTGGCCGGTCGCGAGATAGCCGAGCTTGCCCCATTCCCAGCTGTCCTCCGCCACCTTGGTCTCGGAGAGAAAGCCCTTGGGCTTATTGGTGCCGTCGCCCGATACGAACGCCGCGCCTTCCTGCAGCGCGAAGGCCGCATTCACCTCGTCGGCGATCCACTGGCCCACATCCACCGCCGCATCGTCGAGGAAGACGCTCGTCGCCGCCGGCATGGCGTAGAGCTCCGCCGTCGGAAAGCTCAGTGCGTCGATGGTCTGGCTGGTGGTCTCGGGCCGCGCGGCGGTCTCGGCCACCCAGCCGGTGGCAGGACCGGTCTTGGTCACGGGCTTCTTGTAGGTCTGCGTCGACACCTGCCGCACACTGGCGATGGCGCGGATCGGCGAGATGGCCGTCATCAGCCGCGTGATCTCGCTGTCGATCTCGGCCGGCACCACATAGCCGCCATCGGCATTGGAGCCGATGCGCAGCGCCTTCTCCTCGCCGCGCTTCACATAGGCGGCGAACGCATCCTTGTATTCGTCCGCCGCGCCGGCATCGCTGCCGCCTTCGAGCCGGGGCCGTCCGCGCTCCAGCACCTGGCGGTCGATCATCGCCTTGGCGCCGTCCAGCGCCTCATTGAGGCGATTGAGCTTGTCCTCGGTCAGCACATCGGCGCTGCCGCGCTTCTCGATCTCTTCGAGCCGGCGGTCATTGGTCTCCTTGAAGGTCTCGAACCCGCGCATGAATTCGCCGAACAGCGCATTGATGTCGCCGGCCTGTGCGCCGGCGCTCGCCTTGATCTCAAGGCGGTCGTTAGTCTCGGTCATGTCCTGATCCTCAGCTTCTGAAAACAGAGAGCGCGGCCTCGAGCGACCGCGCGATGGGCGCCGCGATCCGCGCCCGGTCCATCATCGGAAAGGCGACGATGGAGATTTCCCACAGATCCACTTCGGCGAGCCTTCTCAGCTCGCCCTGCCGGCTGGCCTTCACCGTGCGGAAGCCGATCGACAGTCCGTCGATGGCGCGCCCTGCGATCAGCCGCCGCAGCGCTTCGGCGCGCGGCACCTCGGGCACCAGCCGCCCCTCGACCCAGAGGCCGAAATCGTCCTCGGCGATCCGGTCCCAGGTGCCCACCACTTCCTTGGGGTCGTGCTGGAACAGCATTCGTATCCGGTGCCGCCCGCGCAGCCTCAGGCTTCTGCGGAACGCGCCGTGCAGCACCACGTCGCCGCCATCATCGGGCTGGCCGAACACGCTGGCATAGCCCGAGAAGCGCCCGTCATCGTCGATCGGAAGCGCCTCCATCAGCGCTTCCCCGCGGGCAGCGTGCGCGGCGGCTTCGGCAGCATGCGCCGCGTCGCCGCCAGCGTCTCCGCGAGGTTCCAGGCGAATTGCCGGAACACATCGGCGGCCGCAGTTTTGTTCTGCCGCATGGTCAGTCCTTCCGTTTGAACAGCTGGTTGAGCGCCGCGATTTCCTTGACGAAATCCTCGAAGCGCTGATTGGCCCGCGCGAGCTCGCGCAGCGTCCACACCAGGAGTCCGCTTGCGCCGCTCGCCCACAGGAACAGCGCGAGATGCGCCAGGTCGCCACGCGTGGCGATGGTCTTGGTCAGTTCATCCATTTGATCTCTTTCATCCTCCCCTGTGCGCAGCACGGGGGAGGTGGCGCCGAAGGCGACGGAGGGGGCGGCCACTTGCGCCGGTGTTTGGGCCGCCCCCTCCACCGCCTGCCGGCGGTCCCCCTCCCCCGCGCCTTCGGCGCAGGTGAGGATGGGTGCCTGACACCCATGTTCAGCGCAGGTTCAGTGCGCCGCGCCTAACGTCCCCACATCGTCAAATGATTTGTGGAGACTTCGATCATGTCGTTACTTCGCAATATTCTGATCGCCGCGGCGCTCGCCGCTACGTCCATCACGCCAAGTCTCGCAATGCCCAACACTGGCGCTTTCGACCGAAGCGCCGAGGGCCAGAAGGCCACCCTCAAGCAATTGTGCAGCGCCATCGGCGCGGAGGCGCAGGCCACCGAAGACCAGGGCAAGGACGGCCCGGTCCTGCGCAGCGAGTCGACGGCTCGAGCGGCCAAGCAGGCCGCCGACGACCTCCGCCAGAAGGGCCGCAACGCCGGCTGCAAGTTCTGATCTCGCTTTCCCTCCCTTTGCCGGGAGGGAAACGGGGTGGGGCCACGACCTCCGCCGCAACCGGCCCCACCCCTGACCTGTCTCCATCTGACGCGGCAGCCCTAACACCTGCGCCGCAGTCGGGGATCTTCCCCTGTAGCGAAGCGTACGGGGGAAGGGGACCATGCGAAGCATGGTGATGGGGGCGGCCACACGCACTGGGTCCGGCCCCGCCCCCTCCACCGCCTATCGGCGGTCCCCCTCCCCCGTGCCTTCGGCACAGGAGAGGATGTCAGCGCCCTACACCCCCACCAATCTCCGCTTCTCCTCATCGCTGAGGAACGCCGCTCCACCCACTCTTGCCCACAGCGCCGCGCGGTCCTCCGCCAGCGCCTCGACCGTATCGAACTCCGCTTCGATCCGCACCCGTCCGCCGAACCCCGGCGCCAGCCAGAAGCTCAGATCGTCCATCACCCGCATCACCAGCGGCACGATGGTGTGCCGCCACAGCGCGCGATTGGCTTCCGCCAGATTCGAATAAGTATTGTCGCCCGGAATGCCGAGCAGCATGGGCGGCACGCCGAAGGCGAGCGCGATCTCGCGCGCCGCGCTGTGCTTGGCCTCGATGAAATCCATGTCGCGCGGGCTGATGCCGATGCTCTTCCAGTCAAGCCCACCTTCCAGCACCATCGGCCGCCCGGCATTGGCCGCGCCCTGGAACCCGGCTTCGAGTTCCTCCTTCAGCCGCGTGAACTGCTCGTCGGTCAAATTGCCCACGCCCGCCGAATAGACCAGCGCCCCGGAAGGCCGCGCCGCATTGTCGAGCAGTGCCTTGTTCCATTTCGCCGCCGCGTTGTGCAGATCGAGACTCTGCTGCGCCGCTTCAAGCGGGGCCAGCCCGTAGTGATCGTCGAGCGGATGGAACAGCGCCATATGCAGCACGCTCGACACCGGCTGCGTATCCTGCCGCAGCGTCTGCGTCCTGCCGCCCGCGCTATAGGCATAGGCCTCGATCCAGCCGTCGGCGCCGCTCAGCGCCCGCATGCGGTCGGGCCGCAGCATATGCAGCCCCTTCACCTCGCCATCGGCCAGGGTCGCCGCGAGATATGAGTTCCCCGCCAACTGCAGATAGGCATAGACCGCCTCCAGCAGCTCGCTGCCCGATTGCCCCGGATTGGGCCGCGCGACGAGCCGCAGCAGCGGATGATCGTCGAGCCGCCGCCCGTCCTCGGTCGCGCGCAGCGGCACGCGCGTCGCGGCCTCCGCGATCAGCCGCACGCAGCGATGCACGATCGGATTGCGCGCAAAGCCTTCCTGCGCCAGCGCCGGAAAACTCCGCCGGCTCCAGCTCGCTTCGCCGAGCCCGACAATCCCCGTCAGCGCAAGCGCCTTCACCTCGCGTGGCGCATCCGCCCGGCGAGTCAGCCAGTTCCATAAATTCGGCAATCGATGACCTCTCAGTCGGACCATGCGCGGCATGGTGATAGGGACGGCCGCTCGCGCTGCCGCCCGGAACTGTCGCCGTTCCATTGGCGTGATGGGCTAGGCCCGCGCCAGCCTCCGCTTCGGCCGTGTCACCCAGCGGCCGAGCAGCTTGAGCATGGGTACCTCGACATAGCGGTGGACCAGCCAGCCCACGATCGATGCCGCCACGAGGCTTGCAATCACGAATAGCGGCCAGGCGGCGGGGGGCGCGACCGCGCCCCATATCCGCCCCATCGGACCCAGCAGGAAGCTGTGGGTGAGGTAGATGCTGTAGGAGGCATCGCCCAGGCCCACCAGCACGTCCGTGACGCGGCCGCCCGCATCGGCATTCGAAGCGCCGCTGCCCGGCCGGTACAGGAAAGACCTGATGCCGACGCCGAGCAGGAACATCAGGATCAGCGGCTCGGAGGCAAACACCGCCAGCGTGTTTCCCGCTTGCCGCCCAAAGACCAGGCCGACCGCTACCGGCACCGCAAGCGCAACGGACGCCAGCGTGAGCCCGATGCGACGCGGCAGCAGCAGCGCAAGCGCCAGTGCCAGGTAGAAGTACATTTCATAATCCAGCGTCCAGCCGAGCCCATAGACCGGACGCACCGCATTTGTTGCGTCGAGATAGGGTATGAACAGGAACGAACGCACGAGATCGAGCGCCGGCGGCAGCCCGCCCTCGATGAACAGCTTCCCGCAATAGATGATCGTCGCGAGCCAATAAAGCGGCACGATGCGGACCAGGCGCCGGACGATGAAATCGCGCGAGGCGCCGGCACGCTGGAACTCGCCCTCGGTGATGTGGGTCATGATGAACCCACTGATCGCAAAGAAGATGGCGACACCCGCCGTGCCGATCCAGCCGGCCGCCGGCAGGTAGCCCGCCGGGAGTCCGGCCCGCTCGTTCAGCGTGTAGATGGCGTGGGCGACAACCACCAGCAGTGCGGCAATCGCCCGCAACGCTTGCAGCCAGGGTAGTTTACTCGGGCCTGCACCGGCCATCGTACAATCCACTCAATCGCCGCCGGCCTGCCCGGACGGCGGCCAATCGCTCAAAGAGGCCACGGCCTTACGATGCCGCGGCTGCCACCCAAAAAAAGTGCTCGGCTACATAGAGAATGCCCAGCACGGGCAAAACAACGCTCCACATTAGCATCACCACCAGTCCGCAGGCCATTGCGGCGCGGACCAGGATCTTCCGAAGCGACATGGCCGGTCCGGGTTCTGCCGGTGCCGTCTGGTCCATCGCGGACTCCTGTCCCTGCAACGCTCGCCCGGACCCTAGCCACGGCAAGCTGACAAGGCGATGAAGGTTCGGTGGCAAGGTTAAGGCCGGTGGCCGCCGATTTGCCGCGCCTCACACGCGCTTTCGTCACATCCCCCTCACCTTGGGCACGCCGCCCGTCCCCAGCATCAGTTCCGTCATCGCCCAGACCAGCGCATCCACGCGGTCGGGCGAATGGCCCTCAGCGAGTCCGTCCGGCCCGAAGGCGCAGAGCTCATCTTCGAGCGCGCTCAGGCCCGGCGCATGCGTCACCCGGCCCTGCGCATAGAGCGCGGCGACCGGCTCGGCGCGCAGCCATTTGCCGCGCGTCGCATGCACGGCCTTCACCGGCAGCAGCGGGTCCACCTGCGCGATCACCGCCTTCACCATGTCGCCGCCCTGATTCACCTCGGCGACGATGCAATCGGCCTTGTAGTCCTCATAGGCACGCTTCGCGCGCTCCGCCCATTGCAGCGGCGTCGCCGGCTTCAGCGTCAGATCGGCGAGCACCGCCGCGCCCGTTTCGGTCCGCGATGCGACCACGATGCCGCAGCCGTCCGAATTCGCATTCCCCGTCGCCGGCGGATCGACCGCCACGACCGTGCGCAGCAGCCGCGCCGCATCGTCCATCGGCCGGAACATGTCGCGGCTCCACAGCGCGCCGGGCAGATCCTCGATCAGTTCGCCCTCGAGCTCCTGCCGCCCCAGCACCGTGCCGCGATAGCGCGCCACCACTGTGCTGAGAAACGCATCGGCAAGATGCGCCTTGTTCTCGCGCGTCGTCATGCGCGTCACCGCCGTCTGCGGATCGGCCAGCAGCCGCTTCAGCAGTTTCGTCGGCCGCGGCGTCGTGGTCGCCACCTGCCTCGGCCGCTCGCCCAGCCGCAGGCCGAACTGCAGCATGTCCCACGCCGCTTCCGCATGCGGCCATTTGCCGATCTCGTCGCACCAGGCCGCCGCGAATTGCGGGCCGCGGAAGCGCTCCGGCTCAGACGCCGAAAGCACCGTGCCCACAACGCCATTGGGCCAGAGCAGATCATGCCCGCGCAGTTTCGGCCGCTCCGCGATCGGCGTCACGCGCAGCACGCCGCTTTCGCCGCGCACCATGACCGCCATCGCTTCCGCGATCGTCTGCCCCACCAGCGCGATCGGCCCGATGCCGCGCGATGCGAGGTTGCGCACCCATTCGGCGCCGGCCCGCGTCTTGCCCGAACCGCGCCCGCCCAGGATCAGCCAACTGGTCCAGTCGCCGCGCGGCGGCAGTTGCGCGTCGCGCGCCCAGAGCGGCCACAGATGCGCGATCTCGCCAAGCTGCGTTTCGTCCAGCCGGTGCAGGCGCGCCGGATCAACCTTCATTCAACGCAGCGATGCGGTCGGCCACCTTCTGCCGCAGTTCTCGCGCCAGCGCGCTGGTGCGCGTGCTGCGCTCGCGCTTGGGCGCGATCTGCGCCCGCGTCTCGAGCAGCCGGTCCAGCGCGCCCGACAGCCTGGTCAGCACGGCGTCCTCATTGCCCTTGGGGTCGTCCATTTCAAACTCCAGCTTGATGATTTGCGTCTCGATCAGCCGCAGCAGGCGGCTGACCATGTCGTTGGGGTCCATGCGGCGCGGCGCGCGGTACTTCCACCCATATCGGCGGACCATCAGATAGAGCGCCCTGACGCTGATCTGATATTTCTCGGCGATATGAACGACGGTGTCCTCGCGGCCTTCATATTCAGCCCTGATGGCCTCCCGCACCGAAGGGTCCAACGCCATTTGCCATCCTTCCGCGCAACCAAGCGCTCGCGCCCGCGTTTGGCGTCGAGGGGTGACGCCATGCCTTCGACCGCGATCCGCGACATCGTCTATGAGCCCGACAGCGAGACGCTCGCCGTGACCTTCGTCAGCAGCGGGCGGCGCTATCGCTATTTCGGGGTTCCCCTCGCCGAGTATGACGCTTTGCGCCATGCCTTCTCGAAGGGCACCTATTTCAATCGCGCGATCAAGCCGCGTTACGAGTACGAACTGCTCTTCGATCCCGCCTGGGGATCGCCGCGTCGTCCCTCAGGACCCAATTCTTCGACCATGCCCAAACTATAGTCCCGCAGCGTCACGCATGGATAGATTCTGCCGGGACCCGCGCAAAGCCCCGCGCCGCCTGCCTTCGCACGCACCCTCCACGCACAGCTTGTGATTCATGCGCCGGCGGAATCGCGCTAGTCTCGCGCCGGGCGAAGGAGACAGCGATGATCCGATTCCTTGCACTCCCTCCCGCGCGTCGGGCGGGGGGACCACGCAAGGCGTGGTGGGTGGGGGCAGCCGCTTGCGCGATGGCCGGAGCATTCGCCTTGTTGTCGGCGCCCGCCTTCGCGCAGGACTTCCCCGAAGAGCTCTACGGCATGCTCGGCGACTGGGTCATCGCCCAGGACGATGCCGAAGCGCCGGGCTGTGCCGTCCATTTGCTCGAGTCCGGAGCGATCGGCGGCTATGCGATCGAGCTCCCCGACCCCTGCCCCGCCCCTTTCCCGCCCGCCGATTCGCTCGCGGCCTGGAACATCGACAGCAGCGACGGCTCGGTCATCCTGCTCGACGCCGAACGCCACGTGGTGCTGCGCTTCTTCGAAGAGGAAGACGGCCTCTTCGCCACCGACCCCGCCGCCACGCCCCCCATGCTCTATCTGCTGCCGCAAATGCCGGAAGACGAAGGCGAGGCGGAGTAGCGCCGGGCCACAGCTGGACATCCTCACCTGTACCGAAGGCACGGGGGAGGGGGACCACGCGCAGCGTGGTGGAGGGGGCGGCGCTTGCGCCGCATATGCATCCCACACCGGGTGTCATCCCTGCGAAGGCAGAGACCCAACCTTCCCTCACGGGGAATCTGCGGCCTGCTCTCGCGTCAGCCTCTTGTCGCCTTCGCCCGAAGCTAGACCTTCTCCGCCGGCTCGGTGTTCGGCCAGTCCGCGATGTGGCTCTCCCATTCGCCCGGCTTGACCGTTTGCTCGTTGACCGTGCGGTCCTTCACCGAGATCCCCGCATCCACCACCGTTTGCGGGTCGCCCGACACCAGCGGGTGCCACCAGGCGAGCCCCCTGCCCTCGGCCAGCCGCCGGTAGGCGCAGGATTTGGGGATCCAGTCGATGGTCAGCACATTCTCAGGCGTCAGCTTGATGCAGTCCTTCACCTTGGCATGCCGGTTGGCATAGTCGGTGCAGCGGCACTCATGCCCGTCCAGCAGCATGCAATGCACGTCCGAGGTGTAGAGCTCGAGCGTATCCTCGTCCTCGAGCTTGAGCAGGCAGCACCGTCCGCACCCATCGCAGAGCGCCTCCCACTCCTCATGGGTCATCTCATCCAGCGTCTTGTCTTCCCAAAAGGCCATCACTTCGCCGTTTTCAAAGGGATTTCACTTGTTTGCGCTAGGTGGGCTATCCTACCACCTTAGCAGATCGCCCGCGCCGGAGCGTCCCTTGCAGGACCCGTTCTATCACAAAGAGAAGCGCCGCAAGAAACCGCGCATGCTGGACGCGGATGCCTGGCTCGATTCGGCTCTCTACGAGTTCTGGTACGGGCTCGGCCGCAGCTACATGGCGATCGAGGATTTCTTCGCCCGCTTCCGGGTGCGCGGCTTCAAGCGGCTGATCGTCGAGCTCCTGTCCGACGGGCTGACGCTGGGGTCGCTCGGCATGGTGTTCGTCCTCGCGCTGGCGCTGCCGGCGTTCGACGCCACGGCCTCGGGGCAATTCAATAAAGCCGAAGACATTTCTGTCGTGTTTCTGGACCGCTACGGCCAGGAGGTCGGCCGCCGCGGCATCCGCACCGACGATTCCTATCCGCTCGACAAGCTGCCCGACTATTTCGTGAAGGCGGCGCTCGCCACCGAGGACCGGCGCTTCTACGACCATTTCGGCGTCGACGTGGTCGGCACGCTGCGCGCGCTGGTCAACAATGCGCAGGGCGACAATGGCACGCAGGGCGGTTCCTCGATCACCCAGCAGCTCGCCAAGAATCTGTTCCTGAGCTCCGAGCGCACGCTCGAGCGCAAGATCAAGGAAGCCTTCCTCGCCGTCTGGCTCGAATGGCACTATTCCAAGGACGAGATTCTCAAGCTCTATTTCGACCGCGCCTATATGGGCGGCGGCAATTTCGGCGTGGCCGCGGCCTCCGAATATTACTTCGGCAAGAAGGTCACCGACATCAATCTGGCCGAGGCGGCGATGCTGGCCGGCCTGTTCAAGGCGCCGACCAAATATGCGCCGCATGTCGATCTGGCGGCGGCGCGCGGCCGCGCCAATCTGGTGCTGTCCAATCTGGTCGATGCGGGCTTCCTCACCGAAGGCCAGGTGACCGCGGCGCGGCGCAACCCGGCGACGCCCATCGAGCGCAATGACGACCGCGACTCGCCCAATTATTTCCTGGACTGGGCCTTCGAGCAGGTCCGCACGCTGGTCGCCAGCAGTAACTCCAACAATTTCGTGGTGCGCACGACCATCGATCCGGTGCTGCAATCCTATGCCGAGGACGCCATCAATTCGGTGCTGCGCGAGCAGGGCGAGCAATATGACGTGTCGCAGGGCGCCATGGTCGTCACCGACACCGAGGGCGCCATCCGCGCCATGGTCGGCGGCACCGATTACGGCAAGAGCCAGTTCAACCGCGCCATCGTGCCCAACCGCCAGCCCGGGTCGGCCTTCAAGCTCTTCGACTACGGCACGGCCTTCGAGACCTATGCCGACTACACGCCGGAGACCGTGGTCAGCGGCGCCACAACCTGCATCGGCAATTGGTGCCCGCGCAACTATTCGGGCAATGCGGTGGGCCGCATCAGCCTGATCTCGGCCTTCGAGCAGTCGATCAACACCGTGCCGGTCAATCTCTCGATCAAGATGGGGCGGCAGCCCATCGCCGATTTCGCGCACAAGATCGGCCTCACCAATGATTTCCCGGTGACCCGCTCGCTGGCGCTCGGCGCAGCGGAGGTCAGCGTCATCGACATGACCTCGTCCTATGCGGTATTCGCCAATCACGGCTACAAGACGCCCGCCTTCGGCATCACGCGCATCAACACGCTGCGCGGCCAACTCGTCTACGAAGCCGATCCGGATGCGCCGCGGCAGCGCGTGGTCAGCGAGCAGACGGTCAACTACATGAACCGCATGATGCGCGGCGTCGTCACCTCCGGCACCGGACGGCGCGCGCTGATCGAGGGCGTCCCCGCGGTCGGCAAGACTGGCACCACCTCCTCCTATCGCGATGCCTGGTTCTGCGGCTTCACCGGCAATTACGTGGCTGCCGTCTGGCTCGGCAATGACGATTATCACGCCACCAAGACGCTGACGGGCGGCCTGCTGCCCACCGTCGCATGGCAGAAATTCATGGCCTATGCCCACACCAATATCGAGATCAAGCCGGTGCAGGGCGTGGACTTCACCCCTGCCCCCTTCGTCGTTGATGCTTCGGCGGAATCGGTCGAGGCGCAGGCGGAGCGGCCGCCTACGCTCAAGCCCGAGGCGGCGATCAAGCTGCTCGATCTTGCCGACCGGCTGAACGGGGCGTTGCGCAATATCGGCTCCGCCGGCATCGTGGCGCTGCCGGTCAGCACGGGGACGCAATAGCTCCTTGCGGTTCCTCATCAATCTGCTGCTGATGCTGGTGGTGGCGCTGGGCGTCGGCTTCGGCCTGTCCTATTACGCGCTCAGCGACGGCCGCTTCTTCGGCGGCTACCAGGTCGGGCCGTGGGCGGCGTGGCCGCGGGCCGGTGCGCCCGATCCCGATCCCTATACGCGTGCCTTCCTCGCCCGCAATGGCGCCATCCAGCTCGGCCAGAGCGAGGGCCTGCAATTCGTCGCCACCGCCGACAGCGACGGGCACCCGCTCGAGCGCGATTGCACCTACCGCATCGACGGCACGACGCCGATTGCAACCTTCTGGACTCTCGTTCCAACTGCAACCGACGGCAGCGACATCGCGTTGCCCGGCGGCCCGCCCGGCTTTCACAGCCAGCGCGTCGCCCGCAACAATGACGGCTCGCTGCAGCTCTATGTCGGCAAGAAGCTCCGGCCCCGCAACTGGCTCGAGATCGCCGGCGACGGCCCCTACTGGCTGGTGCTGACGCTCTACGACACGGCGATCTTCTCGGGCGTCAGCTCCGCCGCCACGGCCCTTCCCTCGATCATCCGCGAGGATTGCTGATGGTCCGCACCGGGCTCTACCTCTTCGCCGGCCTGCTGCTCGGCCTCACCATCCACCTCGTCGTCATCCTGGTGCTGCCGCTGCTCGCCACCACCAGCGCCACCGCCAAGGTCACGGCGCTGACCGAGCCCGCCAAACTGCAGCTGCTGGCCGAGGCGCCGGCGGGTGGCCCCAATCCGCTGCGGCTCGATCCCTATTTGAGCTATGCGGTGTGCCGGCTCGATCTCGGCAAGGGCCCGGGCGTGGTCAGCGGCACGCTGCCCCAGGCCTTCTGGTCGGTGGCGGTGCTCGGCCCCGACGGCACGGTGATCTACAGCACCACCAATCGCGACGGCATCGGCCAGCAGCTCGATCTGGGGCTGTTCAACCCGGTGCAGACGCGGCTGCTCGCCGAGCAGCAGATCGACATCGAGCAGGGCCTCCTGATCGTCGAATCGCCGGCGGACAACGTCTTCGTCGTGGTCCGCCTCGCGCCGGAGCAGCCGGTCATGCGCGAGCGCTACGAGGCGACGCTCAGCGGCCTCGCCTGCGGCAACATCACGCTCTGATCATTTGCGGTAGGGCCCTTCGTCCGGCCCCGTCATCAGGAAACGCGACTTGATGCCGGCCTCTTCGGTCCGCGTGCCGCGATGCTCGGTGCGGCAGAAATCGTCGCGCTCCGCCGCATCCACCCACACCGCCAGTTCGCTCAGCCCCGCATCGGCCTCGATCGCCTCCTCATGCGGCGTCTCGACCAGCAGATGATCGAGCGCATAGGAGTAGGCGTCGTAGCGATAGCCCACCGAGCGGGTGAACCAGCCGATCACCATGCGGTTCTCGGCGCGCCGGTCCAGTGCCTCCTGCCGCATTGCGGGCTCGAGCCCATCGATCCCGCCCGCCGCCACCTCGCGCTGGCGATCGAGTCCCTGCACAGCGCAGATCGCGGCGAACGTCGCCTTCATTGTCGCGATGTCCGCTTCGATGTCGTCGGTCAGCCGATTGTAGCGCGTGCGCGAGGAGGCATAGGCCTCCCCCGTCAGCCAGCGATAATAGAGATCGACCTTGAAGTTGAACTTGCCCATCGGCGCGAGCCGCGTGCGCTGCAGTTCCACCGCAATATCGAAGTACCAGTCCTTGGCATGCGGCGCGGTGAGATAGCGCCAGACGCGGTCGCGCATCTCGATTTCCACATCGGCGAGGTTGAACTCGGACACCGGCTCGCCCGCCCCCTGCGCCCGCATCTTGCCGAGCCTGGGCATCACCTCGTCATGCAGCACCGAATCCGAGGCACGGCCGAAATCGCCGGTCGGGCGCGCGCATCCGGCGAGCGCCAGCAGCGCGAGGCCGGCGGCGAGCGCTGCGCCAAATCGGAGCGAGCTAGCCACGCTTGCGCTTGTTGCGCGGCGAGGCCGACGGCTTGGTCGGCTGTTCGGCGGTGTCGCGCTCGTAGCGCACGCCGGTAAAGATCAGGATCTCGGCTTTGCCGCGCGGCGCCGCTGAGGGCTTCGCCCCGCCGCTGCGTTTCTGGAATGGAACCAGTTTTCCCAAGCCTGTTCTCCACCGGTCCGGCCGAGTGCCTCGCGGCCAAATCAGGGCGACGCTGTCCCCAACGATTTCATTAAGAGATCGTCAAGGTTAACAGTCCGCTAACGATTGGCCGGAAATAGTCGCGTCATTCCTTCCAGTGCTTCGACTGGGGCGGCGCAGGCACACTATGATCGGCTTTCAACCCTACGAAACCTTCCAGCTTCTCATCGAGACTGGCGGCATCGACCGCACGAACACGCTGCTGATCGCCGCCTGCGACGCCTATGCGCGGCGCGGCCGGCCCCTGCCCGCCGAGATAGAGCAGTTCACCAGCCTCGCGACGCGCCTCTTTCCCATCGCCGCGCCCTCGGCCCGCGCCAAGGCCGCCGCGACGCTCGGCCGCGCGGGCCACCTCACTGCCGCGCTCGAGGATTTGGTCATCGCCAATATCGGCGAAGACCTCGCCGATTTCCTCGTCACGGCGCCGCGCCTTTCGGAGGGCACGCTGCTCAAGGTCATCGGCAGCGACGACATCGCCAGCGCTTCCGCCATCGCGCGCCGCGGCGACCTCTCCAATGTCGTGCTCGCCAAGCTGTTCCAGATGAACAGCCGCAAGGTCTATCGCGCCCTCGCCACCAATACGGCCATCGCGCCGCGCGGTCCCTATCTCGCGGCCCTCGCCCGCTCGGCGCAGATGGATCACCAGGTCGCCTGGTCGCTGGCGGCGCGCGAGGATTTCGACGCCGCGCTCCTCGCCCCCGCCTTCTTCGATCTCAACGAATCCGATCGCATCAAGGTCATCAAGGCCTTCGCCATGCGCTCGACACCCGAAGCGCCGATCAAGAAGACGCTGGAGCAGCTTTCGGTCGCGACCGCCGACCTCACCCGCGCGCTGATGAAGCTCTTCTCCGAGAACCGGCGTCCCGAGATCACCCGCCTCCTGCACCAGATCACGGCGCTCGACGAAGTCCGCTGCGGCCAGATCGCCCACGACACCAGCGGCGCGGCCCTGTTCGTCGTGCTCCGTGCCTTCGGCTGCAGCGCCTATGACGGGCTGAAGGTCCTCATCCACGCTACCTCGCACGATGCCGACCGTTCGGGCGCGCTCGCGACTTTCTCCAAAATGTTCGAGTCGGTCAGCGTGGAAGCCACGGCCTACCTGATGAGTGCCTGGCGCGGCGAGGTGAATTTGCTCGATCTCGGCAAACCCGAATACCGCCCCTTCCACGAAACCCGCCGCGCCCCGCAGGTGCAGGTCTCGCACAGCGCCGTGGTCGACCAGGCCATCGACGCGCTGGCCCGCATCGGCATCAAGAAGGCGAGCTGACCCTTTTCCGGTCGCCGTCGGCGATCAAGGAAGCCGCCAGGCTGCGAGGCCTATTGCCGCCGGCCTGAGAACGTGCACGGACCGATTTCTTCGGTGTTGGTTGTCGTGAAAGATCCGCGCATCACCTTGCCGCCGTTGCTGATCTTCCCGTGCCAATACTCTGTGTAGCGGCGGCCGTTCCAGAGATACTTGTTGGTGAACTCGACATTGACGCCATCGAACTTGCCATCGACTATCCTGCCATAGCCGTCGTCCACATTTGTCGTGCCGAGGACGGTATGGGCATCGGCTTCGCCAATCGTCACGAAATTGATGCCATGCCAGTTCGCGCATTTGGCGTTCAGCTTCCACACACCGGTGAGTTCCCAGCCTTCGGCTCCCGCTGCGGCCTGGGAAGCGATCAAGGCCGATGCCATGGCAAGCCCCACCAGTCTCTTCGTGCTCATTTCAATCCTCCATCGTGAGAGGACTCTGTTCCCACGCTCCTGGCGCATCTTGACCTGCGTCAAGCTGCATGGAGCCTGCTCGCCTGTTGGCGCCCCGCACTCGGCCGCGTTCATTCTTGACCGCGTCAGATGATGATGGGGCGGGCTGATGGCCCCACCCCGATGTCATTCCCGCGAAAGCGGGAATCTCCGTTGACGGGGCTTGGACGAGGGCACAATGGACCGGCCGGGCGTCGCCCGGCTCTGCATCCAACGCCGACTGCTCCATCCCAAACAGAGATCCCCGCTTTCG
Organism: Devosia sp.; assembly: GCA_035549855.1. Lineage (GTDB taxonomy): Bacteria > Pseudomonadota > Alphaproteobacteria > Rhizobiales > Devosiaceae > Devosia_A. The sequence goes on along the minus strand of DASZPY010000079.1, from coordinate 27,148 downwards.
CGGGGATGACACCGTGATTGGTTGTGAGCCTGGCGCAAGCAGAACCTCTACCCCGCTACCTCCACCCCCGCATCATCCCCGCGCATCTCCAGATCTATCACCCACAAATCCGGATCGAAACGCGATTCCATTTCGATCCGCTCCTCCACCGCCTTGCGCTCTCCATGATCGAACCGCCGCATGAACAGGCGGTCGTCATCTCCCTCCCCTCGCGCCGAGGACGGCGCCGGGGTCAGCAGGGTGCTCGTCCCGTTGAGGTGGTCGATGGCGATGAAGATCTGCCCGGCGGCAGCGTCGCCCTTGCGCGCGACCACGCAGAGATGGCCGATGTCGTTGTGGCGGCGAACGAAGGCGGCAACCCAGAGGTCGGAGCGGAGCATGGGGGAGTATCGCGCGAAAAGTGGTTGCCGGTTTTCGCTTTTCGCGATGCGACCACAGGAAAAGTGAGCGGACCGGCTCGCCGGTCCAGCGCTCCCTAGATCACCGCCCCGTTCTGAACAAGCAGCTTGACCAGCTCGGGCGTGACGCGGCCTGTCACGTTGTAATTGTAATAGACCTCGAAATTGCGGATCGCCTTGGCGGTCGCCTCGCCGGCGACGCCGTCGATGGGGCCGTGCAGGAAGCCCAGGCTCGCAAGGCCGCGCTGGACGCTGGCGACCATGTCGGCATTGCTCACCGGTTCCGGCACGACATTGGCCGGCGGAAGCGCCGCGGGCAGCGGCTGCGTGACGGCCGTCGCGGCGGGCGTCGACTCGACCGATGCGGTCTGGACGGGGGCAGCCTGCGTGCTCGCCTTCACCGCAATGGTCTGCACCACGCGCTTCACCGGCGGGGGCGAATTCATGGTCATGGTCTGGACGCCGTCGATGATGGTGTCGAGCGCGTCATGGGCGGTATCGGCGACGAGGTTCAACGCCTCTTCCGGCGTGCCGGGAATGACGCGTCCGGCAGGCTTGGCCGCCTCGGCCGGGGCGGCTGTGTCGATGGCCGCGAGCGGCGCCGGGGCGGGAAGCGGCTCGACCGACAATGTGGTGGTTTCGACCTTCGCCTTGGCCGCGGGCAGCGGCTCGGGTTCGGGCAGCGCCTCGACCTTGGGCACGTCCACGATCAGCGCCGCCGACAGGATGCGGTCGACGATGTCGCGCGTCAGCTGCCCCTTGGCCGGCAGGCCGGACTTTTCCTCGAACGCCTTGATGGCGCGCGCGGTGCGCGGGCCGAAGAGGCCGTCCGCCTTGCTGTCGAGCAATTGCAGCGCGATCAGCTTCTGCTGCAGCTTCAGCACGTCGTCATTGCTGACCGCGGGCGTCTTCACTGCAGTCTCGACACTGCCAGTCGTGGTCGCATCCGGCAGCGGCAGCTTCAGCGATTTCGGGCGCGGCGGGGGAACCGCCATGGTCTCAGTGTCGGCGATCTCCGCCACCTGCTGCTGCTCGGCGACGCCGAACAGCGGCGAGGGATGGTGATGGGTCTGGAAATAGAGCGCGTTCGAGCCGGCCATGCTGGTGAGCCCGATCATGCCGGCAAGCGTCGTATTGCGCAGCGGCTGGCGCATATATTGGGCCACCACCCACAGCACCAGCCGGCCCGCTCCGGCAGCTACGGCTCCGCCCGTCTGGAAGGGAAGGCTGGAGATCGCGGCAGTACTCATAACGCTCTTCTTCGCTCGTCCTGCCATTGCGGCAACTGCTCGGGCGCCGGCTCCTTGTGCAGCGGCGTCACCTCGGCAGTCTCTCCTTTTTTGGTTTCCGGACCGTTTAGAGGCAAAAGGACCGTGACCACCGTGCCGTCGCCCGGCGAGGAGACCGCGGTCATCGTGCCCTGGTGCAGATCGACCAGGCCCTTGACGATGGACAGGCCCAATCCGGTGCCTTCATAGCGGCGGTTAAGTCCTTCATTGGCCTGGAAGAAGGGCTCGCCGATGCGGCGCACCGCGTCGGCCTCCATGCCGATGCCGCGGTCGGCGACCGAGATGTTGAGATAGTCGCCCTGGCGCTTCATCGAGACAACCACGGCCGCGTTCTCGTTGCTGAACTTGATGGCGTTGGACAGCAGATTGATGAGCACCTGCCGGCAGGCGCGCTCGTCGCCGGTAATCATCGGCAGCGCCTTGGGCAGGTCGGTCATCAGGCGGACCTTGCGCTGGCGGGCCAGCGAATCGACCATCTTGAAGCAGGGCTCGATCAGCGCGCCCGGCTCGAACGCGTCGGTCTGGAGCTCGAACTTGCCGGCCTCGATGCGGCTCATGTCGAGCAGCATGTTGACCACGTCGAGCAGATGATGGCCGCTCTGGTGGATGATCTCGGCATATTCGCGGTGCGGGCCGCTGAGCTCGCCGACGACGCCGCTGGTCATCATCTCGGAGAAGCCGACAATGGCATTGAGCGGGGTGCGCAGCTCGTGCCCCATGGTCGCGAGGAAGCGCGACTTGGCGTTGGAGGCGTCCTCGGCGAGCCGGCGGGCGTCGCGCATTTCCTGGTCCTGGCGGCGGCGCTCGGTGACGTCGCGGAGCAGCGCCACGACCTCGTGGCGGTCGCCGGGCCGCTGGTCGTCGATCACCGGCGACAGCGCCATCTCGAGCCAGAAATAGACCGGCACCTGCGCCGGCAGCGGATCGTCGCGGCGGACGCGGACCTCGATGGCGCGGGCGCTGCCGTCGCGGTTGGCCTCGGCAAAAGCGGTCATGAATTGCGGGCGGTCGAGGATGTGGAGCCGCTCGAACAGCCCCTGCCCCGACAGCTCGTAGCGCTGGCAGCCGAACAGCTTCTCGGCCGATTTGGAGGCGAACAATACCGCTCCGGTCGCGCCAAAACGCAGCACCGCGTCCTGCACATTCTCGATCAAGTGCCGGTACGCATTGATCTGCCCCCGCTCATAGACCTCGAACGCCCCATTCAGCCTGTGCCCGGAATAGGCGACGATCAGGGCCAGCATGATGAAGCAGGCGACATCGATCGTGCCGATGCCTGACGCGAACTTCGCAGGCAGGCCGATGATATCGAGCGAGCCCAGAGTGCCGAGTGCTACCACGACGACCAGCATGGCCCAGGCGCGCTTCTTGGCGGGCGAGCGGGTGAAGAGCGACGCCTGGACGGGCGCCAGCAGCGCGACGGCAAGGCCGAAATCGACGACGCCCGGGTCCGCCAGGGTAAGGAACAGCCCGGCGACCAGGACGGCCTGGACCTGTCCCTCGGCCGCGCGCTCGAAATGGCCACGATTGTGGAGGGTTAGCGTGGCGGCGCCGGTCGCGAGCCCGATCAGGGCAAGGACGAAGGCCGAGAGTTCGGATCTGGCGACGAGAAACAGTGCGACCGGAAGAAAGACCGCGCTGAGCAGCAGAATGATTCTGGCATTGATCGCCAGGGTCTGGCGCCGGATGGCTTCCGGGCGGCCTCTGTCCGAATTCCCGTGAGAGGTGCCAAACAGGGCGCGAAACAGGCCACGCATTACTCGAACTCGCATCCCGCTGGTCGACTCTTCGGGGGTGCCGCACCCTTTCACCGGAGGCCTAAAGACACCCTTAAGTGGGACGCCCGCGGCCGCTCCCGACGTGGTCGTGGGAGCAGAAAAGCGTGGCTTTCTCCCGCTAGCGTAAACAATGGATTGACCAATCGGAGCCCGGCAAAGTCGAGCCGGGCGCCGATCGATCGCATTTTATCGGATTGTCGCAGCCAGCTTTAATGACCGGCCTTTAGGTTGACCTCAAGAGGTGGTGGACCAGCACCGCCCGGGACCTGTTTCGATGTTCTTCATTCGCTCGGCATTTTGGCTTTCGCTTGCCTTCGTCCTCGTCGCTCCGCATGGGGTCGATCTGGGCGCGGTGGTGAGCGCGGCCAAGGACCAGGCGCTGGCGGCGGGCATGCAGGCCGGACGGGATCTTGCCGTGAGCCAGATTGCCGGAGCCGCCGAAGGCCTGCCGGGTCTCACCATTGAAGCTATCACCAATACCCCATCCATCGACCTCCCCATGCAGGATTCGCCGAAAAGTGCGGTGCCGTTCCCCCGACCGAGACCGCACTGGATGGGTTAAGCCAGGGGCCGCGTCACTTCCCCCGACGCTACTCCAAACAGCCGCCCCTGGTTATCGAGCCGCAGATGCGCTGCCCCGCATCTGCGGCTCACTCTTTCCGGCCTAGGTTTTGGCGCGGTGCTGCACTAGATACATGGCATGACCCATCCCGCAGCCTTCAACGAGATCGCCGAGAACATCGGCTATCTCGATGATTGGGAAGACCGCTACCGCTACATCATCGAGCTGGGGCAGAATCTGCCGCCGCTTGCGCCGGAAGAGCGCAACGCAGCCACAAAGGTGAGCGGCTGCGTCTCGCAGGTCTGGCTGTTGTCGGAGCGCGACGGCGCGAGGCTCACTTACCGCGGCGAATCCGACGCGCTGATCGTGCGCGGCCTCGTGGCGATCCTGATCGCGCTCTATTCGGGCCGCTCTGCAAGAGAGATCGCCGAGACTGATGCCATCGCGATCTTCGACGAGATGGGACTGCGCGAGCATCTGTCGACGCAGCGCTCCAATGGCCTTGTCGCGATGGTCAACCGCATTCGCGCCGAAGCGCGCGCCCTCGCGGTGTGATCATTCGAAACGCTCTGGCCTCGCGCCGGCATCCATCCAGCGACGCGGACGATGCGATGACGGACCGACAGCGGCATCCGCAAGACCGTAGTGGGCAGCGATGCAATCGAGCGCGATCCGCAGAACGAGCTTGGCGCTGCGTCGCGGCCAGCCGCGTTCCGCTTCAAACTGCTGCATTCCCTTGAGGAACCCGCAGACATCGATCGCCACGGCTGCACAATCCCGCGGCAACAGCTCACTGATCCGGGCGAGTTCCCTGCGTGCATCGGCGGCCATGTCGCTGACATCCGCGCCGCACCCTCTCTGCCCGACTTTCACCGAGTCTGAATAGTCCGTGGTCATCCTCGGCATCATGCCGGCCCGCTCGACGAGGCGGCGCAATCGTTCGGCTGCCTCGATGTGATGCCTTTCGAGAAAGGGCCTGCCGTCGCGCACCGGGGCGATTGCAAGGCGTGCGACGGGACTCTCGCTCAGATTGATCGTCAGACCTTCTCGGGCTTCCGTCTCGAAGTGCTGGTGACGAAACGGCTCGCCATCGAGCATCTGCCGCTTCAACCAGTTGCGGGTCGAGCTGTTTGAACGGCAGCGCTCCGCGTTGCCATCGACAGCACCAGATTGGATGAGAGTCTCGACCACTCCCGCATCGAGAGATGCGCCTCCATTGGTTTGATACCTTGCCCCCGTTCGCAGCGCCTCGTTGCCGCGCAGGAGGTCACGGACGAAGGTCAGTGTGGAAGCGTCAGCCCTGTGCATGCCGGCGCTCCTCGAACTCAGCCGAAGGCACCTCAAGGGCTTCCTCCATGCGCGAGACCATCGCTTCGAACTGAGGATTGTCGCGGCGATCCTCAACCCGCGCGCAGGCATGGACCACGGTGCTCGCATCGCGGCCGAACAGGCTTCCGATTTCCGCGAATTGCAGGCGGCAGACGACGCGCAGCAAATACATCGCCAGTTGCCGCGCGCGCGCGGCGCTGGCGGTCCCCCTGCCCCGGCCGACAAGCAGTTCCGGCAATTCACCCGTCATATGAGCGACCAATGCCATCACGCGCGCGGCGTCGTGGTGAGCCATGAGTCGGCGGAGACGAAATCGCAATCCCGCCGAGATCGGCCTTGATCGTCCGGGCCTCGATCGGACACCCCTGCGCCGCATCACGCCTACCTCCGATATAGGAACATATTCCTATATCATGCGGCAGAGGCAGGGAATTGGGATAGATCGACAAAATTCGATGCAAGCTGCGGAAATCACAGAGATTTCCGCGTCTGGACGGCCACCTCTGCGGCGGCCGTCCGTCGCTGCAGTTGGCTATCGCGAAGCCTTGCGTCCGAGTCCGTTGTCCTTGGCGAGACGGGACCGCGTGGCCGAGTAGTTCGGGGCAACCATCGGGTAGTCGGGGGGAAGACCCCATTTCTCGCGGTACTCTTCCGGCGACATGTCGTAATGCGTCCGAAGGTGGCGCTTGAGCGATTTGAACTTCTTGCCGTCTTCAAGACAGATAAGATAGTCGGCCGCAATTGACTTGCGGACGGAAACCGCTGGCTTCGGTTCCTCAACGGCGGGCGCCGGTGCCGTTGTTCTCAATGCCCGTAGTGCTGAATGCACATCCGCGATCAGTCGTGGCAGATCGGTCATGCTGAGCGCGTTGTGGCTGACATAGGCCGAAACGATCTCGGTGCTCAGGTCAATGAGATCGTTGTCAGGACCGACCTGAATGTCTCCGTCGTCAGTCATATTAGTTTCCCCGTGTCGATACTCTGCTGGACCGGCTCTTTGCGCCCCGCCGATCGTGAGTGTTCTTATGGCCGTTCGTGCAGCAATGCAACGCCGCCAGTCCCGCGCGCAGGATCACATCTTGCGTCTTCAGTCTAAAGTCGAATCTCAACTGGGCGGCAAGCCGAGGTTATTTGTATTACTCACTGGTGGTATCCCAGTTTTCAACGCTGCATTCGCCAGCAGGTGGGCCGCGAGCGGCGAGGTCAAGAAGAGAAAGACCGCACCGGCAATTGCCCGCAACGCGATCCAGGGATCGCCTGACGAGACTGCTATCGCGAGGAAGATCAGTCCGAGGCCGAGCAGGCCCGCCTTCGAAGCGGCGTGCAGCCGCGTATAGACATCGGGAAATCGCAGCACGCCCAAGGCTGCGAGGCAGCTGAAGGCCGCGCCGGCCACGATCAGCGCGGCAGCAAGAAAGGTTGCAAGATCGGACATCATGAGTTTGCTCCCAGCTTGCGTGACAGGAGGTAGCGCGCGAATGCCGCGGTCGAGAGGCATCCGGTAAGCGCTATCGCGATCGACAAGTCCACATAGGCATAGATGCTGCTCTCGAGTGCGAAGACGCCGATGCCGCTTGCCGCGAGAAGGCTGACAGTATCGAGACACAGGATTCTGTCCGCCAGCGTTGGTCCTGCGGCCAGGCGAATGATGGTGAAGGCGACCGCGACGCCGAGAAGCGCATAGGCGAGCCAACACGCATATTGCATAAACTCCGGCGCGCTCATCGAAACACCTCGAGAACCTTGGTTTCGAAACCACCTGAAATGTCGTCGATAGCGGCCTCGCCGCTCTCGGCATCGATGCAATGAATGAGCAGCGTCTTGCGATCGTCGGAGACGTTGATGCTCAGGGTGCCGGGCGTCAGCGTGATGAGATTGGCGAGAACGGTGATCTCCGCGTCGCTCGACACGCTCAGGGGATAGCTGACAATTGCAGGATGCAGCTTCAACCGCGGGGTGAGTGCCAGAATCGACACGCGGATCGCGCTGACAATCAGCTCGCGCAGAAACAGAAATGCGAGGGACAGTATCTTCACGGCGTTATCCCCACTGCTGCCTGGTAGCCGGATGGGTCGAGAAGACCCGCAGCGGCCGCCTGCGCGAAACTAATCGGCAATTCCGGCAGCAGGCCCGCGATGGTCACTATCGTCGCAAGTGCGAGTGACGCCGCCAGCGGCGCAAGTTGCAGGTCCGAGGCAAAGATTTGCGGCTTCCACGCCAGCCGGATCCAGAGCCGGCTGCCGGCGAACAGGGTGAGGAACGCGTTCAGCAATATGCCTGCCGCCAGCGACAATGCTGGCACATTCAGCGGCGCTCCGTGCAGAAGCGCCGCGTCGCCGAGAATTCCTTGCAGCAGTAGCAGTTTGGGCCAGAAGCCCAGAAAAGGCGGAACGCCCGCCACGGACAGGATCACCAGCAACAGGGCAGCCGCAACGGCGCCTTGAAGGCCCTTTGTATCGGCTCGCCCATCTGCGGGCTCAGCCAGCCCGCCGAGCAAATAGAGCGCCGCCACGGTCAGCATGGAGTGGCCGACATAGAGAATTGACCCCGACACGCTCTCGGGCGACGGCAGGGCAAGGCCCGAAAGCGCGACGCCCACGCCGCCGATCAGCATGAAGCCGAAGGCCCGGCGGATATTGGTTTCCGCGATGGCGCCCAGCGGTCCGAGGATCATGGTGGCAATTGCCACGACGAGGATCACTGGCTGCAGCCACACCAGGCTTGCCGGCAACACGAAGAGCAGCGTTCTAAACAGCGCATAGAGCGCGAGTTTCGTCAGCAGGCCCGCCATCAGGGCGGAGAGGCCCGGAGGCATAGCGTGATAGGAGGCCGGCAGCCAGGCGTTTACCGGAAACGCCGCCGCCTTGATGCCGAGCGCCAGCATGAACAACGCGGCTATGGTCGCGAGGGTACCGGGGTCTGCATTCCATTGGCGGCCGATGAGGTCAGCCATGTTGAGGGTGCCGACCAGCCCGTAGAGAAGCCCCAGGGCAGCAAGAAACAGGCTCGTCGCAACGAAGTTGAGGAGCGCATATTTGATCGCGCCGTCGAGCTGGATGGGATTTCCGGCAATCACCATCAGCCCGAAGGTGGCGATCAGCGTCACCTCGAACCAGACATAGAGATTGAACAAATCGCCCGTCAGGAAGCCGCCGCTGACGCCCGCCAGCAGCAGCAGTATCAGCGCATAGAGCCCATCGCGGCGCACGCTTTCGGGAGTGTGCGCATGTAGGTAGGCGACGACAACCAACGTTACCAGCGCGGACAAGAACGCGAAGGCCGCGCCGAGCACGTCCGCCGCGAAGGTGATGCCGAACGGCGGCAGCCAGCGCCCCATGGTCATAGCGAGGGGGCCATCGGACGAAACCCGCTGCAGCAGCAGACCGTCCGACACCAAGATCACCAGGACGGTTGCGCCACTGATCCATGCCTGGATCCGAACGAAACTTCGAAGCGCCAGCAGGAGCGCCGCGCCCAGCAGCCCGAGAACCACCGGCAGGACGATCAGCCAATCCGGCAATGGGGTGGCGTACGAGATCATCAATAGTCCAGAGGCGGGTTGGGCTCGCCGTCCGGTTCGGTCAGGCGGAGATTGTCGGTGTTGTCCGCGTCCACGGCCTGATAGGTGCGCAACGCAAGCACGATCAAGAATGCGAACATCGCAAAGCCGATAACAATAGCCGTCAGGATCAGGGCCTGCGGCAATGGATTGGCATAGGCCCCAACGGGCGCGTGCTGATCCGGCCCAATGAGCGGCGGCGCAGCACGCGTCAGCCGTCCGGCGGTAAAGATCAGCACATTGATGGCATTGCCGAGGATCACCAGTCCGAGCAACACGCGGATCAGTGCCCGCGACATAATCAGGTAGATCGCCACGACGAGAAACAGGCCGAAAAGAATGGCAAGTGCGGTTTCCATCAGTGGCCCTCCTCCCCATCCTCGAGCGCGAGGGCGACCGCGCTCATCGTGCCGCAGACCGTGAGATAGACGCCGATATCGAAGAGACCGGGCACGCCGAATATGTCCATCGGCAACCAGAGCGCGGTGAGATAGGGAGCGCCGGCGAAGAGCGACAGCAGTCCGGAGCTCGCGGCGACGATGACGCCGATGCCGGCCACAACCACTGGATTGATACGCAGTCTGCGGCGCGTCTCGCCAACGCCGAAGGCCATGGCATAGAGAGCGATCGCTGCCGCCGCGATGAGACCGCCGATGAAGCCGCCACCCGGCTCGTTGTGTCCGCGAAGCAGGATGAATACCGAGAACAGAATCATCAGCACTGCGATGATCGGCGCCATGGTGCGGAAGATCAAAGTATTCATGCAGGGTCCGCCTTGGCGTGTGCTGCGGCCCTGGTCTTGTCGGCCTCGCTCTTCTTCTGGCGGCGGATCAGGGTCAGGATCGCAATGCCCGCACCCATCACAACGGAAATCTCGCCCAGCGTGTCGAGGCCGCGGAAGTCGACAAGAATGACGTTCACGATGTTTCGGCCATGCGCAATTTCTGCGCTGTTGGCGGCGAAGAACTCACTGAGGCGCGGGTCGAATGTGGCTTCAAGAACCTTGAGGAGGACTGCCGAGGCCGCCACGCCGATGACCAGAGCGAGTGTGCCGTCACGGACCAAGTCTTCGAACGGACGCGGGTCGCGAACCGCCAAATTGAGGCGCGTGATTACGAGCGCGAGGATGACCACCGAAAGGATTTCGACCATCAGCTGGGTGAAGCCGAGATCGGGCGCACCGAACAGGATGAAGAGAAGCGCGACGGCCAGCCCCTGGACGCCGAGGGCAAGCACGGCGAATAGTCGGGACGGAGCGGCCACGACGACGATCACACCGATGGCAGCCAAAGCGACGACTGCCCATTCGACGGGAGTGAGTGCAGGCCAGGGAGGCAGGACCGGCCACGCCCCCAGCGTCCAGAGCGGCACGAGAAGAATTAGGGCGAGGCACACGAACAGCATGCCGATGTACAGTTCGACGCGGCCATGATGCAGCGCGCGCGTAACGAATCCGGCGAAGCGGATGATCGAGAAATAGACCTGGTCGAAGCCCCGATCGAAGGTCCAGTCGAGGATTGAGCCGAGACGATTGAGCAGCAAGCGCAATCGATCGATCTGCCAATAGACGAGACCGGCGATGACCCAGGTCAGCACCGAGAGCCAGACGGCCGGATCGGCGATATTGATCGCCAGCGCGAGATGGCTTTCGACGGCACGGCCAGAGATTGCGGATGCCGCCGGCGCAAGCAGGAACTCGCCCGTTGCCGCAAGGACGAACACAACCGAAAAGCCCGCAAGGCCGAGAATCGCGGGTGCGAGCCACATCCCGAACGGCCCTTCATGCGGGGCCTGCGGCGTTGTCCTGTCTGAGCCGAAGAAGGGGCGCACCAGAAGCACGAGGGCGACAACCGCAATCAGCGCATTGCCCACAACCATCACGACAAGCGGCAAGTACGCGGCAGGATCGCTGCCGGCGCCCGTATAAATCTCCTCCTTGGCGAACCAGCCGATAAATGGCGGCAGCCCGATCATGGAGAGTACGGCCAGCGCGGTTGCAATGAAGCTGATGGTCATGCGGTCGCGCAATCCACCAAGAGCGGTTATGTCCCGTGTCCCCGTTTCACTTTCGATGAGGCCGGCGACAAGGAAGAGGCCCGCCTTATAGAGCGCGTGCGCGACGAAGTAGGCGGCGACCGCCATCGCCGCGGCCTCACCGCCAATGCCGAGCAGCATCACGAGCAGGCCAAGCGAAGCGATGGTCGTCTGCGCCAGCACCTGCTTGATGTCGGTCTGCTTGAGGGCGATCAGCGCGCCCCACAACAGCGTGGCGCCGCCAATGACGGTCAGCCATCCGCTCCACAAGGGCGTATCTCCCAGCAGGGGCGACATGCGGGCGAGCAGATAAACGCCGGCCTGCACCATGGTGGCGGAATGAAGATAGGCGGAGACGGGTGTAGGCGCTTCCATCGCCCGCGGCAGCCAGAAGTGAAAGGGTATCTGCGCAGATTTCGTGAATGCTGCCACCAGGAACAGGCCAAGCACCCAGGGATAGGCGGAATCGACGATCAGGGGTCCGCGCAGTCGCATGAGCGACTCGATGTCCCATGAACCGGCGATGAGAAAGAGCAGGACGCCACCCGCCAGAAGCGCCAGTCCGCCGGGCGCCGTGACGATGAGCGCCTGCACCGCCGCGCGCCGCGCCTCGGCACGGTCCCGGTCGAAGCCGATCAGCAGGAAGGAGGTGACCGAGGTCAGCTCCCAGAACACGAATAGGGCGACAAGGCTTCGGCTCAGCACCAAGCCAAGCATGGCTCCCATGAACAGCAGGATAACCGCGATGAAATAACCCCGGCGCGGGTCGCCGGCCAAGTAAGTGCCTGAATAGACGATGACGAGGGCCCCGATGCCGGTGATCAGCAGCGCGAAGGTGAGGCTCAGCCCGTCGATCAGGAACGACAGGGACAAGCCTAGCGCAGGAACCCAGTCGATCGCGAAGCGCTGGATGTGACCGGCGGCGACGTCGCCGAGCATACCGAAGAAGATGGCGAACATCCCGGCCGGGCTGATCGCCAGTATCCAGCCCGCCGCCGGGCCGCCCTGTTTCGAGATGACCGGCGCCAGCGCCGCGGCGCCAAAGGGCGCGCAGACGACTAGGATCGCCATCAGGTCGAAGCTCAACGTCAAGAACCGCCCCAGATTCGGTTTGCCGACCTTAACGGCTAGACGGCCCCGGACAAGGCAAACCGTCCCCTCTCGACCACAGTTCTGTTATTGGCGCGTTATCGGGCCAATCCCCATATCGTTCGCATAACAGGAGGATTTCGATGGGCACCCTCACCAAGACTGAGGCCGAGTGGCAGGCAGAGTTGAGCCCCGCACAGTTCCACGTGCTGCGCCAGCATGGCACCGAGCGTCCCTTTACCAGCCCACTAAACGCTGAAAAACGCGACGGCACGTTCTATTGTGCTGGATGCGGGCAGGAATTGTTCTCGTCCGACGCCAAGTTCGAGTCAGGTACGGGCTGGCCGAGCTTCTTCGAGCCGATCAGCGGCGCTGCGGTCGGCCAAACGACCGACCGGTCGTTGTTCATGACGCGGACGGAGGTCCACTGCAGCCGCTGTGGCGGACATCTCGGCCATGTCTTCCCCGACGGTCCGCGGCCGACGGGCCTGCGCTATTGCATGAACGGCGTGTCGCTGCAGTTCGAACCGAAGGCATAGGCTTCGCGGCGGGGAGCCGTTGGGATAAGACCGCCCCATGACTCCCCGCAAATCCATTCTTCCCAAAATCTCGCCCCCTGCCGCCGAACGCCGGCAGCATGCCGCGACGCATCACGGAATCACGCGCCAGGATCCCTATCACTGGCTGCGCGCTGACAATTGGCAGGAGGTGATGCAGGCGCCGGACACCCTCGCTGCCGACATCCGGGCCTATCTCAATGCGGAGAATGCCTATCTCAAGGACGGCTTCGAAGGTCCGCATGCCGAGCTGATCGAGACGCTCTTTCAGGAAATGAAGGGCCGGATCAAGGAAGACGACAGCGGAATAGCCGAGCCCGATGGCCCATGGGCCTACAATTCGCGCATGGTCGAAGGGGGGCAATATCCTCTGATCGTGCGAACGCCGCGTGCCGGTGACGACGAGCAACTCCTTCTCGACTGCAACAAGGAAGCAGGCGACGGCTATTTCGGCTTTGCAGGTGCCGAACATTCGCCCGACCACACATTGCTGAGTTGGGCGGCGGACCGGCAGGGCTCGGAGTATTTCACCATCCACATCCGCGATATCGCGAGCGGCGTCGACACCGGCGAGGTCATCGCTGACGCGGCCGACGACGGCGTGTGGAGCGCGGACAGCAGGAGCATCTACTACACCGAGTATGACGATAACCATCGTCCGTATCGCGTAAGGCGGCATGAGCTCGGTACGCCGCAAGCGGAAGATGCGATCGTCTTCGAGGAGTCCGATCCGGGCTTCTTCGTCGGCGTCGGCGAGACGCAGAGCCGCCGCTTCATCACGATCAATGCGCATGACCACGTCACCAGCGAGGTCTGGGTAATCGATCAGAAGCAAGGTGGCGAACCGAGGCTCATTTCCGGACGCCTGGCCGAGCGCGAATATAACGCCGAGGATCGCGGCGGGCTGTTCTACATGCTGACCAATGCCAATAGTGCCGAGGACTTCAAGATCGTTACGGCGCCCATCGAGTCTGCGGACGCCCCGAACTGGACCGATCTCGTGCCGCACCGTCCGGGCGTGCTGATCCTCGACCTCATCGTCCTTGCCAACCACATGACTCGACTTGAGCGCGTCGAGGGCCTGCCCCGCATTGTTGTCCGCGATCTTCGGGACGGACGGGAGTGGACGGTTCAGTTCGACGAGGAAGCCTATTCGCTGGGCATGTCGGCCGGTTACGAGTTCGACGCGACGACGATCCATTTCACCTATTCCTCCCCGACAACTCCGCAGCGCACTTATGAACTCGATCTCGACAGCGGCGAGCGCGTTTTGCTGAAAGAGCAAGAGGTGCCGAGTGGCCATGACCCGGCAGACTACGTGACGCGGCGTGTCTTTGCCGAAGCTCCCGATGGCGAGCGCGTGCCGGTGACGGTGCTCCACCGCAAATCAACCATGATGGACGGGTCCGCCCCTGCCCTGCTCTATGGCTACGGCGCCTATGGCTACTCGATGCCCGCGTCGTTTTCGACCAGCGTGCTGTCGCTGGTCGATCGCGGCTTCGTCTATGCGATTGCACACATAAGAGGCGGCATGGAGAAGGGCTATCGCTGGTATCGCGAAGGCCGCCGCGACAAGAAGGCCAATACCTTCACGGACTTCATCGTTGCAGCGGAGAAACTGATTCAGGACGGATATACGTCCCGCGGTCGCATCGTCGCCGAAGGGGCATCCGCCGGTGGCATGCTGATGGGCGCGATCGCAAATCTGAGGCCCGATCTCTGGGCCGGTATCGTCGCGGGCGTGCCTTTCGTCGATGTGCTCAACACCATGCTCGACGACACGCTGCCGCTGACGCCGCCGGAATGGCCGGAATGGGGAAATCCGATCACGTCCGAGGCCGACTATGCGCGGATCGCCGCCTATGCGCCCTACGAGCAGATCGCCGCGACAGACTACGCGCCCATGCTCGTCATGGCAGGCCTGACGGACCCACGGGTCACCTATTGGGAACCGGCCAAATGGGTGGCAAAGCTGCGCGCGACCAGGACCGACAGCAACCCGCTCTACCTCAAGACCGAGATGGGCGCCGGCCATGATGGACCGTCCGGACGGTTCGAGCATCTTCGGCAGACGGCCCTCGGATATGCCTTTGCGCTGAGCTGCGCCGGATTGGCATAAAGTCCCGGATTGAGCGGTTGGCGCGCTGCCGGAAAGGGCATATATCGCTGCCGAACGATGAAGTTCTCAAACTAGAAGAGGCAGAAAATGGCTTTCGAACTTCCCGCCCTCCCTTATGCCTATGATGCGCTCGGCCCGCATATGTCGAAGGAAACTCTCGAGTTTCATCACGACAAGCATCATCAGGCCTATGTCACCAACGGCAACAAGCTGCTCGAAGGCTCGGGCCTCGAGGGCAAGAGCCTCGAAGAGATCGTGAAACAAAGCTTCGGCAAGAACGCCGGCCTCTTCAACAATGCCGGTCAGCACTACAACCACATCCATTTCTGGCAGTGGATGAAGCCGAATGGCGGCGGCAAGAGCCTGCCGGGAAAGCTGGCCAAGGCCATCGACTCGGATATCGGAGGCTTCGACAAGTTTCGCGCTGATTTCATCAACGCCGGCACCACGCAGTTCGGCTCCGGCTGGGCCTGGCTCAGCGTCAAGAACGGCAAGCTCGAAGTCAGCAAGACCCCGAATGGCGAGAGCCCGCTGGTTTCCGGTGCGTCGCCAATCCTCGGCGTCGACGTCTGGGAGCACAGCTACTACATCGACTACCGCAACGCCCGTCCGAAGTATCTGGAGACCTGGTTCGACAATCTGGTGAACTGGGACCATGTGCTGGAGATGTACGAAGCGGCTACGAAGTAGCTTTCGGCGATTTTCGGTTCCAAGGCCCGCTCCGGCGGGCCTTTTGTTTTGCAATAGCGAAGTTGAGGCAGAGGCCGCTCGAACCCGCTTCACCCCAACCCTGCCCGGTGTTAACGATTTGTTAACCGGAGGGAGGAGCCTTGGCCGAACCAATCCGCACCGTCGCCGTGCTCGTCGCAAATCCCGCGCTCTCGTCGATCCTGTCGATGACTCTGGCGGGAGCACCTTCGCTGCGCGTTCGTCCTTTCGAAAGCCAACTGGCGCTCACGACCTATCTTCGGCTCGCACCGGTGGATCTCATCGTGGCCGATTTCGATAGCGAGACGGCGCGTGCCGACCGTCTCGTCGAAGGTCTTCACGCAGATGCCAAGCTCGAGCGCCGTGACTTCCAGGTGATTGCCCTCGCTAGCAGCCTCGCCATCGAGGACAAGGCGGCGTCGATGCATGCCGGCATCGACGAGATCATCATGAAGCCGATGTCGCCGAAATATCTGGTCGAGCGGGTATTGGCGCGGCTGGCGCGACGCATGCCCGCCGCGAAGCCGGCACGTGCCGCTTCAAAGGCGCGGCCCGCGGAAGGTTGGGCGCGGTTCGGAGACAATGTCGTGCCGCTGTTCGCCCGTTCGCCGGAAGTCCAGCACTAGTCTCTCGGACTCAGCGCGGTCGCGTCGCTGTCGATCAGCCAGACGATCTTGTTCCACACATCCTCGATCGAATCCGCGAACTGCACGAGCTGGTCGTAGCGCTTGACCGAGTTCGAGACGATGTCGGACGTGTAGCCGCGCAAGACGCGGAAGGCGCCGTTACGGTCGTAGAAGACGACGGGCTTGCGGCCCGCCCCACCACCTCCCCGCGCCCAGCTCATGAACAGCGCCGAGGCCGACGCGAGCGAGCCAGGAAGTGCGACATAGAGGTTGGAGAGCATCGCCAGGCGGCGAAGGCGTTGCTCTGACGAGGCCAGGCGCTCCACCGGAATGTCCTGCAACGCAGAGGCCCCGTGGAAGGATTCGTCAGCGATGACGGTCACCTTTCCGCCGGCAGCGCGGGCGCTGGTCAGCAGCGGCACCGGCAGGGTTTCCTCATCACCGAGACAAACGATGTGGGCGCCCTTGCGGGCGAAATAGCTGCCGGCCTGGGACATGATCGACGCGCGCTCGGCGTCGCCCGGTCCGTGGTCGGAGGCGAAAATGCCGAGGACTGGATGGATTTCCGGCGACATCAGCGGCTGCGGCTGAGGCTGCCGAGAATGCCCCTCACAAGGGCGCGGCCGAGGGACGTGGCGATGCTCCGGGCTGCCGATTTCACCGCCGCTTCGCCGACCGACTGGCGGTTCGACCGGCGGGGGGCGGAACCTGCATGCGTGGTTTCCTGACGCGATTCTTGCTTGGTCTTGGCCGCCTCTTCGGCATCGGCCTTCTGTTTGGTCTTCTTGGCGAGAACCTCGAAGGCGGATTCGCGGTCGACGACGGTGTCGTAAAGTCCCGCAACAGGGGAGTTGGCGATGGCGCTGCGGCGTTCCTCGGGCGAGATCGGCCCGACTTTGCCGGAGGGCGGGCGAATGAACGTCCGGCCCACCATGGACGGAACACCCTTCTCCTCGAGCACGGAGACGAGGGCTTCGCCGATGCCGAGCTGAGTGATGACTTCTTCGGTTGAAAACGCGGGGTTAAGCCGGAATGTCTCGGCCGCCACCTTCACGGCTTTCTGTTCGCGCGGAGTGTAGGCGCGCAGGGCATGCTGCAGGCGGTTGGAGAGCTGGGCGAGCACTTCCTCGGGGATGTCGACCGGGTTCTGGGTCACGAAATAGACGCCCACGCCCTTGGAACGGACGAGCTTGACCACCTGCTCGACCTTGTCGATGAGCGCCTTGGGTGCGTCTTCGAACAGCAGATGGGCTTCGTCGAAAAAGAAGACGAGCTTCGGCTTGTCCGGGTCGCCGACCTCGGGAAGTTCCTCGAACAATTCGGACAGCATCCAGAGCAGGAAGGTCGCGTACAGCCGCGGCGACTGCATCAGCTCATCGGCGGCGAGGATCGAGACGACTCCGCGTCCATCGGTCGAGGTGCGCATGAGGTCGGCAATCTGGAGGGCGCGTTCGCCGAAGAAATTGGCTCCGCCTTGCTGTTCGAGAACCAGCAGCGCGCGCTGCACGGCGCCGACGGTCGCCGTCGCGACATTGCCATAGCTCGCCGAAATCTCCGAAGCACGAGACTCGACCTCGATCAGAAGGGCGCGAAGATCCTTGAGGTCGAGCAGGAGGAGTCCGTTGTCGTCGGCGAATTTGAACGCGACGTTGAGGACGCCTTCCTGCGTGTCGTTGAGATCGAGAATGCGCGACAGGAGCAGCGGGCCCATCTCGGACACCGTGGCGCGGATCGGGTGCCCTTGCCGGCCAAACAGATCCCAGAAGATGACTGGGCATTTGTCGGCCTTGTAGTCCTCGAAGCCGATTTCGGCCGCGCGCTTGGTCTGCCAGTCCAGCATCTCGCCCATCGAGCCGATGCCCGAGAGGTCGCCCTTGATGTCGGCGGCGAAGACCGGCACGCCCGCGCGCGAGAATCCTTCGGCGAGGACCTGGAGCGATACCGTCTTTCCCGTACCCGTGGCGCCTGTAATCAGGCCGTGGCGGTTTCCATATTTGAAAGCGAGGTATTCAGGCCGTGTACTGGTCCCGAGGTAGATTTTGTCATCGGCAAGCATTGCGGGCAAGGCGAAGCGCTCCTGTTGAGACCCCCTCGCCGCTTATAGCCGCAGCATGCGGCTTGCCAAAGCGCCGATTGCACACCATCTGAGCGCGCGGACGTCTGGAGGGCAGCATGCTGGTCAGCACAACCGAAGAGTTGCAGGGTTTCGAGATCACCGACTATCTCGGCCTCGTGCATGGCGAGATCGTTTCCGGCGCCAATATCCTGCGCGATGTGATGGCGACGGTGACGGATTTCGTCGGGGGACGGTCGGCAGCCTATGAGGAGGAGCTGGAACGCTCGCGCGGAGCAGCCCTCCGGGAGCTGACCGACCGGGCGCAACGGCTCGGAGCGGACGGGATCGTCGGCCTGCAGCTCGATTTCGAGGTCATCGGCTCACGCGGTGCGATGATCATGGTGACGGCCGTGGGCACCGCCGTCCGACTTAGAAAGCTTTAGCTTTACCAAGCTGCCGGTTGGCGGTGGCGCGATCTGCGCCGCGCGGTGACAATGGGGGATGGTCCGCAACCACCTCTCGCGTCGCACTGCCCTGCTCGGCCTGGGGGCTGGCCTCGTGACGTCCGCGCTGCCCGCGAGGGGCGCGGATGGTTTCGCCGATGCGTCCGAGTTCGGACTCGATCCCGCTATCGATGGCGATCAGAGCGCCGCACTCCAGGCGGCAATCGATGCTGCCGCCAAGCAGGGCCGCACGCTGCTGTTGCCCGCTGGATCGTATTCCGCGCACGACATCAATCTTCACGGCTCGATTCGGGGCGTCACCGGCCAAACGCTTCTCCTCAGCGTGAGCGACGCTCCTGTAGGCCGCGTCGCCAATGTCACGGATGCTATGCTCGAGGGACTTTCGTTCTCCGGCGGGACCGGTTCGCCAGGAGATGATCGCGGCCTGCTGGGACTCGAAGCGGCCGAGCGCGCGACGATCCGCGACTGCTTCTTCACCGGCTCGGCGATCGGCCTCTCCGCCTATGCGAGCAGTGCGACGATCGAGAATTGCAGCTTCACGCAAATGGGCGATGCAGCAATCCACAGCAGCGACAGTCTCGGCCTCACTATTCGTGGCAATCGCATCAGCGATTGCGGCAATGCGGGGATTCGAATCTGGCGCAACGAGAGCGGCCGCGACGGCAGCATTGTAACGGGCAATCGCATCGAGCGGATCGGATGGGTTGGCGGCGGTAACGGCCAGAACGGAAATGGCGTGAATGTGTTCAAGGCAGACGACGTCATCGTCTCCGACAATGTGATCGCCGACTGCGCCTTCACCGCAGTGCGGGTGAACTCGGCGAACAACACTCAGGTGCGGGGCAACACCTGCCTCAACGCAGGTGAGGTCGCGATTTTTTCGGAGTTCGCCTTTTCGGGCTCGGTGATCGCGGACAACATTATCGACGGCGCCGCGAGCGGCATCTCGATCACCAATCTCGATCAGGGCGGGCGTCTTGCGACCTGCACCGGCAATATCGTGCGCAATATCGCGGCCAAGTCCGAGGTCAATCCGGATGCACGTCCCGTCGGCATCTATGCCGAGGCCGATACGGTGATCGCCGATAACGCCATCGACAATGTTCCGGGCATCGGCGTGCTCGCGGGTTGGGGACCGTTCGTGCGAAACCTCGTTGTTGCTGACAATGTGATCAGCGCGGTGGACACCGGCATCGGTGTGAGCGTGGTACAGGACACCCCCGCTGGCCCGGTGCGGGTGAGCGGCAACATCATCACCGCACGCGAAGCGACCATTGTCGGCATGGAATGGGAAAAAGTGGTCAGCGACGATCTTGCCCGGGACGCTGCGCGCTATCCCAATGTGGCGGTTCTGGACAACACCGTTGCACCCGCATCTTAGACTGCCGGACTCATCTGCGCAGTCGCGCGGAGCGTGCCCACGTCGAACTTGCGGACATTGTAAATCGTCTGGTTCGCGAAGCGCTCGAGCACCTCGCGCTGGGCCTCATCGGGCGATGCGATCGCCAGCAACAGCGTCGCCACCATCGCATGTGACGCGGCCATGTTGCCGTCGTCGACCTTGAGGGCGTAGCCCCAGCCCTTGTCGCGAACGGCGCCGCACTGGACACCTTCGGCGCCGCCCTTCTGCATGATGCGGCCTCCGAATGCGCGCATCACGTCGCTGTCGAGGCTGCCGGTGCCGCCGACGAGATGCGGGTGAGCGGTGGCGGCGTCGAAAATGCGACGTGCGGCGGCGCCTACGTCCGGCGACAGTCCCTCCCCTGTCGCCATGCGGGCAAAGCCGCGGGCAAAGGCGCGCAACGGTGCCGCCCAGGTGGGGATGGAGCAGCCGTCGCGGCCACAGCGATCTTCCGAGAGCGGCTCGCCCACGATCATCTCGACGCCGGCACGCACGGCCTTCTGCACCGGATGGTCGCGTTCGACGTAACCATGCGTGTCGACGCCGATCGCTTCCGCCACGGCAAGCATGCCGGAGTGCTTGCCGGAGCAATTGTTGTGAACTGCCGTGAAGCTTTCGCCGCGGGCACGGAGCGCCTCGCGTGCAGGCCCAAAGCTCGGCGCGTGACCGCCGCATTCAAGATCGGAAATGCCGAGCCCGATGTGACCAAGGAAAGACGTGACACCCGCCACATGAAATTCCTCGCCCTGGTGCGAGGCGCAGGCTAGCGCCAGTTCTTCATCCTTGAGCTTGAACCTGTCGATGGCCCCGGAAGTGACCATGGCGATGGCCTGCATCGACTTGATGGCGGAACGCGGAAAAACCGGCCGGTCAATATCGCCGGCGGACGCGATGATGTTGCCGCGGGCATCGCTGACGACGAAGGCCCCGCGGTGGCGGTTTTCCACCCAGTTGCCACGAGTCAGTTCAGCGAGGATGGGGTTGGCGTCCATAAGAAATCGGCCTCCGTGATGCCTTTGGAGGACATCCGGAGGCCGCTAAAGTCAACTCTGTCGAGTTGGTCGTACTAGGAGGTCAGTCAGGAACCGGCTGAAATTTGCATGGGATCGGCCGGGCAGTCGGGAGGAGTTCGAAAAATCAGATGTCGGTGTCGTACATGAACTCGAGATAGAAGGCGTTGACCCAGCCCTGCTGGTCGCCGTGCTCGACAAGGCACCAGTCGGAGGTGTTGGCGAAGCTGATGCAGCGCTCGACCCAGACGGTCGTTTCGGGCGCCAGCTCGCCGGTCTTCTGCGAATAGGAAGCCGGCCAGAGACGGACGTTGAGCATGTCCCAATCGGCAACGCCGGTGACCAGCGCGGGGGTCTCGACGGCATAGCCGGAGGCCAGAGCGGGCTGGACGGCGAAAGCCGCGGCGCCGGCGATGATGAGGCCGGCCAGGGTCGCGATCAGCAGCTTTTCGTGGTTCTTCTTCATGGTCGCCTCCCGAAGGAACGAAATCATTGAAACGCTTATGGCGCCCGGGGATTGAACACCCCCTGAGGCGCGCGTTCAGAAAACATTCATCGGCCGGGCAATGGTGCGGCGGAACTGGGAGTGTCCCACGGCGTTGGGCCCGCATTGAGTTCCCAATTTGGAGACAAGCGATGGCTGAAGAAAAGACGCTGGACGACCTCTTTCTCGATACGCTCAAGGACATCTATTACGCCGAAAAGCAGATCGTGAAGACGTTGCCCAAGATGGCGAAAGCGGCGCAATCCGAGGAACTGCGCATGGGCTTCGAGCAGCATTTGCAGGAGACCGAGGGGCATGTGGAACGTCTCGAGCAGGTGTTTGACTTGATCGGCGCAACGCCGCGCGGAAAGACCTGCGACGCCATCCTCGGGATCATCGAGGAAGGCAAGTCGATCATGGAGGAGTTCAAGGACACTGTGTCGCTCGACGCAGGACTGGTTTCGGCAGCTCAGGCGGTGGAGCACTACGAGATCGCGCGCTACGGTACGCTCAAGACCTGGGCCAAACAGCTCGGGATGAACGACGCCATCAAGCTGCTCGATGCGACGCTGCAGGAGGAGATCGCGACCGACAAGAAACTCAGCCAGGTCGCGATCGGCGAGGCGAACCGCAAGGCGGCATGACCGCAACCAGATGTCAGGCAAGCGGGAGCCCGAAAGCGCCCCCGCTTTTCTCTTGAGAATCGCTCAGGCGGCTGCGCGCTGCCCCAGTCGGGGCAGGACGTCGCGGCCAAAGGCCTCGATGAATTCGGCCTGGTTGCGCCCGACCTGATGGAGATGGAGCTCGGCGGGCCGCAGTTCCAACAATTCCGATATCCAGGCACGATGCCGCGCCAGGTCCGCGCTGACCGGTAGCACGGCGCGGATTTCTTCCTCGCCCACGGACAGAGAGGCGACGTCGAAATCCTGCGGGCGCCGGAGATCCCATGCCACCTCGCCGCCGATCGCGCCGCTGCTCCATTGATCGAGGGCTTGGGAGAGAGCTTCGGCTTCGGTGGAGGCCCAGCTCAGGGCCGCCTGGAAGATGACGGGTTTGCCCTCGCCGCCGCCCTCCCGGAAAGCGTCGACGACCTTTCGGACGCTGTCCGGTTTGTCACCGGCGGTTGTCAGCAGGCCGTCGGCCCAACTGCCGACGAAGCGAGCTGTGTCTTCCGAGACCGCCGCGGCATAGATCGGCACAGGAGCTACAGGACGTGTGTAGAGCCGCGCCTCGACGACGGTCACCCGGCCGCGATGCGTTACCGTTTCGCCGGCAAGCAGCACGCGGATGATGGACGCACATTCGCGCAGGCGGGCGTTGCGCTCCGCCTTGTCGGGCCAAGCCATGCCGGTGATCGCTTCGTTGATCGCCTCGCCGCTGCCGAGGGCCAGCCAGAAGCGCCGGGGAAACATCTCGGCAAGTGTCGCGGCAGCCTGGGCTATGACGGCTGGATGATAGCGATAGCCCGGCGCACAGATGGTGCCGAAAGGCAGAGTGGTCGCCTGCATGGCGGCGCCCAGCCAGCTCCAGGCAAAGCCGGACTGGCCCTGACGTTCGCTCCATGGGTGAAAATGGTCGGATGACTTTACAGCCCCGAAGCCCGCCCGCTCCGCCAATTGCGCCCATCCGACGAGGGCGCTGGGAGCGAACTGCTCGTGCGAGCAGTGGTAGCCGATGAGTGCCATGATTGTCCCTGAACTGCCGTTCCAACAACTGCAGGATCCGTTGGAAGTTCCAGCAGGGAACCGGAAGGGGACGACCAAAGTTAGTCATCCATTACTCTTCGACGATCGGACAAATGTCGCTCTTCAAGAAGTATGGGTTCGCCTGGGTTACACTTGGGTTTCTCATCATCTCGCTGGCCGGACATTGGGTCTTCGGCTGGGTTGCCTTCGTCAACGAGCAGACGGCGCAGGGCTCGCCGGTTGAGACTGGCGCGTATGTGATCGAAATGCTCCGCGACACCTTCGAGAACTGGCAGTCTGAGTTCCTGCAGCTTCTCTGGCAGGTGGTGGGCTTGACGATCCTGCTCTATGTCGGCTCGCCGCAATCCAAGGAAAGCGAAGACCGTTCCGAAGCCAAGCTCGACGCCATCCTCAAGGCGGTCGATCCCAAGCAGGCGGAAAGCACGCTCAAATCCATCAACGCAAGATATCCCGAGAAATGAACGCCGTCTCGCCAATCGGCATGAGTTCGCGGTTTGGACCGCTCGTGAGCGGAGGTAAAACGACGTTCCGGCTGTGGGCTCCTGTTGTCGACACGGCGGAGCTCATCATCAAAGACCGGCCGCCGCTGCGCATGGAGCGCGCCGCGGACGGCTTCTTCGAAGTCGCGGCCGAGGGCTGCGCTGAAGGGACACGCTACCGGTTCCGGGCCAAGTGCATCGAGTTTCCCGACCTTGCTTCTCGGCAGCAGGATGGGGATAGCGCTGGGTGGAGCATCGTGCGCGCGCCGCTGACTCCGTCCACGCGCCGCGAACCGATCCGTCCGTGGACCGAGATGGTGATCTGCGAAGTGCATATCGGGACGGTGAGTCCGGAAGGCACATTCAACGGCCTGCGCGACCGGCTCGAGCATTTCCGCGACGCGGGCTTCACCTGCCTCGAGATCATGCCGATCAACGAGTTTCCGGGTGCGAGGAACTGGGGCTATGACGGAACACTGATCTTTGCCCCCGAGAGTTCCTATGGGACACCGGAGGACCTGCGTGCGCTGGTCGATCGCGCGCATGAGCTCAGGCTCTGCCTGATCCTCGATGTGGTCTACAATCATTTCGGCGAGACCGACAATTTCGTCGAACAGTATGCGCCGGAGTGGTTCGACCAGGAGATCAAGACTCCATGGGGGCCGGGCGTGGATTTCGCCCGCCCCATGGTGCGGCAGTTCTACTACGAAAATACGCGCATGTGGCTGACCGAATATGATTTCGACGGGCTTCGCTTCGATGCGATTCACGAAATCAAATCCGATGCGCGGGACCAATTCCTCGGCGAACTCGCACTGGCCGCAAAGCAGGCCAAGCCCTATGCGATGCTGATCGTCGAGAACGTGAAGAACTCGGCGCGGTGGCTCGAGCGTAACGACCGCAACGAGCCCATGGTCTATACCGCCCAATGGAACGACGACATGCACCACGTCATGGATTTCCTGGTGACGGGGGACGGCACCAAGACTGGCTATGACGATACATCCAAGGATCCTTTTGCGGACCTTGAAAAGGCCCTGGTGGATGGCTTCATCCACGATCCGGGAGAAGGCGACAACAGCGACGGCCGCTCGCGCGGCGGACCGGCCAGCAATCTGCCGCCGGACAGCTTCGTAACCTTCGTGCAGAACCACGACCAGATCGGCAACCGCGCCGACTGCAAGCGGCTTCCCGACCGGACGAGCGCCGAGAAGCTCGATTTTGTCGCCTTCGTGAAATTCCTCGCGCCACAGATTCCGCTCTGCTTCATGGGCGACGAGGGATGGCTGCGTAGCGGCTTCCCTTTCTTCGTCGATCTGCCAGAGGCGGCCGCCAAGGCGAAGCGCGACGACCGTTACAAGCAGATGGCGGAAATCTTCAACGAGCCTGTCCCCGACGGAGCGCTTCCGGAGCCGAACGACCCGGCGACTTTCGCCTCGGCCAAGATTCCCTGGGAGGAATACGCGCAGAACGAGGAACGGCGGCGCGCGCTCGATCGATTCAGGACACTTGCGAGCTGGCGGCGCGAGAGGGTGTGGCCGCTGAGTGCGACACCCTGTCTCGATGCCCACAGCGTGCGGAACGGCAATTGCTTTATCGTCAACTGGGTGTTCGAGGCCGGCGTGCTCACCATGGCGCTCAATCCGACTGACCACACGCATGATATTCCCTGCGAGATCACGCGCGCCCCGGTCTCGAGCGGAGACTATTCGCAACTGGGGGATCTGCTCCGGCTGGGGTCGTGGTCCGCGGTGGCGTGGTAGTGGCCTTGCCGGCGACGGATTGTGCTCCAGGCGCCACACACCCATGGCTTGGTAGTGTCTCAGTTTGAATTCCGAGGCTCTTGACTTGCCCTTGGCGAAGCGGCTCGAAAGCCCATATGCTTAGCGGCTATGAAAGCAGCCGTAGTGATCGCCGTTCTCATGGCCAGTGCCATCCCAGCCCATGCCCAAGTAATGGTGCTGGGGATAGGTCGCATGAGTTGCGCATCTTGGCTGGCAACGCCAAGCTCGGAAAATGAGGGCACTATCTGGCTGTTTGGGTACTGGACCGGCGTCAACGCAGCCATTGGCGACAAGGTCGGCTGGACGACCGATGCACTTGGGGTTGTCGGTGCCATCAAGAAACGGTGCGAGGATGATCCGGCGGACTTCTTGGCAAATGTGGCGGGGAAAGTGTTCTATGAATTTCGACGCGATGGTCGCTGATGCCAACCGGACCTAAAGGCCAGAAGCGCCCTGCCGACGTCATCGGCAATGCCGTCAAGATCGCCCGCATTGCGACGGGCGAGGATGAGGACGCGACCCCCGCCGATGGCAAGGACAAGGCGGCTCAGGAGCTCGGAAAGAAGGGTGGCAAAAAGCGCGCGGAGTCACTATCGCCCGCGCGCCGCGCGGACATTGCACAGAAGGCCGCTAAGGCTCGTTGGCGAAAAGGTCAGGTTCCTCCGGATAAGAAAGAACCCGCGTAGCTTCCGAGTCCAACAGACCCTCCGTTATGCCGCGCATCAATACGTAGGGCTGCATCGCGGGCTGCGTAAACCTGAAGCGATAAGCCCTCGGCTCACCTTTTCTTTGTAGAATTTCGCCGCGTTCCGGGCTGATGAATGCCTTGAGATGAGTCTGAAAGTTAGCGATTTCGATCGGCTTACCCAATATTGCCGAAAGTGGCTCTTTCACTGACGAAGGTGTGAAGTACCCGCTCTCATCCGGTCGTGCTAGGGCACACGCGGTCAGGGCCTGTTTCAGTAGGGTCCCCGGCTGGTTGCTGCGCGTGGCAGCATGATAAGCGTCTCGGAACGATTGCTCTGTCGCTTGGATCAACGCGACAATCGCCGCATCCACATCCTGCTCATTGACGTGTAGGCGCCCTTGTTCGAGAGCCTTTAGGCACGAGTGACGTCCTAGATGGTGGACGTAGGCAGGAAGGCCCTTGGCGAGATTGACGATCTTCCATTTGGCATCGCCGTCGATCCCATATTCGAGTTGGCGCAATCGCACGTCCAGAACGTCCACGAGTTCTTGCTTGTCCATGCGCGGCATCGGGATTTCCTCCGTGCACCGCTGGATTGATTCATGCTCTTTGATCAGATCGGCCACGTTGTCCGCGACGCCTACGATGACAAGAGTCACGTTCGACCCGTCGTCCGAAAGGGCTTTGATCGAATTTGCCATTGCGGTCCTGGCTGACGGATCGCGGATTTCATTGAACTCATCAATCACAACAACTGGTATGTCGGCCTTGGAGAAAAGGCTCATCTCTCGAACGAAGTCGGCTGGAGTCACTTCGCCGGAATATCCGTCATCGGCTGAGTACATCTTCTCGCCTTCGCCGATGTCAGCGGGAAACCGGATGCGCTTAAACACCTCACGAGCAACGGTGCTAAACGTGTCGTTCGGGAAAGCTTGGACCCTAATGTAGCGGACTTGGCGCGGCCCCTTTGGAACGAGCAAGGGCACAATCTTGGCCAGCGACGTTTTGCCCACACCGCGTTCTCCGT
>DASZPY010000078.1:0-16551 GCA_035549855.1 Devosia sp. | reverse complement strand
GCAGCGGCACTCAAGAAGGCCGCCTGATGGCCCGGGCCCGAGCTGCCGCCCCGGGCCTCACGCATCTGCGCGTCACTTTCAGCGACGATTTCTATGTCGGCCCGGGGCGCGCCGATCTGCTGCAGTTCATCGGCGAAACCGGCTCCATCTCGGCGGCCGGCAAGCGCATGGGCATGAGCTACAAGCGGGCCTGGAGCCTTGTGCAGGCGCTGAACGAAGGGTTCGGCGCGCCGTTGGTCGAAACCTCGCGCGGCGGCAGCGGGCAGGGCGGCGCGGTTCTCACCGATGACGGACAGGCGGTCCTCCGCCACTACCGCGCGATGGAGGACGCAACCCGCAAGGCCATCGCGCCGGATGTCGCGGCACTGCGCAAGCGGCTGTCCGATATATCCCGCCGGAAATAACGCTTGCCCGCGGTGTGCAGCCTTGCGACAACGGATATGTTTACACGGACATATCGAGGTCGTTCATGTTCAAGCATATTCGGTTTCTTGCGGCCATCTTCCTGTTTGCGGCGACGGGTTCGGCCCATGCCGGCACGGTCAACGCGGCCATCGCGGCCAATTTCACCAAGGTCGCGGATGCGCTGGCCGTCGACTTCAAGGCCAGTACCGGCCACGACCTCGTTCCCTCCTATGGCGCGACTGGCGCGCTCTATACCCAGATCACCCAGGGCGCGCCCTTCGATGTGTTCCTCAGCGCCGACGACAAGCGGACGGGCACGGCGATCAAGGAAGGCTTCGGCGTCGACGGCACGGAGTTCACCTATGCCGTGGGCAAGGTGGTCCTCTACTCGCCCACGATCGACGTGACCGACGGTGCTGCCGTCCTCGCGGCCAACAGCTTCCAGCATATCGCCATCGCCGACCCGAAGGCGGCGCCCTATGGCGCGGCGGGCATGGCGGTGCTCGATACGCTCGGGCTCGCCGAAGCGGTGGCGCCCAAGATCGTCACCGGCGAGAACATCACGCAGACGCTGCAATTCGTCGACACCGGCAATGCCGAGCTGGGCTTCGTGGCGCTGAGCCAGGTGATCGGCAAGCCTGCCACCCAGACCTGGCTGCCGCCGCAGGAAGACTATCCGGCGATCCGGCAGAACGCGGTGCTGCTCAAGGTCGGCGAAGCCAATGACGCGGCCAGGGCGTTCCTCGACTTCCTCAAGAGTCCCGACGCCGTCGCCGTCATCAAGGCGGCGGGCTATGAGGTGGAGTGACTTCCGCACGGCTTTTGTGCTGTAGAATGACCTTATGCTCACGCTCGCGCAGGTTTGGCCGTCGATCTCGCTGACGGCCAGCCTTGCCCTCGTGACGACCGTCCTGCTGCTGCTGATCGGCACACCGATCGCCTGGTGGCTGGCGCGGACGAATACGCGCTGGCGCGAGCCGATCGCCGCGCTGGTCGCCATGCCGCTGGTGCTGCCGCCCACCGTTATCGGCTTCTACCTGCTCATTGCCTTCGGACCCAACGGACCCGGCGGCGCTCTCGCTGCGCTCTGGGGCGCACGCACGCTCGCCTTCTCCTTCGAGGGGCTGGTCATCGGTTCGGTGCTCTATTCGCTGCCCTTCATGGTGCAGCCGATCCGTGTCGCCTTCGAAGCCATCGGCGAAGACCCCATCGAGGCGGCCGCGACGCTGGGCGCGAGCCGCCGCCAGACCTTCTTCCGCGTTGCCATCCCCCTGGCGCGCAGCGGCCTCTTCACTGGCACGATCCTCACCTTCGCGCACACAGTGGGCGAGTTTGGCGTGGTGCTGATGATCGGCGGCAACATCCCGGGCAAGACCAAGGTGCTGTCGATCCTCATCTACGATTTTGTCGAGCATGGCGAATGGATCAGCGCACACTGGCTGTCTCTGGGCATGGTGATCTTCGCCTTCGTCGTGGTCAGCGCCACGATGGTGGTGGACCGCAGGTTCGGACGGCTGACGGGCTAACTCTCGAGCTTGAGCAGGATGTCCTTCAGTCGCTTGCCCAGCGTCTTCCGCTGCCTCGGCGTGAGCTCCGCGAACAATGTTTGTTCGAGCTCCATCCATTGCTCCGCCAGCAGCGCCTCCAGCCGTGCGCCGCGCGCCGTCAGCATCAGTTGCGGCAGCGTGTGCGGAGATGCAGCTCGCAGCACGATGAGTTCGCGGTCGATGAGCGCGCCGAGGCGCTTGCGCAGTTGCGTGGGCGCGAGTCCCGTCGCCACCGCAAGATCGGCCGCCGTCAGGCTGGGCGAGGTCGCCAGCAGATGCAGCAGTGCGTCGTCGCCCGCCTCGAGCCCGCGCTGCAGGGCCGGGGCCAGCATGGCGCGATGGGCGAGCTGCCCCGCCGCGATCAGGCGGTAGAGTGGGGAGCGGTCGCGGGCGGCGGGTTTCCGGGCCTTGGGCATGGCGCGGAAACTACAGGCCGCGCGGACCTTCTGCGAACCCCGCCCGCGCCTATCGTTAACCCGCAGGCGACCAGCCGGAACGATTGTTCGGGATTCCGTGATGGGTTACCACAGCGCCATGAGTCAGGATCTCGCCCGCATCCGCGCCTTCGTCCAGGTCTTCGACGCGGGAGGCTTCTCGTCCGCGGCCCGCCAGCATGGGCGCTCCAAGGCGCTGCTCAGCAAATATGTCACCGATCTCGAGGACTATCTGGGCGTGCGGCTGATGAACCGCACCACGCGCAAGCTCAGTCTCACCGAGGCGGGCGAGGCCTATTACCGCGAGGCGAGCCAGCTCCTCCAGCAGCTCGACGATCTCGACAACTCCATCCTCGACCAGACGGCGGCGCCGCGCGGCCTGCTGCGCGTTTCCGCGCCGCGCAATTTCGGCGAGATGATCCTTGCTCCCGCCATCTACGAATTCCTCGCGGCGCATCCCTCGGTCCAGCTCGACCTCAGGCTCGAGGATCGCTTCGTCGATCTGGTGGACGAGGGGATCGACGTGGCGCTTCGCATCTCGGCGGCGCAGGATTCCTCGCTCATCGCCCGCAAGATTTGCGACATGCAGCATTCGGTGGTGGCGTCCCCCGCCTTCATCGCTGGGCATGGCGAGCCGAAGACGCCCGAGGCGCTGCGCAACCTGCCCTGCATCATCGACACCAATCTCAGCGGGCAGGCGAACTGGCGCTTCGTCGAGAACGGCCAGACCGTCTCGGTGCATGTCAACGGGCCGGTCCGCGTCAACTCGCCGCTCTCGGCGCGCGATGCGGCGCTTGCCGGCCTTGGGGTCGCCCTATTGCCGGGCTATCTCGCCGATCCGGAGCTGAAGTCGGGACGGCTGGTGCGTGTCCTCGATGGATACCTCCAAACCGGTTCGATGCTGCAAGCCGTCTATCCGCACCGCCGGCATCTGGCCGGCAAGGTGCGGGCGCTGATCGACCACCTCGTGGGCTGGTTCGAGAAGCATCCGCTGAACTAGAGCGCCGTTCCGGCGCGGGGCAAATCGATGCGTCTCGTCCTCGTCGCAACAGCAATGCTGCTTGCCCTTTCCGCTCCGGCCCTCGCGCATCCCCATATCTTCATCGATGCGAAGGCGAAGATCGTCTTCGATGCCGAAGGCCAGGTCACGGCGATCCACAATGAATGGACGTTCGACGAGGCCTATTCGTCATGGTCGATCCAGGGTCTCGACACCGACAATGACGGGCAGGTGACGCGCGCCGAGATGCAGGAGCTCGCTGATGAGAATATGGATGGGCTCAGCGAGTACGAATACTACACCTTCGCGGGGGAGGGGCCGGACAACCTCAAATTCGTGCACGGCACCAACGCGACGCTCGACTACCAGAACAATCGCACCACGCTCAATTTCGATGTATCGCTGAGCGCCCCCTACCGCATCCAGAAGGCACTCGAGATCGCGATCAACGATCCCGAATATTACGTCGCCATCACCTTCGCGGGGCCGCAATCGGTCGAGCTCGTCAATGCGCCGAAGGGCTGCGCGGTCGAGCTTGAGGAGGGGCACACCATGCCCGACGATCTGGCCGAGCAGCTCTATGCGCTGCCGGCCGATGTCACCAAGCTACCGCCCGATCTCGAGAATGCGCTGCGCGGCGTGCAGGGCGCGATCCTCGTCAAATGTCCCGGCAGCGCGGCGGGTACGGGCGAAGCGCCGCCCGCTCCGGTCACGGCGCTCGACGCGGCCAATGCGCTCGCCACCGCGGCGCCGGCCGCACAGCCCCTGGTCGTCGCTAACGACATCCCCTTCGGCGGCCCGCCGCCCGAGCCGGGATTGAACCTGCCGCGTACCGGCTTCTTCGGCTGGGTGGCGCAGGTGCAGAAGGATTTCTACATCGCGCTCACCGCCGCGCTGGGCCGGCTCAAATCGGACTGGACGGCGTTCTGGGTGCTGGGAACGCTGAGCTTCCTCTACGGCATCTTTCATGCCGCCGGGCCGGGCCACGGCAAGGTGGTCATCTCCTCCTATGTGCTGGCCAATGAGCAGCAGATGCGGCGCGGCGTGCTGCTGAGCTTCCTCAGCGCCATGGTGCAGTCTGCGGTGGCGATCGCCTTCGTGCTCATCCTCGCGCTGGCTCTGGGCCTCACCAGCATGGCGCTCAGCGACGCCGCCAACTGGATCGGCATCGTCTCCTACGGCATGGTCGCGCTGCTCGGCTTGTGGCTCATCCTGCGCCATGTGATGGGCTGGGGACATCGTCATCACAGCCACGCCTCCGAACCCCCCGTCATCGATGAACGCCGGCTGCTTGCGCGGCGGCACCTGGGCGCTCCGGCCCATGCGCTCGCGGCGAGCGGACCGGCGCTGACATCGTTCGAGCGGCAGGGACCGGACGAATACGGGCGCATGCCCGGACACGAGCACTATGGGCACAGCCACGGCGATGACGATGCGCACGATCACGCCCATGTGGTGATGCCGAACCAGACCGGCGGCAGCTGGCGCGAACAACTGGGCGTCGTGCTGGCGGTGGGGCTGCGCCCCTGTTCCGGCGCGCTGGTGGTGCTCGTCTTTGCGCTGAGCCAGGGCGTGCTGGCCGCGGGCATCGCTGCCGTGTTCCTGATGGGACTCGGCACCGCCATCACCACGGGCACACTGGCGGCACTGGCAGTCGGCGCCAAAGGCCTCGCACGCGCGCTGGCCGGCGCGGACAATCCGCTGACCGGCAGGCTGCTGTGGTGGGCCGAGCTGCTCGGCGCCGTGGCCGTCCTCGCCTTCGGCGTGGTGCTGCTGATCGCGAGCCTCTAGCTCGCCTTCTTCAGCTCGCCGGCGATTTCACGCGTCTTGACGATGTCGCGGATCAGCCAGGCCGCGATCACCTTGGTCTTGTTGCCCATGGTGCGGAAGTCGAACTCCCGTTCCACCTGGGCGGCAAACCCGAAGGCCTGCTCGAATTCCTGCCGCTCCATGACCGGCAGCTTGCGCCAGCGCCGAATGGCCTCGCGTTCCGCTTCGTCCTTAGTCATCCGAACCCAAAGTCCCCGCAACTTCACGCGACATCATCACGAGCCCCGGCCGCATTGCTGCGTGACGCTTACCGGAAGGTGCATGGGCGAATCGCGTCGCCAACACCGACGGAATCACAGCGGGAGTCGCGTGGGAATCCCGGTCGGGACCGGAAAGGGTCGATTTTCCTGTGGCCAAGGTCTTGCCGCCACAGACTCAATTTCCTTATTGCGAACGGTTCGCAACTACGCTATTTGTTGCGAATGATTTGCAGTGGCGGGTTTCCGCCGCTATGAAGGATGGGCCCGAATGATCACGGACACGATGGACACCACCGCACCGAAGCGGCCGGCCTGGCTGCGCGACTCGACAACGCCGCCCCTCGCCGATGTCTTCCGCTCGATCCCCGTCCGTGCGGACACGACAACGTTCCGGCGCTTCCTCACCTTCCTCGGCCCCGGCTATCTCGTCGCCGTCGGCTATATGGACCCGGGCAATTGGGCGACCTCGCTCGCGGGGGGCAGCCAGTTCGGTTATGCGCTGCTGACGGTCGCGCTGATGAGCAACATCATGGCGATCATCCTGCAGTCGCTCTGCGCGCGCCTCGCCATCGGCACCGGCAAAGATCTGGCGCAGGCCTGCCGCGATGCCTTCCCGCGCTGGGTTGCGTGGCCGCTCTGGGTACTGGCCGAGCTCGCCATCTGCGCCACCGATCTTGCCGAAGTGATCGGCACCGCCATCGGCCTCAATCTCGTCTTTGGCATTCCGCTCGAAATCGGCATCATCATCACCGCGCTCGACGTGTTCCTGATCCTCTGGCTGCAGACCAAGGGCTTCCGCTGGATCGAGGCCTTCATCATCACGCTGATGGGCGTGATCGCGCTGAGCTTCCTCATCCAGATCGTCCTCGCGGATCCCGATTGGGGCGGGGTGCTGCGCGGCTTCGCGCCGACCACCGACGTCTTTACCAATCCCGACATGCTGTATCTGGCGCTCGGCATCATCGGCGCCACCGTGATGCCGCACAATCTCTACCTCCACTCGGGCATCATCCAGACCCGCGCCTATGGCGGCACGATGCCCGAGAAGAAGGAAGCGCTGAAGTTCGCAACCATCGACTCGACGGTGGCGCTGATGTTCGCGCTCACCATCAATGCGTCGCTGCTGATCCTCGCCGCGGCCGCATTCAACCGCTCGGGCCAGGTGGTTGGCGACCTCGGTGTAGCGCATTCGCTGCTCAATCCGCTGCTCGGCTCGGCCATCGCGCCGGTGCTGTTCGGCGTGGCGCTGCTCTGCTGCGGGCTCAACTCGACGGTGACCGCCACGATGGCCGGGCAGATCGTCATGGAAGGCTTCATCGACATCAAGCTTGCCGCATGGGCGCGGCGGCTGTTCACGCGGCTGGTCGCGATCGTCCCAGCGATCGCGGTGATCCTCTATGCCGGCGAGGCGCAGCTCGGAAAGCTGCTCGTCCTCAGCCAAGTGATCCTCGGGCTGCAGCTCCCCTTCGCGGTGGTGCCGCTGGTGATGTTCACGGCCAGCAAGGTCAAGCTCGGGCCGTTGGTGGCGCCGCGCTGGCTCACGGGGATTGCCATCGTGATTGCGGCGGTAGTGATCGCTCTCAACGTCAAGCTCATCTACGATTTCCTAACCGGCGGACTGGGCTGAAACAGGGCCGCTTTCGCGGGCTGCACAGCGGCGGCGATACCGCCAGCGGCCCGCGGCAATGAGCGGCTTTGCCAGCGGCGGCGCCATCGCTATGGTGCCGCCGCTTAGAACTCTTCCAGACTGCGACCCTCAATGCTGGCGACCAAGCCGTCCGATCATCCCACGGTCAAGCCGCCGCGCATCGGCGTCCTGCTGATGAACCTGGGAACCCCCGACTCGCCCGACTACTGGCCGATGCGCCGCTATCTCGGCGAATTCCTGAGCGACCGCCGGGTCATCGAGACCAATCCGCTGGTCTGGCAGTTGATCCTCCAGGGCATCATCCTCAACGTCCGCCCGCAGAAGAGCGGCGCCAACTATCGGAAGATCTGGGACAACGAGGCCGGCGACAGTCCGCTCAGGGTCATCACGCGGCGGCAGGTGGAAAAGCTGCAGGCGCGGCTCGGTGATGGCGTCGTGGTGGATTTCGCCATGCGCTACGGCAATCCCTCGACCGAAGAGAAGCTCAAGGGACTGATGGAGGCGGGCTGCACCCGCATCCTTCTCTGTCCGCTCTATCCGCAATATTCGGCAACGACGACGGCCACGGCGAACGACGCGGCCTTCGATACACTCCGGACCATGCGCTGGCAGCCCGCCATCCGCACCCTGCCACCCTATTACGACACCGACGCCTACATCGCCGCCCTGTCGCAGAGCATTGCCGAGGGCGTCGCCGCGCTGCCCTTCAAGCCCGACGTTGTGCTGACCTCCTATCACGGCATGCCGGTCGAGTACCTGCTCAAGGGCGATCCCTATTATTGCGATTGCCTCAAGACCACGCGTCTGGTGCGCGAGCGGCTGGGCTGGAGCGAGGATTATCTTAGAGTAACGTTCCAGAGCCGCTTCGGCTCTGCCGAATGGCTGCAGCCCTATACCGACAAGACGCTGGAGGCGCTGGCCCGCGAGGGCAGAAAGGTCGCCATCTCTGCGCCGGCCTTCTCGGCGGATTGCATCGAGACGCTGGAGGAGCTGGCGATCACCGGCTGCGAGCAGTTCGAGCATGCGGGCGGCAAGGACTACGCCTATATCCCGTGCCTAAACGACAGCAATGGCGGCATGGACATGCTGGAAGCCGTTGTCCGGCGCGAGCTCGGCGGCTGGATTTAGCAGCCAACTGCTACATCTTGTCCCCGGCCACCGCGCTCAGCATGGCCTTGGTGATCGTCTGCGTCAGCTCGAAATACCCCTTCCAGGGATCAGGCGCCTGCGCGGCAGCGGCAGCTTCCGCGATCGAGAACACATTCGCCGCCGGGATCGTCTCCAGCTCGTCCCAGCTCACCGGCACGGCGCAACAGGCCCCAGCCTTCGCCCGCGTCGAGAACGGCGCGATCGCCGTCGAGCCGCGCTCATTGCGCAGATAGTCGACGAACATGCGGCCCTTGCGCGTGGCCTTGCGGATGTTGGCGGTGAAGCGGTCCGGCTCATCGGTCGCGAGCCGTTCGGCAACGGTGCGGCAGAAGAGCTTGACCTCCGGCCATTCGAGCCGCGGCTTCAGCGGCGCGATGACATGGATGCCCTTGCCGCCAGTGACCATGGCGAACGTCTCTAATCCCCAGGCGCCGAGCTTGTCGCGAATGTCGCGCGCCGCCTGCCGCACATGGGAGAAATCGAGTCCTTCATCCGGATCGATATCGAAGATGATGCGATCGGGTTTTTCGAGATTGTTGATATGGCTGCCCCAGATGTGGAGCTCGAGTGCATTCATCTGCACGCTGGCCGCGAGGCCGTCGGGACCGTCGATATAGAGATAGATATCGGTCGGCCCCGTCGTCTCGGTGATCTGCACCTTCTTGAAGGCGGCCGGAAAGCCGCCGGAATCGTGTTTCTGGAAGAAGGGCTTTTTGCTGCCGGTCGGGAGCCGCACCAATGACAGCGGGCGCTTCGCCGCGTGGCGCAGCATGCGCTCGGCGACAATGTCGTAATAGGCGACGAGTTGCGCCTTGGTGACCTTGCCCTCCTCGTAAACGACCTTGTCGGGGTGGGTAAGTTTGACCTTGAGCCGCTCCGATGCGGCGAGACCCATTTCGTCGGTGAGCGTCAAGGCGGCAGCCTTCTTCGATGATTTCGCTTTGGCGGGCGTGGTCGCCTTCGCCTTTGTCTTGCTTTCGGTCGGTGCGGCGGCAGGCATTTCGAATGTCACCTCCCTTGCGTTCTTGTCCTCGCGCAATCCCATGAAGGCGGGGTGGCGCAATACCCCATCCGGGGTGACCTCTGTATAGGTCACCTCGCCCACGAGTTGCGGCTCGACCCAGCGCGCGTGGCGCGTGATGTCGCGCGGCGCATTCTCGAACGGATTGGTCTTGCGCGTCCGTTTGTCGAGCGCCTGCTGGATGGCGGCGTGTGTCTCGTCGTCCCAGCCCGTGCCGACGCGGCCGCGATAGATCAGCCTGCCCTTGTCCCAGGTGCCGAGCAGCAGCGAGGCAAAGCCGCGCTTCTTGTCCGAGGGGCGCCAGCCGCCGATGACGAATTCCTGGCGCGCTATCGACTTGATCTTGAGCCAGGAGCGCGTCCGTTCATTGCGGTAGGGCGCGTCGATGCGCTTGGCCACGACGCCTTCATGCCCGGCGTCCGACATGGCTTTGAATACTTGCTCGCCCTGTCCCACCACATGCGGCGAATACTGGATCGGATCGTCCGGACGCCGCTTTCCAAGGAGCTTTTCGAGCCGGACCTTGCGCTCGATCAGCGGCAGGCGGGAGAGGTCTTCGCCGTCCTGCTCCAGCAGGTCGAAGGCAAAGAAGGTGAGGGCGCCGCCGTCGGAGAGCGCGTCCTTGAGGGTCGAAAAGTCCGTGCGTCCATCCTTGAAGGCGACGATCTCGCCATCGATCAACGCCGAGCCTTTGGTCAGCTTGGAGAAGGGCGCGACGAGCGGATGGAACTGGGTGGTCCAGTCATTGGCATTGCGCGTGTAAAGGCGCACCTGGTCGCCGGCCACCGCCGCGATGCAGCGATAGCCGTCATATTTCATCTCGAACAGCCACCCGTCTTCCGTCGGGACTTTCTCGACGGCTGTCGCGAGCTGGGGCGGGCGGAAGTCGGGAAGGGCCTGTGCCTTGCCGCCCGACCAGACCCTGACGGGAGCCTCTTCGATGACGGCCTTGCGGCGCGGCTTGTTGCCTTTGGCGATGCCGGCAAGGTCGCGGCCGGTCTCGACGCTGGTGGTGAACTTGTCGGTCAGCGTGCTGCCTTCGGTTGCGTATTTGTCGCGATGCTTGATGAGCAGCCAGTTCTCGCGCGCGCCGGAGCGGGTCTTGGTGTCGCGGCCCTTCATGTGGACGAGTACCCATTCGCCCTTCATGCGCTTCCCTTTGAGGATGAATTTGAGATCGCCCTTGGCGAGGCCCTCATGCGGATCGCCGATGGGCTCCCATGTTCCCTGGTCCCACAGCATCACGGTGCCGCCACCATACTCGCCCTCGGGGATGGTGCCCTCGAAGGCGCCGTATTCCAGTGGGTGATCCTCGACATGGACGGCGAGGCGCTTGTCGGCGGGATCGGTGGAGGGGCCTTTGGTGACAGCCCAGCTTTTCAGCACGCCGTCGAGCTCGAGGCGGAAATCGTAGTGCAGGCGCGTGGCATCGTGCATCTGCACGAGAAAGCTGAGTTCGTCGGATGGCTTGCGCGGCGCATCGCCCCCCGCAGGTTCCGCGGTCTTCTTGAAGTCGCGCTTGGCGCGGTAGGTCTTGAGGAGCTCCCGCGCCCGCGTCACTTAGCTGGCCTTTCTCCGCGCCGGAGCCTTCTTGGCGGCA
Source organism: Devosia sp. (assembly GCA_035549855.1). GTDB lineage: Bacteria > Pseudomonadota > Alphaproteobacteria > Rhizobiales > Devosiaceae > Devosia_A. The sequence continues at coordinate 5,717 of DASZPY010000078.1, read as the reverse complement.
GTCGACTTCGCGGCCGCCTTCTTGGCCGTAGCCTTGGGAGCAGCAGTCTTGCCGCTGCCGCGTCCGCCCGATTCGAGGCTCTTCTTGAGCGCTGCCATGAGGTCGATGACGTTGCTCGCCTCCTGGCGCTTGGGCTCTTCCTCGACCTCGATGCGGCGGCCCTTGGATTTGAGCTTGCGCGCGATCAGTTCGCGCAGCGCTTCCTGATAGTGATCCTTGAACGCCTTGGGGTCGAACTTGGTGGTCTTCTTGTCGATCAGCGCCGTGGCGACGTCGAGCAGATCAGCATCGGCGCCCTTGGCTTCGATCTCGGAGAAGAAGGTGTCGGCCTTCTTGATCTCTTCCTCATAGTGCAGGGTCTCGAGCAGCATGCCCTTGCCCAGCGGCTTGAGGCAGACGAGATATTCCTTGCCGCGCAGCGCCAACTGGCCGAGGCCCACCTTCTTCGAGGCCTTGAGCGCATCGCGCACCACGCGGAAGGCATCGTCGGCGAGCTCGTCGGCCGGCGTCAGGAAATAGGGCGTGTCGTAATAGAGCGAGGGTATCTCGTCCTCGTTGACGAACTGCACCAGCTCGAGCGTCTTCTTGGTCTCGAGCTTTACCGCGTCTAGTTCATCGTCCTCGAGCAGGACATATTCGCCCTTTTCGTACTCGTAGCCCTTCTTGATGTCCTCGGCCTCGACCGGGCCGACCCCGTCCACGACCTTCTGGTAGTGCACCCGCTTTCCCGTCGGCTTGTGAATCTGGTTGAAGGCTGTCGTTGCCCCCGATTTGTGGGCGGGGAACATTTCGACATTGATGGAAACCAGGCTCAGCCGGAGCTGGCCTTTCCAGATGGGGCGGGACGCTGGCATGACGGTTTACTCGCGGAACTCGGGATGCCCTTGCTGAACGAGGGCTTGCCGCAATTGTTCCATTTTTCAGGCCCGTGGGGAATAGACTCGCGCGCATTGCGTGAACGAACCCTGACACCTACATTTTTGGGTGATGGCGCATCGGGCGCCGCGAGGGGAGAAGCACCATGGGAATCGGGCTCGACGGACTGAGCATCACGCTGATCGTTCTGGGCGTGCTGGCTGTGCTGGTTCTGTTCGCGGCGGTGAAGACCGTTCCGCAGGGCTACAACTACACGGTGGAGCGGTTCGGCCGCTATATCGGGACCATGAAGCCCGGCCTCAATCTGATCGTCCCCTTCGTCGACGGCATCGGGCGCAAGATCAACATGATGGAGCAGGTGCTGGACGTCCCGCACCAGGAGGTCATCACCCGCGACAACGCGACGGTGACCGCCAATGGCGTCACCTTCTACCAGATCCTTGACGCCGCCGCCGCGGCCTATGAGGTCTCCAACCTTGAGAACGCCATTCTCAACCTCACCATGACCAATATCCGCACCGTCATGGGCTCGATGGACCTCGACGAGCTCCTCAGTCATCGCGACGAGATCAACTCCCGCCTGCTGCGCGTGGTCGATGCGGCGGTGAACCCGTGGGGCCTCAAGATCACCCGCATCGAGATCAAGGACATCGATCCGCCCAAGGATCTCGTCGACTCGATGGGCCGGCAGATGAAGGCCGAACGCGAGAAGCGCGCGACCATCCTCGAAGCCGAAGGCAAGCGGCAGTCCGCGATCCTCCAGGCCGAAGGCCAGAAGCAGGCGCAGGTGCTGGAAGCCGAGGGCCGGCGCGAGGCCGCCTTCCGCGATGCCGAAGCGCGCGAGCGTTCCGCCGAAGCCGAAGCGCGGGCGACGCAGGTCGTCTCCGAGGCCATCGCCAAGGGCGACGTGCAGGCGATCAACTATTTCGTCGCCAACAATTACATCAAGGCGTTGGAGGGCCTTGCCCGCTCGCCCAACCAGAAGGTGCTGATGCTGCCGGTCGAAGCTGCCAGCGTCATCGGCGCGCTGGGCGGTATCGCCGAAATCGCCAGGGAGACGTTCGGCGGCAGGGACGGCCCGGCGCCGCGCTCGGGCGGCTCGCGCCCGCCCTCCACCGGAGCCTAGGAGGAGAGAATGCAGATCATCGATCTCATCGCCGGCTATGGTCCGTGGTCGTGGATGGTGGCGGGGCTCGTCCTGCTCGCGCTCGAGTTGGTCGCGCCGGGCGGCTTCTTCCTCTGGCTCGGCATCTCCGGCATCGCGACCGGCATTCTCGCCTTCGTGCCCGGCATCAGCCAGCCGATCCAGTGGGTGATCTTCGGCGCACTGGGTCTCGTCAGCGTGCTGCTCTGGCGGCGCTATTCGAAGGGCCGCAGCGAGGTCACGGACCAGCCCTTCCTCAACAACCGCGCCGAGCGTTTCGTCGGCCATGAGGCGGTGATCGATACGCCCATCGTCAACGGCTTCGGCAAGCTCAAGCTCGGCGACACCGACTGGCGGATCAGCGGGCCCGACCTCGCGGCCGGCTCCAAGGTTCGCGTCGTCGGTCACGATGTGGGCGTGCTGAAGGTCGTCGCCGCCTGAGGCGAAAGCCTTTGTTAACCATAAAATGCAAGGATTTCCGGGCGTTTGAGTAATGTCCGGAGTTCGAAGTGGCATTTTGGAGAGGGCCCGCAACCGCGCTCGCGTCCCTGCTCGCCGCCACCTCGGTGCTCGCGGCGGATGGCTCCGGCACCGACAATCCGGCACTGCTGGGCCTCGAGCCCGAAGCGATCGCCGAAACCGCGCCGCCCGAAATCTTCGATCCGCCGCTCGATCTCGACTGGAGGCTCGCCCTCCGCGGCGCCTATGAGCTCAGTTCCAGCGGCGGCGCCTTCACGGCGATCGCCGCGCCCGAATTCACGCTCACGCATCAGGCCCTCAACACCGATCTTGCGGTCAGCGGCGCAAGCGAGCTGGTCACCAGCGACACCGGCGAGTCCCGCATCTCGTCGCTGACGCTCGGCGCCGATGGCCGCTACCAGCTCGGCGCGCTGTCGCACCTCGATGGCACGCTCGATCTGTCGTTGACCCAGTCGAAGCCCGACGATCCATCGCTGCCGGCCAACACCGCGATCGCGCCCGTCATATTCGGGGGTGATGCCGGCGCGTCCTTCACGCAGGGCCTCGGCATGTTCGAGGGCACGCTGCGCGGCTCGCTCGGCCGGTCGATCCATGGCGAAACCACGCTCGACGACAGCTCCACCATCGACAACAGCGCCGAGAATGACTGGCGCGTTGGAGCAGGGGCGCGGCTCGGCTACAAGCTCACGCCGCTGCTGACGCCCTTCATCGATGGCGGCGTCGAGTGGCAGCGCTTCGATGCGCCCTCGCCGAGCCTGCTGGTCTATCTCGACGCCCTCACCTATACGGCCAAGGCCGGGGTCAGCTACCGGCACGACACCACGCTCTCGGCCGAGGCCGCCGCGGGCATCGCCTGGCGCGACTACACCGATCCAAGTCTCACCGACGCCGCCGGCTTCACCGCGGATGCCTCGGTTACCTTCAGGCCCAGCGAGACGCTGACGCTCGATGCCAGCCTCGACACCGCGCTCGCGCCCTCCGAGCTCACGCCCGGCGATACCGTCACGTCCTACGTCGCCGCGGGCAGCGCGACCTACATCGTCAATCCGTGGATCACGCTGCGCGGCAGCGCCGGCTGGTCCAGCGAACACACGTTGGGCACGGGCGACGTCACGACCATCGCCTCGGTCGGTGCCGGTCTCGACTACAAGGTTACCGACCATGCGGCGCTGACCGCCGATTACGCCTTCAGCCGCACCGATGCGCCGCCCGATCCGGTCGAGGACACGCAGGCCATTTCCGTCGGCGTGAAGTTCTTGCGCTGAGGCTTACTTGCCGATGCCGAGCGCGCGTATCTGGGCCAGGAACTCGGCGGAGATGTCGGGCCGGTCCATCGCATAGACCACATTGGCCATCAGGAAGCCGACCTTGCCGCCGCAGTCGAAGCTGCGGCCCTTGTATTTGACACCGGTGAAGTTCTGCGCGCGCATCAGCGACTGCATGGCGTCGGTGATCTGGATCTCGCCGCCCGCGCCGCGCGGCTGGTCGGCGAGCAGGGCGAAGATTTCAGGCTGCAATATGTAGCGGCCCGAGATGATGAGGTTGGAGGGCGCGTCCTCGCGCTTTGGCTTTTCCACCATGCGTGTGATGGCGAAACCCTCATCCGGGCCCTTGCCGCGGGCAACGACGCCATAGGACGAGACCTCTTCGGGCGGGACTTCCTCGACGGCGATGACGTTGCCACCGGTCTCCTCATAGGCTTCCATCATCTGCTTCAGCACGCCCGGCGTGCCCTTGAACAGCATGTCCGGCAGCAGCAGCGCGAAGGGCTGGTCGCCCACCAGTTCGCGTGCGCACCAGACGGCGTGGCCGAGGCCGAGCGGCTCTTGCTGGCGGGTGAAACTGGTCTGGCCCGCTTGCGGCAGGTCCCGCTGCAGCTCGGCAAGCGCGGAGGATTTGCCGCGCATCTCGAGCGTGTGCTCCAGCTCGTACTGCTTGTCGAAATGATCCTCGATGACCGATTTGTTGCGGCCGGTGATGAAGACGAAATGCTCGATCCCCGCTTCGCGCGCCTCGTCCACGGCATATTGGATCAGCGGCCGGTCGACGACCGTCAGCATCTCCTTGGGCATGGCCTTGGTGGCGGGCAAAAACCGCGTTCCAAGCCCGGCGACGGGGAACACTGCGGTACGGACGCGCTTCGACAAGGCTCGGGAACTCCGCTAAGGCCTAATGCTGGACGTAATCGTATCTCAACGATACGACCCTAGCATTTACGGACTTAATTTCTGGTTGGAGAGTATTAATGGCGGTTCTGGTTACCGGGGGCGCTGGCTATATCGGCTCGCATATGGCTTTGCGGCTGGGCGATGCCGGGGAAGAAGTGGTGGTCCTCGACAACCTCTCCACCGGCTTCGACTGGGCGGTGGACCACCGGGCCCGGTTCGTCCAGGGCGATGCCGGCGACATGGGATTCGTCTCCGATGTGATCGCCCAATATGGCATCGATGAGATCGTGCATTTCGCCGGCTCGATCATCGTGCCGGAATCGGTGGTGGATCCGCTCAAATACTACCGCAACAACACCGCCACCTCCCGCACCCTGCTGGAGGCCGCCGTGCGGGCGGGCGTCAGGCATTTCGTGTTTTCGTCGACCGCGGCGGTCTACGGCATGACGGGCCTTGCGCCGGTGGTGGAGGAAACGCCGCTCCAGCCGATCTCGCCCTATGGCCGCAGCAAGCTGATGACCGAGATGATGCTGGCCGACGTCGCTGCCGCGCATCCGCTGAAGTATGGCGCGCTCCGCTATTTCAACGTGGCAGGCGCCGATCCGGGAGGGCGCTCCGGCCAGTCTTCGCCGCAGGCGACGCATCTCATCAAGGTTGCGGCCCAGGCCGCACTCGGCCAGCGCGAGAAGATGGACATCTTCGGCACCGATTACGAGACGCCGGACGGAACCTGTATCCGCGACTACATTCACGTTACCGACCTCATCGAAGCGCACAAGTTGCTGCTCGATCATCTGCGCGCGGGCGGCGACAGCACGACGCTCAACTGCGCCTATGGCCAGGGCTATTCGGTGCGGCAGGTGGTGGACACGGTGAAAGAAGTCTCAGGAGTCGATTTCCGCGTGGATGAAGGCCCGCGCCGCCCCGGCGATCCGGCGGCCATCACCGCGACGGGCGAGAAGGTCCGGCAATTGCTGGGCTGGCAGCCGCAGCATGACGATCTGCGCGAGATCGTCACCCACGCGCTCAATTGGGAGCGCTATCTGATG
>DASZPY010000077.1:0-99900 GCA_035549855.1 Devosia sp. | reverse complement strand
TCCGACAGGATGATGATGTTGTCGCCCGCATGCACGGCCATCTCGGCATCCGAGAAGAGCTGGTCGAGCGCCGACCGCATCCCGTCCGCGCCTTCGCTGGCGGGATAGGTGATGTCGAGCGTCTTGGAGCGGAACGGATTGTCCTCCATCGCTCCGATGGCGCGGATCTTTTCGAGATCGGCGTTGGTCAGGATCGGCTGGTGTACTTCGAGACGCTGCCGTGTGCCCTGGCCCTCGAGGTCGAGGATGTTGGGGCGTGGTCCGATGAAGCTCACGAGGCTCATCACCGATTCTTCGCGGATCGAGTCGATGGGCGGGTTCGTCACCTGCGCGAAGTTCTGCTTGAAATAGGTGTAGAGAAGCTTCGACTTGTCCGACATGGCCGAGATCGGCGTATCGGTGCCCATCGAGCCTACGGCTTCCTGGCCGGTGGTTGCCATCGGCGGCAGGATCAGCTTCAGATCTTCCTGCGTGTAGCCGAAGGCCTGCTGCAGATCGAGCAGTGGAACATTGTTCTTTGGTGCCTGGGCCGCGACTTCCGGCAAATCTTCGAGCTGGATCTGGGTGCGGGCCAGCCACTGCTTGTAGGGATGCGCGGTCGCGAGCTCGGCCTTGATCTCCTCGTCGGAGACGATCGCGCCCTTCTTCAGATCGATGAGCAGCATCTTGCCGGGCTGCAGCCGCCACTTGCGGACGATCTTTTCCGGCGGGATGGGGAGCGTTCCCATCTCGGAGGCCATGATGACCTCGTCGTCGTCGGTGACGATGTAGCGCGCCGGCCGCAATCCATTGCGGTCGAGCGTCGCGCCGATATGGAGGCCGTCGGAGAAGCACATGGCGGCCGGCCCGTCCCAGGGCTCCATCAGCGCCGCGTGGTATTCGTAGAAGGCGCGCCGGTCCTCATCCATCAGCGGGTTGCCGGCCCAGGCCTCGGGAATGAGCATCATCGCTGCGTGGGGCAGCGAATAGCCGCCGCGCATCAGGAATTCGAGCGCGTTGTCGAAGCAGGCCGTGTCCGACTGGCCGGGATAGGAGATCGGCCAGAGCTTCTGGATGTCGGCGCCGAACAGATCGGACGACACCGATGCCTGCCGCGCCGCCATCCAGTTGACGTTGCCGCGCACGGTGTTGATTTCGCCGTTGTGGCAGACGAAGCGATAGGGATGCGCGAGCCGCCAGCTCGGGAAGGTGTTGGTCGAGAAGCGCTGGTGGACGAGCGCGAGCGCCGACTCGAAGTCGGGGTCCTTGAGGTCGCTGTAATAAGCGCCGAGCTGGGCGGCGAGGAACATGCCCTTATAGACCAGCGTGCGGCAGCTCATCGAGACGACATAGAAATCGTTGGGCTGTCCCTCGAAGGCCGAGTAGATCTTGCCCGAGCAGACCTTGCGGATGATGTACAGCTTGCGTTCGAAGGCCTCGTCATCGGCGACGCGCGTACCGCGCCCGATGATGACCTGCCGGTGGAAGGGCTCGGTGGCGACGATTTCGGGGTCTCTCGACAGCGAGGAATTGTCCGAGGGCACGTCGCGCCAGCCGAGCACGGTCTGGCCTTCGTCCTCGATGACCTTCTCGACCACGCGCTCCATCTTGCGCCGCAGTTCGGCGTTCTGCGGCATGAACAGGAAACCGACCGCATAGAGGCCGGGCGCGGGCAGGGTCACGCCCTGCGCGGCCATTTCCCTGACAAAGAAGGCATGCGGAATCTGCACCAGCATGCCGGCGCCGTCGCCCATCAGCGGGTCGGCGCCCACGGCGCCGCGATGCTCGAGGTTCTCGAGGATGCTGAGACCGTTCTCGACGATCTTGTGGCTGGGCTGGTTCTTCAGATTGACGATGAAGCCGACGCCGCAGGCATCGTGCTCGCGCGCGGGATCGAACAGGCCGGCGGGCTTGGGATCGTGAGCTTTGCGAAATGCCAGATCCGCGGCGGGGTGGGGCACCGTTCCGTCCTTGGTCTTGCTCATGTCGCAGTCCTCTTGCTCTGTGCCGCTCAGGCGGCGATCCGTCTCGTCCTTTCGACGCGCCTCCGATGCGGGCCGTACAGGTCTAATGTACGGCTCGAGCCTGTCGGCGCAATCCATTCGTTGGGGAGCGGCTCTGCATCCAAATGGCCGCTCGTTCGGGCATGTCGCCCCGCCTCCCGTTTCCGCTTTCGACAAGCGGGCCAGCCGGTCCGGCGTTCGGGCCGCTCCGGGGAGACCGGGTGCCCAATTTTTGGACAGCATAGCTGTCCTATAGGGCTACATTGTCACAAGTCTAAAGTAGGGGCAAGCGGGCGCCCGCAATTTTTGCGACGGGCCCGCTTCGTGCCGCGAAAACGCACCTGAATCCGCGTCTGGCGCCATGCACATTTTCGGCTAAGTGAATCTCACTCGAGGTGGGATTTGAGGAACCAGAGGTCCTTGTCGAGGTCGCGCGAGAACGCCGTGAAGATGTCCGCGGTCCCGGCATCACCGGCATCGTCCGCCGTATCGATCGCCTCGCGCACCGATTTCGCCAGCACCGCATAGCGCTCGACCAATGCGCCCAAGTGGTCGGAAACCTTGCGGATATCGGTTGGATAAGCCGGCAGCGCCGTCGCCTCGCCAACCGCCTGCGCCGTTCCTAAAGCGACACCATCGAGCTGCGCCACGCGCTCGGCGACGGTGTCGGAATGGGTATCGAGATGGGTGCGCAGCATATCGAGCAGCTCATGCACCGCGACAAAAGTCGGCCCCTTGAGGTTCCAGTGCGCCTGCTTGACCGCGAGGCCAAGGTCGAGCGCGTCTGCCAGCCGGGCGTTGCAGAGCTCGATCATGGCGGTCTTGGTATTGGATTTGAGGCCGATATCGGGGGCTTTGGTGGTCATGACGCTGTCCTTTTCTCGATGCTCACAAAACCCTGCCATGGCGGCGCGGGTTCCGTCTTGAACAAAAAGGCGCGGAGCTCGTCGCTTCGCGCCTTCTCTTCCGTCCGCCCGGGCCGGTCAGGAGGGAGGGCCTTTGGCCCGGGCCGTCCGTGACCGGAACTTAGTTGACCGCAGTCTCGATCGCCTTGGGCGCCATGCCGTTGATGGCGATGGTGCGGGGCTTCTTGGACTCGGGCAGTTCACGCTTCGTCTCGATATGAAGCAGGCCGTTCTCGAGGCTGGCGCCCGTCACCTCCACATGCTCGGCAAGCTGGAAGCGCAACTCGAAGGCGCGCTCGGCAATGCCGCGATGGAGGAATTCGCGGGTCTTGTCTTCGGTTGCAGGAGCCTTGGCGCCCTTGACGGTCAGGCTGTTCTCCTTGGACTCAATCACAAGGTCGCTCTCGGCAAAGCCGGCGACGGCAATCGTGACGCGCCAGGAGTCTTCGCCCAGCTTCTCAATGTTGTAGGGAGGGTAGGTCTTGGCCTCCTGGCCCACGAGGCTGTCGAGGCGGTTGAACAGGCGGTCGAAGCCGACGGTCGAACGATAGAAGGGGGAAAAGTCATAAGTCTGCATGTCACATTCTCCGGTTGAGCAACGTGTGATGTTCGGGTGTCCCACAAGCGCTCCCTGAGGCGGCGAACGCTCATTCCCGGGTGTCCCGGTCCCCGGCTCTTGCCGGCTGACAGGCTAGAGATAGGCGGGGTCTTTGGGCGTTCAAGGGCCGGTTTTCGCAAATGAACGGAATCTGAATGGAGGTCTCAGAGCCCCTTCAGAGTGGTCGTCCTAGAACAGCGACTGTGCTGACTGTCTGCTGCAGAGGCACACCGAAAGCGTCGCCGTCACCCGCCCCCCGCACGGCGATCAATTCTGAGGAAAGCCAGTGTCCCGTAAGGGCGCTGGCTTTTCCGCATCCAGTGGTGTGGTAGGCCAGTACCATGAATGCCGTCGTCGATGCCGAAGGCCCGCAGTTGGCCATGATCCCGTCCAATCCCATTCCGGACGGGGTGCGGGCAGGGTGGGTGAGGACGCCGGACCGGGTACGTCTTCGCTATGCGACGTTTCCTAAAACCGGCGGTGCCGCAAAGGGGACGATCTGCCTCGTCCAGGGCCGGACCGAATATATCGAGAAGTATTTCGAGACGATCGCCGACTTCCAGAAGCGGGGCTTTCATGTCGCGACCTTCGACTGGCGCGGGCAGGGCGGTTCGGACCGGCTGATCCGCAACCGGCGGCTCGGCCATGTGCGTCGTTTCGACGACTACTGGATCGATCTCCAGACCTTCCATGGCTCGATCCTGCTGCCCGATTGCCCGGCGCCCTATTATCTGGTGGGCCACTCGATGGGCGGCTTGGTGTCGCTTTATGCCGGCCTGCGCGACCGCATGATGTTCGACCGCATCTTCCTGTCGGCGCCGATGGTGGGGATCGACCGGCTGCCGTTCAGCCATCGCACCATGGCGCGCATCGGCGAGACGGTCTCCTTGCTCGGCCTCGGCAAATTCCCCGCCGGCCGCGGACAGGATGAGCTGCCAAGCGAAAAGGGCTTTGGCGGCAATCCGCTCACGTCTGATTTCAACCGCTACATGCGGACCGTGAAAATCTGGGACGAGCGGCCCGATCTCATTGTGGCCAAGCCGACCTTCCGCTGGGGTGCGGCTGCGATGCGTGCCATGGCCAACGCCCAGGGCGACGCCTTTCCGCTCGCCATCAAGGCGCCGGTGCTGATGCTGGCCGCGGCCAATGATGCGGTCGTCTCGACTTCGGCAACCGAGCAGCTCGGACTCAGGATGCGCACCGGACGGCATGCGGTCATACCTGCCGCAAGGCATGAGCTGTTCATGGAGAATGACGAGGTTCGCGCCCAGGTGTTCGCGGCGTTCGATGCCTTCGTGACGGAGCAGAGCGCCTAGGCGCTCAGGATTTCCAGCGCTGCCTTATGCAACGCGGGCGTTGCGGCCGCGACGATGTTGCCGCCTTTTTCCGGCGCGTCTCCTGTCCAGGTGGTCACTACGCCGCCGGCGCTTTCGATGATCGGGACGAGCGGCGCGATATCGACATTCTTGAGACCCGCTTCGACCGCGAGGTCAATGTGCCCTGAGGCGACGAGGCAATAGCCGTAGCAGTCGAGACCCCAGCGGGTCTGCAGCGTCGATGCATAAATCCGGTCCCAGATTGCCGGAACATTGCCGCCAGAGCGCACGAAGAGCTCCGGCGAGGTTGCGGTCATCTTGGCTTTCGCCAGATCGGTGACGCCGCTGGTGCGAAGCGGGGCCGTCGTTCCGCCGTGATGGAATTCCCCCGCGCCGCCGATCGCGATCCAGATCTCGCCGGTAAAGGGCTGGGCCATGAGGCCGGCGACGGCCCGGCCCTTGTGCATCAGGCCAATCAGCGTGCCCCAGACGGGAACGCCCGAGATGAACGCGCGGGTGCCATCGATGGGGTCGACGATCCAATCGTAATCGCCCGAGGACGCCTTGGGATCCCATTCCTCGCCGATGATGCCATGCGCTGGAAAGTGGCGGGCAATGACGGTGCGGATTGCCGTCTCAGCATCGCGGTCGGCATCGGTCACCGGATCGAAGCCGGTGGTCCATTTGTTGTCCACTGCGAGGGGCGTGCGGAAGCCCGTCAATGTCGGAGCCGACGCCGCAGTGGCGGCCTCGAGCATGCAGTCACGGACGGCGGCCGGATCGAGCCCGGCCAATCGATCTGAGTTCATTTGGGAGTCGGAAGCCCCGGGATTGCAGTGGAGGCAAGTCGATAACAGGAAAGGACAGTCACGGTAGCGACATATTCGGTCCGCTGAGGTGATTCATTTATGCAACAATCAGGCTTGATCGACTGTTGACGATGGAAGGTCTGCTTGTGAGGCGTGGCAAATCAGTTCACCCGTGAAGTTGCATGATGGATGGGCGGTTTGCGTGTTCCGCCTTCACTTTGGGCAGATTGCAGATCGCCATCGTTTCCTCCCTTGACTTGGGCCGCCTGTATGCGCGGCCCATTTTTCCGTGAGATGGGTGGTCAGGCAGGTTACTCGGCGGCTTTAGCCGGAGTGGCGACGCGGACAAGCGATCCCAAGTCGATACCGATCAGGGCGATCGTGAGCCGTTCAAGCAATTGGCAGATCGCGCCGAAGCCGTCGGTCTTTTCCAGCGTCATTTCATCCATATAGAGGTGGCGGCTGATCTCGACCTGCAGGGCATGGACACCGTGCTGCGGGCGGCCATAGGTGCGGGCGATGAAGCCGCCGGCATAGGGACGGTTGCGCGCCACGCGCAGGCCGGCTCCGGCAAAGACCATCTCCACCAAATCGACGATGCCGGGCGCGCAGGTGGTGCCGTAGCGGTCGCCCAGCACGACATCGGGCGCCAGCCGGTCGCCGGTCCGCGCGATGCGCGGCATGGAGTGACAATCGATGAGCACCGCCATGCCGAAAGCGGAGATCGCGTCGCTCAGCAGGCGCTGCAGCGTCGCGTGATAGGGGATGTAGATGCCCTCGATCCGCATGCGGGCGTCGTCCAGCTCCAGCGGCGCCCGGTAGATCGGTTTGTTTTCGGCGACGACCCTGGCGATGGTGCCGATGCCTGCGGCGACCCGGGGGCTCGAGGTATTAAACCGTTCGGACAGCGGCTCGGCGAACATTGTGGGGTCGAGTTCCCAGGGCTCGCGATTGACGTCGAGATAGGCGCGCGGGAAATGCGCGCGCAGTAGCGGCGCCCCTAGATGCGGCGCCCTGTTGAACAGTTCATCGACATAGGCATCTTCGGATTGCCGGATCGAAAGCTGGTCCAGCGCGGTCATCCGGAGGAAGCGTTCGGGGTAGTCGCGGCCGGAATGGGCGGAATTGAACACGAGGGGTGCGACAAGCCGCCGGGGCCTCACGGTCTCGAAAGCAGGTCTATCCCAATAGTCCGATCGCAATGGAATCCCGCGAAAATCAGGCCCCGACACGAGCAATCCTGCCCCCGAATCCGCCTGTTTGTCCAGCCGATCACGGGGTCGAGCCCAGCGCAGCGATTGCCAATCGGCAAAACTCGATTAAACATCGCTCGGTATGGTCCTGGGTGCGGGGCGCAGTGAGGCCGACATGAAGCGTATTCTCCTGGCGGAAGACGATAACGACATGCGCCTTTTTCTGACCCGGGCGCTCAAAAACGCGGGCTACGACGTGGTCAGCTTCGACAATGGCAAATCGGCCTATGAGCGGCTGCGCGAGGAGCCGTTCTCTCTCCTACTCTCCGACATCGTAATGCCCGAGATGGACGGCATCGAACTCGCGCGGCGCGCCACCGAACTCGACCCCGATCTCAAGGTCATGTTCATCACCGGCTTTGCCGCCGTAGCTCTCAATCCCGACAGCGACGCACCGCGAGATGCCTCGGTGCTCAGCAAGCCTTTCCACCTCAAGGATCTTGTCAACGAGGTCGAACGGCTGCTCGCGGCCTAGCGGCCATTCCGACTGCACAGCCTAGGTGAGGATGGTGGGTGCGACAGGGATTGAACCTGTGACCCCCGCCGTGTGAAGGCGATGCTCTCCCGCTGAGCTACGCACCCATCCTGCCGGGACGCCGAAAGGCGTTTTGTTTCAAGAAGATGGTGGGTGTAACAGGGATTGAACCTGTGACCCCTACCATGTCAAGGTAGTGCTCTCCCGCTGAGCTATACACCCATCTTCATGCTGCCGCCGGGCGGAACCGGCGCGCGGGCGGATAGACCATAAAGCAATCGCCATGGTCAAGCCAGTTTGCTTCGGGTTCCGAGGCGGGCTGCGGTACCCGCCAGGGTCGGGGACCTTCTGTTCGGAATAGTCTGGTTCGTCTTCAGAGCTACCGCAATTGGGGGGCCGGGAGCGCGACGAGAATGGCTGGCCGCCACGCCGAGCGATGATCGGAGCTATGAACCCTCGCTCGAGCCGCGTCCCGGCGCGGCTGGGAAAATCGCCGCTGGGTTTGAGACTTCCACCACCGAGGGCAGTCGACCCGGTGAAGGGTCTTAACGGTTTCTTCACGCGCGGGGCATGGACTGTGGTTCATGAGCGCACCCCGATCAGGAAAGCCTGCGACTGCGGCCGGATATCTGCGATACCGCCTTTCGCAGGTCCCCAATGGGTGGTGGATTATCCTCGCCACCATCGTCGCCTGGGTTCTGACAGCTGCTGCTGGCTCACTTGTGATCAAGGCCATCATGCTCTTTGCGCGCTGAGGCCGGTAACCAGGCGTTAAGCCTAGCTGCGGGCAAACCGGCAGCGTTTACCAAGTGTAACCCACGCGCCGCCTAGCCTCTCTGTGGAAGGTAAGGGGCGAAAACTTACCGGCATTGTGAAGGGGCGGGGAACATGCATCGCCATGTCGGATCGATCAGGTATGGGCTGGCGGCAGCGAGTCTTGCCGCGGTGCTGCTGAGCGGCTGCAGCTCGGCCAATATCGGCGGCAGCACCTTCGGAAACTCGAAACAGTCGATCGCGGAAATTTCTAATATCGGCGACTATGATGCCGACCGGGCGCTTTCGGAAGCGCGAGTCCATTTCCGCAATGACGATTTCGGCTACTCGGCTGCGCTCTACAAGCGCGCGGTCGAACTCAGCCCAAAGAGCCTTGAAGGCTATATCGGGCTCAGCGCCTCCTATGACCGGTTGGGCCGCTTCGATCTTTCCGATCGCGTCTACGAGACCTTCTACAAGATCTCGGGCGGCAGCGCGCAGTACTACAACAATGTGGGCTATTCCTACATGCTGCGCGGCAACCTCAGCGCGGCGCTGACCAATTTCCGCAAGGCCCAAAAGCTCGATCCCGGCAATATCGTGATCGAGAACAATCTGCAGATCCTGTCGAACGCCGTCGCTTCCGCCCGCGCCTAGATCGTGCGGCCAGCGGCGCCCCTGCACCCAAATCAGGCTGTCTTATTGGACGACTTCGTCTTCGGATGGGATGACGTTGCCGTCCTTGCCGAGGCCGGACTTGTCATTCATCAGCTTGCTCGAGGGGTTGACGGTTTCCCCTTCGAGATTGGCATTCACCGCGTCGCCGGCGCTGTAGGCGATGCGGTCCGAATGCTGAAGATAGTCATAAGCGCAGGCGCTCAGCAGGAGGGCAAGCGCGGTGGCGGCGAGCAAGGCGAGGGTCTTGGTCACGCTCAGCTCCCCAGGTCGATGATGTAGCCATACGGCCCGGCGATGCCTTCGCCGCTCTGGAAGCCCTTGATCATCTTGGATGTCACTTCCATCTGGCCCAGCGCGAAGAACTCGACATCGTTGGCGGGCTGGGTCTGATCGAGCGGCGAAGCGGCGACCTGGCCCGGCGCACTTGGCTGTACGAGGCGCGGGGTCACGATCACGACGAGCTCGGTTTCGTGTTTCTGGTATTTCGAGGATTTGAACAGGGAGCCGATCACCGGCACATCGCCGACCCAAGGCAATTGGTTTTGTGCGAGGGAGGTATCGTTCTGCAGCAGGCCCGCTACCGAGAAGCTCTGACCGTCGCGCAGTTCGACGGTCGCATCGAGCGTGCGGGTGTTGAAGATCGGGTCTTGGTTCTGGCCGGTGGTGCCGGCAAGCCCGCTGACTTCAGGCGTCAGGTGGATCTGGATGCGTCCCCCGCTCAGCACGACCGGCGTGAATTCGAGACGGACGCCGAAGTCGCGATAGTCGAGGGTCGCGTTGTTGTTGCTATCGGCGACGCGGATCGGCACCTGACCGCCGGCAAGGAAACTCGCCTTCACGCCGGAAAGGGTGGTGAGGTTCGGCTCGGCCAGCGTTCGCACAAGGCCCTTTGTCTCAAGGGCATTGATCGTTGCGGTGAGGCTCACGCCCGACACGCCGGAGAGCACGCTGGTCACGAAGGAGGAGAAGGAGCCGGCGCCGCTGGAGGGATTCTCCGGGCCGCCGCCGATCGTCGTTCCGATTCCGCCGACGCTGCCCTCCCAGGAAATGCCGAGCTTGCGCCCGGCGTCGCGCTGGGCTTCGAGGATGCGGACTTCGAGGTTGACCTGCTGCCCGCCAGTGAGGGTCATCGTGTTGATGATCGCTGGGCTGCCATACTGGGTGACGACGTCGAGCACCTTCTGCATCGACTCGCTGTCGCTGACGGTGCCTGAAAGGCGGACACGGCCATTGACGGTGCTGACCTTGACGCTCGAATTGGGAACGGCGGCCTTGATCGAGCGCGCCATGTCCGCGGTGTCGGCGCCCACTTCTACGGCTAGAAGGCCGACCGGCGCGCCTTCCGACGAGAAGAGGTTGACGGTCGTCGTGCCGAACGTCTTGCCGACCAGATAGACGGAGCGGTCGGTGATCGGCTGGGCGTCGGCGATGGTGGGGTCAGCCGAGACGACCTTGCCGACGGGTGAGGAAATCACGACGGTTACGGCCTGCGACACCGGCAGATTGATGCGCATGACCGACGTCGTGGTGAGATCGTATTGAATGGTCTGCGCCGTGGCGGGTCCTGCAGCGAAGATGCCTGCCAGAATGAGGCCGAGGACGGCGAGTCCCGCTCGCATCCCGTGCCCGCCCGATCTCAAGCCGAAATTGCCCCGAAACACGCTTTGACGCTTCACTAACGTTACCACTCAGGGCACCGATAGTGGCACCCGTCGGTCAACGACGGCTTAATAAGTGCGCAGAATCGTCGCCGAGATTGGCCGGTGGCGGAGGCCTAGCGGGTCCAGAACGGGCTCGTCATGCGGATGGCTTGGTTGGCCGCCGCGCTCGCAGGATCCGTACTGGCATAGTCCGCGATGGAGCGCACGACCAGCGACAGCTTGCCGACGCTGGTTGCGTTGGTCACGACTTCGGCTCCGGATGCGTCCAGCTCGAGAATGGCGATCGCCTGATTGGAGAAGCCCTTGTCGCTCGTGCCCTCCGTGCCTTCGGGCGCGTCCGTGGCTTCGGTCTCTCCCAGCCGCTTGTCGATCGCCAGCACGCGAACATTGCGGAGGATGGTTTCGGCCTCGAGCGCCCCGCTTGCGAGGGCGCGCGTCAGCAATACGTCGACGCGATCGTTCGGCACAATGAATCCGCCGGAGGCGGCATCGGCCGCAACCAAGACGGAAACGCCGCGCTTGCCGCTGTCGAGCACCGCCGAAAGATAGCCGCTCTTGGCATCGATCAGTTTGGACATGCGGATCGGCTCACCTGGGAAAATCTCGAAGCGCACCATGGTGCCCGTCATGTCGGTGATCGCCTCGGGCGTCGCCTTGCTGGTGATATATTCGGGACGCAACGCAGTGTCCGGCCATTCCTGCCAGGACAGCGCCGCCTCGCTGAGCCGCTGGCCCACGCCAATCGGTTGGGCGGCCACTAGGACTTGCGTGGTGGGCGGCGTGACGACGGGCGCCGCAACCTGCTCGATTTGAGCCGGCACTTCTGCGGACTGATTGCGCTGCAGGACGAGATAGGCGGCGAGACCTCCGGCCAGCAGCGCAATGACGACCAGCCCGATGCGGATCGAAGGCGCGCTCCAGTCGAATTTGAAGCTGGGGCGGAACAGCTCGGATTCCGGATCGCCGCCGCCCTTGTTGACGAGAACCCAGTGGTACTGGGCGCGCAGGCCCTCCATGCTCTGGCGCTCGCCTTTGGACGCGCCGACGCCGATGGGTTCGCGGTCCAGTTCCGACTGCAGATCGTCGAGCTGCCGCTTGGCGTCGCGGGACGGCCGCGGCGGCGAATCCTCACGCTGCGGCAATGGCGACGCATCATCTTCCTTGAGCACGATGGGCTGCTTACGACGGAGCAATTGTTCTCTCGCTGCACATTTCGGCTGCTCCGGTTCCCCCGTTCAGCCAAAGGCGTTCTAGCGCACAAGAATCACTGCTTGGTTCCAAGACGCCGCGAGATTGAGCGTTCCACGTAAGGGTTTGTTAACCGAAGCGGAACGGTCAGTCGTCTTCGTCGAGAATGCGCTGGCTGCCGCCATCGAGGTCTTCATATTGCCCGTTGCGCAGAGCCCAGAGGAAGGCCACCAGGGCCAGCAGGCCCATGACGATCGCGATCGGAATGAGAAGCAGCAGGCCACTCATGCCGCCCTCGGCTCGACCTGAACGATCCCACGCGCCTCTTCGGCTCTCG
This sequence comes from Devosia sp., assembly GCA_035549855.1. Lineage (GTDB taxonomy): Bacteria > Pseudomonadota > Alphaproteobacteria > Rhizobiales > Devosiaceae > Devosia_A. The sequence continues at coordinate 87,945 of DASZPY010000077.1, read as the reverse complement.
CCCGCTTCCGCCGGTGGCTGAGGCCGAGGCGGAGCGCGTTGGCGACCACGACGATCGACGACGACGACATGGCGATCGCGGCGATCAATGGGGTGACGTGGCCCGAAATCGCCAGGGGCACGGCGAAGACATTGTAGCCGATAGCGATGGTCAGGTTCTGCGTGACCAGCGCCGCGGCGCGGCGCGCTACAGCGATGATGAAGGGTACGGCGGTGAGCCGATCGCCGGTGAAGACGAAATCGGCGGCACTCCGCCCGATATCACTCGCCGAGACCGGCGCCACCGAAACATAGGCGGCGCTGAGGGCAGGGGCATCATTGACGCCGTCGCCTACCATCATGGTCCGGCCTTGCTGCACTGCGGCCAGCTTCTGCTCGGGCAGGAGGCCAGCGGCGATATCGCGGATGCCGACTTCCATGCCGACTGCATTGGCAACTTCGGGACGATCGCCGGAGAGAAGCCGCACAGGCAGGCCCAGAGCGGAAAGTTCGCGGATGGCTGTCGAAGCGTCGGGGCGGACCCTGTCTTCGAACATGAATGTCGCGAGCGCCGTCCCGTCCTTGCTGAGGACCACTTCGGGACCAGAGCTTTCCGAAGTGACGACTCCGCACCAGCGGGCACTGCCGAGGCGCCAGACTCCGCTATTGTCATCCGTCCCTTCGATGCCCCGCCCCGGAAACTCCCGAATAGACAGGCCGAGCGATGGCTGTTCGCCGAGCATTGCCGAGATGCTGCGCGAGAGCGGATGGCTGCTCGCCGCGGCCAAGGACGCTGCGATGCGGCGCGCTTCGTCGCTCAACTCGCCCTGCTCAACCATGCGCGGCTCACCCAAGGTCAGGGTTCCGGTCTTGTCGAAGGCAACGCTCTCGATCTCGGCGGCGCGCTCGAGCGCTGCGCCGTCCTTCATCAGGATGCCACGCTCGAACATGCGGCCCGCCGCCACGACGTGGACGATCGGCACTGCAAGCGCGAGGGCGCAGGGACAAGTGATGATCAGAACAGCAACGGCGTTGAGCAGGGCATTGTGCCAGTCACCTGTCGCCAGCAGCCAACCGGCAAATGTCGCGAAGGCCGTTGCATGCACGAGCGGTGCATAGATCGCAGCGGCGCGCTCGGCGATGCGGCGTGGCTTCGTGCGTGCGTCCTGGGCAGCCTCCATCATCGCCGCCATGCGCGAGAGGAAGGATTCCGTTGATGCCCTTTCGGCCCGGACCAGCAGCGGACCCGAAAGATTGTTGGCGCCCGCGACGACGGCATCCCCCTGCGGCACGGCATGCGGGGCCGACTCGCCGGTGATGATCGAGTAGTCGAAAAGTGCATTGTGATCGAGCAGCGCCGAATCGACGGGGACGCGCTCGCCGGCGCGGATCTCCAGCGTCATGCCAGGTGCGATCTCGTCGAGCTGCACATATTCGCGCCCGCCATCGGGCAGGACCCGCGTGCCGCCGCGCGGCTGCAGCCGGGCGAGATTGGTGACCGCGCTGCGGGCACGCTCACGCATCAAATGGTCGAGCGTGCGGCCGACGAGCAGGAAGAAAAGCAGCGTCGTGGAAGCGTCGAAATAGGCGTGCTCGCCGGAAACGATGGTTTCGAACAGGCTAAGTGCGGCGGCCAGCGTGACGCCGATGGAGATCGGCACATCCATGTTGGTGCGGCCTACGCGAAGGGCACGCCAGGCGGAGCGAAAGAAGATGCGGCCCGCATAAGCTATTGCGGGAAGGGCGATGATCGCCGAAATCCAATGAAACAGGTCGCGCGTAGCGTCGTTGGCGCCTGACCAGACCGAGACCGAGAACAACATGATGTTGCCCGCGGCAAAGCCGGCAACCGCCAGGGACTTCACCAGTTCGGCAAGGACGGGGTCGCCTGCACTGTCGTCCGAGGGATCGAGAACATAGTTGTGATAGCCGCTCGCGCGGATAGCCGTAGAGAGCGCGGAGGCCTCGCCGCGCTCCGGATCGAAGACGATGCGCACGCGGCGGCGGCTCAAATTGACACGCGCGCTGACGACTTGCGGCAGCGACTTCAAGCCGGTTTCGATCGCGCGGATGCAGGCGGCGCAATGTGCATCGGGAACGGCGAATTCGAGCTGGCAGGTGCCGTCGCCGAGCCGGCGGCTCAGGGCGACGAGCGCCGCGGAGTCCGACTCGACGCCGCCCGTTGCAGCCTGGGCGACATCCTCTTCGCCCGGAACGCAGCACGTCACGGCGACACCTTGAACCGCTCGTAGAGCTCGAAGGGACCGAGGTTGGTTTCCGGAGCATCGATTGCTGCATCCCAGATTCCGGGCGCGAGCAGGAGGGTTGCCGCATAGCCGTCGGCCATCCGTTCGAGCGTCACGGTCTGGTCATCGTGTCCGCCGACGGGCCTACTGACCAGAAGCGAAACCGTTCCGAGATCGACCTGCTTGCCGGTGGCGTCAACGACTTCGAGCTTCACCGTCGCGTCGTCGATGGTGAGGGTGGATTGCCAGCCCGCCGCGACCTGCTTTTCGTGGGCGATGCGTTTGGTTTCGAACTCCTGGCTTGCGACATAGGAGTTCTCGACTACCAGGCCAGTCCAGCTGCGATAGGCCAAGATGGACATGCCGACATTGACCGCGATGATGACGCCGAAGAAGGTGACGGCGAGCAACAGCATGTGCCGGCCGGTGAACTCCTTGCCTTGTGCTGTGTCAGTCTCGCTCACGCTCTCTCTCCGGGACCTCGAAATTGGCGGCTGCCGTGCGTGTAGCCGTGCCGTCGGTACTAGTGACGACGATGTTGAAGGGCGTCGTGGCGTGCGGAAGGTAGTCGGGCTCGACGCGCACATAGAGGCGTAGCGGGGCAACCTTGTCGGGCGCGAGGGTGAGCGGGATGGCGCCGATGACTTCGCCATCGCTTTCGGCCAGCGACAGGTGGGCGCCAGGCAGTCCCTCTATGCGCAATTCGACGTCGCGCGGCTGCGGCGTCATGTTGAGCACCTTGACGTCGAAGCCGTTGCGGATCGAGCCGTCACGCAGCTCGACATAGACCGGATTGCGGTCGTGGAGGACGTTGAGCGAAAGCGGTGAGCGCAGGGCGAGGACCGTCAGCATGGCGAGGCCGATTGCCGACCAGCCGATGAAGTAGACGATGGTGCGCGGCCGGATGATGGAACGCCATGTGGTGTGGCAGATGGCCTCGACGAATTTGCCGGTGATGCTGTCGCGGACCCGCGCCGGCTCGATCCGTCCGTCGGCGCCCTGGGCAAGTGCCATGTTGGCGTTGTAATCGTTGAGAGTGGTGTAGGAAATCAAGCCCCGCTCTTTGCCTAGCTTGGTCATGACATCGTCGCAGGCGTCGATGCAGAGCGCGCAGGTGATGCATTCGAGCTGCTGGCCGTCGCGGATGTCGATGCCCATGGGACAGACGACAACGCAGGCATTGCAGTCGACACAATCGCCGACGGGCTTGCCCTCGGCGATGGCTTTCTTGGCGTGGCGCGTGCGCGGCTCGCCGCGCCAGTCATTGTAGGTAACGGTCAGCGAGTATTCGTCGAGCATTGCGCCCTGGATGCGCGGCCACGGGCACATATAGGTGCACACCTGCTCACGCAGCAGTCCGCCGAAAGTGTAGGTTGTGGCCGTCAGGATGCCGATCGTCGCGTAGGCGACTAGGGGTGCCTGCAGGCTCACCACTTCGCGAAGCAGGGTTGGCGCATCCGCGAAGTAGAAGATCCAGGCGCCTCCAGTCAGCACACCAATAATGAGCCAGATGGCGTGCTTGGAGACTCGCTTGGTGATCTTGTCCATCGACCACGGCGCCGCCTCGAGCTTGATCCGCGCGTTTCGGTCGCCCTCGATGGCGCGCTCGACGACAAGGAAGAGATCGACCCACACCGTCTGTGGGCAGGCATAGCCGCACCACGCCCGGCCAACGGTCGAGGTAACCAGGAACAGGCCGACGCCGGCCATGACCAGCATGCCGGCGACGTAGTAGAATTCCTGCGGCCAGATTTCGATGAAGAAGAAATAGAAGCGCCGGTTGACCATATCGACCAGCACCGCCTGGTCAGGCGCAAACGGTCCACGGTCCCAGCGCAGCCAGGGCGTGATGTAGTAAATGCTAAGCGTCACCAACATCACAAGCCATTTGAACTTGCGGAAATTGCCGTTGGCGCGCTTGGGAAAGATCTTCTTGCGCGGCTCATAAAGCTTCTGGCGACGCTTCGGCGAATTTACCGGCTCGACGTCGTAACGCTCGGCAATGGGGGCATCTACAGCCATCGGGCAATCGGCTCCGTTTGCCGGACAGTCTCACGGGGTCCGGCAGCCGAGGTTGATCTGGGTCAACGGTGGCGTGGGCAGCTATTGCCCGCCACCCAAGCCATGCACGTAGATGGCGAGTTCCTTGACGGCCGTGTCGCCCAGCCGCACGCCCCAGGCCGGCATGACGCCGTGACGTGGGCTCTGCAGCTGTGTTTCGATGCCCGTCAGCGAACCTTCATAGAGCCAGACCTTGTCGTTCAGCGACGGTCCGCCGAGTTCGATATTTCCTTGGCCATTTTCGCCATGGCAGGCGACGCAGTTGTCGGTAAAGAGCTGCTGGCCTTCGGGAGTCGACTGGCCGCCTTCGATGCCGCTGAAGGAAGCCACTTCCCTGGCCACCGTCGAGATTTGGTCGGGCGTCAGGATCGCGTCCTTGCCGAAGGACGGCATGAGGTTGAAGTGGGTTTCGTCGACGCCGGTGACGCGCGCACCATAGGTGATGGTGGTGGCGATCTGGTCGATGCTACCGCCCCAGATCCATTCGTCGTCGTTGAGGTTGGGATAACCCTTGGCGCCTGCGGCGCCGGTGCCGTGGCACTGTGAGCAATAGACCTTGAACAGCGACTGGCCGCCGGCCCGCGCGAAACGCGTCAGATCGGGATCGTTGAGAATCTCCGCTACCGGAGTGGATGCAACCTTGGTGAGCATCGCCCCCTGCGCGACCTTGGCCTCCTCGAGTTCCTTGTCGAGTTCGGCCCTGCTCGAATAGCCGAGCACCCCGGACGTTGCCGATGAGATCAACGGCCAGGCAGGATAGAGGACAGTATAGACGATTGCGAAGACGATCGTGCCGTAGAACGTCCACAGCCACCAGCGCGGCAGCGGTGTATTGAGTTCCTTGATGCCGTCCCATTCGTGACCGGTCGTCTCGGTGCCGGTGAGAACGTCTTTTTCCCGTTCGGTCATTTCGGTTCGGTCTCGTCCTTGAAGGGAATCTGGGCGGCGTCGACGGCCTTGGCGCGTGCGCCGGGCCGGACGATCATGAAGGCCACTGCAAGGAAGATGGCCATCATATAGACCAGCCCCCAGCTATCGGCGAAGTGCCTGAGCGCGTCGTATGTCGCGGTTTCCATCGTGATCCCTCAGCGGTAGTTGGCCTGGGCGTCGTAGGTCGAGAAATCGACCAGCGTGCCAAGCATCTGCAGGTAGGCGACAAGCGCATCCATTTCGGTGATCCTGGCAGGATCGCCGTCGAAGTCTTCGGCGCGGACCTTGTTGTAGCGGGAGAGCAGGCCGCTGGTGTCAGCATCGGGAGTCGCCTGCGCGATCAGGTCCTGCTGCGCGTTGGCGATTGCTTCGGCGCTGTAGGGCACGCCGACATTGGCGTTGGCCTGCAGGTTTGCCGAGACGTTGTGGAAGTCGAGGGCCGTCTGTGAAAGGAAGCCGTATCGCGGCATGATCGATTCCGGCACGACTGCCTGCGGATGGGTCAGATGCTCGACTTGCCAGTCGTTGGAGTAGCGGCCACCGACGCGCGAGAGGTCCGGACCCGACCGTTTCGATCCCCACTGGAAGGGATGGTCGTACATCGACTCCGCGGCCAGCGAGTAGTGGCCGTAACGCTCGGTCTCGTCACGGAAGGGCCGGATCATCTGGCTGTGGCAGACGTAGCAGCCTTCCCGGATGTAGATGTCGCGTCCAGCCAGCTCGAGTGGGGTATAGGGCCGCATGCCCTCCACCTTCTCGATCGTGTTCTGGAAGTAGAAGAGGGGCGCGACCTCGACGATGCCGCCGATGCAGACGACGATCAGCGAAAGCGTCAGCAGCAGCGTCGCGTTGCGTTCGATGACGCCATGTTTGTCCAGTAGGGCCATCGGTTTCTCCTATTCGGCCGGCTGCAGCTTGGCGGTGGCGACGATCGGCCGTTCGGTGCGGATCCTGCCGCGGATCGTCATCCAGATGTTGAAGGCCATCACTAGAGCGCCGGCGAGATAGAGGAAGCCGCCAAAAGCCCGAGCAATGTAGTAGGGGTGCAGTGCCGCGACGGTTTCCGCGAAGGAATAGACGAGGAAGCCCTGGTCGTCGTATTCGCGCCACATCAGGCCCTGGGTGATCCCGGACACCCACATCACCGCGGCGTAGATCACGATACCGACGGTCGCCAGCCAGAAGTGCCAGTTGATCATGCGCATTGAGTAGAGCTGCTTGCGGCCCCATAGGCGCGGCACCATGAAATAGATCGCGGCGAAGGAGATCATGCCGACCCAGCCCAACGCACCCGAATGCACATGGCCGATGGTCCAGTCGGTATAGTGGCTGAGCGCGTTCACCGACTTGATCGACATGACCGGACCTTCGAAGGTCGACATGCCGTAGAAGGCCACCGCGAGCACCATCATGCGGATGATGGGGTCGGTGCGCATCTTGTCCCATGCGCCGCGTAGCGTCATGAGGCCATTGATCATGCCGCCCCAGCTCGGCATCCACAGCATTACCGAGAACACCATGCCGAGCGTCTGTGCCCAGTCGGGCAGGGCGGTGTAGTGAAGGTGATGCGGACCGGCCCAGATGTAGAGGAAGATCAGGGCCCAGAAGTGGATGATCGACAGCCGGTAGGAATAGACCGGCCGTTCCGCCTGCTTGGGCATGAAGTAGTACATCATTCCAAGGAAGCCGGCGGTCAGGAAGAAGCCAACCGCATTGTGGCCGTACCACCATTGGGTCAACGCATCCTGCACGCCGGAGAAGAGGGAGTAGCTCTTTGAGCCGAGCAGGCTCACGGGCATCGACAGGTTGTTGACGACGTGGAGCAAGGCGATCGTGACGATGAAGGCAAGGTAGAACCAGTTCGCCACGTAGATATGCGGTTCCTTGCGCTTGATGATCGTGCCGAGGAACAGGATGAGATAGGCGACCCACACCACGGTCAGCCAGATGTCAGTGTACCATTCAGGCTCGGCGTATTCGCGGCTCTCGGTGATGCCGAGCAGATAGCCGGTTGCCGCCATCACGATGAAGAGCTGGTAACCCCAGAAGACGAACCAGGCGAGATTGTCGTTGAGGAGCCGTGCACGGGAGGTGCGCTGCACCACGTAGAAGCTGGTGGTGATCAGTGCGGTGCCGCCGAAGGCGAAGATGACGGCGGAAGTATGCAGCGGCCGCATGCGCCCGAAGTTGAACCAGGGGCCGAAGTTGAGATCAGGGAAGGCGAGCTGCAGCGCGATGACGACGCCGACGAGGAATCCGACGCAGCCCCAGAACATGGTGAGGATCGAGCCCCAACGAATCGGTGCGTCGAAATAAGCCGTTTCGCCGGAGGCCGAGGCCGGTGCGGGGACTGCCTGCGGCAGGCGGAGCACCACGATAGTCGCAAGGGCGAGTACCGCGGTGAGAAGGCCCATATGAGTCCTGAACGGAATGTCCTGGGCCAGACCCGAAAGAACGAGCGTCAGAAACGCTCCTGCGGCCAGGGCGATGGCCCAACCTGTATTGCGCAATGCGGCCCCCTTTGAGTGCATTCGCTGCGCACGCTACGGAGCGACCGGTCCTTGCGCTTGACGCAGATCAATCGCGACGGTCGCTGCCACCGTTTGACTGGGGTCAAAGCCGCGCGGCGATCTTCCGATGAGAAGGGGCAAATATCCACGGAGGATGCCTTGACTGCGACCGACGCCCGCTTTGCCCTTCCCGGATCTTCGGTTACGGCCTTTGTCGGACTGACCTTCGCGTGGGCCTGGCTGTTCTGGGGTTACTGGGTCGTTGCGATGCCGCCGGGCGGCCTGCAGATCAGCACCACCTTCATCCTATGTGCGATCATAGGCGGCTTCGCCCCCTCGCTTTCGGGTCTCGCCTTGGCTCGTGCCGGCAGTGGGATGCAGGGCATGCGCGACCTTGTCGCACCAGTTCGGCGCTGGCGGTTCGCGCCCTCGCAATGGGCGATCGCAATTGCCCTTGTTCCGGCGACTGCGCTGCTATCAGCACTGATGCAGCCGGCATTTATCGGGCCGCTCAAATGGCCGGATCCTTCGGTCCTCGCCATGGCTCTGATCTGGCCGCTGATGGCGGCGGCGGGGGAGGAGTTCGGCTGGCGCGGCTATCTATTGCCGCGACTGGAACAAAGCTTCGGCCTGCTCCGGGCGGCCTTTGTCATCGGCCTCGTCTGGGGAGTTTGGCATCTGCCCGCCGACTATGTAGCACTCAAGGGCTATGGCGACTGGTTCCTGGCGGCGTTCCTGGTCAATGGACCGATCGTTCTCACGGCGCATTCGATCGTCATGGCTTGGCTTTGGCGGCGCACTGGCGGGAGCCTGCTGGCCGTCATCGTCTATCACGTCAGCATCACGGCAAGCGCAATGATTGCGCCGAGTGCCGGGTCGGATGGGCTGCCGGGCGTGCTATCGGCGGCAACCGGGGCGGCACTCGTCTGGGCAGCGGCGGGGGCCCTGCTTGTCTTCCGCGGCAATGATTTCAATTAGGGCCCAAATGAAAGCGCTCGTAGTCTACGATACGGCATATGGCAATACGGCCCGCATCGCCGAGGCGATCGCCCGCGGTATTGGTCCGGACGCGCATGTCCATTCGATTCGGACGCTTGCGGCCAGCGATCTGCCGGCGCTCGATCTGCTTGTCGTCGGCTCGCCGACGCAAGGCGGCCGGCCCACCGATATGATGATGCGCTGGCTCAAGGCGCTTGGTCCGGGGCGTCTTGAGGGCATAGCCGCGGCTGCGTTCGATACGCGCGTGCGAGCCGATGGGCGCGGACTGGCGCTGCGACTGCTGATGAAGCTCATGAGTTATGCCGCCCCGCGCATCGCCGATGCCCTTCGCGCCGCTGGCGCCCGGCGTGTCGAGGGTCCTGAAGGTTTCTACGTCGAGGGCAGGGAAGGTCCGCTTCAGGCCGGCGAGAAGGAGCGGGCACGTGCCTGGGGCAAGATTTTGGCAGGACAGTTTCCGCTGGCCAGGACACCAGAGCCGCTTGCGATGGGTCAAGCGGCCACCGGCTTGTGAGCACTAGAGTGCCTTCGAACCCAAAGGAGGTAACAATGGACGATGAGACCAAAACTGCCTGGAAGACTTTCACCGAGGAAGTTGAAGTGTCCGGACAGCACCTGCTGGCCGAGATCAATCGGCTGATCGCTGAAGGCAATGTCCGCAAGCTGGTGGTTAAATCGGGAGATAGTCAGGTGTTTCTGTCGATTCCGCTTACCGCAGGCGCGGTCGCGGGCGGGCTTGTTGCCCTTTCGGCTCCGTGGCTCGCAATCCTCGGCGCGGTCGCGGGACTGGTCGCCAATGTGAAGCTTGAAATCGTCCGCGAAGTGCCTCCGGCCGACGCCCCGCAATCCGATGCTTCGCATCCGCCAGGAGACGTGCACTGACGCATTGCCGTTCAAGACAGGAGAGCGCCGGCGAGTGAACCTCACCGGCGCTTTCCTGCTATTTGGCTTTTGTGGGCTAGTGCGACAGCAGCACAGTTATCTGCTGATGCGCCAACACCGCGCGGGTGGCGCCGCCAAGCACGAACTCTCGGAACCTGCTGTGGCCATAGGCGCCCATGATCAGCAGTCCGCAGCCGCGGTCAAGCGCTGCCCGCTGCAGAAGCTGGCCGATCTCCTGCGATGTCTCCGGCAATTCTTCCACCGACGAGGCGATGCCGTGTCCGAGGAGGAATTGCTGGGCGCCGGCAAGGCCGGTTCGATCGATCGGCTTGTCGTGGCGCGCGGTGAGAATGAGAGTCTTGCCGGACCGCTTCAATATGGGCACGCTGTCGTGCAGGGCGCGGGCCGCCGCACGGCTGCCGTCCCAGGCAATTGCGATCTCTTCGAGGTGCGATGGCGCATCGAGGGCCGGGAACAACAATGCCGGCCCACCGGATCCGAATATGACAGCCTCGGCCAAGCCATGGCTGGCGCCGTCCTCGTGGCTGGTGAGTAGCAAGGTGTAGTCGCTCGTCCTCGCCAACCGCGAAAGGGAGTCTCCCGCCAGCTCGGGGCGGCCGGTGACCTCGACGATCTCGCAGCCGATGCTCATGCGATCGGCTTGGTGACGGACGATGTGAATCATCTCACTTCCCGCGGTCCGGCTCTGGGCCTCGGCTGCGGCGATCATCGCATCGACGTCGACGAGAATGTCGCCGAGCAGGTTGCTGATGTGGGGGATGTCCGCCAAATGAACGGCGATCTTGAGATGCCCGGCCAGCGTCGCGCAGAAATCGAGAGCGCGGGGCAGGGCCGTAAGCGGCGTTGGATCTGGATAGGTCAGGAGCGGGAGGAAGAAGCTCGGGGCCGCGGCCGAGTTGGCCATGTGCGTCACTCCTCGAAAAGAAGATCCGCCGACTCAAGAGAGTCGGCGGCAAGGTGGGCTTCGGGGTCAGGAGAGTTGGTCGTGCAAAGCGTCGGCGTCGAGGATTTCGACCCGGTCCACCGAGGGAACATGGATCAGTCCCCTGTCGCGAAGGCTGCGAAGCACGCGAGAGACGGTCTCGAAGGTCATTCCCAGATAGTCGGCGATATCGTTGCGCTGCATGGGAAGCATGACGACGTCGTCGGCGTCCTGCCGATCCATGAGATCGATGAGGAAAGAGACCATGCGCTCGTTGGCGCTCATGCGGCCGAGCAGCAGCAAGTGTTCCTGCATCCGCGTCAAGCCGCGCAGAGCAATATTGAGGAGCTTTGGAGCCATTGTCTCGGTACCGGCCGCACGCAGGATACGGATGCCGGCGCCGTCGATGCTCTCGGCGTAGGATGAGTGTTCGGCGCCCGCCTCGAAGCCGAAGACTTCACCGGCAAAATGGAAGCTGTTGATCTGGCGGCGGCCGTCGGCGGTCACCCGGCAGATCCGTACCGCCCCGAACTCGACGAGATAGAGAGGGCCGGCCGCCTCGCCCTGCGCGTAGATCACCGTATCCGCCGGAAAGAAGGTCACCGGACCGGTGGTACCTTGAGCGAACACGTCGCGGATGGCGGGGTCGCGGGTGGGTTTGGAAACCGAGGTGAGGGCAAGCGGCTGGTTCAACATTTGCGGGCTCCTTTGCAGTAAGGTGAGCCTCGCCCAGTTTGCTGTTCCGAGAAATTCGTGTCGATTTGCTAGGGGGTCTACGTAGGGTTGGCCCGCGTAATCAGGGCGTCCCTGACGGCGTTCGCGAGGGCAGGCCCAAGCATCGGTTTCAGAACCGTCCGAAACATGAGGGACGAAAGCGGGTGGCCGGCGTGATTGGCCAGCAGGACAGTCGGCTGGAAGGAAACGGCAAGCCGCCGCGCGGCTTCCCTATCCGCATCGGCGGCATGATGATCGAGCACGATGCAATCGTAAGACGGTCGAGGCGGCAGGCCGCCCGAGACGTTCTCGCGCGTGGTCACCCGGTAGCCTTCGGCTTCGAGGGCGAAACGCAGGGAATTGCGCAGGTCGGCTGCAGGGGCAATGACGAGAATTTGGCCTTTGGCCGAGTCGGGCATGAGCAATCGCAGGAGGTAAGTTAGGCCGTTGATCCTAACTGCTTGGGGCGCTGAGCGGTTGCGCTAGGTCAATCGCCTATGGAGCAAGGGCCGAAAGGTCGATGTCCATGACATCGCGAACCAGTTCCGCGAGGCTCTTAGCCTGCATTTTTGCCATAACGTTTGCGCGGTAGACCTCGACGGTCCGCGGACTGATTCCGAGGTCTATTGCGATTACCTTGTTCGGCTGGCCCTGAACGACTCCGCGCAGGACTTGCAGCTCCCGCTCGCTGAGGGTTGCCAGACGCTCCCGGGTCCGCGACGTCACTTGTTCCTGATCGATCTGCGTTGCCGCCTGTTCGACGGCGCGGCGGATGGACGCTATGAGGACCTCGTCGCTGAAGGGCTTCTCAATGAAGTCGAGGGCGCCGTTCTTCATGGCTTCCACGGCCATCTGGACGTCGCCGTGACCGGTGACCACGATCGCCGGCAACATGGCGCCACGCTCACTGAGAGACTTGAGCAACTGCACGCCATCGAGATCGGGCATACGCAGATCGGTGACGAGGCATCCGTTTCGGATGCTTGGCGCGGCTTGAAGGAAAGCAGTCGCCGACTGGTGGGTTCTCACCGCGAAGCCCGCGGTGCCGAGCAGGAAGGCGAGGGAGCTGCGGACCGACTCCTCGTCGTCGACGATATGAACCACGACATCGACGCTACTCATTGGCGTCATCCTCAAGTGTTGGCAAAGTAAAGGTGAACGTCGCGCCTCCCGCTCCGTTTCGTGCAACCGTTAAGTCGCCGCCATGGGCGCGTATAATGCGGCGAGAAATCGACAGGCCTATCCCCATGCCACCCGGCTTGGACGTGACGAAAGGCTGGAACAGATTGGCCGCGATGTCCTCGGAAATGCCGGGGCCGGTGTCGGAGACTTCGACCGCTACCATGCCGGCGCCATCGAGCCGGGTTCGAACCGCGAGCTCCCGCGTCGGACTTTCGCGCATCGCTTCCATTGCGTTGCGCATGAGGTTCGTCAACACCTGCTGAATTTGCACGCGATCCACCATGACGTATCCGGCGTTCGGTGCAAATTCGAACTCGGTACGTATGCCACGTTCGCGGGATCCCACCAGGGCAAGAGCCCCCGACTCTTCCACGAGCTTCTTGATGTCCTCGGGCGTCTTCTCCGTGTCGCCGCGCGTCACGAATTCGCGGAGGTGGCGGATGATGTCGCCGGCACGGAGTGCCTGCCGGGCCGTCTCGGCAAGAGCACCGCGCATACGCACCGCGTGCTCCTCTTCCACCTGGTCGAGCAGCTTCACGCAGCCCTGAACGTAGTTTGCGATCGCAGAGAGCGGCTGGTTGAGCTCGTGGGCGAGAGTCGATGCCATCTCGCCCAGTTCATTGAGCCGCGCGAGGCGCGCGAGCTCGCCTTGGACCTCCTCGAGCCGCGCCGCTGTTTCCTCACGCTCCGTCAGGTCGCGGATGAAGCCCGTAAAGTAGATCTTGCCGTCGGTTCGGGTTTCGCCCACCGCGAGTTTCATGGGAAAGGTCGAGCCATCCTTGCGGCGGCCAACGACAACGCGGTCAATGCCGATAATTCGCTTCTCGCCGGTGGTGAGATAGCGATGGATGTAGCCGTCGTGTTGTTCCCGATAAGGGGTGGGCATCAGCATGTTCACGTTCCGGCCGATCACCTCCGCGGGTTCGTAGCCGAACTGACGTACTGCGGCGAGATTGAACGAAGTCATAGTGCCGTCGTCTTCGATGACGATCGTCGCATCGGGCACGGTGTCGAGCACCGATTGCAGGTGAGCTTCGCGCCGCTCGAGTATGGTGCTGGTCTCGGTCCATCGCGCGCGTGACCGGCTCAGCAGGTTGGCGGTCCACGAGATGGCGAGACCGACAACCAAGAACAAGCCAACATTAAAGAGCATCGCGCTTGGAACGTCACCGCGCAGCCAGAGGAAGTAATAGACTGCAGGAGTCGCGAGTGCCGTCGCAAAAAGTCCGGGCCAGAGACCACCGAGCATCGCCGGAATCAGAATCGACAAGGTGAACAGCAGGCCCACCGCCGAATCGCTAAGAAGTCCCTGAATCAGCAGCCGGAATGCGAATGTAACAAAAACAAGGGCAGCCGCCAGCGCATAAGGCGACCACGGCCGGCTCAGCAAAGAGTTCCAGTTCATGAGGTGACGCCCGTTTCCCCGGTTTTACCCGCCGGAGGAATGAGGGGCAAGGCAATGACGACTAATGTGACGTGAAGACCGGTATTGGAGACTGGCCAAGCAGCAGTCGGGTCGCTCCGCCGAGCACCCATTCACGGAAACGGGAATGACCGTAGCCGCCCATGACGATCAGGTCCGCATCCGATGCCTGGATTTCGCCAATAAGGGCATCACCGACGTCGCCGCGGCTCGTCACAATTCGCGGCTCTGCTGTCAGTCTGTGATTTGCGAGGAAGCGATCGAGAGACGCGAGAGGCTCATCCGTTGCGGTATGATTTCCTGGCTCGATGATTGTGGCGGCAATAATGTGTTCTGCGCGTTCGAGCAGAGGCAGCGCCGAGCCGACCGCTCGCGCGGCCTCTGCTGAGCCGTTCCAGGCGATCAGTATGTTTGCGAGAGCAAGCTTGCGTTCATATCTTGGCGGGATGAAACAGCATGGCCGTCCGGAGTCGAACAGCACGGACTCCTCGATCCATTCGCCACCAGCCATGTCCCCATAAGGGAGTGTACCGAGGAATAGATCAGAGCCGCGAGCTTCCCGCGCCAATGCGGTTCCGACCTCGTCGGGATAGAGATCGACTCGGCGGACAGTGCCGGGGATACCTGTCGCCGCGAGCTCGTCTCGCAGTCGGGCCGTCACCTTGAGCGCGCCGTCAACCGAGTCCGAAATCAGCTTCTGCAGGAAAGCAGAACCGGAGGGATCAGTCATCTCAAGCAGGCCCGGGAGGATATGCGTGTGCAAGCCAGTCAACCCTCCGCCCGTCAGTCCCGCAATCGCTGCGGCGTTCGCAATTCGGACAGCGTCTTCTGTGGAGCCGGTCAGGTGAACGGCGATATCGCTGATGGCAGGGCTGATCATGGCGTCACTGTGCGACGAAATGGGCGCCGAGGAAGTAGGGCCAAACGATCAGGCCGAGCAACCCGGACCAGAAGTTGAGCTGCAGATAGCCAATGCTGAAGAGCCAGCCGGCGAACCAGGCGGCCCCGAGAGAGCTGTGCTGTGTAATGTGAATGCGTTCCATCGACTTTTCCTTTCGAAATTGGCAGTCGGGGCATGATCGTCTCGCGGCGACCATAGCTCCCAATTGTGATATTGTCGCAGCGGGCCAAGCAATGAGACTTGATCGCTGTCAAACGAATTGCCGCTGCTACTCGATTGTCGCAATTGATTGGTATCAAAGCAGGCCGCGTCGCATGTCTGCATGTGGCTCCATTGAAATAATGGAGGTTTGGATGAACAGGGTTCTACTTGGACTATCAATTGCCGGGGCACTCTGCTTGCCTGGCATGGCCCAGGCGGAGGACGCCAGGCTGGCGTTCGGTGGCGACATGTTTGCTGCCGGCCAGTACGCGCAGCTCGCCGAGCCGGTTGCGAATGACGCCTTTCTGGCAGGCTACGACGTTTCGATCACAGCGCCAGTAACGGGTGATGCCCATATCGCGGGATACAACGTCAGTGTGACCTCATCGGTCGGTGGTGGCCTCTACGCCATGGGCTTTGCGGTCAATCTGACCGGCAGCGTGGGTGGTGACGTCACTGCCGCCGGCAACAGCGTACTGCTGAAGTTGGGCACTCCTGTTGCAGGCAATGTGCGGCTTGCCGGCGCCACGGTCACCATCGACACGCCGATCACGGGCGCAGCCCTCGCCTCCGCAGGCACACTTTCGCTGAATGCGCCCATCGACGGTGACTTCAGCTTCTATGGCGAGAACATCACCTTCGGGCCGAACGCTACGATCTCCGGCAAGGTGGCCATTCACGCGCCAAACGAGATCGCGGTGCCTGCAGCGGTGGCTAGCGCCGACCGCGTCACGTTCGAGAAACTCGTCAACGTGGACTATGTGGGTGAGGGCGCCCGCACGGCTGAGACCGTCGTCAAGGGCTTCTGGCCAGCGGTGTGGGGGTCTCTTCTCTGGGGCCTGTTCCTCCTTGTTATCGGAGCCTTGTTCATAGCGTTCATGCCGCGCGGCGTGGCCGCGATGCAGAGCATTTCCGAGAAGCGCCCCTTCCGGCGGATCGGCCTGGGCATCCTGGCATTCGCTTCAGTGGTGGGCCTGGTGCCGGTGGTTGCGCTGACCCTCGTCGGATTGTTGCTCGTGCCGGTGGTCGTCATCTTTGCGATTGTTGCGTGCATCCTCGCTTATCTGGCGGGCACCTACTACGCTGCGTCCAACATTGGCGGCGCCTTTCTCAAGATCGATACCAACCTCAAGCGCATCGCCGCGCTTGCGATTGGACTGATCGTTGCGGCTCTGATCGTAATGATCCCCTTCATTGGCTGGCTTATCACGCTGGGCATCGTGGCCTTCGGTTTCGGCGTCATCGCCGCGGTAATCATGGTGCGCTGGAGCGCTCCCGACGCAGCGCGTATCGACACACCGACGGCCGGTTGATGTCTGACGGGCCGGCCTCGCGCCGGCCCGTGCTCATTGCGGGATCAAGACCGCGGCGCCTTGGATTCTTCCTTCGCGAAGGTGCTCGAGTGCGGCATTGGCTTCAGCCAGCGGATAGGTCACGACCCGTGTTTCGATGCGGGTACGCGCGGCTCGTTCCATAAATACGCTGCCGTCCTCCCGCGTGAGATTGGCGATCGAAACGATCTCGCGCTCTCCCCAGAGGTTCTGGTAAGGAAAACTGGGAATGTCTGACATGTGGATGCCCGCGCAGACCACCGTGCCACCCTTGCGAACCCATCGCAGCGCCAGGGGCACAAGGGACCCGGACGGAGCGAAGATGATTGCCGCGTCGAGTTGCTCGGGTGGTGTTTCGTTGCTGCCGCCCGTCCAGATCGCACCCAGGCTGCGCGCGAACACCTGACCCTCGGTGTCGCCCGGCCGTGTCACTGCGAAGATATCACGCCCGTCCGCGCGAGCCAGCTGGCAGAGGATGTGAGCAGCCGCACCAAAGCCGATGAGTCCAAGACGCTTTCCATCACCGGCACGCCGATAGGCGCGGTAGCCGATGAGGCCGGCGCAAAGAAGCGGCGCCATCTCTGCGTCTCCGTAAATTTCGGGAAGAGGGATGCAATACGCCGCATCCGCCACGGCATACTCTGCATAGCCTCCGTCGCGGCTGTAGCCTGTGAATATCGGCGTATCGCACAGATTCTCCCGGTCGATACGGCAATAGTCACAATGGCCGCAGGCTTTGCCTAGCCAAGGTATTCCGACGCGCTGCCCAACCCGAAGCGAAACTGGGCCGGCTCCGAGTGCCGTTACCCGTCCAACTATTTCGTGGCCAGGTGTTATCGGTGCGGTGAGAAGTGGCAGGTCACCGTCGGCAATATGCAGATCTGTGCGGCACACGCCGCAAGCAAGAACCTTGACCTGCACCTCGCCGGCAGCCGGCATCGGTACCGGCACGTTATCTGCACTTAGCGGTCTGCCGGATTTGTGGATTCGCATGGCAAGCATGGTTCCTCCATGCCGTCGGGCGGGCAGGGGACCGCCCGACGAAGGTCTGAAGCCATCAGTGGCCGATAGCAATCTTGCGGGATTTGGCTGCCGTGCCGGCGGGTTTGGCGATCTTCACGGTCAGCACGCCATTCTCGAAATTCGCATGGACCTTGTCCGCGTCGATGACAAACGGAAACCCGAACGCGCGCGAGAAGGATCCGAAGCTGCGCTCTGACCTCACCATGTCGCCCTTCTTCTCTTCGCTCTCCGACTTCTTGTGACCTGAGATCGTGAGGGTGTGGTCCTCAGTGCTGATGTCGATGTCCTTCTCATGCACACCCGGCAATTCGACCCGGATCGTAGCGACCTCGCCATTCTCGGCGAGTTCCGCATCGGGCATGAAATCGAAACCCGCCGCCAAGCCGGGAACCGGAGTGAAGTCTCGGTTGAACGAATTGAACAGCCGATCGACTTCCTTGCGCAGGTCGCTGATCGAGAACAAATTGGTTGCGGTTTTCGTTTGCGGTGTAAGTGTATTGGTCATCGGAGGCTCCTTCCGTTGTGCCCGATTATCTTCGCGGAGGTGCGCAGCCGCATGTTGACCTGCGTCAAAGGTGGGACACGGCATCCGCAATATGCAGTGGCCACTGCCAAAAAGAGGTTTGCCATGGATATCCGCACGATTGCCGTTGCCATCGATCTTGAAACTCCCGCTTCCCCCGCTCTCACAGCCGCCATTGACCTCGCGCAGCGCTGTAAGGCCAAGCTTATCGGGGTGGCGGCCGATCAGCCTGCGGTCGTTGGTGCCGGACTGGATGGCGGCACCGCTGCACTGGATTTCTATCAAGCTGAACTCGACGAGATTCAGAAGCGCTTCAAATCTGCCGAGAAGGCGTTTGACGTGCAGGCAGGGGCCAGGCCGGGAGCAGAGTGGCGGAGCTTCGTGGCTTCCCCCGAGCGTGCGATGATCGCAACGGGCCTGTCCGCCGATCTGCTGGTTCTGCCGGCAACAATCTCGGCAGTCTATGGCTCGCCGCGGCCCTTCGATGCCGGCGAGGTCGTTCTCGCGTCGGGCCGCCCGACGATCGCATTGGCCGCCTCGGCGAGTAAGGTCTCGACCGACAGCATCATCATCGGCTGGAAGGACACCCGCGAGGCGCGCCGGGCAGTCGCCGACGCGCTTCCCTTCTTGCGCGACGCCAAGGATGTGCTGGCCATCACGATCAGCGAAGGCAACGCCGATTCCGAGAAGCAGAGCCTTGCCGATCTCGTAACCTGGTTGGATGTGCATGGCGTCAAAGCCCGCACCGAACGGATCGAGAATCAGGAGGGCTTCATCGATGTGCTCGAAAGCACAGCGAGAGCGCGCAATGCCGACATGATCGTTACCGGCGGTTACGGCCACAGCCGCATGCGGGAATGGCTGTTTGGCGGCATGACGCGCGACTTGCTCGAGGCGACGGACATCACCCGCTTCTTCTCGAACTAAGCCGTGGCGCGACCGGTCGCAGCCGCGCCGCACGAAGGACCGTCCGGCCCGGGCGCGGCGCATGCCTCCATCACCGCCGGTTCGGGCCTTGGCGACGTTCTCAGGAACCTCGGCACTTCTCCTTCGGGACTGAGCGAGGCTGAGGCGGTCGACCGGTTGCGGCGGTACGGGCCCAATCGCCTGCGCACCGATGATGGTGTGCATCCGGTCGCGCTGCTTTTTCGTCAGTTCCGTTCGCCGCTGGTCCTGATCCTGCTCGCAGCGGCCGCGCTGTCGTTGGCCTTGGGTGAGACCACCGAGGCCATCATCGTCATCGTTATTGTGGTTGCGAGTTCGGGCCTCGGCTTCTACCAGGAGTTTCGCGCGGACAGCGCCATCGCCGAGCTGCGGCGCAGGATCAATGTCAGCGTGCGGGTGCAGCGGGACGGCACGGAACGCACCGTGCCCATCTCACATATCGTACCGGGCGACCTAGTGATGCTAACCGCCGGCAGCCTGGTTCCGGCCGACGCCGTGCTTATTTCTGCTGACAGTCTCAATGCCGACGAAGCCGCGCTTACCGGCGAGTCGCTTCCGGTCGAAAAGCGCCCGGCGGGTGATGGCCCGATCGGACCCGAGAACCTCGTCCACATGGGGACCTCGATCCGGAGCGGCGACGGCGTCGCGATTGTCATCGAGACAGGCATCCGCACGGAATTCGGCGCCATCGCTAACGCCGTTGCGCGCTTCGAACCGGAGACGAGCTTCGCTCTCGGCATCAGGCGCTTCGGATTGCTCATGACGCAAGTCATGCTGGTGCTAGTCACGGTCGTTCTTGTCGGCAATCTCGTGCTTGGACGGCCTGTCCTCGACTCGCTGCTATTTGCGGCGGCGCTAGCCGTCGGCCTGACGCCGGAGCTGCTGCCGGCCATCGTGTCGGTAACTCTTGCGCAAGGCGCCCGGCAGCTCGCAGCCAAAGGTGTCATCGTGCAGCGCCTGGTGGCCATCGAGAATCTCGGATCGATGGATGTGCTGTGCACGGACAAGACCGGGACGCTCACTGAGGGCGTCGTGTCGCTGGCCTGTGCGGTAGATCCGGCGGGGATCGCATCTGATGCCGTCCTTGGCTGGGCCGCGGTCAACGCCGGACTTCAGGCTGCGATGCCCAATCCGCTGGACGCTGCGATCCTCAACGCGGCTCCCGGACGCCAGATGCCCCAACGGCTCAGCGAAGTTCCTTACGATTTCGAGCGGCGGCGGCTGTCATTGCTGGTTGCCGCGCCTGCCGGACCGGTCCTCATATGCAAAGGAGCGACGGGATCGGTCCTGCCGCTTTGCAGTGGCGTGCATGCCGGCACTGGGGTCGAGCCGCTCTCCGATCCGACCCGCGTAGAGATTGAAAAGCGCATCGACGATTGGAGCGGGCAGGGATACCGCGTGCTCGCTGTTGCGACACGCGCGATGCATGGCTCAGAGAGCTGTACCGCCGCCGATGAGAACCATCTGACACTGGCCGGCTTCCTGCTGTTTTCCGATCGCCTGAAGGAAGGGATCGAAAGGACCGTCGAGTCCATTCGAAAGAACGGCATCCGGTTGAAGATTCTCACCGGCGACAATCGGCATGCGGCGCTTCATGTTGCCAAGGCCGCCGGCATTGCGACGTCGCGAATCGTGACCGGAGACGAACTCACAGGCGCCAACGACCGCCGGTTCGTCTGGCTCGCGACGCATGCGAATGTCTTTGCGGAAGTCACGCCCGGGCAGAAGGAGCGGCTGGTGGGCGCATTGCGCCGCGCCGGCCACACGGTCGGCTATCTCGGCGACGGCATCAATGACGCACCCGCGCTGCGAACTGCCGACATCGGCGTGTCGGTCGACAGCGCGGTCGATGCCGCAAAATCCGCCGCGGACGTCGTGTTGCTGCGGCGCGACCTGGACGTGTTGCTGGACGGTATCGTTGCGGGCCGCAAGGCGTTCGGCAACACGATCAAGTACATCGGCATCACGATAAGCGCCAATTTCGGCAACATGATCTCGATGGCCGTGGCATCGATCGTGCTGCCCTTCCTTCCTTTGCTGGCAATGCAGATCCTACTCAACAACGCATTGTCGGACCTGCCTATGCTCGCGATCTCGACCGATCGCGTCGATGCCGAGGTCACAGCGAGGCCACGTCGCTGGGACTTCAAAGCATTGCTTCGCGCGATGATCGGCTTCGGACTGGTGAGTTCGCTGTTCGACGGCGTGACCTTTGCGGTCCTGCTCTTGGTATTCCATGCGGGTGCGTCGCTGTTCCAGACGGCGTGGTTCGTCGAATCGCTGCTCACCGAACTGGCAGTCGTTGCCGTGATGCGAACCCGGCACGGACTCTTCCGGAGTCGGCCGAGCACGCTGCTTGTGGTGAGCTCGGTGGCGGTGGCCGTGGCGACATTGGTCATTCCGTATCTGCCGTTCGCTCCGATCCTCGATTTCCACCCTCTGACGGTAGAGTTGATGGCGACGATCCTCGCGATTGTTGCAATCTATGTTCTTGCCTCCGAACTCCTCAAGCAGCAGCTCAGCCTGCTGGCGCCAGCGAGGAAATCGCCAAGGTCACGTTGACCGCGTGGTCGGGACGATCGGCGTTGCCGATTGTGAATCCGAGGCGGCGGCAGAGCTCAAGCATCGGCATGTTCTCCTGCAGCACGATTCCGGTCAGAGTGCCGATATGTTCCGCCTCGGCATAAGCAATCAGTTGCTGCATCAACGCCATGCCGAGGCCACGGCGTTTGAGATCGCTGCGTAGCAGGATGCCAAACTCTGCCGAGCGCCGGTCGGGATCCGCGGAATAGCGCACAATTCCAACCAACGCGCCTGTCGCCTGCTCGAGCGCGACAAAGGCGATGTCGCGGTCATAGTCGAGCTGGGTGAGACGGACCAACTCGTCGGGGGCGATTGTCCGGCGCGGGACGAGAAAGCGCATCCGCATGTCGTCCGGCTGCATGCGCTCGAGGAAGTCGGGGTACAGCGCCGCGTCGCGCGGAAGAATTGGCCGGATATGATAATCCGCCCCCATCAGCGTGATATCGCTATCCCATCCCGCCGGATAGGGCCGGATCGCGAGCCTGGGATTTTGTTCCGCGTATTCCACGAGCACCGGGTCGATTTCGATGCGCGCGTCGAGGGCGATGACGCCATCAGTATCTGCAAGCAGTGGATTGATGTCCACAGCCTTGATGGCCGCGTGGTCCGTTGCGAGTTGCGACAGCGCGAGAAGGGATCTTACGATCATGTCCAAATTCGCCGGGGGGCGATCGCGGTAGCCGCGCAAGAGCCGGCTTACGCGCGTCCGGCCGATCAAATCCGCCGCAAGGACCGCATCCAGCGGGACGATGCCGGTAGCGGTGTCATCCACGACCTCCACGGCTGTGCCGCCGGCGCCGAACAGGATCACCGGCCCGAAGACCGGGTCGGAACTGATGCCGGCAATGAGTTCCTCGGCGCGGCGCCGGACGACCATCGGTTGTACCGTAAAGCCGTCGAGTGGTGTCTCTGAATTGTGTGCAACAAATCGCGCCCGAATGTCGACGGCCGCCTGGCGCGCTGCGTCGGCTGTAGAGAGGTTGAGGACGACGCCGCCAATGTCTGATTTGTGCGAAACCGACTTTGACAGCATCTTTACCACAACCGCTTTGTTGTCGCCGAGCATCCTCTCGGCGATGCGCCCGACCTCCGCTTCGTCGGTGGCGATTTCGGTTTCAGGAACCGGAATACCGTAGCGGGAAAGCACCTGCTTGGCTTCCCATTCAGTAAGGATGGCTCGGCCTTCGGCCGCCGCTCCCTCCAATATGTGGCGGGCTCCACTGTGGTCGACCTCGAAGATTGCTTCGCTCGACGGCACGCGTTCGAGGTGGCGCCGCAAATTGGACCAGCGGGTGAGCAGCGCTACGGCTTCGGCGGCCTGTGCGGGCGTGTCGAAGCTTGCAACGCCCGCACGCTGCAGCACCTGTCGCGCCGGCTCGGCGGCCTGCTTGCCCAGCCAGCACGCGAGGACAGGCTTGCGATTGATGGTTCCCGCTTCGACCATCTCCCCAAGCGCGGTGGCTGCCGCCACGGGGTCCGCGAGGGCGGTGGGGCAGTTCATCACGAGGATCGCATCCACACCTTCATCGGCTGCTACGGCGGCGACAGCCGCGCGATAGCGCTCGGGTGGGGCATCGCCGATGATGTCCACCGGGTTGGCGTGCGACCATGTCGCCGGCAGGGCTGCATCGAGCCCGGTCATGGTATCAGTGGACAATGTCGCCAATGCACAGCCTTGGTCGATGAGCTGGTCGACCGCCAGCACCCCGGCGCCGCCGCCATTGGTCACCAGTGCGACGCGCCCGTGGGTCAGCGGCTTGAAGCGCGCCGTGATCTCGGCCGCGTTGAAGAGATCGTCGAGGTCATCGACGCGGATGATGCCGGCGCGGCGCAAAGCGGCATCGACAACCCTGTCGGCGCCGGCAAGGGCGCCGGTATGGGTCATTGCTGCCTTGGCGGCTTCGGCATGCCGGCCCGGCTTCAAGGCAATGACGGGCTTGATCCGAGCTGCGGCGCGCGCCGCCGACATGAACTTGCGGGCTTCCGAGATGGATTCCAGATAGACGAGAATGGCATCCGTCTCGCTGTCGGCTGCCAGCATGTTGAGGCAGTCGCCGACGTCCACGTCGGCCATGTCTCCGAGCGAAAGCACTTCGGAGAAGCCGATGCCTTCCGCCGCGGCCCAGTCGATCACTGACGAGACAATGGCGCCCGATTGCGAGATCAGGCCCAGCCGTCCGCGAATTGGCGCGATATGGGCGAAGCTCGCATTCAGCTTTGCGCGCGGAGAGATCAGACCGATCGTGTTTGGCCCGATTAGGCGCATCAACGCGGGACGCGCCGCGTCCAGCATTGCCTGACGCAAGCCGTTGGCCGTCCCGATCCCCGCGGTGAGCACTACGGCAAGCCTCGTTCCCCTCCTTGCCAGATTCGCAACGAGACCGGGAACGGTTTCGGGCGGCGTCATGATGACCGCGAGGTCCGGACCTTCCGGGAGTTCTGCGACCTGATGATAGCAGCGCAGGCCCATGACCTCGGTGTATTTGAGATTCACCGGATAGATCGCGCCCTCAAAACCGGACGCGACAATGTTCGCAAGCACCGTCCGGCCAACCGAACCCTCGCGCGGCGAGGCACCAATCACTGCAATGGAGTGAGGCAAAAATGCAGCTTCGAGGTTGCGGATCGTCATGGTGCGCTCGTCTATCGGCACGAAAATCTTAGCATGGCGGCCATCTGGCGTTCATGATTGATTGAAATCAACGGCGGACACGTCGGTCACGCCCAAAGAGCAACCATGATCTCCTTGGAACGCCTGCGCGAACGGGCCCTTGTCGCAATTGCCGTCCTGGGCCTTGCGGCGGGTATTGTATTCTGGAGTACCGGCCGGGCAGACGGGGCTGCGATCGCCTGGTCTGTCGCGACTGCCCCGGTACTCATTGCGCTGATCGCCGAAATTGTCATCGCGCTCAGTCGCCGCGATATCGGGCTCGATGTCATCGCCGCACTCTCGATGTCTGCCGCGCTTGTCTTTGGCGAGCCGCTTGCGGCCAATGTCGTTGCCCTGATGTACGCAGGTGGGCAGTTGCTCGAGAAATTCGCCGAAGGGCGCGCCCGTCGCGAAATGACCGCGCTGCTCGGCCGCGTCGCGCATACGGCCATGGTGGAGCGCGACGGCCAGTTGGTCGATACGGCCATCGGCGACATCGCGCCGGGCGACATCCTCTATATCCGCCAGGGTGAGGTGCTCCCGGTGGACGGCCACCTCGCACCGGGCGATGTCGCGGTGCTGGATCCGGCCGCGATCACCGGCGAGTCCTTGCCTGTTCACCTGAGGGGAGGGGGCAGCGCGCTGAGCGGTGCGACGTCTGCGAGCGCCCCGTTCCGTCTTATCGCAGATCGCACCGCGGCGGAAAGCACCTATGCCGGCATCGTCAAGCTCGTCGAGGCTGCGCAGCAGAGCAAGGCCCCGATGACGCGGCTCGCGGATCGCTATGCAGTGGGCTTCCTGGTCCTTACTCTAGTCCTCGCCATCGGTGCCTGGTTGCTGAGCGGCGACCGCGAGCGGGCGTTGGCGGTGCTGGTGTCCTCGACGCCGTGTCCACTGATTCTCGCAGTCCCAGTGGCGCTCATCTCGGGCATCTCGCGCGCCGCCAAGGAGGGCGTGCTGGTCAAGGATGGTGGTGTCTTCGAAGCGTTGGCCAGAGTGCGCGTAGCGATCCTCGATAAGACAGGGACGCTCACCCATGGCCGTGCCGAGATCGTCGACGTCCTTACGGCGGATGGCTTTGGCGCGGATGATGTGCTTCGCTACGCCGCCAGCCTCGACCAGGCGTCGGGACATCCAATCGCCGCGACCCTGATTGATGCAGCCGGCCGCACCGGACTGAAGCTCTCCGCGCCCAACGGCGTGATCGAAGAACCCGGTCTTGGCATCCGTGGCATCGTAGACGATGTAGCTGTTGCAGTGGGGGGTGACCGCTACGTGGCGGCGCTGACCGGCGACGATCCCTATCGGCTCCATCCGCCGCAATCGGTCACGGCCACGGTGGCGGTCGCGATCGATAACCGGCTGGCCGGCGTCATTGTCCTCGACGACAAGCTCCGGTCCGATGCCGCTGACTTGGTTGCCGACCTCAGGACTGCTGGAGCAAAGCGCGTCATTCTCGCTTCCGGTGATCGGACCTCGATTGCCAAATCCGTGGGAGCCGCTGTCGGCGTCGATGAAGTCCTTGGTGAAGCCAGTCCGTCGCAGAAGGTCGACGCCGTTCGCCGCGAGACCGCCCTCGGCCCCACGATGATGATCGGAGACGGCGTCAATGATGCGCCGGCTCTGGTCGCCGCCGATGTCGGCGTCGCCATGGGTGCGCGTGGTGCGACCGCGTCGTCGCAATCGGCTGGCGTGGTCATGTTGGTCGATGAGTTGAAACCGCTGATCGGGGCAATGACCATTTCGCGCCGCAGCATCCGGATCGCGCTCGAAAGCGTATGGATCGGGCTGGGCCTTTCGGTTGCGGCAATGGTCGCTGCTGCCCTGGGCTATCTGCCGCCGGTGCAGGGCGCGCTGTTCCAGGAAGCGATCGATGTCGCCGTGATCCTCAACGCATTGAGGGCGCTTCGCTAGTTTCGCGGGCGGCGGCCAGGAACAAACTCATGTGATCGTCGATGCCCTTGAGTCCCGGCACACTCTCGACGACGACGCGTATGGCGTCCCGTTCGACCTCCGAACGTACGCTGCCCCAGAGATTGGCAACGCCATTGGTCACCAGCACCGTTGGGATTTCGGCGAGCATGGTCTCCAATTGCCCCAGCCGGGCCCGGATGCTGGTCGCAAGCGATTCGTCACCCGAAGCGATATGCTCGTCGGGAGCGGTGGCGATGGCTTGCAGCAAATCGGCGCGGCTGACGAGTCCGACGAGCCGGCCATCCCGCATGACTGGTAGCCGCTTGATTGCGCGCGCCGCCATGATGGATGCGACATCCGCGAGTGACGCTTCTTCACTGGTTGTCGCCGGTGATCTCGACATCACATCGCCGACTTTCCAGCTATGGCTCTTGACGAAATCCCGGGCGACGCCTTCCGGCGAATTGGCGCCTGACCATCCGGTCGTCCGCGGCCGCGGTGCGCCGAACTCGACGCGGCGCAGCAGATCGCCTTCTGTCAGCATGCCGACCAGCTCTCCGGCATCGACCACCGGCAGGCCGCTGATCCTGTGCTCGAGCATGATGCGGGCGGCGTGGCGGATGCTGTGGCCGGGCATCACCGTCACCAGATTGCGGGTCATGACATCGGAGACTTTCATCGCCTGCTCTCACAATTGCTGGAGCGAGCAAGCCATGGTTGGTCTCCGGGCACGTTGATCGGCGTCAAGCTGCCTGTCGTCCACCCATTTCGGCAAACAGGTCGGCGACCTTGGAGGCCTCGCAAAGCTCCGTTGCCTCGGTGGTGACTGCCGCCGCTGCTGCTGCTACGCCGTAGCGCGTGGCGTCGTCGATCGGCCACCCCCGCGACAGCGCGAGGGTCATGGCCCCCACGAAGCTGTCGCCCGCACCGACCATGCTGCGGACATCGACATGCGGCGGCGCAATCTCGATGCTGTGGTCGGCGCTGACGAGAAACGCGCCACGCTCGCCGATCGCCACGATCGCAATCTCGGCCGAGCCCCGTTCGACCAGTTCCCGCGCAAGGTCGTGTGCCGCGCGGTCGGCATCTCCGCCGAGCAATTCCTGCGCTTCATGATGATTGAGGCGGATGAGCCACGGGCGGTGTGGCAATGCCGC
Organism: Devosia sp.; assembly: GCA_035549855.1. GTDB lineage: Bacteria > Pseudomonadota > Alphaproteobacteria > Rhizobiales > Devosiaceae > Devosia_A. Next base: position 60,852 of record DASZPY010000077.1, on the reverse strand, counting down.
GCGCAGCGCCTCGCCATGCGTGTCGAGGATGAGCTTGGCCCCATTGGCGCGCGCGATCTCGGCTAGCCTTCCGTACAAATCGATAGGCAGGCCCGGGGGCAGGCTGCCGCTTGCGACGACAAAGCCGTAGCCGGCGGCGGCCCGCTCGCCGAGGCGGCGCAGGAGCCGCGTAGCGCTTGCGACCGGTTGTTCCGGGCCCGGCAGCACGAAGCGATAGTGGAGGCCGGTCTGCTCTTCCATCACCGTCATGGAGAAACGGGTATCGCCACGCGAGCGCCAGGCTTCGACATCGAGGCCGGCGTCATCGAGCATGCGCTTCATCATCGCGCCCGTGCGGCCGCCAAGCGCTGCGAAGGCGAGACTTTCGCCGCCGAGTTCCTTGATGACGCGCGAGACATTGATGCCTCCGCCACCCGGATCGTAGCGAGGCGCGTCGCATCGCAGCTTCTGTTGCGGCAACAGCTTTGCCGTCGTGGTGGTGATGTCCAGCGCCGGATTCAGCGTAACGGTGAGAATCCGGGGCGGCATGATCAGCGTGTGCTGGACTCGAGCAGCGTCCCGATGATCTTGTCGAGAAGCGCCAGAGCCTCGGCCCGCGGCCGCTGGAAGGTGTTGCGGCCCATGATGGAGCCGCGGCCTCCGCCGTCACGGATAGCGCGGACCTCTTCCAGTACGGGATCGTCGCCGCGCGAGGCACCGCCGGAAAAGATCACGATGCGGCGTCCGTCGAAAGCGGCCTGGACCACATGGGCGATGCGGTTGCGCAGGACCGAATAGTCGGCGCCCGCATCTTCATATGCGGACTTGGCCTCGGCCTGTTCGATATGCGCCGAAGGTGGCTTCACCTTGATGATGTGCGCACCGAGTAATGCGGAGATGTGCGCTCCGTAGGCGACCACATCGAGGGCGGTCTCACCCTCTTTGCTCAGCATGCCGCCGCGCGGATAGGCCCAGACAACGACAGCGAGCCCGTTGGCCTTCGCCTCGGCTGCGCCGGCCCGCACCTCCTCGAACATTTCGTATTGCCGGTCGGAGCCAGGATAGATGGTGTAGCCGATGGCCGAGCAGCCCAGCTCCAGTGCGTCGCGCACTGTGCCGGTCATGGCTTCGTCCTTTTCCGTGCCCAGGGTGTTGGCGCTGTTGGCTTTAAGGATCAGGGGAATCTCACCGGCATAGCGATCCGCCCCGGCGGAGAGGAAGCCGAGTGGTGCCGCGAGGGCGCTCAGGCCCGCTTCTATTGCTAGTTCGAAATGATAACGTGGGTCATAGGCGGCGGGGTTGACCGCAAAGCTGCGTGTCGGTCCGTGCTCGAAGCCCTGGTCCACCGGCAGGATGACCAGCTTGCCCGAGCCCCCCATGCGTCCATGGTTCAGTATTCGTGCGAGATTGGCTTTCACTCCCGGCCGTTCGCCTTCGTAGAAACTCAGAACGTCGCGTACGGGAGAAGAGAGCGTCATCGTTACCTCGCAATTCGCCTGACGGCGGGTCGCGCCGGGAGGCTCTGCGCGAGAGCGATCGCCGCTCCTCGCATCGCCGCGTCGGCGCCGGTCTTGATCACATTGACAGCGATCTTGTGCAGATGGGCATCGAAGGCTCCCTTGCCCTCGAACGCCTCGCGGAAATGGCCGGTCGTAAGGGCGGGAACGATGTTAGCGGCAAAGCCGCCGGCGAGATAGACGCCGCCTACGGCACCAAAGATCAAGGCCATGTCGCCCGCAAAGCGACCCAGCCAGGTCGCGACGAGCCGCAGTGCTTCTTCAGCCGCCGGATCCTCCTTGGCCAGACCGGCCTCGGTGATCTTGCGTGCCGTCATCGGTGAGACCTTGCCGCTCCGGTCGCCGGCCAGCGCGCCATAAAGTGCAATGAGTCCCTTGCCTGAAAAGACGTCATCCATCGTGACAAAATGATCGGCGGGGAAAGCCTTGCGGATATCGAACTCGCCTTTGGCCGGCGTGGGAAAAGCGGTGGCGCCGGCGTGGCCGCGCACCGGCAGCCAGCGGTCGCCGTCATGAACCAGCCCCGCGACGCCAAGCCCGGTGCCCGAATAGATGACCACCTTGTTGCCATGCAGGACCGGCTGGCCCTGATTGAGCGCAATGAGTTCATAGCTCGACAGCGATGGTAGCGAGAGCGCGAGCGCGTCGAAGTCGTTGATCATGTGAACGCTGTTGGCTGCGGTGGCGGCGCGTACGTCGTTCTTGGTGATGACCCAGTCGCGGTGCTTGAGTTCGGCGCGATCGCCGGCAACGGTTCCGGCGACGGCGAAGGCGACTTTGTTGGGGCAGCGCGGCAGGGATTTCAGGTAGCGCTCCACGGCCTGCATCGGCTGGGCGAAATCGGCCGTGTTCAGCAGCGCAAAATTGGCGAATGAAAGCTCGTCGATGTCGGCGATTGCGAGAGTAATGTAAGTGCCCCCGATCGTTCCTACCAGCGCCTGACGCGAATGCTCGATCATCTGTTCCTCCATGTCGACGAGAGAACCGACCAATCGGTTCAAAACATGCGGGGCGCATTGATCTGCATCATGCCCGCGGATTGACCGGGATCAATCTTCGGGCACGACCACGGCGTCATGGTGTGGCACCTGCAGGTAGAGGAGCACCCACATGTCCGGCAAGTCGCCATTAGTCGAATGGTTCGAGAATTTGGACCGGAGCCAGGTCGGACTGGTCGGCGGCAAGAATGCGTCGCTTGGCGAGATGGTGCGTACGCTCGGTGCCAAGGGCATCAAGGTGCCGCCGGGCTTTGCGACCACCGCGGACGCTTATTGGCGCTATATTGATGAAAATGATCTCCGTGCTCGCGTCGCTGCGCTGATCGCGGAATGGGAGGGCGGGCACGCCAGCCTCACCGAGACCGGCCAGGCAATCCGCAACCTTGTCTTGAAGGGCCACTGGCCCGAAGAGATTGCTGCGGATATCGTGCAATCATATCGCGAGCTCAGCCGCCGGGCCGGCAAAGCCGAAGTCGATGTCGCTGTCCGCTCGAGCGCGACGGCAGAAGACCTGCCGGATGCGAGCTTCGCCGGACAGCAGGAGACCTTCCTCAATATCCGCGGCGAAGCCGAGCTGCTCAATGCCTGCCGCCGCTGCTACGCGTCGCTCTTCACCGACCGGGCCATCAGCTACCGCAAGGTGAAGGGTTTCGACCACATGAAGGTGGCGCTCTCCATCGGCGTGCAGCAAATGGTGCGCTCCGACCTGGGTGGATCGGGCGTGATGTTCTCGATTGATACCGAAACAGGCTTCGACAAAGTCGTGCTCATCAACGCCGCATGGGGCCTGGGCGAGAATGTTGTCCAGGGTGCAGTGGATCCAGACGAGTATCAAGTCTTCAAGCCGCTGCTCGACCGGCCGGGCTTGACGCCGATCATTGAGAAGTCGCGCGGCGCCAAGTCGATCAAGATGATCTATGCAACGGGTGATACTCCAACGCGCAATGTGTCGACCTCGAAGGCCGAGCGCGCCGCGTTCGTCCTTTCCGATCCGGAGATCCTGACCCTGGCCTGCTGGGCCGTCACCATCGAGGCGCATTACGGCTGTGCGATGGATATGGAATGGGCTCGTGACGGCGAGACCCAGGAGATGTTCATCGTCCAGGCGCGGCCGGAGACGGTGCAGTCGCAAAGGAAGGCTGGCGAGCTCAAAGCCTACAGGATCGGGGCGAAAGGCAGGGTGCTGTCACGGGGCATTGCCATCGGTGACGCCATTGTTACCGGCGAGGTCTGCGTCATCGAAAACGTCAAGGACATCGACAAGTTCGTCGATGGCGCGGTGCTCGTGACGTCGACGACCGACCCGGACTGGGTGCCCGTGATGAAGCGAGCCAGGGCCATCGTGACCGATCATGGCGGGCGTACGTCGCACGCGGCGATCGTCAGTCGCGAGCTTGGCCTGCCGGCCGTCGTCGGCACCGGCAATGCGACGGAAGTGCTGAACACGGGCGGAGAGGTCACCGTGAGCTGTGCCGAGGGCGATCAGGGTTTCGTCTATTCGGGCGCGGCCTCCTTCGAGGTCGAGACCGTGGATGTCTCGCGCCTGCCAGCGACCAGGACAGAAATCATGCTCAATCTGGCCAATCCCGCGGCGGCGTTCCGCTGGTGGAAGCTGCCCGCCGATGGGGTAGGCCTGGCTCGCATGGAGTTCGTCGTCACCAATGCGATCCGCGTCCACCCGATGGCGCTACTCAGGTTCGACCGGCTCAAGGACGAATCCGCCAAGGCTGAGATTGCGGCGCTCACCACGGGCTATGTGGATAAGGGGGAGTATTTTGTCGACCGGCTTTCGCGCGGCCTCGCGCGCATTGCGGCGGCCTTCTATCCCAAGCAGGTGATCGTGCGGATGAGCGACTTCAAGACTAATGAATATGCCGGCCTGCTTGGCGGCGCGGAGTTCGAGCCCAAAGAGGAAAATCCCATGATCGGCTTCCGTGGGGCCTCACGCTACTACTCCCCGCAATATCGCGAGGGCTTCGCGCTCGAGTGCAAGGCTATCGCAAGGCTTCGCGACGAGATGGGCTTCACTAATGTGGTGATGATGATTCCGTTCTGCCGCTCTACCAATGAGGCCGATCGGGTTCTGGAGGTCATGAAGGAAAACGGACTGGAGCGCGGAAGGAATGGGCTCAAGGCGTTCGTCATGTGCGAGATTCCCTCCAACGTCGTCCTGGCCGACGAGTTCGCCAAGCGGTTCGACGGGTTCTCGATCGGATCGAACGATCTGACCCAGTTGACGCTCGGGGTCGACCGCGACTCGGGAGAACTCGCCGATCTCTTCGACGAGCAGGATCCAGCCGTCGAGTGGATGATTTCCTCGGTGATCGCGGCGGCCCGCAAGGCGGGGGCCAAGGTGGGATTGTGCGGCCAGGCGCCGAGCGATCATCCGGAGTTCGCGCGCTTTCTGGTGGAGTGTGGCATCAATTCGATTTCCGTGAGCCCCGACAGTTTCGTCGCGGTGAAGCGCGAAGTTGCCGCCGCCGAGCAGAAGCTCGCCGGCCGAGCTGCTTGACCTCGGTCAAGGCAGGTCGGGAGGCAATGGTGAGGCTGGGAGCAAAACCTACAGCATAACACTGGAAGAGAGAAAATGAGCTTCAACCACGGCTTTGTCTGGATCGATCATCGCGGGGCGAGGATATTCGGCATCGGCAGGGAAGGCAGCGAAGAGCAAATTGTCCGCGATCGTGATGGGCCGAAGCACATTCACCGCACGGCGGACCACGTACATCTGGGCAAGGAGCCGCCCGATGAGACGTTTCTGGGCGAGGTCGCCGATGCGCTTGATGGCTTCAGGGCGATTGTGATCGCCGGTCCGGGCAGCACCCGCAACGAGCTTGCCGGCTATCTCACCGAGCAACGGCCGGCACTGGCCAAGCGCGTGTGGGGAATCGAGCCGATGGATCACCCGACCGATCCGCAGATCATCGCGGCGGCGCGGAAATACTTCCGCGCGGAGGACCGCATGCACGGTTGAAATCCGGCGGCAAGCTGCCGCCGGATCCTACTGCTGACTCGGTGGCACGCTGACGGAGATTCCGCCTGCGCCGATGTTGACGCTGGCGCCGCCGGTTTCGACCTGGATGACCGGGACGGACCGTTGCTGTTGGTACACCAGCAAGGCGATGACGATCAGGACAATTGCGACTGCGCCGAGAACGATTCCGGTGTTGCGGTTCATGGCTTGCTCCTAGTGTGACGCCCAACCCTATTCGCGATCTGCCCGGCGGCATTGCGCCAGATCAACCATGAAGGCGGTATCGCACGGCACGCTGCACCCGATGAGCACGGACGCGACCGACACGCCGCAATCACTTGCCTGGTACGCCATGTCTTCGGACGCGGTCCTGCGTGCCCTTGCGACCGGTCCGGACGGTCTGGGCACGGACGAGATCGCTGCGCGCCGGGCGCGTTACGGGCGCAATCTCCTTCCCGAGCCGCGACGCCGGTCCCTGGTGGCAATCGTCCTTGGGCAGTTGCGCAGTCCGCTTATCTACTTGCTGTTGCTCGCGGGTGCCGTTTCCGCAGTGATGAGAGAGGCGGCCGAAGCGATCTTCGTCTTTCTGGTGTTGGCCATCAACACGGCAATCGGAGCGTGGCAGGAGGCGCAGGCGGAATCCTCCACGGTCGCATTGCGGCATGCAGCACGCGGCCTCGTACATGTGCGGCGCGGCGGTGTGGTGAGGCAGCTCAACGGCGCCGAACTGGTCCCCGGAGACATCGTGCCGCTTGAGGCCGGCGATCGCATCCCGGCCGATCTGAGACTGCTCGTGGCAAGCGATGTCGAAGTGGACGAGTCGACGCTGACTGGAGAGTCGCTTCCGGTCGAGAAGGACGAGGACGCAGTTCTTGATCCCAAGACACCCGTCGCTGATCGCATGAATTGTCTGTTTGCGGGAGCGTTGGTCACGCATGGCCGGGCCGTCGGCATCGTTGTTGGGACGGGAAAGGCCACGGAAATCGGCCGCATGGCGCTCGCGCTCGAGTTGCCGCAGCCCGATCCTCCGATTACGCAACGCCTTAAGCGGTTCACACGCGCGTTGGGCGTTGCCTCGCTCGTCCTCGTCGCGTTGGTCATCGCCATTCGCCTGGCGGGTGGCGCCGATCTCCGGGCGACGTTGCTGGTTGGAATCGCACTTGCCATCTCGGTTATTCCCGAGGGTCTGCCGGTGGCGGTGACGGTGGCGCTCTCGATCGCGGCACGGCGCATGGCGCGCCGTAACGTCGTCGTGCGCCACCTGCCGGCAGTCGAGGGGCTCGGTGCGTGTACGGTCGTCGCTACGGACAAGACCGGCACGCTCACGGTCAACCAACTTACCGCCAAGCGGGTCTGGTTGCCCGGGCACGGCCTGGTCAGCATCGGCGGCGAAGGTCTCGAACCCAGCGGTACGTTCACGTCCGAAAACGGTGCGGAGGGCCATGAACATGCCGTTCGCACGCTCAGCCGCTCCGCTTCCTTGGTCAACGACGCCGAGTTCGATCCAGCACACATGGGGAACGCCGCGAATGGCGACGCAGTGGACGTCGCCTTGCTGGTTCTGGCCGCCAAGGCGCAAGTCGAGGCGCAGTCACTTCGCCGTCGCGCTCGCCGCATAGCGGATCTGCCATTCTCGTCAGAACGCAAATACGCGGCGACGCTCAATCGGCATGAGGACGCACATCAGCTCCACGTCAAGGGAGCGCCGGAAGTTGTCCTGCCGCTCTGCCGCGATGTCGACCGTGCCGCCGTTCTGGTCGAAGCCGAGCTGATGGCTGCGCAAGGCTATCGGGTTCTGGCCATAGCAACCCGGTTGCTGGAACCGGAAGACGAAAGCATCGCCGACCACATCCATGGTCTTACCCTGCTCGGGCTGGTCGGCTTCATCGATCCCCTTCGCGCCGAGGCCAAACAGGCAGTTGTCGCTTGCCACCGCGCTGGCGTCGCCGTCAAGATGATCACCGGCGATCACGCGGCTACCGCCCTTGCCATCGCGCGCGAGCTGGGAATCGCGAAGGAGGCCTCGGAGGTTGTTACCGGCCGCGACATCGCGGGGGCCGGCGACGATATCAGGGCACTGCGCAGTCTTGCTGAGGCCTCGGTATTCGCCCGCGTCGAGCCGAGCCAGAAGGTGAGGATCGTCGAAGCGCTGCGCAGCGCCGGCCATTTCGTTGCGATGACCGGCGACGGCGTGAATGATGCGCCCGCGCTAACCTGCGCCGATATCGGGATCGCCATGGGCAAGGGCGGAACGGATGCTGCGCGCGAAGCCGCCGATCTGGTGCTGGCCGACGACAATTTCGCCTCCATCGTCGCCGGAATCGAGGAGGGGCGCGCCGCCTATGCCAATATCCGCAAGGTTATCCTGCTGCTGGTGAGCACGGGTCTTGCCGAGGCGCTGCTTTTCGTCTTTGCGCTTGTCGCCGGCCTGCCTTTGCCGCTGGGCGCGGTGCAGTTGCTGTGGCTCAACCTTGTCACCAATGGCGGCCAGGACGTGGCGCTAGCCTTCGAGAAACCCGAGGCAGGCCTGCTCGACAGGTCGCCGCGCAAGCCGTCCGAAGGTATCCTCGACCGGCTTATGATTCGGCAAATCCTGGTCTCGGGCGGCGTTATGGCCGTCGTCGGATTTGTGTTCTACTTCTGGTGTGTGGGGTGGGGGATGGCGGTGGGCGAGGCGGGCAATTATCTGCTTCTTCTCATGGTGTTGTTCGAGAATGTGCAGGTCATGAACGCGCGTTCGGAGACGATTTCGGTGTTCCGTATGCCGGTCTCGAACAACTGGCTGCTGGTCGGCGCGGTGGTGCTGGCGCAGGGGGCGCAGATCGCGGCGCCGTTCATTCCGGGCCTGAATGTGGCGCTCGAGGCCATGCCGCTGGCGCCCCAGGTCTGGGTGCTGCTGCTCGGCATCGCCCTGTTGCTGCTGGGCACAGTCGAGGTCGACAAGGCGCTTCGCCGCCGGACTGCTTGACCCCGATCAAGGCTGCACCGCGGCCCGAGGCTAATCTTGCTGTCAGTGAAGCAGGAGGAAACCGTGGAGTTTTCGGGCAAGGTTGCGATTGTCACCGGCGGGGCATCGGGGATCGGTGAAGCCGTCGCCAAGGAACTCGCCGCAGGTGGCGCCAAGGTCGTCATTGCCGACCGCGACCAGGCGGGACTCAACCGGGTCGGAGCCGATATCAAGGCCGCGGGCGGCACCCATGCATTATTCGTCCTCGATGTCGCGGATGCCGCCTCCAATGAGGCCATGGTTGCCTTCGCGGAGAGGACTTTCGGCGGGCTCCACCTCGCGGTCAACAATGCCGGCATCGGGGGCCCCTCGGCCCCGACGGGCGAATATCCCCTGGATGGCTGGAAGCATGTCATCGACGTCAATCTCAACGGCGTCTTCTACGGCGTGCGGTATGAGATTCCGGCGATGCTCCGCGCAGGCGGGGGCGCCATCGTCAACATGGCTTCGATCCTGGGCAGCGTCGGCTTCGCCAATGCGCCGGCCTATACTGCCGCCAAGCACGCCTTGCTCGGGCTCACCAAGGTCGCGGCAATGGAATATGCGGCCAAGAATGTTCGCGTGAACTCGGTCGGTCCCGGCTTTATCGACACGCCGCTATTGTCCAAGGCACTCGACGCCCCCACGCTGCAGTACATTGCGGGGCTGCACCCCATCCATCGGCTGGGCCGCTCCGAGGAAGTTTCGGCGCTGACCTGCTTCCTGCTCTCGGACCGCGCCTCTTTCATCACCGGCAGCTACCATCTCGTCGATGGCGGATATGTAACGCAGTAGCTTCATCATGACCGATGTTCTCGATCTCAAGAAGACGCACAAATCGCTCTACTCGGCACCTGTCGCCACGCCCGTCATTGTCGACGTTCCCAAGATGAACTTCCTCATGGCCGACGGCATGGGCGATCCCAACACGTCGCCGGAATTCGCGGCGGCGATCGAGGCGCTCTACGGAGTTGCGTACACCCTGAAGTTCACCTTCAAGCGCGCTCCGCGCCCGCTCGACTTCGTCGTAATGCCGCTCGAGGGGTTGTGGTGGGCCGACGACATGTCCGCTTTCCTCAAGGGCGATCGCAAACGCTGGAAGTGGACGCTTATGATCATGCAGCCCGACTATGTGAGTGCGAAGGATGTGGCGGACGCCAAAGTACTGATGCACGACAAGAAGCCCGATGCGCCGCTCGATCTCGTGCGGCTCGAGGCGTTCCATGAGGGCAAGTCGGCGCAGATCATGCATATCGGGCCGTTCTTGGCGGAAGGCCCCAATATCGAGAAGGTCCATGCCTTCATCGCTTCCAGTGGCGGCAAGCTGCGCGGCAAGCATCACGAAATCTATCTGAGCGACATGCGCCGCACGGCGCCAGAGAAGCTGAAGACGATCATCCGGCAGCCGATGGGCTGAGGGCCGGCGGCGATGCTCAGGATGATGCTGTTCGGATTGACGCTGGTGCTGGTCGCCGCCCTTGTGGTGATTGCGATTGCCTATCTGCGCCTCAACGGCGAGATCGAAGGCGATGTGAAGCGGCTGGTGGCGAGCGCCCGGCCGGTCAACGCCATTGTCACCGAAGAAATGGTTGCGGCGCTGCCCGCGCCTGCACAGCGCTACCTGCGCAAATCCGGCGTGATCGGGCAGCCGATCCCCAGCATCGTCCGTCTGCAGCAGAAGGGCCGCATCCGGTCGAGCTCCGAAGCCAACTGGATGGAGTTCGAGGCCAGCGAGACCTATTCCACCAATCCGCCCGCTTTTGTCTGGCGCGCGTGGTTTCCGACGCCCTTCATGCCCGTCGTCATGGGACGTGACGAGTATCTCGACGGCGAAGGCAGCATCTTCATGCGCATGCTGGCCCTGTTCCCGGTGGCCGAGGAGCGCGGCGATGTGCTGAAGGCGGCAGGCCTCATGCGCTATCTCAATGAGATGACGTGGTTCCCGGCGGCATTCCTCGGCAGCAATTTGACGATCACCGCAGCCGGACCGGATTCTTTCAAGGTCGCGCTTACTGATCGCGGGGCGACGGCCGAAGCGGAGCTGTTCGTGGACGCCGAGGGACGCTTCGTCAATTTCCGCGCGCTTCGGTTCAATACTGGTACACGCAGCATCGAGACGTGGGAAACTCCGATCACGCAGTGGAAGACGTTCGGCGCGCTCGAGTTGCCGTCGCATGGCGCCGCCGTATGGAAGCTGCCTGGAGGTGACCTGACCTATATCGAGCTTGATGTCACAGATGTCACCTATGAGTGAGGACCGAATGGCTGACAATCCGCGAAGTTCGACAGCTGAGATCATTGGCGCTCTTGCCATCGATATCATCGACCTCTTGCGCAAGGAGCTCGCTTTGGCGCAGGCCGAGGCCAGCGACCAACTGGCCCGTATGCGCTTCGGCATCGGCATGCTGGCCGTTGCGGGCGTGCTTGGCATCTATGGTCTCGGACTGCTGCTCGCGAGTTTCGTCGATGGACTCGCGGCGGCTTTCGAGGCCATGGGGCAGGGGCAGAGCATGGCGCGGCTGTTCGGCGGGCTTGCCGTGGCCCTTGTCGTTGCGGTCATCGCCGCTATTCTCGCCGGTCTCGGCGCTCGCGCGCTGCAGAAGGCACAGGCGGGCCTCAAGCGCACCGGGTCGGAGTTGGCCCGCGATGTTTCGCTGGCACGGGAGACTCTCGATGAGCACCTCTGATCCCGGATCGCTCGACAGCCTCGAGCAAGAGGTCGCCGCGCACCGCGAGAAGCTGCGGGGCCGCATCGATGAGCTGGACCGCCATCTGGCGCCGAGCGGCTTCACGCAGGATCTGCTGGCTGCAACCGAGAAGGGCGGCGCCTTCATCGGCGACAGCCTGCGCAATCCGGAGCTGGCCCCCGTCGTCAGTGCGCTGTTCAGCCTGGGCGCGCTGCTGCTGACGGAAATGCAGCGTCCCGGCCGCGCAGCAACGCCCCGGCCCGTCGCGCCGGTCTATCCTTACGCACGTGCAACGCGGAACGGATTGCAGCGGGTCGGTCTCGGCGCCGATGCACAAGGCGTGCTACAGGCCGAATTCAGGGACGATGCGGGCAATCTCTATCGCGCGGCGGCGGATGCGGCCGGCAACCGCGCCGGCCCCTATACCGATGCGCAGGGCCGCCGCTACAGCGGGTTCATCGACGAGCTGGGCTATCCTGTCCGCAATTTCCGCGACGAAGCCGGCAATGAGCTGCCCGAGTCGGCGGGGTGGGGCGCGCATGACTGGCCGCCGCCAGCTTCCGAGGACGGAACGGCCTGGCAGTCGGTCGTCAAGACCGTGAGCGGCCACCCGGTTCTCGCCGGGCTCGCCATTCTCGCCGCGACGGGCGCCGTGGCGGGCGCGGCGGCGCTGAGCGCCCGCCGTCCCGATCCGGCAAAGCCGGGCTCAGTCGAAAAAGCCTGAGTCCTCTTCCCTGAGGTAAGGCTTTGCGGCCTTGGGGTCGATGTCGAGGCCGAGGCCGGGGGCTTCGAACAGATCGATCATCGAGTCGTTGACGATGCGGCCCGAAGGAAGGCCGGTGACGATCTCGGTCCACCAGGGGTCGGAGGCGCTCGGATATTCGAACGCGATGTAGTTCGCGGGTAGAGCGGCGCAGACGTTCACCAGTGCGCCGAGTCCGAGCAGCCCGTTGGCGGTGCCGTGTGGCGCCATCAGGATCGAATGCATCTGGGCGTGCTCAGCAATCCATTTGAGCTCGGCGATGCCGCCGACATCGGCCGGGTCGGGACCGACGACGCGCACCGCCTGCGTCTCGATGAGCTCCTTGAAATTGTTGCGCAGATAGATCTGCTCGCCGGTGTGGATCGGTACGGAAGTCGATGTCGTGAGCTCGCGATAGGCCTGTGGATTGACCCAGGGCGTGTAGTCGCCGGTCAGCATGTCCTCGAGCCACATGATGTCGTATTTCTCGACGGCGCGGGCGAACTTGATCGCATCGGGCAGCATCCAGCCGGGGCCGCAGTCAAGCGCGAGGCCGACCTTGTCGCCGAGCACTTCCTTCATGGCGATGACGCAGTCGAGCATGAAATTGAAGCCGCGCTGGCTGATGAGGCCGGTGTCCATGGCGCCATGGAATGGGGTCTTGCCCTGCTGCACGCCATAGTGGAAGCCGTCGAAATTGCGCTTCATCTCGGAATGGAAGCCGATCGGCATCTTCACCATGAAGAAGTTCTCGGGCTGCTCCATCATCCACTTGACGTCGCGCGCGTAGGTTTCGGGTGTCGTGCCTTCCGGCTTCTGACGCAGCGAGCCGTTATAGACGCGCACCTTGTCGCGCACCTTGCCGCCGAGCAGCTTATAGACCGGCACGCCCGCCGCCTTGCCGGCGATGTCCCACAGCGCATGTTCGATCGCACTGACCGCCGCGCCATAGGGCTTGAAGCTGCCACGCTGGCGGATCTTCAGCATGACGCGCTCGACGTCGGTGGGGTCCATGCCGAGGATGGCGTCGCGGAAGTGCAGGATCCATGGCTTAAGGTAGGTCTTGGTGTGCTCGACCTCGCCGAGGCCATAGAGGCCTTCGTCGGTGACGATGCGGACGATCGGATGCTTGCCGATAACGGCAACGCGCAAGTCTGTAATCTTCATTGGGGTTCCAGTTCAGGCGTAGGGGGCTACCAGTTGGCGATGCGGCCGTCCCAGAGGACGGATTCGGTGGCGGGGATGATCTCCTCCTCGAAGGGATGTCTGGCGGCGGCCTTCTCGTCGATCTCGATGCCGAGGCCGGGCGCCTCGGGCACGGACCAGCAATTGTCCTTGAGTTCGAGCGGATAGAGCGAGCAGATTTCCTCGAACCAGGGAACGATGCCGACGGCTTCTTCCTGGATCACAAAGTTGGTGGTGGCGACGTCGAAGTTGAGCGCTACGGCGCCCGCGACCGGCCCCATGGGATTGTGCGGACACACGCCCATATGTGCGGCCTCCGCAATGGCCGCAATCTTGCGGCCGCCGGTGAAGCCCATGCAGTGGGCGAGATCGGGCTGCACATAGGCAACAGCGCGGGTCTCGGCGACTTCGGCGAACTGCTTCGGCGTAAAGAGTCGCTCGCCGGTCGCCAGCGGGCAATCGACACGGCGCGCAATGTCGGCCATGCCGGCCGTGTCGTCGGGCTGGATCACCTCCTCGCAGAACAGCGGTTTGATCGGCTCAATCGCCTTGATGTAGGCGATCGCCGCATCGAGCGAGTCGGGCCGGCCGTGGAAGTCGGTCATGATGTCGACATCGTCGCCGACGCGCTCGCGCACCATGGCGGCGAGTTTCTCGGTGTGCTTCACCGCCTTCAGCGGCGCGTCATAGCCTGTGTAGGGCACGAAGCCGAGCTTCAGCGCATTGTAGCCCATCTCGACGGTCTTCTGCACGGCGTCGCAATAGGCGCTGATGTCGGTGTTGGGCACGGCGAAGGCGACCGAGCCGCGCAGCAGATGGGTATAGACGCGCACCTTGTCGCGCACCTTGCCGCCCAGCAACTGCCACACCGGCACGCCGAGCGCCTTGCCCTTGATGTCCCACAGCGCATGCTCGATGCCCGAAACCGCCGTGAGCCCGATCGAGCCCAGCGGCCAGAAGCTGAAGCGCGTCATGCGGTTGACGATGTGCTCGATGTTGCGCGGATCCTCGCCGATGACGAAGGGCGCGAGGTCCTCGATGGTCGCCTTCACGGCGCGGGTCTTCCATTCGAGCGTGGCCTCGCCCCAGCCATGCAGGCCGGGCTGATCGGTCAGGACCTTCACGAAGACCCAGTTGCGATGGACCGCGTTGACGACAACGGTCTCGATGCCGGTGATTTTCATGGCAGCTCCCTCGCGATGCTAGGCGACTTCGATCGCGTTGGCGTCGAGGTAATCGCGGTTCATCTCGACGCCGAGGCCGGGTTTGCGCGTTAGCTTGAGACTGCCATTGGAGTTATCCAGCGGGGTGTCGATGAGCGGGTTGTATTTGTTGAGGTTCCACTCCGAAGTCTCGAGCTTGTAGAAGTTCGGCACCGTCATCATCACATGCGCACCGGCGACGACATTGATCGGGCCGGCCGCATCATGCGGGGACACCGGAATGTAATAGGCTTCGCACAGCGCCGAGATCTTCTTGAGCTCGGTGATGCCACCGGTCCATGTGACATCAGGCATGATGTAGTCGGCGAGCTTGTTCTCGAGCACGCTCACGAAGTCCCATTTGGTGTGGCCGCGTTCGCCCCAGGAAATGGCGGCGCTGACCTTTTCGCGCACCTGCTTGAGTGCGTTGAGGCTCTCGGGCGGGCAGGGCTCCTCGAACCAGTCGATCTTGCCGGCCTCTTCGAGCGAGCGGCAGAGGCGGATGGCGGTGGGGACGTCGAAGCGGCCATGCGCGTCGATCAGGATCTCGATGTCGGGACCCGTGGTCTCGCGGATGAGCGCGGTGAGCTCGGCGGCCTCGCGCTCGTCCTTGCGCGTCATGGACCCGTCGAGATAGCCGTCGCGCTGCTCGCGCGCGCGGCCATCGACGATCTCGCCCTGATAGGCGTAGGGGTCGAATTTGAGGGCCGTGTGGCCGGACTTGACGATGTCGGTGACCTCCGCAATCACACCTTCCTTGGTCGTGAATTTGCGCTGGTCGGGGTGGGTATAGAGCGCGATCTCGTCGCGGACCGGACCGCCCAGCAGTTCGTAGATCGGCTTGCCGAGCGCCTTACCGCGAATGTCCCACAGCGCGATGTCGATGGCGCTCACGCATTCGACGGCGGCGCCGCGGCTGCCCATATAGGTGAAGCTGCGGAAAATCCGGTGCCAGAGCTGCTCGATATGGGCGGGGTCCTCGCCTTCAATGGAGGTGCCGATCTGGCGCAGCATGGAACAGAGCGCGCGGTTGGCGAGCTTGGTGGTGGTGGTGATCTCGCCCCAGCCGCTCACGCCTTCATCGGTCGTCACTTCGACGAATAGGAATTCTCCCCAGTAGGACCCGCTGGACTTGATCAGCCACGGCTTGACGCCCGTGATTTTCATCGACTTTGCCTCTTCCCTTGAAATGTCTCCGGCTCGGAGGGGCCGGATTAGAATTGTGGTCTAGCTTGCCTCCGCGGCCTTGTGGGCGCGCATCTGTTCGAGAATGTGCCGCCCCGAGCCTTCGACGTGGCGGGCGACGGTTTCGGCTGCCTTGTCGGCCTCCTGGGCCTTGACATGCTCGATGAGTTGGCGGTGCTCGCGCATCACCGTGATGCGGCGGGCGAGGGTGAAGTTGAAGCGGCGGCTCACGGCGCGCAGCACTTCGCGGTGCTTCCACCACAGCTCGGCGGCATGGCGGTTGTAGTGCCGCTGGTACATCACCGTGTGGAAGGCGGTATCGAGCTCGCTGTGCTTGAGGGGATCGGCGAAGTTGTTTTCCTCGATGAGCGCCTGGATGCGCTCCAGCTCCTCGATGTCTTCGTTGGTCGCCATGTTGACGAACCAGCGGGTGAGGGCGGGTTCAATCAGCACGCCGATCTCGTAGATGTCGCGGACGAAATCCTGGTCGATCGGGCGCACGCGGGCGCCGCGATTGGGGGAAATGATGACGAAGCCTTCGCCGCGCAGAAGCTGGAGCGCCTCGCGGACCGGATTGGTGGACGTGCCGTGCCGTTCGGCGAGGTCGGCGACCACCAGCCGTTCATTTGCCTTAAGCCGGCCCTCGATGATGTCTTCGCGGATGAGCTCATAAACGGAGGCGCCCTCGGACGAGGCGCTGATCGGGTCTATTCCCGCCGGCGGCCTTGCCTTGAAGTCGTTCATTCCGCTCCGCCCCTCTCCTCGGATCGTGGTGCGCGCCTTCTCACTTTGTGCGCGACTTCCGCCAAACAATGTATGATCTCGCGTGATTGACACGCAATCTTTATTCTGGAACGGTGTCGGCCCATCGGGGGAAACCAAGACAAACGCGCCGAACCCCGCGGTCAAAGGTGTGGAACCGGAGTGCTCGTCGCACTTGGTTCCGGGGAGAATCTGGAGGAGTTCAATGACGAGGTTGAATCTCGGCCGTGCCGTTATGCACGGGGCGATAGCGTCTGCATTATCGTTATCGCTGATGTCTTCGACGGTGCTCGCCGCGCCGCCCGTCGATTTGAGCAAATGGTCGCCGGAGTATGTGAAGTCGGTTGCCGGCACCAAGGAGTTCGACACGGCCGCGGATTGCGCCAAGGTCACGCCGCTCGACTACAAGGGCCGGCTGACGTTCTGGTATCAGGGTGTCTTCGAGGGCGACCCGGACATTCTGCGCCAGTACTACAAGGAGTTCTTCGAGACCTTCCGCGCGACCTATCCGAACATCCAGCTCGAAGAACAGGGCATCACCTATAACGACCTGCTCGACAAGTTCCGCACCGCGTTGCTCGGCAATGCGGCGCCCATGGCGATCCGCCTGCAGATCCTCGGCGGTACCGAATTCGCCGCCAAAGGCTATCTGCAGCCGCTGAAGCCCGAAGATGTCGGATATTCGACCGAAGACTTCTGGCCGGGCGCCATGAAGGCCGTGACGTGGGATGGGGTGACCTACGGCATCCCGACCAACAACGAAACCATGGCGCTGATCTGGAACGCCGACATCTTCAAGCGCGCGGGCCTCCCGGACCATGCGCCGGAGACCTGGGACGACGTGGTGACGTATTCCAAGCAGATCCACGACAAGCTCGGCATCGCCGGCTACGGCCTGGTCGCCCGCAAGAATGCCGGCAACACGCCTTACCGCTTCATGCCTCAACTGTGGGGCTATGGCGGCGGTGTGTTCGACGAGGCCGACGCCAACCCGACCTATGGCGAAGTCCGGCTGGACAGCGAAGCCAGCAAGCGTGCGCTGCAGGCGTCGTACGACATGTATGTCCGCGACCAGTCGGTGCCGGTCTCGGCCCTCACCAACCAGCAGGCCGACAACCAGCCGCTGTTCGTTGCCGGCCAGCTCGGCATGATGATCTCGCACCCATCCGACTACAACGTCATGCTCGACCTTCAGAAGAAGGCCACCGGCGCCGACGTGGAGAAGGCGCAGACCGTCATCGACAATATGCGTTACTCACTGATCCCGACCGGACCGGACGGCAAGCGCGCCGTCGTGTTCGGTGGCTCGAACCTCCATATCCTCAAGCCCGAATATGTCGACGGCGGTAAGGTGGACGAGCCGGCTGCCAAGGCGCTCATCTGCATGTGGACGAGCCCTGAATGGTCGCTGAAGCTTGCCTATGTGGGCTCGAATCCGGGCAACCTCAACGGCTTCCTAACGCCCCTGATGAAGGAGCGCCTCGAGAAGACGAAGTTCCTCGACGTGACGACCTCGATGCTGCCCTACGGCATTCCGTTCCCGGCCCTGCCGGAATCGCCCGAGATCATGAACATCATCGTGCCGGACATGCTGCAGAACGCTCTGACAGGCGCCATGACCGTCGACCAGGCGGCCGAGGATGCGGCCAACAAGGTCAAGGAGTTGATGGGCGGCGGCGGACTCTGAGCCGGCTCCCGCGAGCTCGGCCGGCAGCGCTCGCGCTGCCGGCCACTTCAAATACTCAGGACAAGGGCGTCTAGATGACGACGGTGACAGGCCAGGCCGACACTGCCATCCGAACTCGCGCGCGTTCCGATATCTTCCGGCAGATCTGGATCAACCGGGCCGACTATATCTACGTCCTGCCGGCCATCGTGGTGATGCTCATCGTCATCGCCTATCCGATCTATTACACGATCGACCTGTCCTTCTTCAAAACGCCGCCCGGCCTGCAGCTTCGCGACAAGATTTTCGTCGGCGTCGACAACTACAAGGCCATCCTCACCAGCGACGTGTTCTGGCGCGTCACCGTCAACACGGTGATCTGGACGCTCGCCTCGACGATCATCGCATTCGTCCTCGGCTACGCATCGGCGCTGGCGCTGCACCGCGACTTCATCGGGCGCGGCATACTGCGCGCCATTCTCATCATACCCTGGGTCATCAGCGCGGTTGCCGCGTCCTACATCTGGAAGTGGATCTACCACTCCGATTTCGGGATCATCGGCGTGATCCTCATGCAGCTCGGACTCGTCAGCCGGCCGCCCAATTTCATCGACAGTGTCGGGACTGTTCTGCCCTCGCTGATCGTGGTCAATATCTGGCGCGAGTTCCCTTTCGCCATGATCATGCTGATGGCGGGGCTGCAGACAGTGCCAGACCAGTTGCTGCGTGCCGCCAAGGTCGATGGGGCCTCAGCCTGGCAGCGCTTCTGGCATGTGACCTTCCCGCATCTGAGCGGAGTATCGACTGTCACGATCCTCCTGCTGGCGGTGGCGAACTTCAATTCGTTCATCATCCCCTGGATCATGACCGGCGGCGGGCCGTCGAATGCTTCTCATATCTGGATCACGCATATCTATGAGCTCGCCTTCGGGCGGCAGCGCTGGGGCGTAGCGGCGGCCTATTCGGTGCTGCTGTTCCTGATCCTGATGACACTGGGCTATTTCTACGTGCGCGCGCTCAGCGGCAGCGAGCGCAAGGAGTCCGGCGCATGACGTCGCTGCCCGAATCCCTGCCTGGTCGCAGGCGCATCGACGGCTGGCGCTGGGCCGGGCGAATCTTCCTGCTGTTCATGCTGTTCTACACGGCCGTTCCGATGATCTGGATGCTGCTCACATCCATCAAGTCCGGCTTCGCCGCCATGAAGTATCCGCCGGAATGGTGGCCGGCAGAGCCCACGCTGGCGAGCTACCAGAAGCTGCTCGATCCGCAGAACAGCGTCGGGCAAGACTTCCTGCATTTCTTCTGGAACAGCCTGTTCGTTTCGATCTGCACGACGATCCTCGCGGTGGCGGTTGCCGTTCCCGCGGCCTACGCCTTTTCCCGCTTCAGCTTTCCCGGGCGCCGGTTCCTGTTCTTCTCGGTGCTGCTGCGCAACATGTTTCCAGCAGTGATCTTCCTCGTGCCCCTCTTCATTCTCATGCGCGTGCTGGGACTGGTGAACACGCATGGCTCGCTGATCCTCACTTACCTCACCTTCGGCCTGCCGCTCGCCATCTGGCTGCTCAAGGGCTTTTACGACAACATCCCGATCCAGCTCGAACAGGCGGCGCGCATCGACGGCGCGACGCGCTTCCAAGCGTTCCTCGTCATCGTCATGCCGCTCTCGGTGCCGGGCATCATCGCGACGGCGATCTATTCGTTCATCGGCGCGTGGAACGAATACATCTACGCCTACACCTTCCTCAACAAGAACGAACAGCTGACCCTGCCCGTGGGTATCCAGCGCTTCTTCTCCGAGAACACAACGGATTTCCCCGGCCTGATGGCGGCGAGCTTCATGATGAGCGTGCCCGTGGTGGTGCTCTTCCTCCTGCTTCAGCGCTATTTCGTGCGCGCCCTCACAGAAGGCGCGGTCAAACACTAGAGACAGGCAGCAATGGCCCAGGTAGCAGTCCGCAATCTCGTCAAGACCTATGGCTCGGTCTATGCCGTCCACGATGTCTCGCTGACCGTGGAGGATGGCGAGTTCGTCGCGCTGGTCGGACCGTCCGGCTGCGGCAAGACGACGACGCTCAACCTCATCGCCGGCCTGATCCCGATCACGTCGGGCGATATCGTGATCGGCGATCGCGTGGTCAACGATCTCGACCCCAAGGACCGGGACATCGCGATGGTGTTCCAGAACTACGCGCTCTATCCGCAGAAGTCGGTCTATAAGAACCTCGCCTTTCCGCTACAGATGCGACGGCTCTCCGCCGAGGAGATCGACCGGAAGGTCAAGGAAGCGGCACGCGTTCTCGACATCACGCATCTGCTCGAGCGCAAGCCGAAGGAACTCAGCGGCGGCCAGCAGCAGCGTGTCGCTCTCGGCCGCGCGCTGGTGCGCGACCCGGCCGTGTTCCTGATGGATGAGCCGCTGTCCAACCTCGACGCCAAGCTGCGCGTGCAGATGCGCTCGGAGATCAAGCGTTTCCACCAGGACCTCAACGCGACCATCATCTATGTGACGCATGACCAGCTCGAGGCCGTGACCATGGCCGACAAGATGGCGGTGATGAGCGGCGGCTATCTGCAGCAATACGATACGCCCGCGCAGATCTTCGCCAATCCGGTGAACATGTTCGTCGCCAGCTTCGTGGGTAGCCCGGCCATGAGCCTTATCCCGCTCGAGGCGACGACCGCCGACGGCAGGACCGTGCTCAACAGTGCCGAGGGCTGGAACCTGTCGCTGTCGGACCGCAATGCGCGCAAGGTGGCGTCCGCCCGTTCGAGCAAGATCGTGCTCGGCGCGCGCCACTCTACTATCAAGCTGCACAAATCGGCTGTGCCGGGCGGCGTGCCTTCCAAAGTCTATACGGTGGAGCCCACCGGCGACGTGACATTCGTCCAGGCGTTCCTCTCGGGCGCGGTGGTCAATATCAGCCTGCCGCCGACGGTCGATGTCGCGCCCGACGAACAGGTCTGGCTGGAGTTCGACCAGGACCGCATGCATCTGTTCGACGGCGAAACCGAGATGGCTCTCAAGGCCAGCTGATCCATGCCGTCAAAAGTGAAAATCACCGCGATCCGGCCCTATCCGGTCTGGATCGGCACGCGGAACCAGCTGATCGTCAAGGTCGAGACCGATCAGGGGGTTTTCGGCTGGGGCGAGAGCGGGCTCAGCGGCCGCGAGACGGCCGTTGCCGGCGCGATCGAGCACTATGCGCGTTTCATCGTGGGGCAGGACGCCTTCAACATCGGCCGCATCTGGCAGGAGACCTATCGCAGCCAGTATTTCGAGGGCGGCCGCGTGCTGCAGGCCGCGATCTCGGCCATCGACATCGCGCTCTACGACATCAAGGGCAAGGCGCTCGGCGTTCCCGTGTACGAACTGCTCGGCGGCAAGCAGCGCGACAAGGTGCCGACCTTCGCCTCGACCGGCGACGAGGCCGAGGGCGACGCCGCGATCGAGCGGGCCAAGGAGCTGCGCGCGCAGGGCTGGCAGGCGATCCGCTTCTTCCCGATCGGGCAAAGCAGCAAGGGCATCTTCGATCCGCGCGAATCGATCGGGGTCACCGCGCGCATGCTGAACAAGGCGCGCGAAGAGCTCGGCAGTGATGTCGTGCTCGGCATCGACTACCATCATCGGCTGTCGGTCGCGGAGGCTGCGAGCTTCTGCGGCAAGCTCGAGCGCGGCGTGCTCGATTTCCTCGAGGAGCCGATCCGCGACGAGACGCCGGAGGCTTATGAATCGCTGCGCACCATGACGGAGATTCCCTTCGCCATCGGCGAGGAGTTCGCGAGCAAGTGGCAGTTCCTGCCCTATATCGAGCGCGGCATCCATCAGTTCAACCGGCTCGATGTGTGCAATGTCGGCGGCCTCACCGAAGCGGTGAAGGTCGCGGGCTGGAGCGAAGCGCACTATGTCGATCTCATGCCGCATAATCCGCTCGGACCGATCTGCACGGCGGCGAGTGTCCATTTCGGCGCGGCGGTGCCCAACTTCGCCTGGCTCGAAACGCGGGCGCCGGAAGCCAAGCTCGGCTTCGACAATGCTGACTTCTTTCCGAACCAGCCCAAGCTCGAAGGCACCTTCTATCCGGTGAGCGACGCCCCGGGCCTCGGCATCGAGGTCAATGAGGAACTGGTCAAAAAGCAGAGCTTCAAGTTCTGGGAAGCCCCGCATCTCAGGCGTCCAGACGGTTCGGTCACCAATTGGTAATCCGGCCCTAACAGCCCGTTAACCGCACTGCAAACCAGCCATGCGCCCGCATTTTGGGCCATTGACTTGCTAAGTGTGCTTATTATATGTGCGCTTATGATAAGCACACTTAGTAAATCCATACCCGGCTCCAGCAAGCCTCTCGACCACGACGCCTTCAAGGCCCAGCTCCCGTTCGGCTATCTCATCCACGAGGTCGCCAAGCTGATGAAGCGCCGCTTCGAGCAGGAGGCGCGCGAGCACGACATGACCCTGCCGCAGTTCCGCATCCTCGCCGAGGTGTGGCGTGCGCCGGGCGTTACCCAGGCGGCGCTTGCGGCGGCCATCGACAGCGATCCGATGACCGTCAGCGGCATTCTCGATCGGCTCGACAAGAGGGGATTGCTCGAGCGCTTCACCAATCCCGAGGACAGTCGCGCCAAGCTCGCGCGCATCACGCCTGCCGGCCAGAAGCTCGTCGAGGAAGTCCGTGCCACGGGCCTCGCGATCTACAAGGAGGCGATGCGCGGCGTCGGCAAGGCCCAACAGGAAGCTCTTACGGATGCGCTCCAATGCATCCGCGAAAACCTCGTTTCGATGAATTCAGTCAAGGAAGACGCGTAAGATGAACGCCCGTATGGAAAAGCCCAAGCAGGGCGACGCAACCGTAGTGACTCTGCCGAGCGCCGAGACGGCGGCTCCTGCGCCGGAAGCGCCGGCTCGTAAGAAGCGCAATCCTATGCGGCTCGTCCTCATGGTCGGCCTGCCGGTCGTGCTGTTCGGCGGCGGCGCATATTTCTGGTTCTCCGGCGGGCGCTACATCGACACCGACAATGCCTATGTGCAACAGGCCAAGGTGTCGCTCAGCGCCGATGTCGCGGGGCGTATCGCCTCCGTCTTGGTGCAGGACAATGAAGCGGTGAAGGCCGGGGACGTGTTGTTCACCATCGACTCCGAGCCCTATCGCATCGCGCTGGCGCAGGCCGACGCGGCGCTGGCGGCGGCGCGGGTCAATGTCGAGCAACTCAAGGTAGCGTTCGGCACTGCCAGTGCCCAGCTCACGGCGGCGCAGCAGACGCTGCAGATCCGGCAGGACGCGTTCAACCGCAAGCAGGCGCTGGTCAACCAGGGTTCGGCTTCCGACGCAACGCTGGACGATTCCAAGCTCGCGCTGCAGGCGGCGCAGGCGCAGGTCAATCTCGCGCAGCAGCAGGTGGCGAGCGCCACCGCGGCGCTGGCCGGCGATCCGACGCTCGCGACCGACGATCATCCGGCGGTACGCGCGGCAATCGCGGCCCGTGACGTGGCGCAGCGCAATTTCGACAAGACCACGGTCACCGCGCCGGCCGACGGCATCGTCAGCCAGGTGGCGAGCCTCAATGTCGGGCAGTTCGTTGCAACCGGCACGACCATTGCGAGCCTCATCGAAACGGGTTCGACCTGGATCGAGGCCAATTTCAAGGAGACGCAGCTTGCGACCCTTGCCGAAGGCCTGCCGGTCGAGATCAGCATCGACGCCTATCCGGGCGTGAAGTTCGACGGCCATCTCGAATCCATCGGCGCGGCGACAGGGGCGGAGTTCGCTCTGATCCCGGCGCAGAATGCGACTGGCAACTGGGTAAAGGTCACCCAGCGCGTGCCCGCTCACATCAGTGTCGATGACAGCGAGGGGCACGTGCTGCGCGCCGGCATGAGTGCTGTCGTGTCGGTCGACACCAAGCCGGCCGGCTAAGGAACCGATCATGGCTGAAGCCCAAGCTGCATCGCAGCCAACCCTTGTCGTCAAGAACAGGGGACTGCTCACCGCCGCCATCATGCTGGCGATGGTGATGCAGGTGCTCGACACCACCATCGCCAATGTCGCGCTGCCGCATATGCGGGCGAGTCTTTCGGCCTCGCAGGACGAGATCAGCTGGGTGCTGACCTCCTATATCGTTGCCGCCGCCATCGCGACGCCGCTGTCGGGCTGGCTCGCCGACCGGCTGACGCGGCGCAATCTCCTGCTGATCGGCGTGGCCGGCTTCACGCTTGCGTCGCTCGCCTGCGGTATCGCGACGAGCCTGCCCGAGATGGTGATGTTTCGCGTCATGCAGGGCATTTTCGGCGCGACGCTGGCGCCGCTGGCGCAGGCGATCATGCTCGACATCAATCCGCGCGAGAAGATGGGCCAATCCATGGCCATCTTCGGCGCCGGCATCATGGTGGCGCCGATCATCGGGCCGACGCTGGGTGGCTGGCTCACCGAGAATTTCGACTGGCGCGCCGTGTTCCTCGTCAACCTCCCGGTCGGCATCCTGGCGCTCGCCGCCCTGTTCTTTTTCATGCCGAAAGAGACATCGAAGACGCGGCCGTTCGACTTCTTCGGCTTCTCGATGCTGGCGATTGCGGTCGCCGCGACGCAGATGATCTTCGACCGCGGCAGCGGCGCGGGCTGGTTCGAATCTCTCGAGATCTGGATTTATCTCGGTCTCGCCATTTCGGGCCTCTGGATGTTCGTCGTCCATTGCGCCACGGCGGAGCATCCCTTCATCGATCTCAGGATGTTCGCCGACCGCAATTTCGTGTCGGGACTGTTCTTCATCGCCATGATCGGCATCACGACCTTCTCGGGCCTCGCGCTGCTGCCGCCGATGCTGCAGGGGCTGATGGGCTATCCAGTGATTGCGACCGGCATCGTGATGGCGCCGCGCGGTGTCGGCACGCTGCTGTCGATGATCATCGTCGGCCGGCTGGTGGGAAAGGTCGATGCGCGGCTGCTCGTCATTGCAGGCATCGCCATTTCGGCCGGCTCGCTCTGGGTGATGACCGGATTCGACGTAGTGATGGACCAGGGGCCAATCATGTGGTCGGGTCTGTTTCAGGGGTTGGGCCTCGGCCTCGTCTTCGTGCCGCTCAACACGCTGGCCTTCGCTACCATCCAGGCCAAGCTCAGGATCGACGCCGTCGCCATCTTCAGCCTGGTGCGCAATGTGGGGCAGGGGGTCGGCATCTCGCTTGTCACCACCGTGCTTGCCCGCATGATGCAGGTGAACACGGCGGAGCTCGCCAGCGACATCACGCTCAATTCGGGACCGGTTCGAGACCTGCCGGGGCTTCTGCAGGGCTCGCTCAGCACGCTGTCCTCGCTGTCGGGACTGGTGTCGCAGCAGGCCGCGATGATCGCCTATCTCGACGATTTCTGGATGATGGCCATCATCACGCTGCTCTCGGCACCGCTGGTGCTGCTACTGCGCAACCCGAAGACGCCCGCCAAGGTGGATATGGCGGAAGCCATGGGCGAGTAGCGCCCGATGCTTGGACGAGGCGTCGTTCCGCGTAGGAATACTTGCCTCATCTGCGTGTTTACGCGGCCCTAACAGTTGAGATTCGGCAACACTCCAAGGGTGAATCGAACACTTCGGATTTGAATCAACAGATTCCGATGGTCGCCGGCCGGATTCGGAGTCCCCATTGCTGCCAGCGTTGCGTTTGAGTGGAGGCAGTTGTGTCAGTACTTCGTTCGATTCTTGTTGCAAGCACGGCAATTATCGCTCTTGCGACCACATATTCTCATGCCGCGGATCTCGGCATCGAGGAGCCACCCATGGTGGAAGAGGCTCCTGCGGGTGATTGGGCCGGCCCTTATATCGGCATCTTCGGCGGCACGGCATGGGGCTTTGCCGATGACGACGCGTCGCAAGGCGGCTTCGGCGTACCCGCCCAGTATCCCGATGGTCTCGATATCGATCTCGCCGGCTGGGAAGTTGGCGTGAAGGCCGGCGCCAATTTCTACCTCGCCGACAAGGTCGTCGGCGGTGTCGTCGGTGATTTCGCCTGGTCCAACATCACCGGTGCATGGGACGAGCCGATCAACATTTTCGACTATACCGGCACGACCCATACGATCGACTGGCAGGGGTCTGCCCGTGTGATCCTCGGCTATGATGCCGGCGCGTTCCTGCCCTATGTAACCGGCGGTCTTGCTTTCGCCCATGCCAACCGGCATTCGCCCTTTCCGGCCGCGCCTGGCAGCGACGCCAGTGCGACCCATGTCGGCTACACCATCGGCGCGGGTGCGTCGGTGGCGATTTCCGACAATGCGGCTCTGAACGTCGAGTACCGGTACTCCAATTTCGGCGCAGCCACTTATGACTGGGCGCCTCCGGCCGCAACCGACCGCGTCGTCACGCTCACGACGCACGCGATCACTGCCGGTATCGAGTGGTCGTTCTGAGCCGTTTCGCCTCATGAACCGAGCCCCGCCCGGCGCTGCCGCGGCGGGGTTTCACTTGCGGAGAAATGCAGCCTCCTCATCGGCCTCTTGCCAAAGCGGCTGTCCTCCCCCACACTAATGGGGAGTTCAACAACAGAAGGAGGTGATCCAGTGCATCAGAAATCGCAGGTTTCGAAGGGTCTTGGATCGTTGCGCTTCCTTATGGAGCAGCCTCTGTAGTCGTCGCAGCGGTCTAGGCAGTTCAGTCTCCAAAGACCGCAAAGAGACCACGAGATCGGGGGGTCGCCGCTGGCGGCCCCTTTCTTATTTTGGTAGACGCCACCCCCATGAATGCCCTCACCCAGACCACGCCAGCGGCCAGGCTCATGCCGTATCAGTCGCGGCGGACCTTCGCGATCATCTCGCATCCCGACGCCGGCAAGACGACGCTGACGGAAAAGCTGCTCGCCGCCTCGGGCGCGATCCAGCAGGCGGGCGCGGTGCGCGGCCGCGCCAATCAGCGGGCGACCCGCTCGGACTGGATGGAGATCGAGCAGCAGCGCGGTATCTCGATTTCGTCCTCGGTGATGACCTTCGAGCATGAGGGGCTGACCTTCAATCTGCTCGACACGCCGGGCCACTCCGATTTCTCCGAGGATACCTACCGCACACTGACCGCCGTCGACGCCGCGGTGATGGTGATCGACGTCGCCAAGGGCATCGAGGCGCAGACGCTGAAGCTGTTCGAGGTCTGCCGCCTGCGCGACATCCCGATCATCACCTTTGCCAACAAGGTGGACCGCGAGGGCAAGGACCCGATCGCCATCCTCGACGAGATCGCGGATACGCTGGCCCTCGACGTGACGCCCGTCGTCTGGCCGCTGGGGCAGGGCGTCGACTTCAAGGGCATCGTCGACCTCGCGGGCAAGCGGGTGCTCTCGCCCAATGGGGATGTGCTCAGGGAATTCGAGGACGTCGACAGCCTGCTCAAAGACGCCGCGCTGACCGCCGATCCCGTCATCAAGACCGCGCTCGAATCCCTGGAGCTTGCGCGCATCGGCTATCCCGAGTTCGATCTCGCCACCTATCGCGCCGGCCATTTGACGCCGGTGATCTTCGGCTCGGCGCTGAAGACCGTCTCGGTCCCTGAGCTTCTGCGTGCCCTCGGCGCCTGGGCGCCCGAGCCGCGGCCGCAGCCGGCCGAGCCACAGCCGATCAATCCGAACGAGCCCAAGGTCACAGGCTTCGTGTTCAAGGTGCAGGCGAACATGGATGCCAATCACCGCGACCGCGTGGCGTTCCTGCGCATGGCATCGGGCACGTTCAAGCGGGGCATGAAGCTGAGGAATGTGCGGACCGGCAAAGAGCTTGCCGTGGCCAATCCGATGTTCTTCTTCGGGCATAATCGCGAGCTCGCCGACGAGGCGGTGGCCGGCGATATCGTCGGCATCCCCAATCACGGCACGCTGAGCGTCGGTGACACGCTGACCGAGGGCCCGGCGGTGAAGGTCACCGGCATCCCCAATTTTGCGCCCGAGATCATCCGGCGCGTGCGGCTCACCGATCCGATCAAGGCCAAGCAGCTCGGCAAGGCGCTCAGCGATCTCGCGGAAGAGGGCGTCGCGCAGGTGTTCCGCCGCATGGTCGGCGGCGACTACATCGTGGGCGTCGTCGGCCAGCTCCAGCTCGAAGTGCTGCAGGCGCGCGTGCTCAAGGAATACAACGTGCCCATCTCCTTCGAGAGCATCAATTTCGAGATGGCGCGCTGGGTCCGCGCCGACGACAAGAAAGAGCTCGACAAATTCATCGCCGCGCAGAAGCTCGAATTCGCCGAGGACAAGGACGGCGACCCGGTCTATCTCGCACAATCGGCCTGGTGGCTCGGACGCGCGCAGCGCGACAACCCCAAGGTCGAGTTTCTCGCGACGAAGGAACGGCACTAGCACACAAATGGAGGAGACGATGGCGAATGCCAGCGAGACTATCGGGTTTCTCGGCCTCGGTCTGATGGGCCATGGCATGGCCAAGAACATCGTCGAGAAGGGCTATAAGCTCACCATCGCGGGCCATCGTAATCGCCAGCCGATCGACGATCTCGTCAAGCGCGGCGCGGTGGAGGTGAAGACGGCGCGCGAAGTGGGCGAGCGAAGCTCGATCGTTCTGCTCTGCGTCACCGGCTCGCGCGAAGTCGAAGCCATCATCCGCGGCAAGGATGGACTCAAATCCGCGCTGAAGCCGGGCTCTGTCATCGTCGATTGCTCGACAGCCGATCCGACCTCGACCGTTGCGCTCGCAGAAGAGCTTGCGGCTTCCGGCATCGCACTCGCCGATGCGCCGCTTGGCGGCACGCCGGTGCAAGCGATGGAGGGCAAGCTCAGCGCCATGGTCGGGGCGACCGATGAGGCCTTCGCGCGCATCAAGCCCGTGCTCGAGACCTGGGCAGGCAAGATCGTCCATATCGGCGGGCCGGGCGATGGCCACAAGATGAAGCTGCTCAACAACTTCCTGTCGCTCGGCTACGCTGCGATCTATGCGGAGGCCCTGACGCTCGCCAAGAAAGTCGGCATCTCGCCCGAGCGCTTCGACAGCGTCATTCGTGGCGGCCGCATGGACAATGGCTTCTACCAAACCTTCATGGGCTACACGATCGAGGGCAATCGCGAGGCGCACAAATTCACGCTCGCCAATGCGCTCAAGGACCTGACCTATCTCGAGTCGATGGCCGACAACGCCAAAGTGCTGAACCCGGTCGGAAATGCCGCGAAGAACAGCTTCGCGCTCGCTTATCTCGCGGGCGGCGACGGGGCGGAGGACTATGTGCCGCATCTGCCGCAGTTCGTCGGCAAGGCCAGCGGCGTCGATCTGACCCCCGCAAAGCTGCGCAAGGAGTAGCCGGATGGAACAGCGGACGCTCGGCAAGACCGGCTATCAGGTCAGCGAGATTGGCCTCGGCTGCTGGCAGCTCGGCGGCGATTTCGGTCCGGTCAGCGACGAGACGGCACGGGGTATCCTCAAGACCGCGCGTTCGCTCGAGGTCAATTTCTGGGACACGGCCGACGTCTATGGCGGCGGTGAATCCGAGTCGCGTATCGGTGCGTTCAAAGACAAAAAGGGCGTGTTCGTTGCGACCAAGCTCGGCCGTGGTCCGCAGTTCGAGGGCATGACCCGCTACACGCGCGAGAAGGTCAAGGACAGCTTGTCCGGTTCCATCAAGCGGCTCGGCGTCGAGACGCTCGATCTCGCACAGCTTCACTGCATTCCGATCGACGTGCTGCGCGACGGCGAGATCTTCACCTGGCTCGACGATATGCGTGATGCCGGCCTCATCCGCCACTGGGGCGCGAGCGTGCAGACGGTGGAGGAGGGGATGCTCGCGCTCCGCTCGCCCAGCTGCACGGCGCTGCAGACGATCTTCAATCTCTTCCGGCAGGACGCGATCGACACGCTGTTTCCCGCGGCGCAGAAGGCCAATGTCGGCATCATCGTCCGCCTGCCGCTCGCTTCGGGCCTGCTCTCGGGCAAGATGAGCAAGACGACCACCTTCACCGCGCAGGACCATCGCAACTACAATCGCGACGGCGATGCCTTCTATGTCGGCGAGACCTTCTCGGGCTTGCCGTTCGAGAAGGGCGTCGGTTTCGCCGACGAGATCAAGCATTGGCTCCCCGCCGGCATGAGCCTCGCCGATCTCGCTTTGCGCTGGATTCTCGACCAGCCGGCGGTGTCCACGATCATCGCGGGCGTGACGAAGCCGGCCCAGCTCGAGGCCAATGCGGCCACGAGCAGGATGGACCCGCTGCCCGAGGCGCTGCACCAGAAGCTCAAGGATTTCTATCTGGAGAAGGTGCGGCCCGAAGTGAGGGGCGGGATTTAGGACCGGTCACACCGCCGTCACCGCCCTTCCAAAGCCCCATTCCAGCCCCTACATTCGCTCACCCTGGTTTTTCGTTTGTCGCGCTTTCGAACCGGAAAACCGTTCGCACTTTTCCTGAAAGCGCTCCGCCCTGAGTGAGCCCAATGTCCGTGCATGCCGCTTTCGATCTCGTCCGCGACGAGACGATCCCCGAGATTTCCTCCGAGGTCCGCCTCTACCGCCACAAGAAGACCGGCGCCGAGGTGCTGAGCTTTCTCAATGACGACGAGAACAAGGTGTTCGGCATCACCTTCAGGACGCCGCCCGAGGATTCGACGGGCGTGGCGCATATTCTCGAGCATTCGGTGCTCTGCGGCTCGCGGAAGTATCCGGTCCGGAAGCCTTTCGTGGAGCTTCTCAAGGGCTCACTCCACACTTTCCTTAACGCGATGACGTTCCCCGACAAGACCGCCTATCCGGTCGCGTCGCAGAACCTTCAGGACTTCTACAATCTCGTCGATGTCTATCTCGATGCCGTGTTCTTCCCGCTGATCAGCGAGGACACCTTCCGGCAGGAGGGCTGGCACTACGAGGCGGACGGCACGCAGATGCCGCTCGCCTTCAAGGGCGTGGTGTTCAACGAGATGAAGGGCGCCTATTCCTCGCCTGCCGCGCTGCTCGGCAAGCTCAGCCAGCAGACGCTCTATCCCGACAATGCCTATGGCGTGAATTCGGGCGGCGATCCCAAGGCGATCCCCGATCTCACCTATGACTACTTCAAGAATTTCCACAAGCGGTTCTATCATCCGTCCAATTCCAGAATTGTGTTCTATGGCGACGATCCGGCGGACAAGCGGCTGGAGTTGCTCGATACCTATCTCAGCCAGTTCGACGCTGCGCCTGTCGATTCCTCGGTGAAGCTGCAGCCGCGCTGGAGCGCGCCGCGCCAGATCACCGGGACCTATTCGGCCACCGATGCGGAGCCCGGCAAGAAGACCGGCATGGTCACCGTCAACTGGATGCTGGACGAGATCGACGATCCCGAGACGGTGATGGCGCTCAATGTGCTCGAGCACATCCTGGTCGGCAATTCTGCCGCGCCGCTGCGTAAGGCGCTCACCGATTCCGGCCTGGGCGAGGGGCTCACGGGCTCGGGCATCGCCGACGATTTCCGCCAGCCCTTCTTCACCGTCGGCCTCAAGGGCATCGACGAAGCGGACAAGGGCAAGGTCGAGGCGCTGATCCTCGATACGCTGGCGCGTCTCGCCAAGGATGGCATCGACCGCGGCACGATCGAAGCCTCGATGAACTCCTTCGAGTTCGCCATCCGCGAGAACAACACCGGTTCGTTTCCGCGCGGCATGGCGCTGATGTTCCGCACAATGCGCGGCTGGCTGCATGGCGGCGATCCTTTCGAGGCGCTGACCTATGAGAGGCCGCTGGCGTCGCTCAAGGCCAAGATCGCGGCCGGCGAGCGCGTCTTCGAGACGCTGATTGCCGAGCGGCTCGTCGCCAACCAGCATCGCACCACCGTGCTGCTCACGCCCGACACGGACCAAGCGGCGCGCGAAGCGGCGGAGGAACGGGCGCGGCTCGACGCAGCAGCTGCCGCGATGGATGAGGCCGCGCGCGCGGAGGTCGTCGCCGAGACGGCCCACCTCAAGGCCCTGCAGGAGGCGGTCGATCCGCCCGAAGCCCTCGCGAAGGTGCCGACGCTCGGCCTCAAGGACCTCGACCGCACCAACAAGCCGATCCCGATCGAGCGCGGCACGGTTGCCGGCGCAAGGCTCTACACGCATGCGTTGCCGACGAACGGCATCATCTATCTCGATCTCGGCTTCGACCTCCGCCGCGTGCCGGCGCGGCTCGTGCCCTATCTCTCAATCTTCTCGCGCGCCCTGTTCCAGACAGGCACGGCCAAGGAAGATTTCGTGTCGCTGACGCAGCGCATCGGCCGTTCCACCGGGGGCGTCGGTCCCTCGCGCCATGTCTCGATGATGCGCGACCACGAGAACGTCGCGGCCTGGCTTTTCATCCGCGGCAAGGCCGTACCCGACAAGGCCGGTGAGCTCCTCGCCATCATCTCGGACGTGCTGGCCTCAGCGCAGTTCGGCAATCGCGAGCGTATCCGCCAGATGGCGCTCGAGGAGAAGGCGGGCTTCGAATCCTCGCTCGCTGGCCGCGGCAGCGGTCTCGCGGCGGGCCGCCTCGGCGCTTCGCTCAACCACGCCTCATGGTTCAACGAGCAGAGTGGGGGGATCAGCTATCTGTTCTTCCTGCGCGAGCTCGTCAAGCAGATCGACAGCGATTGGCTCAAGGTGGAAGCCGCGCTTGTCGCCCTGCGCGAGATCCTGATCGACCGCGAGAGCATGGTCGTCAATGTGACGACTGAGGATGCGAGCTGGCAGGGCTTCCGCCCGCAGCTCGAAGCCTTCGTCTCAAGCTTGCCTGTGAGCAAAATGCCGATGGAAGCGTGGCCGCTGGCCGCGCAGAAATCGGAAGGCCTGACGTTCCCGGCGCAGGTCAACTACGTCGCCAAGGGCGCCAATCTCTATGCGCTCGGCTATGAGCATACGGGCGCGACCTCCGTGGCGCTGCAGCATCTCAACACGACTTATCTGTGGGACAAGGTGCGCGTGCAGGGCGGCGCTTATGGCGGCTCGGCCGGCTTCGATCCGCTCTCGGGCAATTTCGTCTTTACGTCTTATCGCGATCCAAATTTGATCGAAACGCTCAAGGCCTATGACGGCGCTTCGGCTTTCCTCCGCCAGGGCATCGGCGAGCAGGATCTGGTTCGTTCGATCATCGGCGTTATCGGCCAAGTGGATACCTACCGGTTGCCGGACGCCAAGGGCCATATCTCGCTGATCTGGGAGCTGACCGGCAATGACGACGCCAATCGCCAGAAGCGCCGCGACGAAATCCTCGGTGCCTCTGTCGCCGATTTCAAGCGCCTGGCAGATGCATTGGAGGTGCTGTCGAAGGCGGCGCGCGTCGTGGTGATGGGTTCCGAACCTGCCATCGCCGCTGCTAATGCCGAGCGCGAAGGCTTCCTCGAGGTCACGAAGGTTCTCTGAACCGTCCTGCCGCGCTTTGCGTTATAGTGGGGCATGGCCCAGCCCTTTCTCAGCCGCGACCTGAAGGTGACGCCGATCGGCGTCTATGTCGATCCGCCGCAGCCGCGGGGGCGGGCCATCATCACGCATGGCCACGCCGACCATGCACGGCCGGGCCACGGCGCCGTCCTCGCAACGCCCGACACCATCGCCATCATGAAGGCGCGCTATGACGAGGACTGTGCGGGCTCCTTCGACGCGCTGCCCTATGGCGAGACGCGGCAGATCGATGGCGTCACCATCTCACTTCATCCTGCGGGACATGTCCTCGGCTCCGCGCAGGTACGGCTCGAATATCAGGGCAAGGTGATCGTGGTTACCGGCGACTACAAGCGCCTGCCGGACCGCACAGCCGCGCCCTTCGAGCTGGTCAAATGCGACCTCCTCGTCACCGAGGCGACGTTCGGCCTTCCGGTGTTCCAGCATCCGAAACCGGCGGACGAGATCGACAAGCTCCTGCGCTCGGTCGCGAGCTTTCCCGATCGCGCTCATGTCATCGGCTGTTATGCGCTCGGCAAGGCGCAGCGCGTCATCTCGCTGCTGCGCGAGTCCGGCTATGACGCGCCGATCTATCTGCACGGCGCGATGATTCCGCTCTGCCGGCTCTATGAAGAGCGCGGCATTCCGCTCGGCGAGCTTCGCCCCGCCATCGAAGCCAGCAAGCCCGAACTCGCGGGCCAGATTGTCATCGCCCCACCCTCGGCCATCAAGGATCGCTGGTCGCGGCGACTGCCCGATCCGGTGCTCGCCGTCGCCTCGGGCTGGATGAGCGTCAAGCAGCGCGCCCGACAGTCCGGCGTCGAGCTGCCGCTGGTCATCTCGGATCACTGTGACTGGAACGAGCTTCGACAGTCCATCCTCGAGACAGGGGCCGATACAGTGTGGGTGACACATGGCCGCGAGGACGCGCTGGTCTATTGGAGCCAGCTCCAGGGCCTCGCCGCCGAGCCGCTCAATATCGAGGCCTATGAAGAAGGCGAAGATTCGGGTTCGGACGAATGAAGAAATTCGCCCAATTGCTCGAGCTGTTGGCGCTCACGCCGTCGCGCAACCGCAAGCTCGAAGCGCTGACGCAGTATTTTGCGACGACGCCCGATCCCGATCGCGGCTATGCCCTCGCCATCCTGACCGGTGCGCTGACTTTCAAGAACGTCAAGCCGGCAGTGTTGCGAGACGTGGTGACGCGGGAGGTCGATCCGCATCTCTTCGCGCTCAGCTATGACTATGTCGGCGATCTCGGCGAGACCATCGCGCTGATCTGGCCGCATCATGGCGCGCAGGAAGATCTGCCGTCGCTCACTGAGCTGATCGAGCTGTTCAACACGACCAGCAAGTCGGAGCTGCCGGCGCTCATCGCCTCGCTGCTGACGCGCGCCGCGATCAATGAACGCTGGGCTCTGGTGAAGCTCGCGACTGGCGCGCTGCGCATCGGGCTCAGTGCTCGCCTCGCCAAGACGGCGCTTGCAGCGCTGGGCAATAAGGAATTGCAAGAGCTCGAGGAGATCTGGCACGGGCTCGAAATGCCCTACATGGCGTTGTTCTCGTGGCTGGAGGGCAGGGAGGCGCGGCCGGATGTCGACCACGCCTCGCGCTTCCATCCGCTGATGCTCAGCAACCCGATCGACGAGGTCAAGGACCTCGCCATCCTCGACCCGGCCGATTTTTCGGCCGAGTGGAAGTGGGACGGCATCCGCGTGCAGCTCATCATGGGCAAAGGCAATGTCTCGCTCTTCTCGCGTACCGGCGACGACATTGCAGGATCGTTCCCCGACCTCGTCGACAATGTCTTCGGTGAGGCCGTGCTCGACGGCGAATTGCTGGTCGGGCACGATTTCGAGCCGGCGCTGTTCAACGATCTGCAGCAGCGGCTCAACCGCAAGGTTGCGACGCAGAAGCTGATGGACGACTTCCCCGCGTTCATCCGCGTTTACGACATGCTGTTCGACGGTAGCGATGACATCCGCACTCTGCCCTGGACGGAGCGGCGGCGGCATTTGGAGGCATGGTTCAAGGCCAATCCGCAGACCCGAATGGATTTATCCGAAGTGCTGCCATTCACGAGCTGGGACGATCTCGCCGAGATGCGCCGCGTCGGCGCCGCCGAACACGGTCATGAGGGCGTGATGGTCAAGCTCAGATCGTCCCCCTATGTGCCGGGCCGGCCGAAGGGCCTGTGGTTCAAATGGAAGCGCGATCCCAATGTGGTCGATGCGATCCTGATGTATGCGCAGCGCGGGCACGGCAAGCGCTCGTCCTTCTACTCGGACTACACATTCGGCGTGTGGAAGGGCAACGAGATCGTGCCGATCGGCAAAGCCTATTTCGGCTTCACCGATGAGGAGCTCAAGCAGCTCGACCGCTGGGTGCGCAACAATACACTCAACAGCTTCGGTCCGGTGCGCGAAGTGCGGAAGGAACTGGTGTTCGAAGTCGCCTTCGACAGTGCGCAGGAATCGACGCGGCACAAATCCGGCGTGGCTCTGCGCTTCCCGCGCATCAATCGCATCCGCTGGGACAAGCCGGCCAATGAGGCGGCGACCCTCGACGACATGCGCATCTTCCTCGAGGCCACCTGATGTCGTCGCAATCCATCCAGAAGAAGGTCGAGGAGTTGACGCGCCAGATGGCGGAAGCCGCAGTGGCGGAAGACTACGAGCTCGCCGCGCGGCTGCGCGACCAGATCGATGACCTCAAGGGCCCGTCCGTCCGCAAACCGCCGCCGGGCCAGATGGGGCTGGGCACGAACATTCCCGTTGCGGCGCCGCCGCGAAACTGGCGGCGCCCGAAAAAGCCCGATCCGATGACGACGAACTACAAGCCGCGAAGCCGCTAGTTGGTCACTGACCAGCCGTCGCCGTCCTTCGTGATCGCGCTGGGGAAGGGATCGGTGGCCGACGGCGCGATGTATCCGATCATCGGCGTCTGCCCGATTTCGCCCGCCGCGAGCATCTGCACCAGAAAGTCGAGGGCCGGCCGGGTCTTCGCCTCGACTCCCGCATCGGTGATCGCGATGGCGCCGGAGATATCGGCGGGCGCCGAGGCCAGCTTGGCCTTGATCGCATCCTGGTAGGCTTCATCGAGCACGAGATGAACTTCGAGCACGTGATTGTCGAAGATGCGCGCGACGCCATAGAGATTGCCGCCCTGCATGTTGACCGCCAGCAGGTACTGATTGCCCTCGAGCGGTACGAAGCGGACGGTCATCGATTTGTCCCCGGCCTCGTAGCCGGCGGGCGTGAGGGTAAAGGGCTGCGGATCGTCGTCGCCCTTGGTGTAGCCATCGGGCTCCTCGGTATAGAAGACCAGCGCGAAACTGGGATCGAGGGGGGTCGCCACTTCGCTGTCACTGACGAGCGGCGTCTGCGAAAAGACGGTGCAGGCGGAAAGGGCCGCAAGCGCGAGGAGCGCGAAGAGGGCGCGGCCGGCCGTGTAGAGCTTGGTCATCGGAATCTCCATTCGCGATCGTATGATTGTGAGTCCCGGCTAGCGGGTCTGGGCGAGACGTTCGCCGGCGAGCTTACGGATCTCGCGCAGCTCGGTGATGGTGGTCTGAAGGTCGGCCAGTTGCCCCTGCAACTGCTCCATGCGGGCATCGACCATCTCGACGAGCAGGTTCACCTGCGCTTTCTGCGTCCGGTCGGCGTCGTAGAGGCTGAGATAGTCCGAGATATCGCGCAGCGAGAAGCCCAGGCGCTTGCCCCGCAGAATCAGGATCAGCCGCGCGCGGTCGCGGCGGCGGAAGACGCGGGTCGAGCCGACGCGTTCGGGATTGAGCAGGCCCTTGCTCTCGTAGAAGCGGATGGCGCGGGTCGAGATGCCGAACTCGCGCGCGAGATCGGCGATGGCGAATAGATCGCGATTCTCGCTCTCACGCCGGTTCACGCCGCGCCCCCTTCATCGCCTTGTACTCCTCGCGCAAGTCCTTCTTGGAAAGCTTGCCTACGAGGGTTTTTGGCAGCTGATCCTTGAAGATGATCTCGCGCGGCATTTCAAGCTTGTTGAGCCGCGAATCGAGAAATTCCTGCAAATCCTGTTGCGTGGCCGACATTCCCTCGCGCAGCTTCACAAAGGCGACAGGCACTTCGCCGCGGCGCTGGTCGGAGGCGCCGATAACACAGACCTCGTCCACCGCTTGATGCGTCATCAGGGCCTCTTCGACGACGCGCGGATAGACGTTGAAGCCGCCATTGATAATGAGGTCCTTGATGCGGTCGACGATGAACACATAGCCATCGGCATCCATGTAGCCGACGTCGCCGCTGTGCAGCCAGCCATCGACGAAGGAATTGGCCGTCGCCTCTGGATCGTTGAAGTAGCCCAGCATGACCTGCGGTCCCTTGACCTGCAGTTCGCCGCGTTCGCCGAGCGGGACCACCTTGCCGCTGTCGACATCGACGAGCCGGATGTCGGTCGCGGGCAGGGGCTGGCCGATCGACATCGGCTTGCTCGGAACGCGCAGCGCCGCACAGCAAACGACCGGCGAGGCTTCCGTCAGGCCGTAGCCCTCGGCGAGAAGGGCCTTGGACACGCGGGCAAACTTCTCGCGCACCTCATTGGGCAAGGGTGCGCCCCCGGAGACAACGACCTCGAGACTCGCGAGTTTCCTGGCGCCCTCGGCGTCGGCGCGCGTCAGCGCCTGGATCAGCGTCGGCACTGCCGGCAGGATGTTGACGCCGGTGCGGGCGATGGCATCGAGAAATCCCTTCATCTCGAAGCGCGGCACCATCACCACCTGGATGCCGTTGCAGAGCGGCACGTTCATGCACACCGTCATCGCGAAGATGTGGAAGAAGGGAAGAACCGCCATCACCTTGCTCGGCGCGTAAAAGAGGCCGCAGCCCCAGGCGTCGATCTGGCTCATATTGGCAGCGATGTTCTTGTGGCTCAGCATGGCGCCGCGCGGCAGGCCCGTCGTGCCTCCCGTATATTGCTGGACAGCCACATCGCGTTCGACGTCGATCGCGACCGGCGTGGGCAGGTCCCCACGGCGGAGCAGGTCCGCATACCAGCGTGTCGCCGTGGCGGCCGGCGAGAGGGCAAGTCGGGCGAGGTCGCCACGCTTGGCCACGCTGTAGAGTACCTTCTTGACCAGCGGCAGCGCGTCGGGGAAGTGACAGAGGATCACTTTCTTGACGTGGCCGGCTACCGCGAGCGCTTCCGCTTTCTCGAAGATCAGCTTGAGATCGAGCGTGACGACGATCTCGGCGCCCGAGTTCGAAACGATGTGACTGAGCTCGGAGACGGTGTAGAGCGGGTTGCAGTTGACGACCGTGCCGCCGGCCATCAGTACGCCGTAATAGGCGACGGGGAAGAATGGCGTGTTGGGAAGCAGCAGCGCCACGCGCGTGCCCTTGCTCACTCCATATTGCGACTGCAGCGCGCCGGCGAAGGCGCGGATGTCGCGGCCAAGCGCGCCATAGGTCGTCGTGCCTCCAAGGAAGTCGAGCGCGACGAGATCCGGATTGCGGTCGCAAGATGCCAGGACCTGCTCATGGACCGGGGTGAGGTTCAGGTCGACATCCCATTCGATCCCGTCGGGATAGTGGTCGATCCAGGGGCGAAGGTGGGTATCCGCCGGCTGGGCGGTGTCCTGGCTCATTTGTTCTCCTCCGGACGCGAGCGTCCTCGGAGAGAAGAGCATGGGTTGACGTAAGCGTCAAACTGCCGCCGCTGCGACAAGGGATAAGTGACCTGATTCTGCTACGAATTCCGGGATTAGCAAGATCGCGCCGTGACCCTCAGGTTGACGTATACGTCAATCTGACCTATTGGGGCTCGACTGGGTGCGCGGCAGGAACCCGTTCCGTCGCGTGGAGAACTGGAAGCCATGGCCTGGGCCGTGACAATCCTCGCACTGATCATCGCCGCCTTGCTCGCCATGCGCCGCGCGCCGCTCTGGCAATGGGCGCTTGCAGCCGCAATCATCGGTGTCCTGAGCCGCATCTCGATCGAGGATGGCCTGTGGCTGCGGATTGATCTCGCCGGTTGGATCCTCGCGCTTTTGCCGGCCGTCATTCTCGGACTCCTCACCGTGACGCCGATCCGCCGCGCGGTGCTGATGGCGCCGGCCTATCGCATCGTCAAATCCATCCTGCCGCGCGTCAGCCGCACCGAGCAGGAGGCGCTCGACGCCGGCACGGTGGGCTGGGATGCCGAGCTGTTCTCGGGCCGCCCGCGCTGGGACAAGCTGCTCTCGATCCGCAAGCCGACCCTCACCGCCGAAGAGCAGGCCTTCCTCGACGGTCCCGTCAATGTCGTCTGCTCGATGCTCGACGACTGGGACACGCGGCACAATCGCGCCGATCTGCCGCCGGAAGTCTGGTCCTATCTCAAGGAGAAGGGCTTCCTCGGCATGCTCATCGGCAAGGAGTGGGGCGGCCTCGGCTTCTCCGCCCAGGCGCAGAGCCAGGTGGTGAGCAAGGTCGCGAGCCGCTCGGTCGCCGCCGGGATCACCGTGATGGTGCCCAACTCACTCGGGCCGGGCGAGCTGCTCGAGAAATACGGCACCGAAGAGCAGAAAAAGAAATATTTGCCTCGGCTGGCCAAAGGCGAAGAGGTGCCCTGCTTCGCGCTCACCGGCCCGCATGCGGGCTCGGATGCTGCCGGCATGCGCGATGTCGGTGTCGTTGCCTGGGACATGTATGAGGGCAAGAAGACGCTGGGCGTGAAAGTCAGCTGGGACAAGCGCTATATCACGCTGGCGCCGGTGGCGACGCTGATTGGCCTCGCCTTCCATTTGCACGATCCCGACCATCTGATCGGCGAGGACGAGAACCGCGGGATTACGCTCGCGCTGATCCCGTCGAGCTTTGGTGGCGTCGAGATCGGGCGGCGTCATTTCCCGGCGCGGTCAGCATTCATGAACGGGCCGACCCGGGGCCGCAATGTCTTCATCCCGATGGAGTTCCTGATCGGCGGCGTCGACTATGCCGGGCAGGGCTGGCGCATGCTGATGGAATGCCTTTCTACGGGGCGCGCCATATCGCTGCCGGCGATCGGCACGGTGTCGATCAAGCAGGCGCTGCGCGTCACGTCGGCCTATGCGCGTATCCGCCGCCAGTTCGGCATCTCCGTCGGCATCATGGAGGGCGTGGCCGAGCCGCTGTCGCGCCTCGTGCGGTCGGCCTACACATTCGAGGCGGCGCGCGGACTCACGGCCTCGATGGTCGATGAGGGGCAGAGGCCCGCGGTCATCGGTGCGCTGCTGAAATACCGCACGACCGACGCCATGCGCGACCGGGTCAATGACGCGCTCGATATTCATGGCGGCCGCGCCGTGCAGGATGGCCCGTCGAACTATCTGTTCTCGGGCTACATGACGACGCCCGTCGCCATCACGGTCGAGGGCGCCAACATCCTGACGCGGACACTCATCACCTTCGCGCAGGGCGCGCTGCGGGCCCACCCGTATCTCTATGCCGAGATCGCAGCGGTGCAGAATCCGGACAGGAGCAAAGGTCTCGCGGACTTCGACAGGGCATTCGGTGGCCATGTCAGCTTCATGCTGCGCAATATCGTGGGCAGCCTGTTGCATGCGCTGAGCCTCGGGCAATTCGCATCGACGCCGGTGACGCATGAGATGGCGGGCTGGTACCGCCAACTGGCGCGCTATTCGCAGAGCTTCGCGCTGGTGGGCGACTGGACCGTCGCGTTCCTCGGCGGCGATCTCAAGCGAAAACAGCAGATTGCCGGCCGTCTGGCCGACATCCTGTCGGAGCTCTATCTGCTCTCGGCAGTGCTCAAGCGTTATGAGGACGAGGGGCGGATCAAGGAAGATGCGCCGCTGGTCAATGCGATCGCTCGCGACAGCCTCTATGCCATCGAACAGAGCTTTGCCGGCGTATTCGCGAACTTTCCCTACCGACCGCTTGCCTGGCTTATGCGCGTCCTCGTGTTCCCCTATGGCCGGCACAAGCGGCCGGCGCGCGACCGCGACACCTACAAATTCGCCCGCGCGGTTCTCCGGCCGGGCGAATTCCGCGATCGGCTGACGCTCGGCACCTATGTCAGCGTGGACCCGAAGGACGTCACGGGCGTTCTTGAGGATGCGCTGCTCAAGGTGACGCGCGCGGAGGACATCGAAACCAAGTTCGTGCGTGCCATCAAGAAGGGCTTGATCGAGCGGCGTCTCGACCGCGATGCCATCACCGATGCGGTCGATGCCCAGATACTGACCGAGGCGGAAGCCGCGATGCTGCGGCTTGCCGATCAGGCGACGGATCGTGTCATCCGGGTGGACGATTTCGATCCGGACGAGCTGGCCGCGCGCCAGTTGACCGGCGCCGAGCGGGCAGCGGAGTAATCGATGGTCCCGCAACCTCAGATGCCGGCCGCGGCCAATTGGCGCTTCGAGCTCGACTTCGAAGGTCTGGGCTGGCTGACGATCGACACGCCCAATGTTCCCGTCAACACGCTCAGCACGCAGGCGCTCACCGAACTGGACGCGATCGTCATCCGGCTGGAGGAGCTGGCCGCAAGCGGCGAGCTCAAGGGCGTGACGATTCTTTCGGCAAAGCCCTCGGGATTCATTGCCGGCGCCGACGTGCGCGAGTTCGACTCACTGGCCGATCCCTCGCTCCTGCCGGCTGCGCTGAAACGCGCCCATGCCGTGATGGACCGCATCGAGACGCTCAAGGTGCCGGTCGTCGCAGCCATCCATGGCTTTTGCCTTGGCGGCGGGTTCGAACTGGCGCTGGCCTGCCACTACCGCATCGCGGTCAATGACGAGAAGACACGGGTGGGCTTTCCCGAGGTCAATCTCGGCATCTTCCCGGGCTTCGGCGGAACCGGCCGTTCGATCCGCCAGGCGGGGCCGGTCGAAGCGATGCAGGCCATGCTGACGGGGCGGATGATCCGTGCCAGCGCGGCGCGCCGCATGGGACTGGTCGATAAGCTGGTGCGGCATCGCGATAACCTTCACTGGGAAGCGCGCAAGGCGATGCTGCAGAAGCGCAGATCGACGCCGGCACCGCTGATCCAGCGCATCATGGTGTGGGGGCCGATCCGCGCGCAGATCGCGCAACGCATGCGCGCCGAAGCCGGCAAGAAGGCGCGCCCCGAGCATTATCCGGCGCCCTATGCGCTCATCGATCTGTTCGCCCGCCGCGGCGGCAATTGGCGCGCCATGGTGGACGGTGAGGCCGAAGGTTTCGTGCCGCTACTCGGCTCCGACACGTCGCGCAATCTGCGCCGCGTGTTCTTCCTGTCGGAGTCGCTGAAGAAGCAGGGGCTCAAGGGCGAGAAGCCGAGCTTCGCGCGGGTGCATGTCATCGGTGCCGGGGTGATGGGCGGCGACATCGCTGCCTGGTGCGCGTTGCGAGGCCTCGGCGTCACGCTGCAGGACCTCGACATGGATCGGATCAAGCCGGCGCTGGACCGTGCGAAGAAGCTGTTCAGGAAACGCCTCAAGACGCCGACCGAAGTCAATTCCGCGATGGCGCGGCTCGAAGCCGATCCGGATGGCAAGGGCATAGCCCGCGCCGATGTCATCATCGAAGCCGTGGTCGAGAATCTCGAGATCAAGCAGAAGATATTCGCCGACGCCGAGTCGAAGGCGAAACCGGACGCGATCCTTGCGACCAATACGTCTTCGATCGAGCTCGAGCGCATCGCAGAGAAGCTCAAGGACCCATCGCGGCTGATCGGGCTGCACTTCTTCAACCCGGTGGCGTCGCTGCCGCTGGTCGAGGTGATCCGCTCGGGCTTCAATATCGATCGTGATGTGGCGCTCGGCGCGAGTTTCGCACTCGCGATCGGCAAAAGCCCCGTGCAGGTCAAGTCAGCGCCCGGATTCCTCGTCAACCGCGTGCTGATGCCTTACATGCTGGGCGCGGTGGAGCGTGTCGAGAAAGGCGAGAGCAAGGAGTTGCTCGATGCCGCGGCCGTCGCGTTCGGGATGCCCATGGGTCCGATCGAGCTGATGGATACCGTAGGTCTCGATGTCGGTGCGAGCGTCGCGCGCGAGCTTGGCCAGGCCGTTCCCGCCGACTCCAAATTCTCGCGGCTTGTCGCCGACAAGAAGCTCGGGCGCAAGACCGGCGAGGGCTTCTACAAATGGGTTGACGGCAAGGCCGAGAAGGCGCCGCCGCCTTCGCATCCGGACCTTGCCGGACTTGGGCGCGAGCTCGTGAAGCCGCTGGTCGATACCACCGAGGTTGTGGTCAAGGAAGGCGTGGTGGCCAATGCCGATCTTGCCGATATCGGCGTGATCCTCGGCACCGGC
This sequence comes from Devosia sp., assembly GCA_035549855.1. Taxonomy (GTDB): domain Bacteria; phylum Pseudomonadota; class Alphaproteobacteria; order Rhizobiales; family Devosiaceae; genus Devosia_A. Next base: position 17,406 of record DASZPY010000077.1, on the reverse strand, counting down.
TTCGCGCCGTTCCTCGGCGGCCCAATGAATGCACGCAGGGAAGGGAAAGCGTGATGGCCGGATTGAGACGGGTGGCCATCGTCGGATCGGCGCGCATTCCCTTCTGCCGGGCCTACACGGGCTACGCCGAGGAAACCAACCTTTCGATGCTCGCGGCGGCACTGGGCGGGCTGGCCGACAAATATGGTCTGCGCGACCGCAAGATCGACGAAGTCATGGGCGGCGCGGTGATCGCGCATAGCCGAGATTTCAACGTGGCGCGCGAAGCGGCGCTCGATGCCGGCTATTCGCCCCGCACGCCCGGCACTAATCTCCAGATCGCGTGCGGCACGTCGCTGCAGGCCGCGCTGAACCTTGGCGCCAAGATCGCATGCGGAGAGATCGAAAGCGGCATCGCCTGCGGGACCGACACGGTTTCGGATTCGCCGATCGTCTTGGGCAGCAAGTTCCAGCACCGGCTGGTCGAGCTCAACCGCGCGCGCACGCCGCAGGAAAAGCTGGCGGCGTTCAAGGGCTTCAGCTTCGGCGAACTGGCCCCTGTCGCGCCATCCACGCAGGAGCCGCGCACGGGCCTCTCCATGGGCGAGCATTGCGAACTAATGGCGCGGCAGTGGGACATTGGCCGCGAAGCACAGGATGAGCTGGCGCTGCGCAGTCACCAAAACGCGGCGCGCGCCTATGACGAAGGCTTCCACGACGATCTGGTCGTGCCGTTCGCCGGCGTGCTCAAGGACAACAATGTCCGTGCCGACACCTCGCTTGAAAAGATGGCGACGATGAAGCCGGCCTTCGACAAGACCTCCGGCCACGGCACGATGACCGCCGCCAATTCGACGCCGCTGACCGACGGTGCGTCGGCGGTTCTTCTGGCCAGCGAGGACTGGGCGCGGCAGGCGGGCTTGCCGGTGCTCGGCTATCTGGTCGCGGGGCAGGTTGCGGCGAACGATTTCGCCCATGGCGAAGGCCTGCTGATGGCGCCGACGATTGCCGTCAGCGACATGCTGAAGCGCTCCAATTTGGCGCTGCAGGATTTCGATTTCTATGAGATCCACGAGGCCTTTGCGGCGCAGGTGCTATGTACGCTCAAGGCTTGGGAAGACCCCGATTACTGCCGCGACGTGCTAGGCCGGGAATCCCCGATGGGGGCCATCGACACCGCCAGGCTCAATGTGAAGGGCTCGAGCCTTGCTTATGGCCACCCGTTTGCCGCCACCGGCGCGCGCATCCTCGGGCTGACCGCGAAGCTGCTGAGCCAGGCGGGCAGGGGGCGCGCGCTCGTCTCGGTCTGCACCGCAGGTGGCCAGGGCGTTACGGCAATAGTGGAAGCCGCGTAAGGCTTTGGACCGGGTTCACACGAGAGTTGACGCTTACGTCATGCTTTTTCTTGTCAGTGGACGGTTTTGCCATATACGGTTCTGAAATCTTGACCGACTGTTCAAAAAGCAGCGGTCCACAAGATCGAAGCCGGGGCAAGAACTCCGGTCGTCAGGAAAAGTCAAACAAGGAGATGGGAACCCAATGAAGATCAAACAGATCTTTGGCGCAGCGCTTGGGGCAAGCACGATTGCGCTGATGATGTCCAGCACCGCGATGGCGGTCACGCTGAACCTTCACAATGGCGGCGATCCGCGCACGCTCGATCCGGCCAAGCAGTCCGGCAACTGGGAAGACCGGCCCATCTCCGACTGTATCGAAGGTCTCATGACCATCGACGTCAAGGGCGAACCGATCCTGGGCCAGGCCAAGTCCTATGACGTGTCCGAGGACGGCCTCACCTACACCTTCCATCTGCGCGACGATATCGTCTGGTCCGATGGCACTCCGGTAACGGCGCAGGATTTCGTGACCGGCCTCGAGCGTCTCGTGAACCCGAAGACCGCGGCCGAATATGCCTATCTCGCCGGCTTCATCGCCGGCGCAAACGATTACAATTCCGGCGCTTCGACCGACCCGTCGACGATCGGGATCAAGGCGGTGGACGATAAGACGGTGCAGTACACGCTGCTGTCACCGACGCCGTATTTCCTCGGCGCTCTCACGCATCCGAGCCTCTATCCCGTTCCGACTGCCGACGTGCAGGCCAATGGCGAGGACTGGGCGTCCACCACGCACATTCTGTGCAACGCGGCGTTCAAGATCACCGAATGGGTGCCGGGCTCCTATGTGCGTTCGGTCAAGAACGACAAATACTACGACGCGGCCAATGTGAAGATCGACGAGGTCTTCTATCACGTCCTCGAAGACAACGCGGCGGCGCTCAACCGCTACCGCGCCGGCGAGTTCGATCTGCTCTCCGACTTCCCCACGGATCAGTACCAACTGCTGCAGGACCAGTATCCGGGCGAGGCGCATGTGTCGCCGATCCTGGCGGTCTACTACTACGTGCTGAACCAGGAAAAGCCGCCGCTGGACGACGTCGAAATCCGCAAGGCGCTGTCGATGGCGATCGAGCGCGACGTGATCGGACGCGACATCCTGGGCACCGGCGACCTGCCGGCCTATAGCTGGGTCCCGCCGGGTACCGCGAGCTATGAAGGCGAGACCTACAAGAACGACTGGCAGGATCTTCCCTATGAAGAGAAGGTCAAGCAGGCCGCTGCGATCATGGCGTCCAAGGGCTATACCCCGGCCAATCCGCTCAGCCTGCAGCTGCGTTACAACACCAATGACAACCACCGCCGCATCGCCGTCGCAATCGGCGCCATGTGGGAGGCGATTGGCGTAAAGGTCGATCTGTTCAACGCGGAGACCGGTGTTCACTACGACGCCCTCGATGCCGGCGACTACCAGGTTGGCCGCGCAGGCTGGATCATGGACTATAATGATGCCAGCAACATGCTCGACCTGCTGCGGACCGGAACCAAGCAGGCCGACGGCAAGATCGCCTGGGGCAACAACTATGGCCGTTACTCCAATCCGGAGTATGACAGCCTGCTCGACCAGGCGGCCAAGGAGCTCGATCTCGTCAAGCGCGCCGGTCTGATGCATCAGGCCGAGAAGATCGCGATGGACGAGTATGGTGCGATCCCGATCTACGACTATGTGTCGAAGTGGGTCGTGTCGCCGAAGATCAGCGGCTTCGAAGACAATGCCGTCGATCGGCATTTCGTCCGCTACATGTCCAAGGCGGAGTAAGTTCCATCACCGGGATCGCGGCGCTTGCTGCCGCGATCCCATTTTCTTCTGGATCTGAGCTGACATCGTCGCGTCGGCGGAGCCGCATCCTCAATGCTTAACTATGCACTCAAGCGCGTCCTCTCGATGCTGCCGGTGGCGTTCATCGCGGTGACGGCGTGCTTCTTCGTGATGCGGCTGGCGCCGGGCGGTCCGTTCGACCGCGAGCGGGCGCTGCCGGCGGAGATCAAGGCCAATCTTCTCGCGGCCTACAACATGGACCAGCCGCTGCCGGTCCAGTACCTGCTCTATGTCTGGCGGCTGCTGCATGGCGATCTCGGGCCCAGCATGGTCGTGAAGACCTATTCGGTCAGCGAACTGCTGGGGCTGGGCCTGCCGTTCACGCTGACCCTCGGCTTCAGCGCCTTCATCATCGCGACGACGATGGGCATCCTCGCGGGCGTGCTGGCGGCGCTCTACCAGAACAAGTGGCCGGACTATGTGCTCGTGCTCGTCGTGATGGTCGGGGTCGTCGTTCCCAATTTCCTCACCGCCCACATCCTGCAGCTCGTATTCGGCGTCTATCTCGACTGGTTCCCGGCGGGAGGATACTTCCCGGGCTCGATACCGCATCTGGTCATGCCCATCACCGTGCTGTCGCTCGCGCATCTGGCGCGCGTCTCGCGGCTCATGCGCGGCTCGATGATCGAGGTGCTCGGCACCAACTATATCCGCACGGCAAAGGCCAAGGGCATCGGCGCGCGACTGGTGCTCATCCGCCATGCGATCAAGCCCGCCCTGCTGCCGGTCGTGTCATATCTGGGGCCGGGTCTGTCCTATCTGCTGACCGGCTCGCTCGTGGTCGAGCAGGTCTTCGGCCTGCCGGGCATCGGCAAGTACTTCATCCAGGCCGCGCTCAACCGGGACTACGGCCTCGTCCTCGGTACGGTCATTCTCTACATGGTCATCATTCTCGTTCTCAATCTGATCGTGGACCTGCTGTATGCGTGGCTTGATCCCAAGGTGAAGTACAGCTGATGGCCGGGATCACTGCCAAGGACGTAGTGCTGACCCGCTACGCCGACACTCTGCAAAAGCTCGATGCCCCCAAAGGCCGCTCGCTGACGCAGGATGCGCTGCGCCGCCTGATGCGCAACAGGGCTGCGGTCATTTCGATCGCCATTGTCGTTCTGATCGTCCTGATCGCGTTCATCGGCCCGTATTTTGCGCCCTGGGAATATTCGAAGGTCGACTGGACCGCGATCCGCAAGCCACCGGACTTCTCGAAGGCGCACTATTTCGGCACCGATGCCAATGGCCGCGACCTGCTCGCTCGCTGCCTGCAGGGCACGCAGATGTCCCTCATCGTCGCCGCTGTCGCGACGATCGTGTCAGTCGTAATCGGCACGTTCTACGGCGCAATCTCGGGCTATTTCGGCGGACGCATCGATGCGGTCATGATGCGCTTCGTCGATATCATGTACGCCATGCCCTATGTGCTGTTCGTCATCATCCTCGTGGTGATCTTCGGGCGCAGCCCGGTGCTGCTTTTCGTCGGCATCGGCGCGCTCGAATGGCTGACCATGGCGCGCATCGTGCGCGGGCAGACGCTCAGCCTCAAGGAGCGCGAGTTCATCGAGGCGGCGCGCGCCGGCGGCGCAAAATCGCAGACGATCATCGGCCGCCACATCGTGCCCAACCTCACCGGCCCAGTGGTGATCTACGCCACCCTGACCGTGCCCGAGATCATCATCACCGAGAGCTTCCTCAGCTATCTCGGGCTTGGCGTGCAGGAGCCGCAGACCTCGCTTGGAACGCTGATCTCGGCGGGCGCGCAGGTCGCCGAGAGCCAGACATGGCTGCTCGCCTTCCCCGCCGTCATCCTCGTGACCCTGCTTTTGTGCCTGACCTATATCGGCGACGGACTGCGGGACGCGCTCGACCCCAAGGACCGCTAGAGCATGGCCCCGATCCTGAATGTGAAGCATCTCGACGTGAAGTTCGAGTTGCATAAGTCCGAAGTCCACGCCGTGCGCGATCTGAGTTTCTCGCTGGAGCCGGGCGAGACGCTGGCGGTCGTGGGCGAGAGCGGCTCCGGCAAGAGCCAGGCATTCATGGGCGTCATGGGCCTGCTCGCCAAGAATGGCCGCGCGACCGGTGTTGCGGAGCTGGCCGGAACGAACATGCTCGGCCTGCCGTCACGGGAGCTCGACGAGATCCGCGGCCGAGACATTGCGATGATCTTCCAGGATCCGATGACGTCGCTCAATCCGACGCTGAAGGTCCAGACGCAGCTGGCCGAGGTGCTGGTGCGCCATCAGGGCTACGACCAGCCGCGCGCCATCCGCGCTGCGATCGAGATGCTGGAGCGGGTGGGTATCTCCGAGCCGGCGCGGCGCGCCAATTCCTATCCCTATGAGCTTTCGGGCGGCATGCGGCAGCGTGTGATGATCGCCATGGCGCTTCTCTGCCGGCCTAAGGTGCTGATCGCCGACGAGCCGACGACGGCACTCGACGTCACGGTGCAGGCGCAGATGCTCGATCTCTTCCGCACGCTGATCCACGATTTCGGTACGTCGCTTGTGATGATCACCCACGATCTGGGTGTCGTCGCCGGCCTCGCCGACCGGATGATGGTGATGTATGCGGGGCGCGCCGTGGAAACGGGAACGGTGGACGAACTGTTCTATGATCCGCGGCATCCCTATACGCTGGGCCTGCTCAATTCGACGCCGCATATCGAAGAGCGCGCGCGCCGGCTGAGCCCGATCACCGGTGCCCCGCCCAATATGGAACATCTGCCGGACGGATGCGTGTTCCATCCGCGCTGCCCCTATCGGTTCGATCGGTGTTTCGCCGAGGTTCCGGCGCTGACCACGCTGCCTGGAGGCCGGTCCAAGGCGTGTTTTTACGGTGCGCCGCTCATTCGCAAGGAGGACGCAGCTTGAGCGACGAGGAACTGCTGAGGATCGAGGGGCTGAACAAGACATTCGCCATTCGGGGAGGTCTGTTTTCCAAGCCCCTCAAGCTAAAGGCCCTGCAGGACATTTCCTTCTCGATCCGCCGCGGTGAGACGCTGGGGATCGTGGGCGAGAGCGGCTGCGGCAAGTCCACGCTCGGCCGCTGCATCCTGCAATTGCTGCGCGCCGACGACGGCAAGGTGCTCTGGCTGGGCCGCAATCTGCTCGACATCCACGGCGAGGAGATGCGGCTGCTCCGGCGTGACCTGCAGATCATCTTCCAGGACCCGCTCGCCTCGCTCAATCCACGAATGACGGTGGGCGAGATCGTTGCCGAACCGCTTCGCGCCTTGCGGCCCGACCTTAATGCGGCGGCGCGGCGCGAGCGCGTGATGTCGATGATGGAAGGCGTCGGCCTGCAACCGGAAATGGTCGATCGCTACCCGCATGAATTCTCGGGTGGGCAGGCGCAGCGCATCGGCATTGCGCGCGCGCTGGTAACGGGGCCGAAGCTGATCGTCTGCGATGAGCCGGTGTCGGCGCTCGATGTGTCCATCCAGGCGCAGATTCTCAATCTCCTCAGCGAGATCAAGGAGCGGCTGGGGCTGACGCTCATCTTCATCTCGCACAATCTCTCGGTCGTCCGGCATGTGTCCGACCGCATCCTCGTGCTCTATCTCGGCCGCATGGTCGAGTTCGCCAGTGGCGACGATCTCTACGACGACCCCAAGCATCCCTACACGCGCGCATTGCTGACAGCGGTTCCGATCGCCGATCCGCGGCGGGCGCGGCAGCGCAATATCGACGCGCTGCAGGGCGAAATCCCGTCGCCGATCAACCAGCCCTCAGGCTGCACCTTCCGGACCCGCTGCCGCTATGCCATCGAGCTTTGCGCGGAAAAGCGCCCGCCGCTGGAGAACACGGCGGATGGCGGGCTGGTGGCGTGCCACCGCTGGCGGGAAATCGGCACACTGGCGGCGGAAGCTGCCGTTGCGGGCTAGTTTTGGGGCGGATCGGCGTTGACAGCAGGCTGCTTTGTGCCTATGCAACCGCCAATTTCGGGCGCCTGGCGCCTTTTTTGTTTGTCTGAGGTCGGTCGATGAAAGTTCGCAATTCCCTTAAGGCCCTGCTCGGCCGGCACCGCGCCAACAAGCTCGTCCGCCGCCGCGGGCGGCTCTACATCATCAACAGCGTCGACAAGCGCTACAAGGCCCGCCAGGGCTGAGCTGCCGTCGATCGCGTCCCAAGGGCCCGCTCACGCGGGCCTTTTCTTTTGGCAGCGTTGCTTGCCTCTTTTGCACCGAGGACTAAGCTTGCCGGCGAGGACTCGGCAATTCTGAGGGGAATGCGGTGTTTGCCTCGCAGCTCATCAAGGTCACCATCTCGCGCCCCTATGCGCAGGTCTACGAGTTCCTTGCCGATCCGCTGAACTTCGCGCGCTGGGCGAGCATGCCGGGCTCCGATGTCGAGCCGCTGGGCGGGCATGACTGGCTGGTCGAAGTGCCGCGCGGGCAGATGGTGATCCGCTTCTCGCCGCGCAACAATTATGGCGTCCTCGACTACCAGACCTTCCCGCAGGGACAGAATGGTGGGCCGGTCACGCCGGTGCGGCTTTACCCCAATGATGGGGGTGCCGAGCTCGTATTCACCTGGTTCCAGCGCGCCGGCGTCACCGAGGCACAGTTCAAATCCGATGCCGAGTGGATCGCCTCCGATCTCGAGCGGCTGAAGACGCTGATCGAGAGTCTCTAGGCCAGCGCCGCTAGGATGCGAATCCACGAGCGGATGCCCTTGTGGAAGCTGGTGAGGTTGTACTTCTCATTGGGCGAGTGGATGCGGTCGTCGGCATTGGCATAGCCGATCAGCAGCGTGTCGAGTCCGAGGATGCGCTTGAAGTCGCCGGCCACGGGGATCGAGCCGCCGGAGGCGCGAAGCGCGCATTCGCGTCCCCATTCCGCCGTGAGCGCGGCGCGCGCCTTGTGCAGATGCGGCCCATCCGTGGGCACTGCCACCGCGGGGCTGCCGCCATGCTCGGTAAAGGTCACGGAACAATCGGCGGGGATGCGGGCGCGGACATGCTCGCGGAACGCCGCGCGGATCTTCACCGGGTCCATACCCGAGACGAGGCGGAAGGAAATCTTCGCGCTCGCCTTGGCCGGGATGACGGTCTTGAAGCCTTCGCCGGTATAGCCGCCGATCATGCCGTTGATCTCGCAAGTCGGGCGCGACCAGGTCTGTTCCAGCACCGAGCGCGACTGCTCGCCGGCGGGGATCGAGAGGCCGGCCTCCTTGAGAAAGGCGGCGCCGTCGAAGCCGAGCTTGTCCCAGCTCGCGCGCGTCACCGGATCGACTTCCGCGACATCGTCATAGAAGCCGGCGATGGCCACCGAGCCGTCGGGATTGCGCAGCGAGGCGATGATGTCGGCCAGTACTTGGTTGGGGTTGCGCGCGGCATTGCCATACATGCCCGAATGCAGATCCTTGTTGGCGGCGGTGATCTCGACCTCTTCACCGACAAGGCCGCGCAACATTGTAGTGATCGAGGGCGTCCTGGGGTCGAGCAGATCGGTATCGCACACCAGCGCGACGTCGGCCGCGAGCTCGGTCTTCGCCGATGCAAGAAAATCCGCGAGGTTCTTGCTCCCCGATTCCTCCTCGCCCTCGAGCGCCATCGACACATTGAGGGGCAGGGCCCCCGCCGTGGCGCGCCATGCGCGGCAGGCTTCGAGGAAGGTCAGCAGCTGGCCCTTGTCGTCGGAGGTGCCGCGCGCCATCAGATGCGTCTCGCCGTCCGGCTGCACGACGCGCTGCATCTCGAACGGATCGGTGTGCCACAGGGCCAGCGGATCGACCGGCTGCACGTCATAATGCGCATAAAAAAGCACATGCGGGCCGCTGCCCTTGGGGTCGTGCGCGACGACGACCGGATGCCCTGGCGTCGGCCGCGCCGAAGCCGCGAAGCCCTCGGATTTGAGATCGGCAACCAGCCAGTCCGCCGCGCGCCGGCACTCGGCGGCATAGGCGGGATCGGTCGAGATCGACTTGATGCGGATCAGCGCATCGAGCCGCGCCAGGCTCTCCTCGAGATGGGCATCTGCATAGGCAAGGGCAGCGTCGATTTGGGTCTCAGCGGGCATGGCTTACGAACTCCCCGCTCCATCCTGCCGGACAAACGCGATTCGCAGCATATTCGTCGCCCCCGGTGTGCCCAGCGGGATGCCCGCGGTGATCGCGATGCGGTCGCCCGGCCGGGCCAGGCCTTCCTGGTACGCGATGATGCAGGCACGATCGACCATATCGTCGAGGTTCACGGCATCGGGCGAGTGCACACAGCTCACGCCCCACACGACCGACAGTCTCCGCGCGGTGCGGTGGTTGGGGCTTAGCGCGAGGATGGGTTTGCTGGCGCGTTCGCGGGCGGCGCGGATGGCGGTGGAGCCGCTGCTCGTATAGGTCACGATGGCGGCGAGATCCAAAGTCTCGGCGACCTGGCGGGTGGCGGCCGAGATGGCGTCGGCGGCGGTAGCTTCGGGTTCGGCCGCCTGGGCGCGGATGATGCCGCGATAGTTGACGTCGCTTTCGACGGCCATCGCGACCTTGTTCATCATGGTCACCGCCTCGATGGGATATTGCCCCGAGGCGCTTTCGGCCGAGAGCATGACGGCGTCGGCGCCTTCGAACACCGCGATCGAGACGTCTGACACTTCGGCGCGGGTGGGCACGGGCGAGGTGATCATCGATTCCAGCATCTGGGTGGCGACGACCACGGGCTTGCCGTAGCGGCGGGCGATGCGGATCATACGCTTCTGCAGGCCCGGCACCTGCTCGATGGGCATTTCGACGCCGAGATCGCCACGCGCGATCATGAAGGCGTCGCAGAGCTTGATGATCTCCTCGAGCCGTTCGACCGCCTGCGGTTTTTCGATCTTGGCCATGACGCCGGCGCGGCCCTGGACGATCTTCCTGACGTCGATGATGTCCTCGGGGCGCTGCACGAAACTGAGCGCGATCCAGTCGGCTTCCGCGGCGAGGGCGGCGTGAAGATCGGCATTGTCCTTTTCGGTGAGGGCGCCGACGGGCAGCAGGGTGTCGGGTAGTGAAACGCCCTTCTTGTCGCTGAGCTTGCCGCCGTAGATCACTTCGGTCTCGATGGAGCCGCCGCCGACGCGCGTCGCCTTGAGCTGCAGCTTGCCGTCGTCGAGTAGCAGCCGGTCGCCAACGGAAACGGATTCGAGGATCTCGGGATGGGGAAGGTTGACGCGCTCGGCGGTGCCGGGGCTGTCGGAGCTGTCGAGGGTGAAGCGCTGGCCGGCTTCGAGCTGCACGGCGCCGCCGCCGAACTTGCCGACGCGCAGCTTGGGGCCCTGCAAATCGACGAGGATGCCGAGCGGGTGCTTCAGCAGGCGCTCGACATTGCGGATCATGTCCACGGTCTCGCGCATGAGGTCGTGGCTGGCATGGCTCATATTGATGCGGAAGACGTCGGCACCGGCGCGCGCCAGTTCCTCGATGACCTTCTCGGAATTGGAGGCGGGCCCGAGGGTGGCGACGATCTTCACGCGGCGCAGTCTTCGCATCGATGTTCGTTCCCTATCGTCCCAGCGCCGCGCGCTAATCCATGCCTTCGTCGGCGCCGATATCCTGTGCACCCAGGTCCTGGGCCCCGGATTCGTCGGTGCCCTGCGGCACCACCGTCGTCCCCTCGCCGTCGAGCGGGATGTCGTCGGTGCCGGTCTGGTCGGCCTCGTCGCCCTCGGCCGGCGCGTCGGTGAGCTGGAGGGTCCAGTCGGGCCGGTTGCCGGTGTCGATCTCGAAAAAGCCGGTCCTTTCGTAACCGCGTGCGAGGCAATTATCCACGTCGAATATCGTGAAGGTTTCGTCGCGGGTGCACATGAACACCTTGCCGTCCCAGGCGCCGCCCCCGATATCGTCCGCGGCGTAGATGTAATAATAGCGCCGGGCCTCGAGGTCGCCGCGGTAGACAGGGACGCATTTGCCGGGTTCCGCCACCCACCAGCCCTCGGACTGCCAGCCCTTGTCGGCGCGGTAGCCCAGTGCGATGGAGACGCGGTTGCCAGTCTGGTTGCAGACGCGCAGGCTGCCGTCGGCGGGGTTTTCGAGCGTGGCTTCGGAACTGGCGTCGGAATTGGCGGCAGGGGGCGGGCTGGATTTGGGGATCATCATCCAGATCAGGGCGGCCACGACGATGGCGGCCACAACCCCGCCTATGGTCACCAGATAGCGCAATGGATCGCCCGAGGAATGCCCGTTGGGAGCGGTTTGTTGCCAGCGCACCGCCCGAAGTCAACCGCTAAGCGGCGGTTTTGGCGGAATTAGGGGAGGCGGTGTGAATTGCGGGGGCGGGGGGTTGAACCGGGGCCCGGGAGAGGCTTCATGGGCGCCGAATTCGGGCGCGGGCAGCGGCGCCGGCAGTTGGAGTAGCGTGAAGTGGCCAAGGCAAAGACAGTCGATACCGAGAGCGTGGCGCAGGACCAGATCCGCGCCTTCGTCGAGCGCATCGAGCGGATGGAAGAAGAAAAGCGGGCCATTGCCGACGACATCAAGGAAATCTATGCCGAGGCTAAGGGCAATGGCTTCGATACCAAGGTGCTCCGGCAGGTGGTCCGGATCAGGAAGCAGGACCGCGCCGAGCGAATGGAGCAGGAGGCGCTGCTCGACCTCTATCTCACGGCGCTGGGGATGAATGCCGCGCCGCGGGACGAAGAGGAATAGTGAGAAGGGGCGGTCTGGGACCGCCCCGTGTTCGTCAATGCTTGAAGCTGCTCTGCGCGCCCGACGTGCTGCCTATATTGCTCAGCTCGTCCTTGGCGTCGGCGTACACGCGGCCGGCTTTGTCCGCGGCTTTGTCGTAGAGGTCGGCGGCCTGGTCCTTGCCGGCCTTGTAGAGCTTGCCCGCGGCCTTGCCGGCTTCGCGGCGAAGCTTGTCGGCGGGCTCGCCCACGAGCTTGTCCTCGCCTTCCGTGTGCGGCAGGGCGGCGCCGAGCGCGGCGCCGGCCGCGAAGGCGAGGGCGCCGGCGATCAGCGGCTGCTGATCGAACAGGCCTGAGAGCTGGCGCGTGAGCTGGTCCGATTGCGATTGCATGCCGTTGCCCAGATGCCGCGTGCCCGACATCGTGCCGGACATGGCGCTGGAGGCGGCGGAGCGGACGCCGTGCAATGCGTGGCCGATCCCGTCGCGCAGATCGTGCCAGCCATGGTTGGCCCAGCCCTGCGCATCGCTCAGCGTATTGCCCGCTTCATCCTGGAACTGGCGGATGCGGTTGCCGGCATCGTCGATGAAGCCGGAGAAGATGCGGCCGGCCTTGTCGGTGAAGTGTCCGGCGCGGTGGCCCTGTTCGGTCGAACGCGCGCGGTAGATGTCGCCGTCATCGGTCTCGAACTCGCTCCACCATTGCCCCGACTCGTCGGCGCTGTGGCTGATGCGGCGGAGTCCGCCGGCGGCGATGCGTGCATAGGGATAGGAGTCAGCCTCATAGGATTTCGTGGACGCGTGGGCGGCGTTGCCGCCATTGGGCGCCATCAGCCACGCAAGGCCGATGCCGATCAGGGCGACGGGCAGGGGATTGGCAGTCACCTGGTGGCCGAGATTGGAGGCGAAATGGCTGCCGCCATCCTTGGTGTAGGCCAAGGCCTCATCGAGAAGCTGGCCGGGCGACAGGCGATCCTTGATCTCGCCGATGCGGGCTTCGACGCGGTCGCGCTGCGCCTTCACTTCGCGCTCGAGTTCGGCAGATGATTTTTCGTAGGTCATCAGAAGCTCTCCTTCACCGCGGCGGCATCCGAGCGGATCGCATGCGCAGTGCGTTGCATGTTGAGTTTGTTGGCCCTGAGCTCGGCGGCGCCGCGCGAGATCATCGCCCAGGCGAAAGCGCCGACGACGATGGTGACGGCGAGGGCAGCCACGAAATTGGCCACGGCCGAAGTCATGCCCCAGTTGACGAGCAGGACGCTGAGGCCCGAGACGAGCGCGGCGAGGAAGACGCCGATGGCGCCGATCGCCAGCACCAGTCCGACCGCCAGCATGCGGCCGGCCTTCATGGCGTCATCGAGCTTTTCGCTCGCTTCGGTCTTGGCCAGCTCGATTTCCTTGCGGAAGAGACTGGAGATGTCTGAGGCGAGGCCGCCGAGCAGATCGCTCAGCGAGCGGCCTCCTCCGGATTCGGTGTAGGCCATCACAGCCTCCCCGTCTCATAGGTGTCCGGCGACTGTCCGCCATTGGGCCGAGGCATGGCCGCATCATCCGTCATGCTCTCGGGTTCGGATGCCATGCGGGCTTCCTGGCGCTTTGCCGAGGCGAGCAGGAAGCGGCTCGCGGCGAAGCCCAAGAGGGCCGCGGCACCCATGAAGGCCACGGGCTGCTTGCGACCGAAATCCTGCGCGACACCCAGCAGCTCATCGACATCGGCGTTTTGCAACTTCTCGGACAGCATGGTGGCGTTGTCGGCGACCATCCGCGCATAGTTCGCGGCCGGGGCTTCGTTGTCCTCGAGTTCGACCGCGACCTTCTCGATCGCGTCGGCGACGCCACCGAACTGCTGAGCCAGCAATTCCTTCTGGTCGCCGGCCATGCTCTTGACCTTCTCGGTCGCTTCGGCCAGCTGTTCCTTGGCTTGGTCGGCAAACTGTCCCGCTTGCTCGGTTGCTTCATCGGCGACGTTTCGCGCCGCCTGCTTCGCCTCGTCGAGCGCCGCATTCGCATCGGCGCGCAGGCTCTCCTGGTCGACCCGCTCGGTGTCGCCGAATTCGGACGCCGCGCCGGGACTGTTGATGGGGGATTTGGCCATGGTTCCTCTCCTCTTGCGCCGGGATGCGCATGTGACAGAGGAAGCGATGGATATGGCAAACGGTTCCGCACCCGCAGGCGCGCGCGTGAAAATTGTCGCGGACTCATTGGTGCTGAAGCGGTGCGCCCCTAGAGCTCGATCTCGCCGCGCCGGATCGCTTCCGCAACCGTCTGCGTGCGGTTGCCGGTCTCCAGCTTTTCTGCGGCGCGGTCGTAGTGAAAGGAAATGGTCGCGGGGGAAAGACCGAGGATCTGCGCCACGTCTTCAGTCGATTTGCCGCGGCCGAACCAGGTGAGCACTTCGCGTTCGCGCGTGGTCAACACGGGAGGCTCCGGGCCGCCCAGCCTGATGACGTCCCGGAAGGGGATCGAGTCGAGCTTGCGGCCTTTGGCATCGGTGATCTCGAGCAACGATCCGTCCAGCGCTTCACCCGCGCGTATGCGCTCGGCGAGAATCTCCCTGATATCCTGTAAGGCATGCTGACGGGTCGCGGTGAGGTCGGGAGCGTCGATCCCTTCCTCATCCGGGATCAGTTTCTTGCCCTCGCGGATGTTCAGGAAGAACCTGGGCATGTCGTCCAACACCGGCCTTTGCCAGAGGTTCCATCACCGAACTGCAGGCGCCCGGAGTCGCCGGGAATGCCCGTATCCTAGAGCCATTCCAAACTGTGCCGCTTTAAGTTGACTCCGATTGTCCGGATTGTTACCGCGCGGAGGTAACAGCAGGACATTTCGATGAAGGCAGTCATTTTCGCACTGGCCGCGTTCGCCGTATCTCTGGGCGCGGCGCCGGCGTTCGCACAGAATTTTCCCGTCACCGTGACCCATGAGTTCGGCGAGACGACGATCCCGGCGAAACCCCAGCGCGTGGTGTCGATCGGCATGCATGAGCAGGACTTCCTCTATGCGCTCGGCGTCGCGCCAGTGGGCGTGCATGAATGGTGGGGCGACTATCCCTACGCGACCTGGCCCTGGGCTGAAGAGGCCCGAAAGGCGGCCAATGCGACACCCGAGGTACTCAAGGCTTGGGAGATCAATATCGAATGGGTCGCAGCGCAAAGGCCCGACCTGATCGTTGCAACCTATTTCGGCGATCTCGACGAGGGCACCTACCAATTGCTTTCGGCCATCGCGCCGACGATCACGGCGCCGAAGGGCTATCCAGCGTGGGGCGCACCCTGGCAGGACGAGCTGCGTCTGCTCGGGCGGGCGACGGGCACATCCGACAGGGCCGAGGCGATCGTCGCCGATATCGACGGCAGGTTTTCGGCCGCACGGGCGGCGCATCCGGAATTCGGCGGCAAATTCGCCGCTACGGGCTATGTCGAGGAGGGCATGGTCCGCACCTACAACTCGGCCGATACGGCGCACCGCTTCCTCACCAGCCTCGGCCTCGCGATCCCGGCGCAATATGACGAGCTCTCGGTCG
Organism: Devosia sp.; assembly: GCA_035549855.1. Lineage (GTDB taxonomy): Bacteria > Pseudomonadota > Alphaproteobacteria > Rhizobiales > Devosiaceae > Devosia_A. The sequence goes on along the minus strand of DASZPY010000077.1, from coordinate 2,099 downwards.
ATCGCGGCCATCTCGATGTCAGCACCGAGAATCTGAGTCTCATCGACATCGATGCCTTCATCTGGCCGGACGGCACAGCGGGCATCGACGAGCTGTCGCTCTACAAGGCGACGCGGCTGGCGCGTGAGGGCCGCTCGATTTCTCTCGGCGGGGGCGTGCTGGCGGCTGCGATGTCGTTCCAGACGCCGCTGGCGCTTGGCTATCTGATCGAGGTGCTGCCGCCGATGCTGGAAGCGGCGCTCGACGGCGATCCGGCGACGCCGGTGCCCGTGCCGGCGGAGTGATCCTCATGAGACGGAGACTGACAATGACGACAAGGGCGCTGCTGGCGGTGGCGCTCGCGGCCCTGATGCTGGTGCTGCCGGCGCGTGCCGACGATTTTCCGGTGACGTTCGAGCACATGTTCGGGACGACCATTGTGACCAAGCAGCCGGAGCGCGTGGTGTCGCTCGGCTTTGCGGGCGTCGACAACATTCTTGCGCTGGGCGTGAAGCCCATCGCGGTGCGCTACTGGTACGGCGATTTCCCCTATGCGGTGTGGCCGTGGGCGCAAGAGGCGCTGGGCGATGCCAAGCCCGAAGTGCTGACGGGCGAGCTCAATATCGAGCAGATCGCGGCACTGAAGCCGGATCTGATCCTTGCGGCCAGCTCGGGCATTACCAAGGAGCAGTATGATCTGCTGAGCCAGATCGCGCCGACGATCCCACCCGAGACGCAATATGGCGACTACGGTACGCCGTGGCAGGTGGATGTGCGCACCGACGGCAAGGCGCTCGGCAAATCCGCCGAAGCCGAGGCGCAGATCAAGGCGATCGAGGACCGCTTCGCCGAAATCCGCGCGGCGCATCCAGACTGGCAGGGCAAGACGGCCGCGGTCGGCTTCTACTGGAACGATATGCCCGGCGCCTATCGCTCCATCGACTCGCGGGCGCGGCTGCTTGAGTCACTGGGGTTGAAGACGCCAGCCGCGATCGACGCGATGGGCAAGCCGGACGATTTTTACGTCTCGTTCTCGGCCGAGGATTTGTCGCCGCTCGATGCGGACGTACTGATCTGGTTCGAGGAGTTCACCAAGGCCGAAGCCGTGAAGCTCCGGCCGACGATGCGGGCCTATAAGGAAGGGCGCGAGATCTTCGTGGGCAATCTCATCAGCGGAGCGTTCTCGTTCTCGAGCCTGCTGTCGATCAACTACACGCTCGACAAGCTCGTGCCGCTGATCGAACTCGCCATCGACGGCGATCCCAACACGGCCGTGCCCATCGGCGAGCCGTGAGCCTCGCGGACGCAACAGTCTCCGGCCTGCGCGAGCGGCTTGCGGCCGCGCGAGCGGAGGAGCGTGCGCGTATCCTGTCTCCCGTTGGCCGGCGGCGCGCTTTGCGCATCGCCGGTCTCGGCATTCTGGCGCTCGGATTTGTAACGGTCATCGGGCTGTCGCTGGCGATCGGCGCCAGGCCGATCGCGCTTGGCGGCGCGATCGATGCGCTGCTGCATTTCGATGCGAGCAACAGCGATCATCTGGTCGTGCGCGATCTCAGGATGCCGCGCACGATCGTTGCGATCATTGTCGGGGTGTCGCTGGCGGTGGCGGGAACGCTGATGCAGGCGATCACGCGCAACCCGCTCGCCGATCCCGGGCTGCTCGGAGTCAATTCGGGGGCCTCGCTGGCGGTCGTGCTGGCGATCTGGGTGCTGCATATCACAATGCTGAGCACGCTGGTCTGGTATGCCTTCGCGGGCGCGGGACTGATCGCGGTGCTGGTCTATGCACTTGGCTCGCTCGGGCGCGGCGGGGCGACGCCGGTGCGGCTGGCGCTGGCAGGGGCGGCGATCAACTCGCTGCTGCTGGCGCTGGTGAGCGCGGTGCTGCTGCTCAACCAGGAGACGCTCGACACCTACCGTTTCTGGATCGTGGGATCGCTGGGCGGCTCGGAGCGTATCGATCTGCGCGAGTTGCTACCCTTTATCGTGGCAGGGCTTGCACTCGCGGTTGTGGCGGGGCGTTCGCTCAATGCGATCGCTCTGGGCGATGATGTTGCGCGGTCGCTCGGCACGAAGCTCGGCCTCACACGGGTGGTCACGGTGGCGGCGATCACGCTGCT
>DASZPY010000076.1:0-92517 GCA_035549855.1 Devosia sp. | reverse complement strand
GGAAGGTGCGCAATGTCGCGATCCGGAAAGTCGCGGCCCTTTGTCCGCAGCCAGCTGAGCCAGGCTTTCTCGTCCTCTGGAAGCTTCACGCGGACATCGAAGCCTGGAAGCACGCCCTCGTATGTGGTGAGCGCCGGATCGGCCGGCGGCAGGGTCGAGGGATCGGGGGACTGGTCCGTGTAGCCGAAGAGCGTCGGTGCGTAGCCGGCGCGGCGGGCCGCCAGCGCGATGTTATCGAAGCGCGCGGACAGCGGCGTGCCGTTGCGGACCACGCGATTGTTCATCTGGTAGAGGCCGGTGTAGAGGCAGGCACGCGCCGGCGAGCAGGGCGCGGCGTTGGCGTAGTGGTTGAGGAAGGCGACGCCTTCGGCCGCGAGGGCATCGAGGTTGGGCGTCTTCACGATGGGATGGCCGGCATAGCCCGTGCAGCTGCCGCGCCATTGGTCGGCAGTAATCAGCAGGATGTTTCGCATCAGTCGGAGAGGACGAGAATGTCGTTGCCGGCGAGGGTAACCTTGACCTTCGACTGATAGTCGGGCGGCGGGGTGTGACGGTCGTTAAAGGTGTCGAGATGGATGGAGTTCTCGCCCAGTTCGACCTTGAGCCGGATGACCGAGCCGAGAAAGCTCACCTCCGAGACAGTGCCGTCGAGAACGACGTCGCGGTTCACGCCATTCGCCAGCGACACGGCTTCCGGGCGCAACGCGAGCGAGATGTTGTCGCCAGCCTTCGCCGTGTCCGGAAGGCGCGGGATCGTCACCGTCTGGCCGTCGATGACGACGGTCTTGAGCCTGGGATCGGCGACCTTGCCCGCCACAGTATTGAGCGTGCCCACGAAGGTCGCGACGAAGCGGGTTGCCGGCTGGTTGTAGATATCGAAGGCGTGGCCGACCTGTTCGACATTGCCGGCATTCATAACGACGATGCGGTCGGAGATGGACAGCGCCTCCTCCTGGTCGTGCGTCACGAACAGGGTGGTGATGCCGAGCTCGCGCTGGATGGCGCGGATTTCCTCGCGCAGGGAAACGCGAATCTTGGCGTCGAGGGCCGAGAGCGGTTCATCGAGGAGGAGCATGCGCGGGCGCGGCGCGAGGGCCCGGGCGAGAGCGACGCGCTGCTGCTGGCCGCCGGAGAGCTCGAAGGGGAAGCGCTTGCCGAAGCCGGGCAGGCCGATGAGCTTCAGCATCTCCTCGGTACGGGCACGGATCTCCTCGCGGGGGCGCCCGGCGATCTTCAGTCCGAAGCCGATATTGTTTTCGACATTCATGTTGGGGAAGAGCGCATAGGCCTGGAACACCATGCCGATATTGCGCTGGTTCGGCGCAAGCGCGGTGATGTCGCGGCCCTCGACGACGATGGAGCCGGTCGTCGGCTGCTCGAAGCCGGCGACCATGCGCAGGATCGTGGTCTTGCCGCAGCCGGACGGGCCGAGCAGCGAGACGAACTCGCCCTTCTCGAAGCTCAGATCGACACCTTTGACGACCTGATTGCCGGCGAAGCTCTTGGTGATCTTGTCGATGACGAGGAATGGTTCGGCCATGTCAGGTGGTCCGTGGTGCGGTCTTGGGGGCGAAGCGGCCGAGGAACTGGATCATGCCCATCGCGCCCCAGGTGAGGATGAAGGAGATGATCGACAGCGCGGCCGGCTCATAGGCGCGGTTGGCGCCCACATTCTGCATATAGACGCCGAAGACCTGCTGATTGAGCAGGCTTGCGATGGTGAACTCGCCGATGACGATGGCGAGGGTCAGGAAGGCGCCGGACAGGACCGCAACGATGATGTTCGGGAAGATGATGCGGCTGATGACGGTGAACTGGTTGGCGCCCAAAATGGTGGCGGCCTCGGTGAGAGTCTGCACGTCGATGGTGCGCAGGCCCGTATCCACGGCGCGATACATGTAGGGCAGGCCAAGCGCCACGTAAGCGAGGGTCAGCAGCGTGGCCGTTCCGAGATTGGAGTTGGTCAGCGGCAGGATCGACGAAGAATTGTAGAGGCGGATGTAGCCGAAGACCAGGACGATGGCCGGCACAATCAGCGGCAGCAGGGTGACGAACTCAATGATCGGCCGAAGCCGCGGCGCCCGCAGCCGCACGTAATAGGCAGCAGGCACGACGATCACGAGGCCGACGATGACCGTACAGATGCCGATGAAGAGGGAATAGGCGAAAGTCTGCTGGAAGCGCGGATCGTTGAAGACATTGGCATAGGCATCGAAGGTGTAACCGGTCTTGCGGATCTTGAGCGAGAAGTCGATCGTCGCGGCGAGCGGCAGCAGGAAATAAAGCGCGCCGAGAATGAAGGTGATCCAGGCCCAGGGCTTGCCGCGGATCATTTGAGCCATCGCTCGGCGCGGACGCGCACAATGAGGTAAATGATGTTCGCCAAGGCAGTGATGACGATCATGCCGACGGCGAGTGCCGCGCCGAGGCCGCGATCGCCGAGGACATCACCGCGTATCTGGGTGAAAAGCAGGATGGGGATGATGTTGAAGGCCGACGTCGACAGCGCATAGGCGGTGGCGATGGCGCCGAAAGCGTTGGCGAAGAGCAGGGAGAGCGTGCCGAGCAAATTGGGCCAGAGCACGGGCAGGCCGACATAGCGCCAGAACTGGCCGTTGGTCGCGCCGAGCGTGGCGGCCGCCTCGCCCCATTCGCGCTTCAGCCCGTGAATGGCGGGCGCGATGATGAGGATCATGAGCGGAATCTGGAAGTAGAGATAGACGAAGGTCAGTCCCCAGAAGCTCAGCAGGTTGAAGCCGGCCCGGTAGATGTCGATGCCAACGGCCTTGAAGATGATGGTGACAAGGCCGAGCCGGCCAAGGGTCGAGAGGAAGGCGAAAGCAAGGGGGATGCCGGCGAAGTTGGAGGCGACGCCGGAGAAGGTCATCACGGAATTGCCAATCCAGTCCGGCAGGCGGCCGCGGATCACCGCGAGGGCGATCAGGAGGCCGACGGCCGAGCCCAATATGGCTGAGGCTCCGGAGACGCGGATCGAGTACCAGAAGGCATCGCGAATCTTGGGACGGGCGAGGCCGGCGATGTTGTCGAGCGTGAACGATCCGTCCGGCGCCTGGAACGCCTCGATGATCAGATAGGCGAGGGGAAGCAGAAGGAAGAGAATGGCGAAGAGGACGAAGGGGCCGATGGCGACATAATCGCCGAGGCGGAGGCCACTGAATAATGACAGTGGCGAACGGCCATGCGCAGCAGCCGGCCCGGATACCGGGCCGGCCGCCTTGTCGATTGTCGTCGCGTCAGACGCCATTACTGGACGTTGGCGCCCACCACGGTATCCCACTGCGCGGCGATTTCGGTCTTCGCGGCGCCTTGTTCGTCAAGGGTCGGGAAGACAGCCTTGGCGTAGTTCTCAGCCGGCGGGAGCTTGTCGAGCAGCGCCTTGTCGACGGTGCCGGCCTCGGCCATGGCGTTGAAGCGGATCGGGTGGCAGTAGCCCTTCAGCCAGAGGTTCTGGCCTTCGTCGGAATAGAGGAACTCCATCCAGAGCTTGGCGGCATTGGGATGTGGCGCGTAGGCGCTGATCGCCTGGATATAGACGCCAGCCACGACCGAGTCCGACGGCACGACGATGTCGAGTTCAGGATTGCCGGCGAAGCCGTCGCGCATGGCGAGGAGGTTGTAGTCCCAGTTCATGACGATCGAGGCCGTGCCCTGGGCGATGACCGAGGCTTCGGCGTCGACCGGGACGAAGTTGCCGGCGTCGTTGAGCTTCTTGAAGAACTCCATGCCCGCCTTGGCAGCACCGGCAGCATCCGCACCGGTGGAGAGACCGGCCGCATAGACTGACATGATGGCGTTGTTGGAGGTGCGCGGGTCGCCGGCGAAGGCGACGGCGTTGGCGAATTCCGGCTTCTGCAGGTCGGCCCAGGAGGTCGGAGAGGTCGACTGGATCGACTTGTTCACGCCGAAGGAGAGCACGCCGTAATAGTCACCGTACCAGAAGCCATCGGCATCCTTGGCTTCAGCCGGGATCGTATCCCAGGTCGAGACCTTGTAGGCCTGAAGCAGGCCCTCGGCCTTGGCGGAGGGGCCGAAGGAGAGTCCGACGTCGATCACGTCCGGAGCCTGCGGGCCAGTGTTGCCCTTGTTGGCGCGGATCGCTTCGATTTCGTCTGCGGAGCCGGCGTCGGGGTTCAGCTCGTTGATGGTGATGCCGGGATATTTCGCTTTGAAGACATCGATCATCTCGCCATAGCCGCACCAGGTGTGGGGCAGGGCGATGGTGGTCAGCTGGCCCTCGGCCTTGGCGGCGTCGTAAAGTGCCGTCAGGTCGGTCTGCGCCGAGGCGGCGAAGGTGGTGCCCATCAGGGCGATCACCGACACCGAAGCGGCAAAAGCGGATTTCATGTTCATGCACGTCTCCCTTGGAACAGGCTGTTCTTGAGCTCGAGGAGTCTGGAAAGCCGGGGCTCACCTATGCGGGGCAAATGACGGGCGCATGACAGCGCCAAAGTCCCCACCGAAGCTTTTCTTGCCGCACGCTTCCAGACCGGCCGCTTCACTGATGCTGCCGTCACTCCCGCCCGATTGTGACAATTGTGACAGTGCGCCATTTGGCCTGCGGAGTCGAGGGAAAGGGCATCCGTCACGCGGCGGAGACATGGCCGGATTAGAGCAGTTCCAAACTGTGTCGTTATTTGTTGAATGAGCCAATCATGTTTGTTAGTCGCGGCGGAGTTCATGAGGGAGTCATTGCAATGAAGAAAGCCATCGGGCTCGGAATGGCGATCGCCGGGCTGTCGGCTATGCCGGCATTGTCCGCAGAGCCATCCGTCGACGCGATCCTCGCAAACTACGCGGACATCGCGCTTGCGGGCTATACGGACGCGCTCAATGGGGCCAAGGCCCTCGACAGCGCTGTCGATGCGCTGCTTGCTGGGCCAAGCGATACAACGCTCAAGGCGGCACAGGATGCCTGGCGCGCCGCACGACCGAGCTATCAGCAGACGGAAGCCTTCCGTTTCGGCAACCCGATCGTCGATGATTGGGAAGGCCGCGTGAATGCCTGGCCGCTGGATGAGGGACTGATCGACTATGTCGATGCGTCCTACGGCACCGAGAGCGACGAGAACGGGCTGTACACGGCCAACGTTATCGCCAATCCGCATATCAGCATCGACGGCAAGGATGTCGATGCGACGAATATCACGCCGGATTTCCTGCAGAACACGCTGCAGGAGGCGGGTGGCATCGAAGCCAATGTCGCGACGGGCTATCACGCGATCGAGTTCATGCTGTGGGGACAGGATCTGCATGGCACGGGACCGGGTGCGGGCGAGCGCAAGGCGAGCGACTACGACACCGCTAGTTGCACGAACGGCAATTGCGATCGGCGCGGTGCCTATCTCAAGGCGGCGACCACGTTGCTGGTGAGCGATCTCGGGGAGATGGTCGGCAATTGGGAGGCCGATGGCGCTGCCCGTGCGGCGCTTCCGGCGCAGGGGATCACGACGATCCTCACCGGCATGGGCTCGCTCTCCTATGGTGAAGTTGCGGGCGAGCGCATGAAGCTCGGGCTGCTGCTGCACGATCCGGAAGAGGAGCATGACTGCTTCTCGGACAACACCTACATCTCGCATCTCAACGACGCAGTCGGTGTGCGCAATGTCTATCTCGGCAAGTATGTGCGGACCGATGGCAGCGTGGTCGAGGGACCGTCGCTGAGCGAACTGGTGGCGGCACGCGACCCGGCGCTCGATACCGAACTCAAGGGCCTGCTCGACGATACCGTCGCCAAGATGGAGATCATGAAGACCCGCGGCGACACGATCGAGAAGTACGACCAGATGATCGGCGAGGGTAACACCGAGGGCAATGCCGTGGTGCAGGCGGCGATCGACGGTCTGATCGCGCAGACTCGAGGCATCGAACGCGTTGTGGCGCTTCTCAACCTTTCGGATGTAACGATCGAGGGCAGCGACAGCCTCGATAATCCGGACACCGTCTTCCAGTAAAAAACGCGAAAGGCTGCGCGGAACCGCCGCGCAGCTGCCTTATCCTGTTGCCGCCAGAGTGTGATAGAGGGGCGGAACAATGCAGATCCGCCTGACCATTCTCCTGATCGCAGTCCTCGGCGCCGGACTTGCCTTTGCTGCCGAGACACCGCGGCGGGGCGATTTGACGCCCGAAGATTACCAACGGGTTCTGACGGTCACGGCACCGACTAGCGACTTTTCCAAGCCCGAGAAGTTCGAGCAGTTACCGGCCGGCGCAGCGACGACCAGAAAGATCGTCAATCGCGATGCGTTCTCGTTCAGCTCGGCGAATCTGAGCTTCGAGGAAGAGGGCAGTTTCAAGCTCGGCAACGCGCTCTTCCGCAAGCTCTGGGTGTCGTCGCCCAGCTCGACCCAGACATCGGACGGCCTGGGTCCGCTGTTCAATGCACGGGGCTGCCAGAACTGCCATCTGAAGGATGGGCGCGGCCATCCGCCCGAGGCGGCGGACGACCAGGCGGTGTCGATGTTCCTGCGGTTGTCGGTGCCACCGGAGAATGCCGATGAGCAGACATTGCTCGACAGCCGCGGCGTGCTGCTGTTCCCCGAGCCGACCTATGGCGAGCAACTGCAAGTCTTCGCGGTTCCGGGCCTCAAGGCGGAAGGTCGCATGGTGATCGACTATGCGGACCTGCCGGTGACGATGGCCGACGGTACAGTCGTGACCCTGCGTTCTCCGACCTACTCCGTGGCCGATCTCGCCTATGGGCAGATGAGCGACAAGGTGATGATCAGCCCGCGCGTGGCGCCGCCGATGATCGGGCTGGGACTGCTCGAGGCGATCGCGCCGGAAGATATCCTGGACGGCGCCGATCCCGACGACGCCGATGGCGACGGGATTTCAGGAAAGCCGAACTGGGTGAAGGATTTGAAGAGCGGCGAGCTGATGCTGGGCCGGTTCGGCTGGAAGGCGGGGGCGCCGAGTATCCGCGTGCAATCGGCGAGTGCTTTTTCGGGCGACATCGGGATCGCGACGCCGCTCGTCAACCGGCCCTATGGCGACTGCACCGCGGCGGAGGCCGAGTGCCTAGCAATGCCGAACGGAGAGCAGCTGGAGCGGGGCATCTCGGAAGCGCCCGATCCGGTGCTCGACCTCGTCACGTTCTATTCGCAGAACCTCGGAGTGCCGCAAAGGCGGGATATCGACAAGCCCGAGGTTCTGGCGGGTAAAGCAGCGTTCTATTCAGCGGGCTGCATTTCCTGCCACACGCCGAAATATGTGACGTCGCGCCAGGCCGAGGGCAAGGCGCAGAAGTTCCAGTTGATCTGGCCTTATACCGACATGCTGCTGCACGACATGGGCGAAGGGCTCGCCGACTATCGGCCGGAGGGGGCTGCGGACGGCTATGAATGGCGGACGCCGCCGCTGTGGGGGATCGGGCTGACCGAGACAGTTTCCGGACATACGCTGTTCCTCCATGACGGAAGGGCGCGCAATTTGACGGAAGCCATCCTCTGGCACGGAGGCGAGGCAGAGAAATCGCGGCAGGCCTTCATGCAAATGTCGAAAACGCAGCGCGATAGTGTGATCGCATTCCTGGAGTCGCTCTGATGCGTTTGTTGGTGTTATTTGTCGCCTGGGTTTGCGCGTCCTCTGCCTTTGCGGCCTCCGCGTTGCCGGCACGAGACATCACGCAGGCCGCGATCGAGGGTTATGTCCGTCCAGCATTCCATCAATTCGCCGAGCAGACCGCGGCCTTGGCGGCGGATATCAAAGTACTCTGCGAGACACCATCAGAGGCGGCGCTCGCCGCCGTGCAGAGCGACTTCAAGGCGGCCGTTGTCGGGTACTCGCGCGTCGAATTCGTCCGCATCGGTCCGCTCACGATCGCAGACCGGATGGAGCGGCTCCTGTTCTGGCCCGACCGCAAGGGAATTGCCCTCCGGCAGGTTCAGGGGGCGCTTGCCGAGAAAGACGAGACGGCGGCCGACCCTGTCACACTCAAGGACAAGTCGGTGGCGATGCAGGGGCTCGTCGCACTCGAATATCTCCTGTTCGGAACCGGCGCCGAACAACTGGCCTCGGGCGACGACTATCGCTGCCGCTATGCGACTGCGAGCTCCACCTTGATCGCCGGGCTCGCAGATACACTCGACAAGGAGTGGAGCGATCCCAACGGGCAAAGCGACCACATGTTGTCGCCGCAGCCAACATATGACGATTTCCGCACCGACACCGAGGTTCTGGAGAAGCTGGCGGCGACGCTTATCCACGGCACCGAGACCATCCGCGACCAGCGCATTTCCCCCATCCTCGGTGTGGCTGAAGGCGGGCCCAAGCCGAAATCGGCGTTGTTCTGGCGGTCGGGCATGACCGTGCCGGCACTCGCTGCCAATTTCGCCGGACTGCACGATTATTTCCTCGCGGCCAAATTCACCGAGGCCGTCGGGCCGACGAATGGATGGATCGCGAACGGCGCGACATTCGAGTTCGAAAACGCGGCACGGGCGGCGTCGGACATTCCTGATCCGATCGAAGTGGCGGTGACCGACGAGGAAGAACTGCGTGCGCTCAAGTACCTCGTCATCATCACCGGGTCGCTCGACACGCTGCTCGGTGAAAACCTCGCCGCGGCGCTCGGCCTGTCGGTTGGCTTCTCGCAACTGGACGGGGATTGAAATGTGGCAGAGGCGCGCATTCCTCAAGGCGGCGGGAGCCGGATTCGTGGCGAGCCTGCTGCCCGGCCGCGCCGAGGCGCTTGCATCGGCGGACCTTGTCTTCGCCTCGGCGACGCAGCGAGCTGCAAATGCATACGGTGCAGCGCTGGTGACAGAGACGGGCCGGCTGATCGCGTCGATCGACCTGCCGGACCGCGGGCACGACATCACCTATTCCCCGGTGCTCGAGCGTGCGGTGGTGTTTGCGCGGCAACCCGGCACATTCGCCGTGGTGTTCGATCCGAGCGGGCGCGCCGCGCCGCAGACACTCACCAGCGTCGAGGGCAGGCACTTCTTCGGCCATGGCGTGTTCTCCCCCGATGGCAGGCTGCTCTATGCCACGGAGAACGATTTCGACAACGCGCGCGGAGTCATCGGCATCTATGACGTTGCCGGCGGCTACAAACGGATCGGCGAGTTCGACACCTACGGCATCGGACCGCATGAGATTCTGCTGATGCCGGACGGCAAGACCTTCGTGATTGCCAATGGTGGGATCGAGACGCACCCGGACTATGGGCGGCAGGAACTCAATCTCAATTCGATGGAGCCATCGATCGCCTTTGTCGACGCGGCGGATGGGCATCTGGTGGGATTGCTGAAGCTTGACGCCGAACTGTTCCAACTCTCGATCCGACATATGGCAGTCGATAGTGCGGGCAGGGCCTGGTTCGGCTGTCAGTTCCGCGGCGACCCATCTGTTGCACCGCAACTGGTAGGCTACGCGACGCTGGACGGTGAGATCAGGCTCATCGAGCTGCCTCGTGACACGCTGCGGGATCTGCGGAACTATGTCGGCTCGGTCGCCGCCTCAGCGGATGGCGCCACCATCGCGGTGTCCTCGCCCGAAGGCGACACGATCCTTGCGATCGACGCGGAATCGGCCAAGACAGTGCAGCTGCTTTCGCTCAAGAATGGCTGCGGCATCGCGCCGGACCGTGCGGGGTTCGTGGCTTCCAGCGGCCTTGGTGCTGTGGCGGGATTTGCCGGATCGGACGCCGAGGCCAGTTTCGATTTCGGCTTCGACAATCACCTTCGGTTGCTGCGCAGCTAGAGCTGCGTTCCAGCGGGAGCGCGGCCGGTCGATTCCCGAAGCACCATCTCGACAGGCCAGAGCTCGTGGATGTCGGCGGCGGGCTTGCCCGAGAGCATCTGCAGTATCAGTTCCCCTACGCGCGTTCCGGCAGCGCGGATCGAGGAGCGCGTCGTCGACATGGTGGGAACCATCGTGTCGGCATTGAGATAGGGAAAGACGTCGTCGTGAGCGATCATCGAGACGTCCTTGCCAAGCTCGAACCCCGCCGAGCGGATGGCGCGGAAGATGCCGAGCGCGGTCATCATCGAGCCGGCGACAAAGGCGGTCGGAGGGTTGGGGCGCTCGAACATGAGTTGCGCGGTGCGGTAGCCCATTTCGTCGGTGAACATGGTGTTGGCGATGAGGTGCGGACTGAGGGTCACACCTCGCGATGCGAGTGCGGCCCGGTAGCCCTCTTCGCGGTGGTTGGCGAACGTCATGCCTTTGGGGCCGTTGACCATTGCGATGCGGCGGTGACCGAGATCCAGGAGGTGCTCGGTTGCGCGCCGCGCGGCACCGCTATTGTCGATATCGAGCCAGGCATGGGCAGGTGAGCCCTCGCTGCGGCCATGCATGATGTAGGGCAGGCCGAGATCGTTGAGGATGCCGATCCGCGGATCGCTCGGGTAAGGCGAGGAGAGAATGACGGCGTCGACCTTCTTGCTGGCCGCGGCGCGTCGGTAAGCCGAGATCTCATCTTCGGCGGATTCCACCGTCGAGACCAAGATGTCGATCTCGTCGTGGAACAGGCGCTCGGCGAGGCCGCCGAGGAATTCGACAGTGTGCGGGCCATAGGCCTCGGTGCGCAGCACCATGCCGAACGCGCCAGCACGTCCGGTGGCGAGGCGACGGGCGCTGGCGTTGGCACGGTAGCCGAGCCGCGCGGCAGCTTCGGCCACGCGAATACGGGTCGTCTCGTTGACCTCAGGATAGCCGTTCAGCGCACGGCTCACCGTGGTCTGCGAGAGCCCGAGATTGCTCGCCAGCTCCTTTAGATTCATCGGCCTATTCCTCCCAGGGCCGCCGCCGGTCGTCCCGGCAATGGACCCAAGCGGCGCTGCCGGGTTACCGGTTTCAGCCGCTCAATTGCCAATCCAAAGCGATTTCAAATCCGGACGCAAGGGGCAAGTTTGCCTGATGTGCGTACCTCAGCTTTGAGACGAGGCTCGCACATATGAGGGCGCGGCATGGATAAGCTACATTATTGATCCTACTATACAAAATCGATTCAATCCCACGAGCTGTTAAGAAATTCTTGCTAGTGCCGCTTGACAGGTTCGGCGGGCGAGAGATAGCGTCAGAACCAAAGCGCTTTGGAATAGATCAGTCGCCAAGGCGCTTGAGGGAGGAAGGCCAGATCGAAACCACGCCCGCTGGGCGGTGTTTTGCTGTGGCATTCTCCCAATGCAACCAGCCCCTTGGGAGGACAATCAATGCAAATAAAAGCTCTGGTCGCGGGACTTCTTGCCGGCGTATCGATCGCCGCTGCAGCGAATGCCGCGGACCTGTCGATCGTGCTCGGCGATACCGGCAGCGGACTGCAATTCCTGCAGTCGCAGGTTGACCGCTACATGGCTGCCAACCCCGAGGACAAGGTGACGATCGTCCCCATGCCCTCCTCGACCACCGACCAGTTTGGCCAGTACCGGCTCTGGCTGGCGGCCGGCAACACGGATATCGACGTCTATACGACCGACGTCATCTGGGCGCCGCAGCTCGCCGACCAGTTCGTCGATCTGACCGATGCCATGAAGGATATCGTCGGCGACTACTTCCCGGCGATCATCGAGTCGCAGACCGCCAACGGCAAGCTCGTGGCGCTTCCCTCGTTTACCGACGCGCCGGCCCTGTTCTACCGCAAGGACCTGCTCGAGAAGTACAACAAGCCCGTTCCCACCACCTGGGACGAGATGGCCGCGACGGCCAAAGAGATCATGGATGGCGAACGTGCCGCCGGTAACGCCGACATGTGGGGCTTCGTGTTCCAGGGCAACGCCTATGAAGGCCTGACCTGCGATGCCCTCGAGTGGGTGAAGTCGTCCGGTGGCGGACAGATCATCGAAGCCGACGGCACGATCTCGATCAACAACCCGAAGGCCGCGGCCGCGATCGAGCGCGCCAAGGGCTGGGTGGGTACGATCTCCCCGCCGGGCGTCCTGACCTATCAGGAAGAAGAAGCGCGCGGCGTGTGGCAGCTCGGCAATGCCGTGTTCATGCGCAACTGGCCGTATGCCTATGGTCTCGGTGGCGCCGACGACTCGCCGATCAAAGGCAAGTTCGACGTGACCACGCTGCCGGCGGCCACGGCCGACGACCATTCCGCTGCCACGCTGGGCGGCTGGAACCTCGCAGTGTCCAAGTACTCCAAGAACCCGGACGCCGCGATCCGTCTCGTCCGCTTCCTCTCGTCGGCTGACGAGCAGAAGCGCCGGGCCATCGAGCAGACCAATTTGCCCACCCGTATCGCCACCTATGACGATCCGGATGTGGCCGCGGCTGCGCCGATCATCCCGCGCTGGAAGGAAGTGTTCCAGAACGCCGTGCCGCGTCCGTCTGCTCCGGCCGGTTCCAAGTACAACGAGGTTTCCTCGCTGTTCTGGACCGCGGTCCACGAGACCATGTCGGGCAATGGCAGCGCCGCCGACAATCTGGCCGGCCTCGAAGCCGACCTGACCGACCTGATGGCGAAGTAAGCCATCACAAGAACTGGCCTTCGGGGTATGATTGCCCCGAAGGCCGTCCCCGCCTGTCGAGCAGGACGGCGGTTGGAGTTGCGAGGGGGAAAATGGCAGCCGAGACGGTAGGTTCGATTCCGCTTCCCAGAAAGCGGGAACGGTCGGAACTGATGGCGCAGCGGCTACGCGCCGTTCGCTGGTTCCTCTTGCCCATGATGATCGCCCTCGCCGTGGTGGCCGGCTGGCCGCTGCTGCGATCGATCTGGTTCTCCTTTACTGACGCCAAGCTCAATTCGCTCTACAGCGCCGAATGGATCGGCTTCGGCAATTATCTGCGCTGGCAGACGCTTTCGACAGGTGCGATCCGGTGGCGCGGCGTGCTCGTGGATCCCGACTGGTGGAACGCGGTGTGGAACACCGTGCGGTTCGCCCTGACCTCGGTGTTCTTCGAAGCGCTGCTCGGCATGCTGGTAGCGCTGGTTCTCAACGCCGAATTCAAGGGCCGCGGTCTGGTGCGTGCGGCCATCCTGATCCCGTGGGCTATTCCGACGATCGTTTCCGCCAAGATGTGGAGTTGGATGCTCAACGATCAGTTCGGCATCATCAACGATCTGCTCCTCAAGCTTCATCTTATCAGCGAAAAGATCGCCTGGACCGCTTCGCCCGATACCTCGATGCTCGCCGTGCTGGTGGTGGACATCTGGAAGACGACTCCGTTCATGGCGCTGTTGATCCTTGCCGGCCTCCAGGTCATCCCCAAGGACATCTACGAAGCGGCCAAGGTGGACGGCGTTCACCCAGTGAAGGTGTTCTTCCGTGTCACGCTTCCGCTGGTCCGGCCCGCTTTGATGGTCGCCATCATCTTCCGGTTGCTCGATGCAATGCGCATCTTCGATCTGATCTATGTGCTGACACCGAACAGCAAGGCCACCAAGACCATGTCGGTGATCAGCCAGGAGAACTTGTTCCAGTTCGACAATTTCGCTGAGGGCTCGGCACAATCGACGCTGCTGTTCCTGATCATCGCGATCTTCACAACGCTCTATATCTGGCTGGGCCGCGTGAATTTCGACGGAGGCCGCGAATGAACGCGAGTCTCAGCATCTCCAACGTAATCAAGACCACGCTGTTCTACCTCGCGGTTGCCGCAATTATCGTCGTCGCGGTGTTCCCATTCTACTATGCGATAATCACGAGCTTCAAATCGGGAACGCAGCTGTTCCAGGTCAGCTACTGGCCGGAATCGCTGACGTGGAACAACTACATTTCCGTACTCAGCATCGGCAGCTTTCCGCGGAACCTGCTGAACTCGCTGTTCATCGCGACCCTGACTGTGCTTCTTGCGCTGCTGCTTGCGATCACCGCCGCCTTCGCGCTGAGCCGCGTGAGGTTCAGGGGCAGGGGCCTCTTGCTCATGACGATCCTCGCGGTCTCGATGTTCCCGCAGATCGCGGTGCTGGCCGGCCTGTTCGAAGTCATCCGCGCGCTGGGCATCTACAATACGCCGTGGGCGCTGATCTTCTCCTACACGATCTTCACGCTACCCTTTACGGTGTGGGTGCTTACGACCTTCATGCGCGAATTGCCGCTCGAAATCGAGGAGGCGGCGATCGTCGATGGCGCCACGCCATGGGTCATCATCACGCGCGTTTTCATGCCGCTGATGTGGCCGGCCCTTGTGACCACGGGACTGCTGGCCTTCATCGCCGCCTGGAACGAATTCCTCTTCGCGCTCACCTTCACCGTCTCCAACGACACACGCACCGTGCCGGTCGCGATCGCGCTTTTGTCGGGTGGCGGCAGCACGCATGAAATCCCATGGGGCAACATCATGGCGGCATCGGTGATCGTCACCGTGCCTCTCGTCATCCTCGTCCTCATCTTCCAGCGCAAAATCATCTCCGGCCTCACCGCCGGTGGCGTCAAAGGGTAACGCTCATGGCCGAATTGGAACTCAGAAACGTTCGCAAGTCCTTCGGGGTCGTGGATGTCATCAAGGGCGTCGACCTCACGATCAAGTCCGGCGAGTTCATGGTGTTCGTTGGCCCCTCGGGATGCGGCAAGTCGACCCTGCTGCGGCTCATCGCGGGGCTGGAGGACATCACGTCGGGCGAATTGCTATTCGACGGCCAAGTGGTGAATGCGCTGGCGCCGTCGCAGCGCGGGATCGCCATGGTGTTTCAGTCCTATGCGCTCTATCCGCATATGACCGTTTACGACAACATGGCGTTTGGCATGCAGCTCGCGAAGGCGAGCAAGGACGACATCAGGAAGCGCGTCGAGCGCGCCGCGGAGATGCTGCAGATCACGCCCTATCTGACGCGATTGCCCAAGCAGCTTTCGGGCGGTCAGCGGCAGCGCGTGGCCATCGGCCGCGCCATTGTGCGCGATCCCAAGGTGTTCCTGTTCGACGAGCCGCTGTCCAACCTCGACGCGGCGCTGCGCGTGGCGACGCGGCTCGAGATCGCCAAGCTCCACCACTCGATGAACAACGTCACCATGATTTATGTGACGCATGATCAGGTGGAGGCGATGACGCTGGCAGACCGCATCTGCGTGCTGCGCGATGGCATCATCGAGCAGGTCGGTACGCCGATCGAACTCTACGAGAGTCCGCAGTCGCTGTTCGTGGCCGGGTTCATCGGTTCACCCAAGATGAACTTCATCAATGGACAGCGGGCGGCGGGCTTCGGCGCGCAGACAATCGGCCTGCGATCCGAGCACATTGCGATCGGAGCTGGCGAGGGAGCTTGGAACGGCACGGTGATCCATTCCGAAAATCTCGGTTCGGACAGCTATGTCTATGTCGATATCGGCGAGGCGGAGCCGCTCATCGTGCGCGAGGACGGCACCAAGAAGCATCAGCCCGACGAGAAGATTTCGGTCCGGCCGCAAAAAGGCATGGTCTATCGCTTCGACAATGCCGGAAAGCCGATGCAACGCGCCTAGTAACCAATCCGGAGCGTCCGCGTTTCGAGTGACGAAGCGGCAGCGACGCCGGTCGCATGGGTGCGGGTTGGCGTCGGCCCGCCCTGCCCACCAATAGGAGAACTACCATGCCCATCCGAGCCACAGTCTGGGGCGAAAACGTCCACGAGCAGAAGAACAAGGCGGTTGCCGAGAACTACCCCAAGGGGATGCATGGCCAGATCGCGGCGCTTCTGAACGAGGACAAGAACATTACGGCCTCGACCGTGACCCTGCAGGACGCCGAGCACGGCCTGACTGAAAAGAAGCTCGACGAGACCGATGTCCTCCTCTGGTGGGGTCACGCAGCGCACAATCTCGTGGACGATGCGATCGTCGAGCGGGTCGCGGCGCGTGTCTGGCAGGGGATGGGGCTGATCGTCCTCCATTCGGGCCATCATTCGAAGATCTTCAAACGGCTGATGGGCGCGCCGGCCAATCTGCACTGGCGCGAGGCAGGTGAGCGGGAGCGGCTCTGGGTCGTCAATCCAGGCCACCCGATCGCCAAGGGACTCCCGGCCTATTTCGAGCTCGAAAACGAAGAGATGTATGGCGAGCCGTTCACTGTTCCCGAGCCGCTCGAGACTGTGTTCGTGTCGTGGTTCCAGGGCGGCGAGGTATTCCGGTCAGGGCTGACCTACCGGCGCGGAGCCGGCAATATCTTCTACTTCCGGCCAGGGCACGAAACCTACCCGACATATCATGACAAGACCGTCGGGCGGGTGCTGCGCAATGCCGTCAACTGGGCATTCAATGCCGAGCGGCACGCGGAACTGATGGCGGCGCCGAACACACCGGTCGACAAGGCGATCGAAAAGATCGTCGAGCGCGGCGCCAAGCTGACGAACCACCCTTCACCCTGATTTTCGCGGACGTATTATGCGACTTCTCATCCTTGGCACGGGCAGCATGGCCGCCCAGCACACTAAGCACTTTGCCGCCATCGACGGCGTGACCGTCGTCGGTGGCGTCGATGTCGATCCCAACCGGCTCGCGGCATTCACGACCGAGCACAAGATCCCCAACGGTTTTCCGTCGCTGGACGCGGCCATCGCCTGGGGCGAGTTCGACGCTGTGGCGAATGTGACACCGGACTCGATCCATCATCCGACGTCGATTGCGGCGCTGAAGGCGGGCAAGCATGTGTTCTGCGAGAAGCCGCTCGCGACCGATGCGGCCAAGGCCTTCGAGATGACCGAGGTGGCCGAGAAGGCCGGTCTCATCAACATGGTGAACCTGACGTACCGCAACGTCGCTCAACTCCAGAAGGCACGCGAGATCGTGACCTCTGGCCAGATCGGCGCGGTCAAGCATGTCGAAGCGAGCTATCTGCAGAGCTGGCTCAGTTCCAAGGCCTGGGGCGACTGGCGGACGGAGAGCCGATGGCTGTGGCGGCTCAGCAAGAAGCACGGCTCCAACGGCGTGTTGGGAGATGTGGGCATCCACATTCTCGACTTCGCCGCCTATGGCGCGGGAATGGACATCGAGCACGTCTTCGCGCGGCTCAAGGTCTTCGAGAAAGCGCCGGGCAACAAGATCGGCGAATATGAGCTCGACGCCAATGACAGCTTCACCATGGCAGTCGATTTCTCGAATGGCGCGCTCGGCGTGATCCACTCGACGCGCTGGGCGACCGGCCATTTCAACGAGCTGCGCCTGCGCGTCTATGGCGAGAAGGGCGGCGTCGATGTGCAGCACCGGCACGACTGGAGCAAGCTGCGGGTCTGCCTTGGCGACAATATCGAGACCGGCACCTGGGAAGAGATGGAGGTTCCGCCGGTCGAGACCAATTACCAGCGCTTCGCCAAAGCCGTCGCTACCGGGAAGATGCTGGAGCCGAGCTTCCGGCATGCTGCCAATCTGCAGAAGGTGCTGGATCTGGCGATGCTGTCGGACACCGAACATCGGGAACTGGCGACGCACTAGCCGGTCTTGCAACCGGGGGTGGCCGGGGCCATCTAAGCCATCGCAACGATGGAGGCTGACCGATGGGCTGGCTTGGTGCGATCATTATCGGGTTCCTTGCGGGTATCCTGGCGCGGCTGATTACGCCCGGGCCGCATCCCCGCGGGTTCATCCTGACCACTGTGCTGGGCATCGTGGGCGCCGTGCTGGCCACGTGGCTCGGCCAGGCGATCGGCATTTACCAGGCCGGCGAAAGCACGGGATTCCTTGGGGCTGTGATCGGTGCGGTCATCATTTTGCTGGCGTGGCGGCAGCTTGCTCCGCGCTGATTTTCACGGTTTCTAAACCGCCGGCGTGTTTGCTGGCACCGTGAGTCAGTCCCTCGAAAGCCTGATGCGCGAAAGCGCCATCGAAGTGCCGCGCGTGTCGGTCGCGGCGCAATTGCTGTCCTTCGTCATCATCGGGGCCGGCGCTGCCGCCGCGTTCATCGCGCTTTCATCGGTTGCCATGGCTCTGCCTATTCCGACGCCGAGGTGGGTCGTCAGCGGCTTCTGCTACGCGCTGTTCATTGTTCCGGTGTATCTGCTGCACCGGCGGTTTTCGTTCGACTCCAACGCTCCGCATGCGTCGGCTTTGCCGCGCTACATTGCCGTGCAGCTCTCGGCGCTGGCGCTCGCCACCCTGTTCTCCTATCTCGCCTACGGTGTCGCAGGGCTGCCGACTCCGGTAGCGGCAACGCTGGTGATCGCGCTCACCTCGGGAGTCAATTTCATGGTATTGCGCCTGTGGGCATTTTCGCATCCGGGGGCCGGGGGGCAGGTGGAGCGCAAGCCGTTCAAGTTCGACCGCAAGTCGTTCATGCTGTCCGACCGCAACTCGCCACTGCTGCGGCGGCGCGCCTTCGTGCTCTCGCATGCCTTGGCAAAGGCCATACCGGGCAGGGGAAGCGTACTCGATCTCGGCTGCGGTGACGGGCAGGTGGCCTTCTCGCTGATGCGGCTCCGCCCCGACCTCAAGGTCGAGGGTGTCGACATCGTACCGCGCGCCAAGACGCTTGTTCCTGTTCGGCAGTACGATGGGGTGACACTGCCCTATGACGACAAGAGCTTCGACTATGTGACCATCGTCGATGTGCTGCACCACACGGCCGATCCGGTGCCGGTGTTGCGGGAAGCCTGCCGCGTGGCGCGCGAAGGCGTGGTGATCAAGGATCATCTGCGTGAGGGTTTCATGGCGCAAACAACGCTCGCCATCATGGACTGGATTGGTAATTTCGGCGATGGCGTGCCGATGCCCTACAACTATCTCTCCCGCAGCGAATGGCAGGAAGCGCTGTTCGCGGCGCGACTCGAAATGGTCACGAGCAGTGAGCGGCTGGGCATTTACCTGCCGCCGATTTCATGGATTGCCGACCGGCACCTGCATTTCGTGGCTCTGGCCCGGCCGAAAGCCTAGCTTTTCGCGTCAAGGGCTTTCCTGTTCAATCCGAATGACTATGGTGTCGCCACGGAGCGCTCGACAGGCGCTCCGTTTGATTGTGGTCATATGGCCCGGCGGGATTTGGGGCAGCAGCCTTTTTCCGCCAGCGGGTTGCGGAGGGTTTTGAATGCGCAGTGCGATGATTGTGTGGGGCGGATGGGATGGGCACGATCCCGAGGAATGTGCCTCCATCTATCGGCGATGGCTGCACGAGGACGGGTTTTCAGTGCGGGTGGAAACCGACACAGCCGTGTTCGGCGACCCTGGCATTGCCGAGTTGTCGCTGATCATTCCGATCTACACGATGAGCAAGATCGAACGCGCGCATGCGCAAAATCTCGCCAAGGCCGTCGAGGGCGGTGTTGGGCTCGCCGGTCACCATGGCGGGATGAGCGATGCGTTCCGAGACTCGGTGGACTATCAGTTCGTCGTCGGCGGCCAATGGGTGGCACACCCTGGCAACATCATCGACTTCACCGTGGATGTCGCAAAGCCGGACGACCCGATCATGCAGGGCATCCCGGCGTCGTTCCCGTATCACTCCGAACAGTACTACATGCACATGGATCCATCGGTCGAAGTGCTGGCGACGACGACATTCAGTGGCGAGCACGCTGCCTGGACCAAAGGCGTCGTGATGCCGGTGGTGTGGAAGCGCATGTATGGAGCTGGGAAGGTCTTCCATTGCACGCTCGGCCATAGGGCCGCGGAATTCGAGGTGCCGGAGATGGCGACCATCGTGCGCCGTGGCATCAACTGGGCGGCACGGGCCTGATTTCCACCGCTATGACGCTGGGTTCACGCCGGTTTGCCCCGGCGTGAATTGAAACTCCCGCCGATTTGGTGCCGTTTCTGCCTGCATCGATCGCGACAGGCGAGGGCGGGACATGGCGATTGCCGAGCAAGATCTGTCGGCGGGTATGCCGCCACAAGCAGGCGGGCGCTACAGCGCCGTCGTACTGAGCCTGCTCGGCGGGGTCGCGGGCGTCGTGATTTTCATCCTGATGTTCGTCTGGCCGGATGGGCTGAAGGCGGCGGGCGCGGCGGCAACGTCCAATCCTGTTGCGCTATCGCTCTATGGTGCGGCCGTACTCTTCATGCTGGGCGGTGGAGTGTTGACGCTGCCGCGCTTGGGCCTGGGCGGGACCATGGCGCTCACGGGCACCTTGTTCTGGCTGGCCGGCTGCATCGTCTTCAAGAGCATGAGCTGGATATTGGCCGCGCCGCTCGCGCTGTCGTTCCTCGGCGCGCTCACGGCACTCATCGGCAACGACCGTTGGGCCAGCCTCACCGATACGCGCTTGATCTACCGACAGCTGACGCTCACGCGCATCACCCACTGGGTCTGGGCGGTAGCGATGTTCTTCCTGCTGCTCAGTGGGCTGCAGATCTTCAATGCGCGGCCAAATCTCTATGTCGGCCAGCAATCGGGCTTCACCGAGCAGACGCAGAATTCCTTCCTCGACATCTACGTCGCCAATCGTGACGGCAAGCCCGTCGGGCAGACCAAGCTGTTCGGGCAGGTGTTCGATACGACCGGCGTGCTCGGCGTCAGTGGCCCGGAGGCGCGGCCGAGCTTTACGGCCTTCCCGGGCTGGGCGACGATTCCCTCCTATCGCGATCTCGGAACCGGCCGGGTGGTCCACTTCTTCTTCGCGTGGATTCTCGTGGGGACGCTCGCGGTGTGGCTCATCAACGCGGTCTTCACCGGGCATCTCTGGCGCGACATCATCCTCAAACCGCGGGACATTCGCGAACTGCCCGCCGATATTGTTGCGCACATCAAGCTCCGGTTCGTGCACGGCAAGTCCTACAGTCCGCTGCAGAAGGTGGCGTATTTCGCGGTATTCGTGATCCTGTTCCCGCTGATCGTCCTGACCGGACTCACTATGTCGCCGACGATGGACGCGGCATGGCCGTTCCTCCTCGACATCTTCGGCGGGCGGCAGACGGCGCGGACCATCCATTTCCTCACGATGCTGGCGCTGGTGCTGTTCTTCATCGTCCACATCGTGATGGTGGTGCTCGCCAACCCGATCAACGAATTGCGGTCGATGATTACCGGCTATTATCGCAGCAATGTCCGAGAACCCGAGAGCAGCACGGAGAAGACAGATGCCTGAGTTCCGTCTGTCTCGCCGCCGGTTCCTTTCTGCCTCTGCCGCAGGCGCTTCGAGCCTGGTACTCGCGGGTTGCGACCAGTTCGACTTTCTCGGGCAGCGCGATCATCAGGTGCGCGATGTGCTCGAGCGGGCCAATTCGCTGACCTATCAGGTGCAGCGCGCGCTGGCAGGTACGCAGTCGCTGGCCCGCGAATATTCCGCGAGCGAGATCCGCCAGGGGCAGCGGCCAAATGGGTCGACCGATCCGGACTCGGCGGAATATGTCGCGCTGCGCGACAATGAGTTTCGCGACTATCGGCTGAAGGTCGTCGGGCTGGTCGAGCGCGAGCTGAGCTTCTCGCTCGACGAATTGCGCAACATGCCGACCCGGAGCCAGATCACGCGGCATGACTGCGTCGAGGGCTGGAGCTGCATTGCGAAATGGACCGGCACACAACTCGGGCCAATTCTGGAGCAGGCCGGCGTCAAGCCGGCGGCCCGGTTCTGTGTCTATCATTGCTACGACAGCATGGGCGGGGGTCTGTCCGGCGCCGAGCCATATTATGAAAGCTCGGACCTGATCGACGCGTCACACCCACAGACGATCCTGGCCTATGGGCTGAACGACGTCGCGCTCCCGGTCCCGAATGGTGCTCCGGTGCGCGTGCGCATCGAGCGCGCGCTAGGCTACAAGCAGCCCAAATACGTCCACACCGTTGAACTGGTGGACAGCTTTGCGCGCTTCGGCCAGGGCCAAGGCGGCTATTGGGAAGATCACGGCTACGACTGGTATGGCGGAATCTAGCCGCTGGCCTCCGTTCGTTAACCTTTGATTAACATTGTTGCCATTGCCGGGGTCACCTCTGCTATTCTGGCCGGTGGCGAGACAAAGGCGGGGGATGTCATGCTTCGGATGATGAAGACCGGTGCGGCTTGGGCTGCGCTGCTGGCCGCGCTGGCGATGCCGGTCGGCATCGTGGCCATCCCGCTCGGCGTGCTCGCGCAGGAAGCTCCGTCCCTGCAATTGCTTGCGACCTCCGGCGCCTTTGCCGGCAAGTGGGTCTATCGCAGCTTCGATATCTCCAACGATCCGCGAAAGAGCCTGGGAAACATCGCCCTCGGTCAGAGCGAACTCACGCTGACGGAGTCCAATGGCGCGGTCACCGGAACGCGGACCGGGCAGGGGGCAACCTATGAGTTGTCCGGCGTCGCGCGCTATGCCCCGAAGCAGGGCGCAACGATCCGCCTGCACGGCACAGCGACGATCAGCGGCAAGACCTACAATTACGACTATTTCGGCTATCTCATCCCGTCATGGTCGGTCAGCACGAAGCTGCCTGATACGATCCTGGGAACAGTGCTGAGGAGCGATCCGGCGAACCCGAACAACGCGCCGGTGATCGCGTCATGGTCGGCGGTCCGCGAATAGGCTCGCGTTAGCGCTTCTTCCACCACGCCAGCAGAGCGGCGCAACCTGATGGGCCGCAATCTGTTATAGCCGCGTGCCCCAGCAGGGTTGCGTGTCATGTATGCGTTGCGTCTTGTGTATCAGCGGCATCGGAAACTTGCCCCGTGGGTCGGCGCCATGGTGGCGCTGTTCTTCGTTACGCTGATTGCCACTATGCCGGTGCCACATGTCGAAGCTGCGGCGCCATCGGCGCTTCCTCCATCTGTTCCGGCTGTGGTCAAGCCGCTTCCGGCTGGCCAGTTGGCTGGCCTGCTGAGCCAGGAGCGGTTTGAGGACGCAGGGGAGTCGACGCTCGCCTTCGTTCCTTCCGCGGACGCGTTTTAGCGAGGCGCATGGCTGCCGCGCTGCGATTGCGCTTGCAATTGCGAGCCTATTCAACCATATGCCGCATATCGCGCGTGCCTTATCCCATTGTGAGGGATTGGATGCGATGATCGCGACCTCAGCTTCTCTTCTTATCGATTGTCAGCGGTGAGCGGCGAAGTGGCCCGGAGACCATCCCGGGTTTGAACGCACCCGCGCGATAAGACTTTGTCGCCCGATTGCCAGTTTTGTCCGCCGCCAGGAGTGCGGCGATGCGTGCCCGCATGGTCCGGGCGCGCCAATGAAAGTTACCTATGACTCATTCTACCTTCACGACCCTCGGTCTCCCGGCGCAGCTTCTGAGCGCGCTGGACAAGGCCGGGTTCACCACGCCGACGCCGATCCAGGCGAAGGCCATTCCGCCACAGCTCCAGGGCCGGGACATTCTGGGCATCGCCCAGACCGGTTCAGGCAAGACGGCCGCTTTCGGCCTGCCGATTCTGTCGGGCATCTCCGAACTCAAGGGTCGGGCCGCTCCGATGACGACAAGGGCGTTGATCCTTGCGCCGACCCGTGAACTCGCGGTGCAGATCGAGGAAGTGCTGCAAAAGCTGGCGGGCGCGCGGCTGTCCACCGTGCTGGTACTCGGCGGCACGTCGCGCCACGCGCAGATACAGAAGATCGCCAAGGGCGTCGATGTCGTCATCGCCACGCCGGGCCGTCTCAAGGATTTGCTCGACGACAGGAAGCTGCGGCTCAATGAGACGCGTTGGCTCGTGCTCGATGAAGCCGACCGTATGCTCGACATGGGCTTCATTCATCCGGTGAAGCAGATCGCAGCCGCCATCGGCCCGCGCCGGCAGACCGCGCTCTTCTCGGCCACCATGGCACCCGAGATTGCCGAGCTGGCCAAGGGCCTGCTCAGTGACCCGGTGCGCGTCGAGGCCAGCCCGCCGGCGACCACTGTGGGCACCATCGACCAGCGCGTGATTCTTTCCGGCAGCAAGCAGAAGCGCGACGTGCTGAACAGCCTGCTCGCCGATGGGTCGCTCGAAAAGGTCATCATCTTCTCGCGGACCAAGCACGGCGCCGACCGGGTGACCAAGAACCTCGCCATCGACGGGCACGAGGCCTCAGCCATTCATGGCAATAAGAGCCAGAATGCCCGCCAGGCTGCGCTCAAAGGGTTTACCAGCGGCAAGGTGCGCATACTCGTTGCCACCGACATCGCGGCGCGAGGCATCGACGTGCCCAACATCACGCATGTCATCAACTACGAGCTGCCGGACGATCCCGAGAACTACGTGCACCGCATCGGCCGTACGGCCCGCAACGGCGCGTCCGGCTTTGCGATCACGCTCTGCGACGGCACGGAGCGCGGCAAGCTGCGCGACGTCGAGCGGCTGATCCGGCGGACCTTGCCGGTCAGCGGCGAGATCAAGCAGGCGGAGCAGACCCCACCCAAGGAACGGAAGCCGCATCGCGGGCAGGGCCCAAAGCCGGCCGGCCGCGGCAACGAGCAGCGTCCGTCGCGCAATGCGGGACGGCATTTCTCCGGTGCGAAGAAGGCCGCGATCGCGGATGTTCGCGGCCAGCAGAAGCCGCGCCAAGCCAAGCCGCAGCGGACCGAGGCTCCAGCTCCGGCCCCGCTGAAAGGGGCCTGGTGGGAGAGGCCCACAGGTTCCGGTAATCCGGTTCCACCCAAGGCGAGGTTCGGCAAGCCGCGTGGGAAAGCCGGGCAGCGGCCGAGGCAGCAAGCATCGGCCTAAGCGAATTGAAGGCGGCCATTGGCCGCCTTTTTTCGCGCAGTTAACCGTCGGACAGATCAGTGACAAATCAGCAATGCCCGAGGGAACGCGAAGCGCGGCTTCCGCATTGCTTGGTCTAGAACGGCGCCGCTCAAGAGCGCCGGCTGGAGACAGAAATGTCCAAACTCGCGCTTATCGCTCTCTTTGCGCTGTCATTGGGATCGCTGACATTTGCGGCGTCCTATTTGCCGACAGAATCGGACGTTCCCAGTGCGTCCACTGCGTCTGTGGCCGAACTGGAGCTTCGCTGAAGACCATCAAAAGGTGCAATGACACCTGGGCAGCTCGCGTTACTGGTGCTTATCGTCGCGACGATCGCGATTGTCGTCGCGATCGCGCTTATGACGTGACTATTGCGCCGCCTGTAAGGCGGGCGCCGTATCGACCGTACCTGCTGCTATGGTGAGTGCCGCTATCGCGCGGTCCGTGAGGTCCTCGGCATCCTCGGTCGAGAGGGCATAGCCCGGATAGCCGACCTTGATGTCGATGGCGCCTTCGGTCTCCATAGTCACCACGAAGATCGACGGACCGAACAGGTCGATCGTAACACCGCCGCTCGAGCCCTCGAGGCTGAACGGACCGTAGTTGGACACCCCGTACGACGTGCCGGCAGTGGTGATCGAGATACCGTCAATGCGGCGGCGATGCGTCATCGTCGGGATAGCTTCCTTGCGCATCACCTCCCAGCTCATGAGCTTGAGGATCGACGCCGATTGCTGATCGCGCGCAATGGTCGAGATCAGCTTGAACGAGATGTCCCCGGCCATGCCCCAGAAATCATCCGTCAGCTTGTGGTGCGTGCGCAGGATGTCGATGTAGCAGCCGAACGCGGTAACCGGCAGCGGCGGCTTCATCATGCGGCGGAGTTCGACGTTGGAGAGGATGGTCATCTCGTCCATGCCGAATTTGTCGCGCGTGGCGGCGAGGAAGGCAGCGCCGATCGCGCCGTGCATGGTTGTGCGGTGACTCTTCAGAGCACTGCGAAGCTGCTCAGCGACGTTGGCGCCGATGCGCCGCTCGACCGATAGGCTGGCATTGACGGGATGTGGGACCTTCGTCTTGGGGAAGCGGACTGCAGGCTGATAGTGCTTGCCACTGTCGGGCTTCCTGGGCATGCCCTGCTCGAGCGATGGTGGCAGGCCGATCTGGACCGGCGGCAGCTTCTCCATCGCCTCCGGATCGGCGAGATATTGAAAGAGCTCGTGGAAGAGCATGCTGCCGCCCTGAGCGTCGGCGATGGCGTGGTCCATGGTCAGGACCATGTGGTTGAGCTCTGCGCCTTCATGCGTGCGCACAAGGACGATGCGGATGCGCGGCTGCTTGCCCTTGCCGATCGGTTTGGCCGCTTCATCGGCCTGGATCTTGCGCCAGGCCTCGGGATTGGGATCGGTGACGACCCGGATCGGCACGGGCAGGGTACCGCGGGTGTCGAACCAGGGGATCGGGTAGACGAAGGGCGGCGTCGAGACGAATTTGTAGCCCTGGTAACGAATGTGCGAGTTCAGGATGGGATGTCGGGCCTGCAGCCAGTCGAAGCCGCGGCGCAGCAGTTCGGGGGTCAGCGGCCCCCGGATATGGCTGCAGCCGGTGGCGATCAGGCCCCCAAGTTCGTGCAGATAGTGGAAAATCCGCTCCTGTTCGCCGACAGGCCGGGTTTCGACGATGCCCTCAGACTGCGCCAATTAACTCACTCCGATCACTTCGCACGAGAACCATTGAGGCCGCCGCCAGATTGGTTAGTATAATACTAAATCCGTCAGTCGAGGTAGAACGATGAGTGAGATCGAACAGTCAATCCTGGGTTTCATCAAGGAAATTGCCGCGGCGTCGAATGTGACGGTTAACCGGGACACCGGCTTGCTTGATTCAGGCCTGCTCGATTCCATCAATCTGGTGGGGCTCATCCAATTCCTTGAGGAACGCTTCTCGATCAAGATCCCCGACAACGACATCGGAGCGGAACTCTTCGCCAGCCCGGCGACGCTGATCTCCTATGTTGAAGACAAGCTCGGGGTTCCGGCCTCGGTTTCGCCGAAGCCGGTTCCCGCCGTGGCCTAGGCCGACTCCATCAGCTTGCCGCGAAGCACCTTGCCCGCGGCGCTCTTGGGCAGCTCGTCCCTGAATTCGACGATACCCGGCACCTTCTCCGAGGACAGGCGCTCGCGGCAATGCCGGATCAGGGCCTCCGGTGCGACTTCGTCCTTGCGGACGATCACGGCCTTGAGGCGCTGGCCGCCGGGCGTGCGCGGGTCGGGCACGCCGACCACGCAGGCTTCCGCCACCGCCGGATGGGTGAGCAGAATCTCTTCGACTTCGAACGGGTCCACCTTGTGGCCCGAGACCTCGATGAGCAGCTTCAGCCGGCCCTTGATGTAGAGGTGGCCGTTGTCTCCCAGTCCGCCGATGTCGCCAGTATGGAACCGGCCATTGCGGATGGTCGCGGCATTGCTTTCGGCGGCGTCGAGATAGCCCTTGGTGACCCAAGGCGCGCTCACGACGACTTCGCCGAAGCGGGGCCCGAACGGATTTTCAGCCGGCTCGATCCAGAGTTCGAGACCTTCGACCGGGAGGCCGCACGAATCCCACGTCCAGTTGGACGTCACGTCCTCGTTGATCGAAATCGCAAGACATTCGGTTGAGCCGTAGCTCTGGATGATTTCCTTGCCGAAGCGGGCCTTGAAGTTGCGGTAAGTCTCTTCGCGCATGGCTATGGCACCGGACTGCACCTTGCGAAGCGCGCCGAAGTCGAGATCGTCCTTGATCGCGGCGAGGGCGTCGAACATGAAGGGTACGCCCATCAGCAGGGTCACGCCATTCTCTTCGATCGCTTTGGCAAAACGGCCGCGCGAGAGAGCGAAGGGCTGCGGATCGCTCCAGTAGAACGTTGTTGCATTGGCCGTCGCCATGAAGACGGCACTGAGGAAGCCCATCGCATGGCTGCCCGGCATCATGTTGATCTGGATGTCGGTGGGAAGGGTCGTAGCCATCATGCCGCTGATGAGTTCGCCATGCGTGTGGGGCACGACCTTGGGGATGCCGGTCGAGCCCGAGGAGAACATGTACAAGGCTTCGTCATCGGGGCCGATGGCCGGGAGTTGTCCGAACGGATAGCGTTCCAGTTCGGTGACCGCATCGCGGCCGGTGCCGCCGGCCACAAAGAGCGGGTAATGTCCGGCGCCGCCGAGATCGGCGATCAGATTGGCGCCGGTTTCAGCGTAAGGTGCCGACGCGATCAATGCCCGGACATGCGCCTTGCGCGCGGTCATCGCCAGCTCGGCGCGCGGCGCGAGAGCGTTGAGCGGGACGGCGATACCGCCGGCCGCCATAATTGCGTAGGCAAGGATCAGCAGGTCAGGGCCGTTGACCATGAGGATGCCGACGGGCGTGCCCTTCTCGACTCCGCGGTCGATCAGGCCGGTGGCAATGCGCCCGGCGCGCTCGGCGACTTCCGGATAGGTTGTGAAAACACCGTCCTTCTTCAGGCCGCTTTCCGGGCGGCCTTTGTTGGTCACGTCGACGAACTTGTCGTAGAGCATCGAACCTTCCCTCACTCACTCATGGCTACTCTTTGGTAACTCTATACCGGGTTTCGGCGCGAGGGCTACACCGACTGCCAAAATGGTCAATCCGCGAGCGTAGATTTGTAGCCTGCAATAAGGGTTTGCCGCCCGCCGGTCAGCTCATTGGTATGCCGGCATTTCCTTTGCCGGTTTGGTAAATGGCAGAGAGGTCCCGGTAGAGGGCAGTCAGGTCGTCGACCCGTTCCGTGAGCCGTTCCTTACTGGAGCGATCCAGGCCCGCGATCATCCGCAGCATGTCGTGGCTGGTGAAATAGGCATTGGTCCGATTGTAGAGGTCGCGCTCGGCCGAGGCGGCGGGACGATCGGGATCGGGCACCGCGTAAACCGCCTTGAGGATTTGGATGTCGTAGGGAATGGCAAAACTCTGCGCCGAGTCCTGATGGCTAAACAGGAAATAGAAGTTGTCGAAGCCCGACCACGTGATGCCTGAAAGGCATAGCGAACAGGGCTCGTGGGTCGCGAGAAACAGGCAGTCCTTCGGATCCGGCCGCTGGTCCGCCGGCAGCTCATAGAAGCGCTTGATGGCATGGATTTCGCCATGCCACAGCGGGTTCTCGATTTCGTTGTTGGTCTCGGCGACTACCACGGAGAGATCGGACTTGCGGAGGATAGCGGCGCCGAAGAGCTTGTTGCCGCGCGTTACGCCGATGCGGGTCTTGGGCGCGATGTCGTGCTCGATGACTTCGAGCAGCCGGTTCAGCAGAGCGGGTGTTTCCATGCCTCAAGACACCGCGAGGCGCGAGCCGAAGTCAAGTCAAACGCCGAAGCGCAGGATGACCTTTCCTTCAGCGTCGAGAAAGCGCAACTCGCCCTCGGCCGCTTCCCATGTCCGCGACGCGGCGAGCGCGGAGAAATAGTCGATCTCTTGCTGCATCGTGTCTAAGCATGCCTTCTTGGTGGAAGCGATGGGGCCGAGCTGGATGGTGTCGCCTTCGAGCGCGACGGCGGCGAACCAGGAATTGCATCCGCCGTTTCCTGCCGCCTTCATCTCCTCAGTGATCTTGAAGGTCGAGCGATCCGTGGGCGCGGGTGCTCCATTGATCTCGGTCGCGATCCAGGTGGTACCGATGATTGCGGGGGCCATGCCCATGGGTTTGTCTGCCTGTGCGAGAGCAAGGTTCGGGGTTGCGGCCACCACCATGCCGATGAGGATCGTGATTTTCAACGCGCGCATCGCCGCCTCCAGTAACGGGTCGAGTAGCCTGCAATTGTGGAGGAAATCCGGGGAGATTGTGCTGGCTAGGCCTGGATCGTCCAGGGCGTGTCGAATTCGTATTCCTCGAGATTCTTGCCGTCACCGCCGCGGTCGATGACAAGAAAGTCGCTCACCATCTGGAGCGGCGTGAGGGCGCCGTGCCAACAATTCATGGCGATGTTGATTCCCTGTGCCGGGCCCGTGAGGAAGGCCCGTGGGGCCCCTGGCATGCCGCCTTCGTCGGGCGCGACGACGACAAGGAATGGCGCGGCGGTCAGCGGGTAGAAGGCCTGACTGCCGAACGGGTGACGCTCCACTTTCGTAAGGGTGAACGGCAATGCGTAGGGCTTGCCGCGGAAGATCGAGATCAGCGGCCGCGGATGGACTCCGCCGAGCTCGATCCGTGCCAGGTCGTGATAGCGCTCGGTGTTGCCATTGTTGATAGGGTAATGATCCGCGCCATCCATCGCGATCACCTGCCCGAAGGGGGCGAAGGCCTCGCGCGTCAAGGGCGCAGCTCGCAGGACCCGGCCGGTCATTCCGCCAGCTTCCCGAACAGGCGCAGCCGCGAAATGCCGCCGTCGGGGAAGATGTTGAGGCGGACATGGGTCACGGGTCCGAGCGCATTGACCTTGTCGAACCGGTGGATGGCGTCGGCTTCGAGCTTCTGCGGGCCGATAAGTTCAGACCAGAACATCGACGAGGCCACCACGGCGTCGTCGAGATCCTCGAGGCCGCGGCCCAGATCGGTGGCGAGGATGGAGAAACTGTCGGGGTAGTTGCCCTTGTAGTGGGCCGTGTCGATTTCGATCTGCTCCAGCGTGCCGCGCGCGCCGAGGGCAACGATGATCCAGTCGTTCCCAGGCGTGCGACGGCGGCGCGTTTCCCAGCCGTCGCCCATGTCGAGGCCCCGGCCGGGGGCCAGCAGGCGATGGAAGGCGCCATAGTGCGCATCGGAGAAAGCGATAACTCGTCCGCCGTTGAGCCCGGATGCGAGATCGAGTGTCTTGCCCGCAAGCGCGATCTCGTCGATCTGAGGTTCTCCATAGACGCGTAGCCGGGCCACGCCGCCATCGGGGTAGATGTGGAGTCGAATGTGACTCCACACGCTTTCGGAATTGGAGCGCAGGAAGTGGTGGGCGGATGGACCTAGCGGAGTCAGCGGCAGGATTTCGGTCCACGCCGTCCCGTCGGCTGGATCGCCCTTGGACACGCAGGCCTCGATGCGGCAGGCCGGCGGATAGTTGCCGGTAAAGTGCGATGTGTCGATATCGAAGCCGCGGATGACGCCGGGGGCAGCTAGCCGGACGATGGCATAGTCGTTGCCGGCCGTGCGCTTGCGCCGGCTTTCCCAGCCGTCCATCCATTTGCCGTTGTCGTCATATTTATCGGGGTAGAAGACCGCCGGCGCATCGGCGAGCATGCGACCGACCTCGGCAAAGAAATCGTCCGTCGCGTAGAGCGCCTTGGCGCCCAAGCCCGCGGATGCGAGGTTTACGGCATTACGGGCGAAATCGGGAACGGCTTGAGATTTAGGAGTGGGCGCTTCGCTCATGGCGGTCTTCTGTTGTTTGCCATGAGATAGCGGAAAGCGGGCCCGTGGGATAGCGCCCGGCGTTGCCGTGGTTGCCGAAAACTGAGGCGCCCGTGCAGTGCGCAGAAAGGATTCCGCAAGGATTCGGCCGCAGAATCCTTCGTATGAATGTGCCGCGCCTCAGGGAGGAGGAGACCGAGATTGTGCGGGACTTGGGTCCGCACAACGATCTCCTGCATACCCTGCTCGCCTGGGTCCAGGATTTGATGGCCGAGAAGTCGGTGGCCGATACGGCCATCTCGTGGGAAGACGGCGAAGACCGAACTTCGGAAGCGACCGAGGACTTCTAGGCCTGGCGACGATGGTTCAGCGCTTCGCGCGATAGTCCGCAATTACCTCGTGAGCGCCGCTGGTCTCCGCTTCGTGACCGGGCTCGCGGTAAACTTCGGAAATGGCTGTGGCGTACCACTCCTTCATCGCGGGCAAGTCGCGCAGGCGCGCGAGATAGTCGAGCGATGCCTGAGCCAGCGGCAAGTCGTAGTTCTGAACCCGGAAAGCAACGGGACAGAAGAAGGCGTCCGCCGCGCAGAATTCTGCACCTGCGAGAAACGGGCCGCCGAAGCGGGTGAGGCCGTCGGCGAAAAGCTGATCGAGCCGGCTAAGGTTGCTCCTCAACGCGGCATCGGTCGATGGACGCTTGCAGCGGATGCCGACATTCATGCCGCACTGGTTGCGGAGGGCGCTGAAGCCCGAATGCATCTCGGCTGCAGCGGAACGGGCCCAGCTTCGGGCTATGGGTTCGGCGGGCCAGACCTCGGGATGCGACTCGGCGACGTGCAATGCGATCGCGAGTGAGTCCCAGACTTTCGCCGCACCATCGTCGAGCACCGGGACGAAGCCGGTCGGTGAGAACTTGCTGAACTCGGGGTAGGAGGGACCATCTTCGGGGAAGTAGTGCTGCCTCTCCTCGAACGGGATTCCAAGCTCGCGCAGGAGTACCCAGGCGCGCAGCGACCAGGTCGAATAGTTCTTGTTGGCAATGTTAAGGACGTACATGAGAATTCTTTCTTGCTCTGTCCGATCAAGCCCGCGGCCCGACTGTCCAACCGCTAAAGCTCCGGAAGAAGGGCGCGCAGTCTCAGCAGCGCGATGCGTTCGACTTGTGCACAGGCTGTCGCGAGCTCAGTGTCGCGGTTGTTAGCCATGCGTTTTCGGAACGCGTCCAATATCATCTGCTTCGTATTGTCCCTTACAGCGACGATGAAGGGGAATCCGAACTTCTCGACATAAGCCTGATTCAGAGCAGTGAATTCGGCGCGCTCTTCATCTGTTAGTTCATCCAGCCCAGCGGAGGCCTGTTCGCTCGTCGAGGCTGCAGTCAAGCGCTCGGCGACTGCCAACTTGCCTGCCAGATCGGGATGCGCGGTGAGCACACCTAGCCGCTCCTTGTCGCTTGCCATGCGGAACTGGCTGCGCAGCGCGAAATGCAGGCCGGTTGCCGTATCGTTGGCAGGCGACAGTTCGCCGTCGAACGTACGCTCGGCGATCCAGGGGGAATGCTCGAAGATAGAACCGAATTTTTCGACGAAGGCGGC
Source organism: Devosia sp. (assembly GCA_035549855.1). Taxonomy (GTDB): domain Bacteria; phylum Pseudomonadota; class Alphaproteobacteria; order Rhizobiales; family Devosiaceae; genus Devosia_A. The sequence continues at coordinate 60,161 of DASZPY010000076.1, read as the reverse complement.
ACGGTCCATCTCCGAAGGGACGAGTGCCGGCGCCTGATAGGGATGCCTCTCTGCCCAGTGCCGCGCAATGTCGATTCGGCGCACGATCCAGACCTTGTCTCTCGACTGGATGTGATCGACGAAGCGCTTGAGCCCGGCGAAACGGCCCGGCATTCCGACCAGCCGGCAGTGCAGGCCGATCGTCATCATTTTGGGCGCGCCACGGCGGCCCTCTTCGTAAAGTACGTCGAAGCTGTCCTTCAGAAACTGGAAGTACTCCTCGCCATTGTCGAAACCCGGTGCAGTGACGAAGCGCATGTCATTGGCAGCGAGGGTGTAGGGAATGACGAGCTGCGCCCGGCCCTTGTGCGGCCGCCAGTAGGGCAGATCGTCATCATAGGTGTCCGAGACGTATTCGAAGCCGCCTTCCTCGGAGACGAGATCGACCGTCTGCAGTGAGGACCGGCCGGTGTACCAGCCGCGCGGGCGTTCGCCGGTCGCGATCGTGTGCAGGCGGACGGCCTCGGCAATCGCCTCGCGCTCCTCGGCTTCCGGCATGTCCTTGTGCTGGATCCATTTGAGGCCGTGGCTGGCGATTTCCCAGCCGGCCTGCTGCATCGCGGCCAATTGCTGGGGAGCCCGCATGAGTGCGGTGGCGACACCATAGACCGTGACCGGAACTTGTTGTTCGGTGAACAGCCGATGCAGCCGCCAGAAGCCGGCGCGGGCGCCATATTCGTACATCGACTCCACATTGGCGTGCCGCTGGTTGGGCCAGGGCAGGGCGCCGATGACGTCGGAGAGGAAGGCCTCCGATGCAGTGTCGCCGTGGAGGACGTTGTTTTCTCCGCCTTCCTCGTAGTTGAGGACGATCTGCACTGCGACATGGGCGCCGCCCGGCCAATCCGCGAAAGGCGGCGTGCGGCCATAACCGAGCATATTGCGGGGGTATCTCATCGCGGCACCAACGAGGCGGGAGGGAACTCAGTGCTTGTTAACAAGGCGCGCCCTGACCGCAAATGGGGCAGGCTGCGCAAATCTGGACCAAACGGTAAAAATTTGGCCCGGACCCCTTGGATTGGCCCGTTTTATTTCTGATAGTCGGACGAACGGCGCAAGAAAGTGACCCAATGGCGGGTTCCGGACGGCTGACGACCCACGTCCTCGATACGATGCATGGCAGGCCCGCCCGGGGCATGCGGTTCGATCTCCTGATGCAGCACGGAGACCATACGCACCATCTGCTGACCGGCAACACCAATGCCGACGGCCGGGCGGAGGGTCCGCTGCTCGAAGGCGAGCATTTCCACCTCGGCGGGTACGAGCTGGTGTTTCATGTCGGTCAGTATTTCGAGCGAATTGGCGTCGAACTTGAGAATCCGTTTCTCGACGAGGTCCCCGTGCGGTTCACCATCACGGAAAACGCGCACTACCACGTACCGCTGCTCGTTTCGCCCTACGCCTATTCGACCTATCGGGGCAGCTGATGAGTGCGCCTGTTTCGAACAGCCTCCGTTTCGTCCTCAACGACGAGGACGTCGCGATCACGGAGATCAAGTCGACGGAGACGTTGCTCGACTATCTGCGGCTGACCAAGCGCCTGCGCGGCTCCAAGGAGGGTTGCGCCGAGGGCGATTGTGGGGCGTGCACCGTGCTGGTCGGCCGGTTGAACGGCGACGAGCTGATCTATGAGACCGTGAACGCCTGCATCTGTTTCGTCGGCATGCTGCACGGCACGCATGTGGTGACCATCGAACATTTGTCGCCAGTCAATGGTCCGCTCCATCCGGTACAGCAAGCGATGCTCGACTATCACGGCAGCCAGTGCGGCTTCTGCACGCCGGGCATCGTGATGTCGCTCTATGGGCTTTGGATGCGGGAGCCGCATCCGGGCGCTGCGGCGATCGAGACGGCGCTACAGGGCAATCTCTGCCGTTGCACGGGCTATGCGCCGATCATCAAGGCCGGGAAGGCCATTTCGGATTATGGCGCGTGGGCTGCCGATCCGCTGGTCGCACATCGGGACGCGATGAAGTCGCGGATCAGGGCGCTGCACGATGGCTCAACTGTCGATATCGGCGAGGGCAAGAACCGGCTGATCGTCCCGGCGAGTATCGATGACCTGGCGGAAATCTATGCGGCCAACCCGACCGCGACGCTTGTCAGCGGCGCCACCGATGTTGGCCTGTGGGTCACCAAATTCATGCGCGACATCGGGCCGATGATCTATATCGGTCATCTGCGAGACTTGCAGCGGATCGAAGAAGGGCAGGGCGCGCTCGCGTTGGGTGCGGGGGTGACCTATACGAAGGCCGAGAGCGCGATCCTCCGTCACTTTCCGCAACTCGGCGAGTTGTGGGCGCGGATCGGCGGCGGGCAGGTTCGGAATGCCGGCACCATCGGCGCCAACATTGCCAATGGGTCGCCCATCGGCGACACGCCGCCGCCGTTCATCGCGTTGGGTGCGTCCATCATGCTCCGCAAGGGAAGTGAGCGGCGCGAGGTGAAGCTCAAGGACTTCTTCGTCGCCTATGGCAAGCAGGACCGGCAGCCGGGCGAGTTTGTCGAGAAGGTCACGATCCCCTATTTGCCGGCAGGGGAGCAGCTGGCCTGCTACAAGATCACCAAGCGCAAGGACGAAGACATCTCGGCCCTTTGCGGTGCGTTCCGGGTGTTCGTGAATGACGACGGCAATGTCGGCATGATCCGCATGGCATTCGGCGGCATGGCGGCGACGCCAAAGCGCGCGATTGCGGTGGAAGGGGCCCTAGTAGGCAAGCCGTGGACCGTCGAGACCATCGAAGCGGCGCTGCCGGCATTCGCCCAGGACTTCACGCCGCTCACCGACATGCGCGCGAGCAAGGAATATCGCCTCCTGGCAGCGCAGAACCTGCTGCGGCGGTTTCACCTTGAGACTACGGGCGCCGGCGAGCGTCTCGTCAGGGAGGTGGCATGAATCGGATGGAGGTGACAGCCACGAGCGGGCGCCTCCATGAGTCGACGCCGCATGATTCAGCCGCCAAGCAGGTCGCGGGCCGGGCAGAATATGTCGATGATCTGACGGAGCCGGAAGGAACACTGCACGCCTATCTTGGACTCTCGAGCCGGGCGCGCGCGGAGATTGCATCGCTCGACCTCGATACGGTCCGCAAGGCGCCGGGTGTCGTCGGTGTGCTGACGGCGGACGACATTCCGGGCGAGAACGATGTGAGTTCGGTGCATAAGCATGACGAGCCCGTTTTCGCCGAGACGCATGTCGAATATTGGGGCCAGCCGATCTTCGCGGTGATCGCCGAAACGCGCGATGCCGCACGTATGGCAAGCAAGCTGGCAAAGATCGAATACCGGGACCTGCCCGCGGCCATCGACGTGGCAGCCTCGCAGGCCGCAGGAGGCTACCTCGTCACGGAACCGTTGAGGCTTGAACGCGGGGACGTCGAGACGGCGCTTACGGCGGCGCCACGCCGCATCAAGGGCAAAGCGGTGATCGGAGGGCAGGAGCACTTCTATCTCGAGAGCCAGGTTGCCCTCGCCATTCCCGGCGAGGATGACGAGGTAACGCTACACGTTTCGACGCAGCACCCTACCGAGATCCAGGTCATGACCGGACAGGTGCTCGGTATTCCCCATGCCGCAGTGACTGTGAGCATGCGCCGCATGGGCGGAGGGTTCGGCGGCAAGGAAACGCAGGGCAATCTGTTCGCGGCGGTCGCGGCGCTTGCTGCCAAGACCTTCGGCCGCGCCGTGAAGATCAGGCCCGATCGTGACGATGACTTCCAGATCACCGGCAAACGCCATGATTTCGTGGTCGACTATGATGTCGGCTTCGACGATACGGGCAGGATACACGGCGTGCAGGCGACCTTCGCCGCCCGTGCCGGCTTCTCGGCGGACCTTTCAGGCCCGGTGACGGACCGGGCACTGTTTCACTGCGACAATGCCTATTACTACCCCGCTGTTCGCGTGAACTCGCTGCCGCTCAAGACCAATACGCAGAGCAATACGGCGTTTCGCGGCTTCGGCGGCCCGCAGGGCATCCTCGGCTGCGAGCGGTGGATCGAGCACATCGCCTATGAGCTGGGCAAGGATCCGCTCGACATCCGAAAGGCCAATTTCTACGGCACCACCGACCGAAACGTCACGCCGTATCACCAAGAGGTCGAGGACAACATAATCCACCGCATCGTGGATGAGCTGGAACGAAGTTCCGACTACCAGAAGCGCCGGGCCGAGGTGCTGGCCTTCAACCGGAGCAGCCGTATCCTCAAAAAGGGAATCGCGCTGACGCCCGTGAAGTTCGGCATCTCGTTCACGGCGACATGGCACAATCAGGCGGGTGCGCTGGTTCACGTGTATCGCGATGGCTCGGTGCATCTCAGCCATGGAGGCACCGAAATGGGGCAGGGGCTTCACACCAAGGTAGCGCAGGTGGTGGCCGAGGCGTTCGGTATCCCTCTCGGGCGCGTAAAGATCACCGCCAGCCACACCGGCAAGGTGCCGAACACTTCGGCAACGGCCGCGTCTTCGGGGACCGACCTCAACGGCATGGCGGCGCTCGATGCGGCCGAGCAGATCAAGGCGCGCATGCATGCACATGCGGTGCGCATCTACGAGGTCGAACCCAAGGATGTACAGTGGGAGTTCGGCGGTATTCGTGCCGGTAAGCAATTCGTGCCGTTCCACGAGCTGGCGACGTCATGCTGGATGAACCGTGTGCAGCTGTCTGCCTCAGGCTTCTATTCCACGCCGAAGATTCACTGGGACCGCGCGAGCGGCAGGGGCCATCCCTTCTACTATTACGCCTATGGCGCTGCCTGTTCCGAGCTGACGATCGATACGCTCACCGGCGAGTACCAGTTCGACCGGGCCGATGTGCTCGAAGATGTCGGCCACTCGCTGAACCCGGCGATCGACATCGGCCAGGTCGAAGGCGGGTTTATCCAGGGCGCGGGCTGGCTCACCACCGAGGAGCTCTGGTGGGACGACAAGGGGCAGCTACGGACGCATGCGCCTTCCACCTACAAGATTCCGCTCGCGTCCGATGTGCCGCCCATCTTCAACGTCCGCCTCGCGGAGTGGAGCGTGAACAAGGAGCCGACGATCGGACGCTCCAAGGCGGTGGGCGAGCCGCCCCTCTGCCTCGCGGCATCCGTCGTCGAGGCCCTGTCCATGGCGGTGGCGTCGGTCGCCGACTACAAGATCCATCCCAACCTGGACATGCCTGTTACGCCCGAGCGGGTGCTGATGGGTGTGGAGCGGATGAAGCGGGAGCGGGCGGCATGATGCGCGCCTCCCACTTTCGACGCTTCGTCTCCGACCACCCCGGCGCCGTGGTTGCGGAGCTTTCCGCGGTGCGCGGATCGTCGCCCCGCGAGAAGGGTGCCTTCATGGCGATCGCTGCGGACGCCTTGATCGGCACGATCGGCGGCGGAGCGCTCGAATATATGGTGATCGCGCGCGCGCGGCAGGTGCTTCGCGATGGGGTGTCCGATGACGAAATGGACATCCCGCTCGGCCCCGAGATCGGCCAATGCTGCGGCGGACGCGTCAGCGTCGCCCTGAGCGTTCTCACGGCCAGGTGCGCTGTGAGCCTCGAACAGAGGCTCGAAGCGGACGATGCCCTCAGGCCACATGTCTATCTGTTCGGCTCCGGTCATGTCGGCAAGGCGCTGGCCCGTGCGCTCGCGGCGCTGCCATTGCAAGTCCATGTGGTCGATACGAGGCCCCACGAACTCCAAGATCTGCCGGACGGCGTCGAGGCGAAGGCCATTCCGATGCCGGAAGCGGCCGTGCGTGCCGCGCCGGCGGGCAGTTCCTACGTCATCCTCACCCATGACCACGCCCTCGACTTCCTCATCGCCACGGAGGCGTTGAAGCGCGCTGACGCACCTTATGTCGGCATGGTCGGCAGCCGGACGAAACGTGCCCGGTTCAGGAACTGGTACCTCAATGAGGCCGGCGGGACCGAGCCCGCGCTGCGACGACTTGTCCTGCCCATCGGGGCGCTGGGGCTGGTGGATAAACGGCCCGAAGTGATCGCGGCTCTGGCGGCGGCCGAAATTATGGTCCACATTGGCCGCCGGGAAGCCTCCGCACAGCGTGAGCCGGACTCCATAGTCTTGGGAGCCGATATTGAGTGAGACAGCGCCGCGCCTGAGCCTTCGCGGCATCTCCAAGCGCTTTCCAGGCGTGCTCGCCAACGACAATGTTTCGTTCGAGGTAAAGCCGGGCGAGATTCATGCGCTGCTCGGTGAGAACGGGGCCGGCAAGTCGACGCTAGTAAAAATGATCTACGGCATCATGCAGCCGGACGCCGGAGAGATTTTCTGGAACGGCGAGCGAATCCACGTGGCCAATCCCAAGGCGGCGCGCAAGCTCGGCATTGGCATGGTGTTCCAGCATTTCTCCCTGTTCGACGCGCTGACCGTGCTTGAGAACATCGCGCTGGGCATGGATGCCAAAATTCCGCAGCGCGAACTCGAGAGCAAGACCCGCGAGGTGATGAACCGTTACGGCCTGAAGCTCGATCCGCACCGGATTGTATCCGAGTTGTCGGTAGGTGAGCGGCAGCGCATCGAGATCGTGCGGGCGCTGCTCCTCAATCCGACGCTTCTGATCATGGACGAGCCGACTTCGGTGCTGACGCCGCAGGAAGTCGAACAGCTCTTCGTCGTGCTGCGTCAGCTGGCTCAGCAGGGTTGCTCGATCCTCTACATCTCGCACAAGCTGCATGAGATAAAGGCGCTGTGCGAAACGGCGACGATCCTGCGCGGCGGACGGCTGGTCGACACCTGCGATCCGCGCGTCGAGACATCGCGCTCGATGGCCGAGAAGATGATCGGCGGCCATCTCAAGGACATCCAGAAGCCGGCGGGCCGTTCCTTCGGCGAGGACCGGTTCGTCGTCAACAAGCTCAACATCCCGGGTGTCGGACATTTCGGCATATCGCTGAAGGATGTGAGTTTCTCGGTGCGGGCAGGGGAAATCTTCGGCATCGCCGGCGTCGCAGGCAACGGCCAGAATGCATTGCTGCTGGCGCTGTCCGGCGAAACTCCGGCCGACGATCCAGATGCGATCACCATCGATGGCGACCCTATCGGCGATCTTCACGCCAAGGCGCGGCGGCTCAAGGGACTCGCAAGCGTCCCCGAGGAGCGGAACGGCCATGCAGCGGTCCCGGACTTCACGCTGTCGGACAATTCCGTGCTGACGGCACGCGATCGATTGGGGCTTGCGGTTTCGGGTATCATTCGACCGCGTGCCGCACGCAAATATACTGGCGAGGTGATCGAGACCTTCGCGGTCAAGGCGACCGGATCGGAGGCCACTGCGGGATCGCTCTCCGGCGGTAATCTGCAGAAATACATCATGGGCCGCGAGATCCTGCAGCGGCCGACCGTGCTGGTGGTCAGCCAGCCGACATGGGGTGTCGATGCCGGCGCCGCAGCGGCGATTCACCAGGCGCTGGTCGACCTCGCTACATCGGGATCGGCAATCGTGGTGATCAGCCAGGACCTCGATGAGCTGCTCTCGCTCTGCGACACGTTGGCGGTGATCAATGACGGACGCCTGTCGAAGCCGATCAAGATCGCGGACGCCGATATCAATGAGATCGGTCTCCTGATGGGGGGCATTCACGGCGATCCCGAAGCCACGGCACACACCGAGGTGCATCATGCGGCTTAGGCTCGAGAAGCGGCCGGAGCCCAGCCGGCTGATGCTGGTGATTGCCCCGATCGCGTCGGTGCTGCTCACCATGCTCATCGGCGTCATCGTCTTCGACGCACTCGGCGTCGACGGGCAACGCGCCGTGCTCGACATCTTCGTTACGCCGCTGCTCGCTTCGTATAAGTGGCAGGATCTTGCCGTGAAGGCGGCGCCCCTGGTCCTCATCGCGCTCGGACTTTCCATCGGCAACCGCGCCAATGTCTGGAACATAGGCGCGGAGGGCCAGTACATCATTGGCGCGCTATGCGCGGCTGGCGTGGGAATTGCTGCCGGCGCCAATGGCGGCGTCGTGATCGTGACCCTCATGGTTCTCGCTGGGGTGGTCGGCGGCGCGGGCTGGGCGGCGGTGCCGGCCGTGTTGCGCACGCGGCTGTCGGTGAATGAGATTCTTTCGAGCCTGATGCTTACCTATGTAGCGCTGCAAGTCCTGGGCTATCTCGTTGGCGGGCCGTGGAAGGATCCGAACGGGCGCAATTTCCCTGCGACGGCGCCGCTGCAGCCTGATCAGACGCTGCCCATTCTCGTGCCCGGTACGACGATCCATCTCGGCGTCCTCATCGCGCTGATCCTGCCCTTTGTGTTTTGGGCGGTGATGGCGCGCTCGGTTTTCGGCTTCCAGATACGTGTCGTCGGCAGCGCCCCTCATGCGGCGCGGCATGGCGGATTCGACAGCAAGCAGACTATCTGGCTGGCCATGCTCATCGGCGGTGCGATGGCTGGACTTGCGGGTGCGCTCGAGTTCACCGGCGCGCTCAAGAAGATCGATCTCGGCTTCCCCTCCGGTTACGGGTTCACGGCGATCATCGTGAGTTTCCTCGGACGGCTCCATCCTATTGGTTGCCTCATCGCCGGCATCATGCTCGCGGTGACCTATGTCGGCGGCCAGCTCGCGAAGATTTCGGTGCACATCCCCGATGCTACGGCGGGCATCTTCCAGGCGATGATGCTGTTCTTCATTCTCGCCAGCGATATTTTCGTGCGCTACCGCCTGAGGATCGTCCGGACGCAAAAAGTGGCGCCGGCGATGGTGCCCGGGGAGTAGGCGGCGATGAATCTCGACGTTATCTCCTCGATCATGACCATTGTCGGGCTCTCCACGCCGATCTTGCTCGCGGCGCTAGGTGAGCTGATTACCGAAAAGAGTGGCGTGCTGAATCTCGGCGTCGAGGGTATGATGCTGCTCGGTGCCATCGGTGGCTTTGCCGGAGCTGTCCTGACCGGCAATCCATGGCTTGCCGTCATCATCGCGGCCATGGCCGGAGCCCTTGGTGCGCTGCTATTCGGCTTCTTCTCGCTGACGCTCAACTCCAACCAGGTGGCGACGGGCCTTGCCCTCACGATCTTCGGCACAGGCGTCAGTTCGCTGGTGGGCCTGAGCTTCACCGGGCGGATCGTCGCGCCGTTCGGTTCGCTGTTCCCCGCCGTCCTGTCGCGCGATCCGTTTTGGAAGGTGATCTTCGGCTATTCGCCGCTCGTCTATTTCGCGCTCATCATGGTTGTTGCAGTAGCGTGGTTTCTGACACGGACGCGTTCCGGGCTGATCCTGCGTGCAGTCGGCGAGAACGATCACAGCGCGCACTCGATCGGCTATTCGGTGGTGGGCGTCCGTTATGCCGCGGTCGCCTTCGGCGGTGCAATGGCGGGCATCGGCGGCGCCTATTTCTCGCTGGTCATTACGCCGATGTGGGCCGAGCGCATGACTGCCGGCCGCGGCTGGATCGCGCTGGCGCTTGTCGTCTTCGCGGGCTGGAAGACCGGGCGCCTGCTCATCGGGGCCTATCTGTTCGGCGTGCTGATGTGGACCGAGGGCTTTGCCAAGGGGGGCGGCTTCAGCGCGTTCCTGCCGATCGCGCAGTCCATCCCATCCCAATTCTGGGCAGCGATGCCCTACCTCATGACCGTTGTCGTTCTTGCAATCATCTCGTCCCGCCCGTCGGGCGGGGGCAACGCGCCTGCTTGCCTCGGCAAGCCTTTCTTACCGTCCAACTAGAAACGCCAGTTACAGGAGACGTCATCATGGCAATTCTCAATCGCCGCGACTTCGTGAGGGCTGCCGGCGCAGCCGCAACCCTGCCACTCATCGGCTCCCGCGCCTTCGCGCAGGAAAAGCTGAAGGTCGGCTTCATCTTCCTCGGCCCCATCGGCGACTATGGCTGGACCTGGGCGCACAACAAGGGCCGCGAGGCCGTGGTTAGCGCGCTCGGCGACAAGGTCGAGACGATCTACACCGAGAACGTGCCCGAGGATGCGAGCGCGGTTCCGGCGATCCGCGACCTCGCCAATGCGGGCTGCAAACTGATCTTCACGACTTCCTACGGCTACATGGACCAGACGATCCAGGTCGCCTCGGAATTCCCGGATGTGAAGTTCGAGCATTGCACCGGCTTCAAGCGCGCCGACAATGTCGCGACCTACAACTCGAAGTTTCACGAGGGCCGTGCTGTGCTCGGCACCATCGCGGGCATGATGAGCAAGTCGGGCACGCTGGGTTATCTCGGGTCGTTCAAGGTGCCGGAAGTCGTGCTGGGCGTGAACTCGTTCCTGCTTGCGGCGCAGAAGAAGAACCCGGCGGCGACGCTCAAGGTCGTAATGATCGACTCCTGGTTCGATCCGCCGAAGGAAGCGGCGACCACCGATACGCTGATCAATCTCGGCTGCGATATCATCACGACACATACCGACAGCCCGGCGGCCCTGCAGATTCTCGAGCAGAAGGGCCTCTATGGCTTTGGCCAGGGCGCCGACATGTCGACCTTCGCGCCCAACGCCCATCTTACTGCCATCGAGGACATCTGGGGCCCGTACTATATCGAGCGCACCCAGGCCGTGCTCGACAACAGCTGGGCCTCGGCCGATACCTGGGATGGGTTCAAGGAAGGCACTGTCGTGATCTCGCCCTACAACAAGGTCGTTCCGGCCGATGTTGTGGCCGAAGCCGACAAGATTCAGGCAGGCTACAAGGACGGTTCGTTCAACATCTTCACCGGTCCGATCTATGACGACGCCGGCACGCTCCGGGTGAAGGAAGGCGAAGTGATTTCCGATGCCGACCTCGCGGTGATGGACTGGTTCGTCAAGGGTGTCGAAAGCGCTGCCTGATCGCGCTAGACTGCCATTTGGAGGCGGGCTTCGGCCCGCCTCTTTCACGTCAGAGGGAAGCAATGCCCGATAGTGCGGTTCTGTGGGAGTGGCTGTCGTTCGCCGTACGGTGGACGCATGTCATCACGGCCATCGCCTGGATCGGCTCATCTTTCTATTTCATCGCGCTCGATCTCGGGCTGAGAAAGACCCCGAGCCTGCCGCCGCTTGCCCATGGCGAGGAGTGGCAGGTGCATGGCGGCGGCTTCTACCACATCCAGAAATATCTGGTCGCGCCGGAGTTCCTGCCCGAGCATCTGACCTGGTTCAAATGGGAAAGCTACGCGACCTGGCTCAGCGGCTTCTGCCTGCTGGTGATCGTCTACTATGTCGGCGCTGATCTCTTCCTCATAGACCGGCATGTTCTCGATCTGCCGCAATGGGGCGCGGTTGCGATCTCGATAGCGTCCATCGCGCTGGGCTGGATTATCTACGATACGCTCTGCAAGTCGCCGGTCGGCAACTCTACCTTCGGGCTGATGCTGGTGCTGTTCGTCATCCTCACGGGCATGGCCTACATCTACACGCTGCTCTTCACCGGCCGCGCGGCGATGCTGCATATGGGCATCTTCACCGCAACCATCATGACGGCCAATGTCGCGGCGATCATCATTCCCAACCAGACCATCGTGGTCGCCGATCTGCGGGCCGGCCGGGTGCCAGATGCGAAGTATGGCAAGATCGCCAAGCAGCGCTCGCTGCACAACAACTACCTGACGCTGCCCGTCATCTTCTTCATGCTGTCGAGCCACTATCCTCTGGCATTCGCGACGCAGTGGAACTGGATCATCGCGTCGCTGATCTTCCTCGAAGGCGCGATCATCCGCCATTGGTTCAACACGCGCCATGCGCGCAAGGGCAGTCCCCACTGGACCTGGGCGGCGGCGATCGTGATCTTCATCCTGATCGCCTGGCTGTCGACGGCTCCCAAGCTCGGCGACATGCGTGAGGACATCGCGTCCGCGAGCGCCGCACCGTTTCTTGCCGTTGAACACTTCCCCGCTGTCCGCGACGTGATCCTCGGCCGCTGCGCGATGTGCCACACGGCCGAGCCAGTCTATGAAGGCGTGTTCGAGGCGCCGAAAGATGTCCATCTCGACGCCGACGCGGCCATTGCCAACCACGCCGAGCAGGTGGCGATGCAGGCGGGTTACGCGCACGCGATGCCTCCCGGCAATGTGACCGAGATGACGCAGGATGAGCGTGACCTCCTCGTCGCCTGGTATCGCGAGGCGACGGCACAATGAAACACGATGCGTCAGGTGTGACTATCCTGCGCGGGCGCGTACTGACGTTCGTCGCCGAGCCGCTGGGACCGAACGACAGCAACAGTTATCGCTACATCGAAGATGGGGCCGTGGTTGTTGGGCCGGACGGCAAAATCATCATGACCGGGCCGTTCAAGCCGGAGGCCGCGGCGCATCACACGGTGATCGATCACTCGGGCAAGATCATCCTGCCAGGCTTTATCGATCCGCATATCCATATGCCGCAGATGCAGGTGATAGGCTCTTATGCCGCCAATCTCCTCGAGTGGCTGAATGCCTACACTTTCGTGGAAGAGCAGCGCTTTGCCGATCCTGCACATTCGGAGCGGATAGCGTCTCTGTTCTTCGACGAGCTGATCCGGAACGGTACGACCACCGCAGCAGCCTATTGTTCCGTACATCCGCAATCGGTCGATGCCTTCTTTGGGGAAGCGGCCAGGCGGAACATGCTGATGCTGGGCGGCAAGGTGATGATGGATCGCAATGCGCCGGAGGCGCTGCGGGACACGCCGCAATCTGGCTATGACGACACCAAGGCCGGTATCGCCAGGTGGCATGGCCAAGGGCGCGCGCACTATGTCATCACGCCGCGCTTCGCCATCACCTCGTCGCCGGAACAGCTGGAGATGGCCGAGGCGCTGGCGCGCGAACATCCCGATCTGCACATCCAGACACATGTGAACGAGAACCTCGCCGAGATCGAGTTTGCGCGCGAGCTCTATCCGAACCTGCCCGACTATGTCGGCGTCTATGAGCGCTATCATCTACTGGGGCCGAAGACACTGCTCGGCCATTGCATCCACCTGACGCATCGGGAGACGCAGGTTCTGGCTGAGACGCGCAGTGTCGCAGTGTGGTGCCCCACGTCGAACCTGTTCATTGGTTCTGGCCTGTTCGACTATGATCGGCTGCACAAGCATGGCGTTCGGATCGCGACGGCCACCGATGTCGGCGGGGGCACGTCCTACTCGATGCTTCGCACGCTCGATGAGGGCTACAAGGTGCTGCAGCTACGCGGCCAGCGGCTCAACCCGCTCGTGTCCTTCTACATGATGACGCTGGGCAATGCCGAAGCGCTCTCGCTCAGCGACAGGATCGGGGCGATCGCGCCGGGCCGCGATGCGGATCTTGTCGTGCTCGACTCGCGCGCGACGCCGCAGATGGCCCTACGAATGGAGCAAGTGGAGAGTCTTGCCAACGAGCTGTTCCTGCTCCAGACGTGCGGCGACGATCGGGCGGTGATCGAAACCTATGTGGCCGGCAAACCGATGAAATCGGCATTGGCTGCGGCTGGTTGAGCCGATGAACTAACCAGAAGAACATGCCCCGCGCGGGCGGAGGAATAGGTCTCGATGGCGAATTATCTGGACAAGACCGACCTTGAAGTCGATGCCGAGCTGGTCGGCTTCATCGAGAACGAAGCGCTTCCCGGCAGCGGTATCAAGCCGAACGCCTTCTGGTCGGGTCTCTCCGCGATGGTCGAGAAATTCATGCCGCGCAACCGCGAATTGCTCGGCGTGCGCGATCTGTTGCAGGCGCAGATCGACGATTGGCATCGCGCTCACGGCCCTGTCGCCTCAGACCCCAAAGGGTACGAGTCCTTCCTACGTGAGATCGGCTATCTGGTCGCCGAGCCACCCGACTTTCGGGTCGAAACCAGCGAACTCGATCCGGAGATCACGACCGTCTGTGGACCGCAGCTTGTCGTGCCTGTCTCCAATGCGCGTTACGCCCTCAACGCCGCCAATGCGCGCTGGGGTTCGCTGTACGACGTGCTCTACGGCACGGATATGATCGCGCGGACCGGTGAGCTTGCACCCGGCAAGTCCTACAATCCTGCGCGGGGCGCGGCAGTGGTGGCCTGGGCCACGAAGTTCCTCGACGACAACTTCCCATTAGCGAGCGGCAGCCACGCCGACGTGACCGACTACGCCACGATAACGCTTCGCGATCCGGCACAGCTGGCGGGGCGGGGCGAGGGGAGCATGCTGCTCAGGCACAATGGCCTCCACATTGAGCTTAGGCTCGATCGCACCACCTTCAATGGCAAGAACCACAAGGCCGGACTCGACGACATCATCGTCGAGAGCGCGCTGACGACGATCCAGGATTGTGAAGATTCGGTCGCGGCGGTCGACGCGCAGGACAAGGTCGGCGTCTATCGCAACTGGCTTGGCCTGATGAATGGTACGCTGACCGAGACGTTCGAGAAGGGCGGCAAGACCGTGACGCGCCGGCTCAATCCGGACCGCACCTATACGGGCTTGGACGGCAAGCCTCTGGTGCTCAAGGGCCGTTCGCTGCAACTCGTGCGCAATGTCGGTCATTTGATGACGACGAGTGCCGTACTCGATAGCGACGGCGCGCCGATCGGGGAGGGGCTGCTCGATGCGGCGGTGACCGCGCTCTGCGCGCTGCATGACAAGACCAATTCGCGGACTGGTGCGATCTACATCGTCAAGCCCAAGATGCATGGGCCCGACGAAGTCGCGTTCGCGTGCGAAATATTCGGGGCGGTGGAAGACATGCTGGGCCTCAAGCGCAACAGCATCAAGATCGGTATCATGGATGAGGAGCGGCGCACTTCGGCCAACCTCAAGGCCTGCATCTTCGAAGCGCGACAGCGCGTGTTCTTCATCAACACAGGTTTCCTCGACCGTACCGGGGACGAGATACACACGTCGATGGAGGCAGGTCCGGTTCTGCGCAAGGACGATGTGAAGAGCGAGCGCTGGATCCAGGCTTACGAGGACCGCAATGTGCTCATCGGACTTGCCGCCGGGTTTTCGGGCAAGGCTCAGATCGGCAAGGGCATGTGGGCGCGGCCTGACGACATGGCCGCGATGTTCGCCAGCAAAGCTGTGCATCCTAATGCGGGGGCGAACACCGCCTGGGTGCCTTCGCCGACGGCGGCGACGCTGCACGCTTTGCACTATCATCAAGTCGATGTGTTCGCGGCGCAGAAGCGGCGGCACAATCAGCCGACGCCGGGTCTGGGCGAACTGTTCTCGATGCCGGTGCTACCCGATGGCGCGCTCAGCAATGACGCGATCATTCAGGAGCTCGAGAACAATGCCCAGGGCATTCTCGGCTACGTCGTCCGTTGGGTCGACCAAGGTGTCGGCTGCTCCAAGGTCCCGGACATTCACGATGTCGGGTTGATGGAAGACCGCGCCACCTGCCGTATCTCGTCGCAGGCGATTGCCAACTGGCTGCATCACGGCATCATCAGCGAGAAGCAGGTGCGCGAGGTCTTCGCGCGCATGGCGAAGGTCGTAGACGGGCAGAATGCTGGCGACCCGCTTTACATTCCGATGGCCGGCAATCCCGGATCGGTTGCCTTTCAGGCGGCGCTCGATCTTGCGCTCAAGGGGGCGGAGCAGCCGTCTGGCTATACGGAGCCGCTGCTCCATGCAGCACGCGAAAAGGTCAAGTCCGTGGGCGAGACGCGGGCCTGAACCACAGCACCAGCAGGGCAATGCTCAGCAGGAAGCTGGGCACCCCCACCCACTGCACGATCCACAGTAGCGGCCCTTGATAATAGTGCGGCTCGAGCAGGGCATAGCCGAGCTCGAAAATCGTGAGGAACCACGTATAGGGCAGGCTGAGTCGCGCTAGCCGGTCGGCCTCCGGCAGACGCAGCAACGGCAAACATGCGACAAGCGCCAGCCAGGTCACGCGGAACTGCGGGTGGCCGGCCTTATAGGCCAGCAGCACCGCGAAGAAACCCCAGGTGGCGGCCACGAGCCAATTGTCACGGCGCGACCACGCGAGCGCAATGCTTCCGAGCCAGACCAGGATCACCACTGGTCCGTTGATGCGTACGAGCAGATTGACCAACTCGTCGAGACCGGCGCTTCGGCCAAGCGCGGTGACGGTCCTCAGGATCGACAGCAGAGAGGCGTCGCGGCTTACGCCATAGGTGATGGCTTCGAGCCAGAGCGTGCCCCATATCGCTGTCGCTGCCGCGAGGCCGATGGCGATGGTCACCAGTGACGACAGGATCAGCCGTGCTTCGATCTTGCGCGCGTCGATCGCGAAGAACGGGATGAGCAGCGCGGGATAGTATTTGTCGAGCGTCGCGAGCCCGAGCAGGACGCCGGCGAGCACCATCCTGCCCCGCAGCCGTGCAAAGACGGCGGCGATCACCAGTGCGGCGACCAGCCCGTCATTGAGCCCGTAGGCAAAGACGCTGACGATCACCAGCGCGTTGAGGCCGATGGCCGAGAGGAATATCGCGATCCACTCGCCGGCCGGGCGTTGTGCGTCAAGCGCCCCGACCAGCGCGGCACATGCGATGAGGAAGAGCGATCCGGTGAGTATGCGGGGCGCCAGCGGATGGATGAGCGCCAGCCAGGCGAAGATATTGTGGAGCGGTCCATAGGCATTGTTGGTGCTCCACGGGTCCTGCGCCGAAAGCACCAGCTGCCAATGCTCGAGATAGTAGACGTAATCATGCTGGACCGGGCTCAGCACGAGCAGGGCAAACGCGCCGAGCGCCAGCAATGCCAGCAGAAAATGGATGGGCCGCATGGCGCCAAGCTGCCACGGCCGGGTTAATATCGTCTCAGAGCTCGTAGACCGGCAGCTGGATCGCGCTGGGGTGCTCGTGATCGTGGAAGATCTCGATGTCGACCGGCAACAGCCGGGTTGCGGTTCCCACTGGTTCCGTGGTCCCGGTGTTGCGGGCAAAGCGCGGATGCGCTCCGCTCGCGACAAGCAGACGGAGGCGGTGGCCTTCGCCGAAGCAGTGCGCGGTCGCATGCAGCTTGAAATTGAGTTTCCAGATGTCGTCGACCACTGCCGGGTCGGAACTGGTCTTGCGTATCAGCCCGTCGCAGATATTGATCGAAACACCGTTCTCGCCGACATCGCAAAGCTTCACGAAGAGATCAGCGTCAGGGAGGCTTGCGCGTGCATAGAGTGTCACGCGCACATTGCCGACGATCGTAAGGTCCCGCATCAAAGGCTCGGAGGTAAACAGCCGGACGTCGTCGCGGGCCTCTAGCGGCGCCTGATCGACCGGTCCCGCGCCGGTGAAGGCAAAGATGGCGCCGCCGAGATTGGGAGTTGGATCGCGCGGATCGTAGCGATAGGCGTCCGGCGGTGCGGATGTCGCGGGCCGAAGCGACAGCGTGCTGTTGGCGTTGAGATGCCAGAGCTGCATGTCGGGTTGGCCCGGCGGGTAGGACTCGAAATCGCGCCATTCGTCAGCGCCGGTAATGAACAGGGATACCGGCTTTGCCGGCGCGGTGCCGATCCCGCGCAGCATCCGGTCCATGAAGGGCAGCGTTTCGCGCACGCCGTCGCCCTGCAGTTCGGGGCTGACGTGAAACCATGGTCCGACCTTGAGTTGCGGCGAGGCCCCGGCGGCCCGCAGCGTCTCGTAGTCGCGCAGCAGTTGGTCGAGCATAATGTCGTACCAGCCCGAGACGAACAGCACCGGCGGCGTACGCGAGCCCAGCCGGTGGGTATGGTCCATGTCCTCCCAGAATTTGGGATCGTCGAAAGCGTCGACGATCCAGTGCCGCCAGAACGGCACTTCGTGTCCGGTGATCTCGACATCGGCCCCCTCGAGCGGAAGCGTGAGCGAGGCCTTGGCAGTGACGCGGTCGATGCCGCCGCGGAACGCCGTCCTCATGAATGCCATCGGTCCCTGGGCGATGCTGTCGATGAGTTGAATCCAGCTCAGCCACAGATCGAGATGAAAGGCGCCGTTGGGCAGGATGACCGAACGGAACTCGGCGCTGGACACCTTGATGGCCATCGCCGATGGCCTCGGCATGGCGTCGGAGATCGCCCATTGCGTATAGCCGAGATAGCTTGGCCCCGACGTGCCCAGCCGGCCGTCAAACCAGGATTGGGATTGGATCCAGGCAAGGGTCGCGAGTCCATCGGCGCGCTCGTGCCGAAGCGGCTCGAAGGTCCCGTCGGAGCCTCCCGTGCCGCGGCAGGCCTGCAGGACAACGTGATAGCCGCGCTCGGCATAGAGTTCGGCGATGGTCGCGAAGCCGCGCAGTCCATAAGGAGAGCGCAGCAGCAGGGTCGGGTGCGCGCCCGGCAATCGCGGTGCGAAGTGCTCGGTCGCGAGGGTCAGACCATCCTCGGTGGGGACGCGGAGGCCCCGCTCGCGGCTGGCGCCGGACAGGCGTTTGCCGAGCCCCAGGCTGCGGCCAAGAAAATAGCTTGCGACACTCATACGCGGTTTCCGGAACCCTTTCGCAGAGTCGGTCGCCGTGGGCTCGCGGTCAACTCCCGGAACCGCCGCGCCGCTCCGTGCGTTTGGCTATCCACAAGCCAGATTGGGGCAACAGATGGAAACCTACGACGCCCACAAATCGACCACCGAGGTCCGGCAAGCCAGCCACACCCACAAGAATCTGTGGGTCCTGCTGATATCGACAGCCATTGTCGTTGCGGCCTTTGCGCTGATCTATCTCGTCTTCTTCGCACAGACACCGGCGACCGCGGTCCTCTAGACGAGAATGCGCCTCAAGCGAGTCACACGCGGCGACCTCGCCGTCCACCGCGTGCGCAAGGGGCGCGGCTACGCCTATGTCGATGGCGAAGGCCGTCCATGGCCGCCAGGGGAATTGCGTGAGCGTGCAATGCATCTGGGCATTCCGCCCGCCTGGACCGATGTGCGCGTGGCGGCCGAACCCAATGCCCATATCCAGGCCTGTGGTCTCGATGCTGCCGGACGTGTGCAATACATCTATCACGCTGATTGGGAAGCGCGCCGTGCGCGCAAGAAAGACGCGCAGCTTGTGCTTCTGTCCGCGGCGTTGGGACGCATCCGCAGACGAGTCAGCCAGGACCTGACGGCCGAGGCCGGCAGCCGCGAGCTCGCGCTTGCCATCGGCGTGGCGCTGATCGATCGCACAGCCATGCGCGTGGGGCGCGAACGCTATCTTGATGCCCATGGCACGCGCGGAGCCGGCACACTGTTCACGCGCGATGTCGGCATCAGAGACGGAGCGCTCACGGTCAACTTTCCGGCAAAGAGCGGCAAGACCGCAAGCTACACCCTCAAGGATCCAGCGCTGGCGGCGGCAATCACGAAGGTCAAGACGATACCCGGTAGGCGCCTGCTCATGTATCGCGGCGAAGACGGGGTGCCACGCGCCGTTCGAACCGAAGACATCAATATATATCTCAAGGAAATTTCAGGCGCGAGCATCACGGCCAAGGACTTCCGCACGCTGCATGCCAGCGCCCTTGCGGCCGAAGCGCTGGCCAAGATCGAGCCGGGGGACTCGAAGGCTGCGCGAAGCCGGCAGATCAACGCGGTGTCGCGGAGCGTCGCCGCGTTCCTGCGCAACACGCCGGCCATTGCGCGCAGAAGCTACATCGCGCCCTGCCTGTTCACGCTGTTCGAGTCCGCGAAGCTGCCCGACCTGTGGGCGGCCGCGGAAACCTCGCATGACGGGCTGAGGGTACGAGAAGCGAAGCTCGGCGCCGTGCTGCAGTCGGTCGCCTAGGCCACGCGTGCGACCGAAGAGTCGCCATCGGCGCGCAATGTCGCCTCGATTGCGCTGTGGCTTATCGGCGGAGACAACAGGAAACCCTGCAGGATGTTGCAGCCAAGTTCGGCCAGCAGCCTGCGCTGGTCGTCAGTCTCCACGCCTTCGGCCGTGACCTCGATCTTGAGGGCATGCGCAAGCTTCACCATGGCTTCGACGATGGCGATCGACGTACTCGCCGGCGCAAGCTGGCTGACGAAGGAGCGGTCGATCTTAATGCGATCGACGGGGTAGCGCTTGAGATAGTTCAGCGACGAATAGCCGGTCCCGAAGTCATCGAGCGCGATCTTCACGCCGGCCGCGCGGAACGTACGGATGGCCTCGGTCGCAGTCCTCGCGTCTTCAAGCAGGATACTTTCGGTGATCTCGAGCTCGAGATCCTCCGGCCGCATCCCAGTTTCCCTGAGACGCGCGAAGACGCGATCGCAGAATTTGGGATTGCGCAACTGCACGGGTGACACGTTAACGGCGATCACGAGTCCCGGCCACTTCGCACCGAGTTCGCAGGCCTTGTCGAGGACGAGATCGCCTAGCGCCTGGATCAGGCCGCTGGATTCGGCGACCGGGATGAAATGAGCCGGCGAGATGTGTCCCATCTTCGGATGATGCCAGCGCGCCAGGGCTTCGGCGCCCATGATCTTCAGCGTGTGGGCGTCGAACAGCGGCTGGAAGGCGACGGAGATCTGGTCTGTCCGGCGTAATGCCTCGCGGAGTTCGGCTTCGATGGTGTGGCGATTGCGCAGAAGCTCGCTCATCGCTTCCTCGAACACTACCGCGCGATTGCGTCCGGTGGCCTTGGCTTCGAACAACGCGATGTCGGCACGGCGTGTCAGCTCGCGAGCATCGACATCGCGGCGTTCCGCGATCGCGAGACCGACCGAGGTGCCGACAAAGACCTCGCCGCCATGCAGTTCGAACGGCTTGCCGAGGGCCTCGATGATGCGATGGCTGAGGAGCAGGGGCTCGGAGAGGTTCAGGCTTCCCTTGTGGATAATGGCGAACTCGTCGCCGCCCAGCCGCGCGAGCCAGTCTTCGGGACCGATCACATGCTGCAGCCGCTGGCCGACGGCCTGGATCAAGTCGTCGCCGGCCTGGTGGCCCAGTGTGTCATTGACCTGCTTGAAGCGATCGAGATCGAGCAGCATCACGCTGATCGCCTGGTCGCGGCTTCGGGGCGATGCGAGCGTGCGCGCCAGTTCGCTGTCGAAGTTGGAGCGGTTGGCGAGTCCGGTCAGCGCGTCGTGGCGTGCCCGGTGCTCGGCATCCTCGCGGCCGGATTCGAGCGCGCGCGACTTGCGCCAGAGCTGGTCGAGCAGCACGAACACGATGACGCCCGCAATCAGGAATGCACCGGCGAGCACCGGCGTGGTCTGGTTGACGAGGGCTCGTCCGGGGTTGGCAAGTTCCCAACTGAAGAAGGTGATGAAGCGGCCCGCCGAATTGGTGAGCGGCAGGATTCCGCGCGATGCACTTTCGGTGGCGAACATGGAGAAGTCCGGTTCCGCAATCATGTACTCTTCGCTCAGCCGCGCGGAGTAGAGACTGTCGAGATGCACCAGGCTGATATGCAGGTACTCTGTTCCGGCCGCCTGGGTGATGTCCCCGGTATCGCTCACGATCGGCACTACACTGACGATGGACGGCACGCCCGCGACAACCGCGAGGTCGGAGACGCGCGGTGGCGTGTCGGCGGTACCCGCGAGATAGCCCCGCATGCCGCCGTCCCGGATGGTGGCGCGCAGCGCGGCCACGAGCGGCTTGATGTCCGGCAGTTCGCCGGCCGCCGCCGAGATGTCGACCCGGGCCCCGCCGTTCATCGCATAGATCGGCTCGTCGCGGTCGTTGAGGACGATCGCTTCGTCATGGCCGAAGAAATCATACATCCAGGTGCCCAGATTGACGTCGATCCAGTCCGGATCGAAGGACAGCTTGGTGTGGATGAGGGCGTCGTCCCAGATCGAGACGCTTTCCTGCTCATGCGGCAGGCGGGCGACCTGGGTGCGGATGACGTGCGCGGCGAGTTCGAGCTGCCGGTCGCGGCTTCGCGCATCGATATTCTGGGCGGAAAACAAAACGAAGCCCAGCACGGCCGCTGCCGCGATCACGAGGCTCGCAATCGCCGGTACCAGCACGCCGCCGACATAGCGCCAGCGCTGCAAAACCAGCGATCCATCACTCATGAACGCAACTCAACCACGCAAACCAGTCGCCAGCATAGCGGCGAGGGCTTGCAGATCGGTTACCATATGCTTCTACGGGCTTTTGCTAGGCTTCGCGCCTCAGGATCGCACCACCCGAGCGGCTGGCAAGGGCGCCGGAGGCGACGTCCTTGAACAGCACTTCGCGGTCCTGAGTGAAGTTCGCGAGCAGGGGCAGGGAGGCGCCGCCCATGGCGCGTGCGGCACTTCCGATTGAGCCTTCGACGACCGCAAAGCGCGACAGGCCCTGCTGGTTGATGCGGCCCAGCGCCAGCCGTGTCTGGTCGATGATCCTCTGGCGAACGGTGGCGGGGAAGGCGCCATCGACGATGATGGATTCGACATCGATCACTGCGATGGCCGCGACGATCGAATAGGCAATCGCGCGCGCGACATCGGCGATCCACTCGTCGAGTACGGGGCCGAGGTCGCTCCCCCAATTGTCGGGTGACTGCCAGAGCACCGACGGGTCGCGTCCTTCGGCCACGAGCTTGCGCTCCAGGACGTAGATCGACGCGACATTCATCAGCTGGCCCGACCCGGACGGAGAACCGAGGCCGAGCGTAGGCATCGAGCCGAGCGCGGCCGCATTCTGGGTCCGGCCGGGAAACAAATGGCCGTTGAGCACGAGGCCGCCGCCGATGAAGGAACCGACAAAAATGTAGAGATAGTCGATATAGTCCCCACCGGATCCGAACATGAGCTCAGCCGCGCAGGCGGCGGTGATATCGTTGGCGAAATATACCGGCCAAGGGCAGAGCTTGGCGATCTCGGCCCGGATGTTAATGGTCCGCCAGGTGTCGATTTCCTCTTTCGGGGCACCGATCTCCTCGTGCCACGTCCACATCTCGTAAGGGGCGGCGATGCCGAGCCCCGCAATGCGAGAGCGCTGCACCGGGTTGAGGTCGGCGAGGATCGATTGGATTCCAGCATTCGCGAATGCCGTCACGCCGGCGGGCGTGGGATAGCGATAGGTCTGATGCAGGGCGCCGATAACGTGCCCCACGAAGTCGATGAGATAGAGGTCCACGCTGCGCCGCCCGACCTTGAGCCCGAAAGCGAAGGCTCCTTCAGGATTCAGCGAGTAGGGGACCGAGGGCTGCCCGACGCGGCCGCGCTTCGGGCTGCCCTTGAGCAGCAGGCCGTCTTCGGTGAGTTGGTTCATGATGATGGAGATTGTCTGCGGGGACAGTCCCGTGAGCCGCGCGATCTCCGCCTTCGGCAACTCGCCATGCAGGCGAACGAGCGACAGCACCAGCCGTTCGTTGTAGAGCCGCACACCCGATTGATTCGTGCCACGGTTCGAGGCGTCGGGTCTGGCCGCGCGTGACGCGCTATCGCCAAGGTCGGCCAAGGGCTCCTCCACAGCACCGGCTAATGATTTCTTGAAGCGCCGGAGGGCGCAGCCGCCCCGGCTCGCAGATCAGCCCCTTTTGGCCGATCCGTTCTCCCCGCCAGCACATTCCGCGATCCGCCGTCTCCAAGTCAATTAATAAATCCATTGGACTAATTAATTGACAGCGAGCCCGCTCATGGCTTTGATCGTGGATAGACGGCTGGAGAAGGCGGAATGCGCCGGCAGACGTCAGCCGCGCGGCTTCGACCCCGGGCGGCAAACCCCAATGGGAGGACTTTAATGGGTAGCAAGTACCTGAAGCTGGCCATGGCCGGCGCCGTTGTGCTGGGCGGACTGATCGGCTCGGCTTGGGCGCAGGAGATCACGGTCGGCCTGATCACCAAGACTGAAACCAACCCCTTCTTCGTGAAGATGCGCGAGGGCGCCGAGGCCAAGGCCAAGGAATTGGGGCTCAAGCTCATCACTGCCGCCGGCAAGTTCGACGGCGACAATGACGGCCAGGTGGCGGCCATCGAGAACATGATCTCGTCGGGCGCCAAGGGCTTCGCCATCGTTCCCTCCGACTCCAAGGCAATCGTGCCGACCATCCAGAAGGCCCGCGATGCTGGCCTGATGGTGATCGTGCTCGATACGCCGCTCGATCCGATGGACGCGGCGACGGCAACCTTCGCCACCGACAACCGCAAGGCGGGCGAACTCATCGGTTCATGGGCCAAGGGCACGCTGGGCGATGCCGCGGCCAATGCCTCGATCGTTCTGCTCGATCTCGCGACCAACCAGCCGACCGTCGACTATCTGCGCGACCAGGGCTTCATGGCCGGCTTCGGCATCGACGTGAAGGATCCCAACAAGTGGGGCGACGAGGACGATCCGCGCATCTGCACGCACGAGATCAGCCAGGGCGACCAGGAGAAGGGCCGCACGGCGATGGAGAATGCGCTGCAGAAGTGCCCGAACGTCAATCTGGTCTACACCATCAACGAACCGGCCGCGGCGGGCGCATGGGAAGCCCTCAAGGCTGTCGGCAAGGATGATGGTTCTGTGCTCATCGTCTCGGTCGATGGCGGCTGCCCGGGTGTGGCCAACGTCAAGGCCGGCGTGATCGGCGCGACCAGCCAGCAGTATCCGCTGAAGATGGCGTCGATGGCGCTGGAGGCGATCGCTTCCGGCAACATTCCGGCAATCGATCCGGCCATGGGCTTCCTCGACACGGGCGCCACGCTCGTGACCGACAAGCCGGTTGCCGGCGTCGAGTCGATCGACACCACCAAGGGCGCCGAGCTCTGCTGGGGCTGAGGCTTCCGCTGGAGTGGCAACACAGCTAGTCTGAACCTGGAAGGGACGCTTCGGCGTCCCTTCCTATGATGCTCTTGGGGAGGAGCCCAGATGAGTGACGACGCGGCGGGCTCTGCCACGGCGGAGCGCGGGTTGCAGGGAGCGGACCAGCAAGTCGCCAGCTTCGAGGAAGAAGGACGCGGCCCGATCCGTGCGATCCAGGGCTTCCTGCACGACTATCCCACCATGATCCCGCTGATCGTGCTGTTGATCGGCACGGTCATCTTCAGCTTCGCAGCGCCCGGCAAGTTCCTGTCTCCGCTCAACCTCTCCGTGGTTCTGCAGCAGGTGACCATCGTCGCCATGCTCGGCATGGCGCAGACGCTGGTGATCCTCACCGCGGGCATCGACCTCAGCGTCGGTCTCATTATGATCTTGTGCCACGTGGTGATGGGCCGTACGGCGGTGGTTTTCGCGCCGCAGATTTCCGCTTCCATTCAGGCCAGCACCGGCATCGCCATCGATCCGGTCGTTTGGGTCATCGTGGCGTTTCCGCTGGGGCTGCTGTGCGGTTTCCTCTGCGGCCTTATCAACGGGCTCATCGTCACCAAGCTTCGCCTGCCGCCGTTCATCGTGACGCTGGGCACATGGAGCATCTTCGGCGCGCTCAACACTTTTTACTCCAACAGCGAAACCATCCGTTCCGCTGACATGGAGGTAGCGGCGCCCTACCTGCTGTGGCTGGGCAAGCTGTTCAAGCTTTACGACATCGGCAAGACCTTCGGGCTCGATCTCGCCTTCCTCAAAGGCTGGGTGGTGACTTACGGCTCCGTGCTGATGATCCTGCTTGCAGTCATCCTCAGCTATGTGCTGAGCCGCACGGCCTTTGGCCGCCACGTCTATGCGACGGGCGACGACCCCGATGCAGCGCGTCTATCGGGTATTAACACCGATCGTGTACTGCTCGCCGTCTATGCGCTGGCCGGGCTCATCTGCGCCATCGCGGCCTGGGTGCTGATCGGCCGCATTGGCGGCGTCAGTCCGCAGGCGGGGCAGACCGCGAACCTCGACTCCATCACCGCCGTGGTGATCGGCGGCACGTCGCTGTTCGGCGGCCGCGGCTCCATCATCGGCACGCTGTTCGGCGCGCTCATTGTGGGCGTATTCCGCAACGGTCTCGCACTCTCGGGCCTCGCCCTCTTGTGGCAGGATTTCGCGGTGGGCGTTCTCATCATCGTCGCGGTCACGATCGACCAGTGGATCAGGAAGATCTCAGCATGAGCGACACAGGCACCATGGCCGTGCCGGCGGGCAATGCCGGCGACATCGTCCTCGAGGGCAGGGGCCTCAACAAGCGCTATGGTAGGGTCGTGGCGCTCGACAATGCGAATTTCGATCTCAGGCGGAACGAAATCCTAGGGGTGATCGGCGACAATGGCGCCGGCAAATCGACACTCATCAAGGTGCTCTGCGGGGCCGTTATTCCGGACAGCGGGGAAATCCTCGTCGATGGCCGGCCGGTGCATTTTCGCTCGCCGATGGACGCCCGCAATGCCGGCATCGAGACGGTGTATCAGAACCTTGCTCTGTCGCCGGCGCTGTCGATTGCCGACAATATGTTCCTCGGCCGCGAGATCCGCAGGAAGGGTTGGACCGGCAGTCTTTTCCATCGACTCGATCGCGGGCAGATGGCCCGTACTGCGCGGGACAAGCTGAGCGAACTGGGCCTGCTCACGATCCAGAACATCCACCAATCGGTCGAGACATTGTCCGGCGGCCAGCGGCAGGGCGTAGCCGTCGCGCGCGCCGCGGCCTTCGGTTCGCGCGTCGTCATCATGGACGAGCCGACAGCCGCGCTCGGCGTCAAGGAGAGCCGCCGCGTTCTTGAATTGATGCTGACGCTCAAGCGCAAGGGACTGCCGATCGTCCTCATCTCGCACAACATGCCGCATGTGTTCGAAGTGGCCGACCGCATTCACATTCATCGCCTGGGCAAGCGCATCGCCGTCATCGATCCCAAGGAATTCTCGATGTCGGACGCCGTTGCGATCATGACCGGTGCGATGAAGCCGCCGGCCGAGGGGCAGGTGGCGCCGACGCATCATTATGAAGTTGGCGACGAAGTCGGACGCCCGGCACAGTGACGTCGCAGAGGTAGCGGGCAGAAAATGGATCTCGGATTGAAGGACAAGGTTGCCGTCATCACTGGCGGCAGCGTCGGCATCGGCCTCGCGGTCGCGGAAGGCCTGGCGGCGGAGGGGGCACATGTGATCCTTTCCGCCCGCAAGGAGGAGCGGCTGAAGGCGGAGGCCAAGCGCATCTCGGACACATATGGCGTGCGCGCGCATCCGGTGGTGAGCGATGTTGCGACCTGGGAAGGCTGCAGCGCCGTGATCGAAGCGGCGCAGCGTGGCTTTGGCGGCGCCGACATCCTCATCAACAATGCCGGCACCGGATCGAACGAGACGATCCAGGAAGCCGACGACGACAAATGGCAATATTACTGGCACCTGCATGTGATGGCCGCCGTACGGCTTGCGCGCGGGATCGTGCCGCAGATGAAATCGCGCGGCGGCGGCGTGGTGATCCACAACGCCTCCATCTGCGCCGTCCAGCCGCTCTGGTACGAGCCGATCTACAACACGACCAAGGCCGCGCTGATGATGTTCTCAAAGACTCTCGCCAACGAGGTCGTCGGAGACAACATCCGGGTCAACACCATCAATCCCGGCCTGGTGCTCACGCCCGACTGGGTGAAGACCGCCAAGCAGATCGCGGGGGAGGCTGGCTATCAGGCGCATCTGCAGTCGGTCGCGGACGAAGCGGGCGGCATGAAGCGCTTCGCGACGCCGGAAGAGATGGCGCACTTCTTCGTGTTCCTCTGCTCGAACAAGGCGAGCTACTCGACCGGCTCGACCTATTTCGTCGATGGTGGCTGGCTGAGGACGGTGTGAGCTACTCGGTCGGCTGAACCGCCGGCGTCCGCCGTCCCGCAGCGAGCAGGGCAAGCGGAATGCCGAATGCGCAGATGGCAGCGAAGCTTGCGAACAGCCAGCGGGCCGGTGCCTCGATATCGGCGCCGGTCGCCGCACGAGGCAGTCCCGCGGCATTGACGATGACGCCTCCGATCGCCGCGCCGAGCCCAGAGGCGAACAACTGCACCATGCCGAGCCCTGCCGAGACGCGGTTGTTCTCCTCCGTCGGCGCGGCGCGGAGCACCGCCGTCGAGAGGTGCTGGAACGCCATACCAATCCCGCTCCCCAAAGCGAATAGAGCAAAACCGGAGAGCGCGACCGGCAGCCACGCGCCCTCCGGGCTGTAACGCGCAAGCGTTGCCAGCATCAGCAGGGTGCTCGCCAGGAGCACAAAGGGTGCGGCGATGATCGCGAAGCGCACCCGCTCGCCGGACCAGCCGGCGCTGATGAAGGCGAAAATGCTCCAGCCGGTGGCGACCAAAGCGGAGACATATCCCGCCCATAGGGGGTTCAGGCCATGCAACCGCTGGTAGAAAAGCGGTGTGAAGATGTCGCTCGAAATCGAGATGCCAAGCAGCAATATGGTGGCAAAGAGAACGCCCATGCGGGTCGCGAGCGACATCGCGCCGTGGGGAAGCAGCCGTGTCGCCGATCTGTTCTCCACGAACCCCAGCAGCAGGATGGCAAGTAACGCAAAGCAGAGCAGTGCCGCAGCGAGGTCGGTCCGGTCCGTCAGCAGGCTTGCGACCGAGATCGCGAGGATGGCCGCGGCGACGAGTGCGATCTGCTGGATCGGCGCGCCCTCATCCCGCGCAACGGATTTGTCGCGAGGCAGCAGCCGCCAAACGCCATAGCCGAGCAGCGTGGCAACGGGCACGATGGCAAGAAAGGCGAGCCGCCATTGGCCGAATTCCGCAAAGATGCCGCCGATGGCAGGCCCGAGCAGCGTCGCGACACCCCAGATCGTGGAGTTGAGCGCCATGGCGCGTGGCCAGAGATGCTGCGGTAGGACCAGCCGCATCATCGCATAACTCATCGCGATCATCAGGCCGGCGCCAAAGCCCTGAACGCCGCGTCCGGTGAGCAGCACGATCATATTGGGCGCGAGGCCGCAGATCAGGCTGCCCAGCGCGAAGCCTGCGGCAGCGATCATATAGGTGGCGCGGGTATCGAAGCGCGGCGGCCGCACCGCGGCGAACACCGTCGCGAGTATCGACGCCACGATGAAGATCGTGGTGTTCCATGCGAACAGATCGAGCCCGCCGATATCGCGCACTACGGTCGGCAGCATTGCAGCGCCGATGAACGTTTCGAGCGCCTGCAGCGCGACCCCGCCGGTGAATATGAGGATGGCGAAGGGCTTGGTGGCGAAGAGCTCATGCCAGCCGCTGCGTTGAGTCATGGTCTTTCCTTTCGATATGGGGGTGCCTACAACCTCAACCCGGGTTGAGGTAAAGCGGAAACCTGCGATGGCGGTGGAACTGACGGTGGGGGAGGTGGCGGCACGCAGCGGGGTAGCGGTCTCGGCGCTGCATTTCTACGAGCGGAAGGGTCTGATCCGCAGCCACCGGACGGGTGGCAATCAGCGCCGCTACGATCGCGACGTGCTGCGGCGGCTGGCGATCATCCGGATGGGGCAGGAGCTGGGCGTGCCGCTGAGCGAGATCGGCGCGCAACTGGGCGCCTTGCCGTCAGGGCGCGTGCCGAACAAGGGAGATTGGGCCGGACTGTCCAAGCGCTGGCGGGATCAGCTCGACCGTCGCATCGTCCTTCTCACGCGTCTCCGGGAGGACCTCACCGGATGCATCGGCTGCGGATGCCTGTCGCTCAAAACCTGTCCCTTGTACAATCGCGACGATCATCTGGCAAGCGAGGGCACCGGCCCCCGCAGGATGTTGCGGCCCGGTCGCGACGTGTTCTAGCTGTGAGCGCATCGGACCGTCGCTTTCGGCCTGCGGGTTGAGCGCGGTTCATGGGAGAAGCGTCATGGAAATCGCCGAAATCATTGGTCTTGTTCAGACGCACACGCCGCAGCATGTCATCCTGTTGCGGCTGGTCATTGCCGCCCTGCTCGGAGGTGCCATCGGATTCGAGCGCGAGGCGCAGAACGGTGCGGCCGGCCTGCGCACTCACATGCTGGTGGCGACGGCGGCAGCCTTGTTCACCATGCTCGCTTTCGAGATCTACCGCACGGCGCTCGATGGTGGTTCGAACAATCCAGATCCGGTGCGAGCCATCGAGGCCGTAACGGCGGGCATCGCCTTCCTCGGTGCAGGCGCCATCTTTCGGCAGCGCGACAGCGTACAGGGCCTGACGACGGGTGCCGGCATGTGGCTGGCGGGCGCTATCGGGGTCTGCGTCGCGCTCGGCTACTACCTCATCGCGCTCGCTGCTTCCATCTTCGCCATCATCGTGCTTGCTGCTCTGCGGGCCTTTGCGCATCGCGTTGTCGGTGGCAAGGAAGGCAAGGCGGATTGATTCAGCCGAGCAACGCTTTTGCCAGCCGGACGAAGGCCACGCCGCGCTCCTGGAAATCCTTGAACACGACACCGCTGCGCTCTAGCTGGCCATAGCTCGGAGCGCCCGGCGAAAGGATGACGAGGTCGAACTTGTCGCGGCGCGAGGCCAGCGCTTCGATGCCGGCCTGCAGCGTGCCTGCTTCGATCACCTCGATCTGCGGCGCCGCAGCATAAGT
Source organism: Devosia sp. (assembly GCA_035549855.1). Classification (GTDB taxonomy): domain Bacteria; phylum Pseudomonadota; class Alphaproteobacteria; order Rhizobiales; family Devosiaceae; genus Devosia_A. The sequence goes on along the minus strand of DASZPY010000076.1, from coordinate 30,025 downwards.
CGCGGTGGCGAGGCGGTCGCCCGTCACCGGTAGCGCCACGAGGACAGTCACCCCGCGTGGCCCGAGCAGTGCAGCAAGCTCGGTGTAATCCTGCTGACGCTCATGGCCGCCTGCGATCAGTGCGATGCGCTGGCCCTGATAGGCCGCAAGCGCGGCCTTGGTCGCCTCGGGCGTCGTCGAGATCGAGTCGTTGACGATGGTGAGATCGCCGATCCGATGTTCCTCGAGCCGATGCGGCAGCGGCGTGAAGGCATTGATGCCGCGCACGATGCCCTCAAGGCCCGCTCCAGCCGCGAGCGCGATTTGCGTCGCAAGCTTGGCGTTGTCGAGATTGTGGGCGCCCTTGAGCTTCGAACGGCCGACGGCCGATGTGATGCGGTCCTCGATGAAAGGTGCGAGTGGCGGCAGCAGTCGTGAGCGCTCGCGTAGCGCTTCGAGCACGAGCGGATTGTCGCGCGCGCCGGCCCCAAGCCCGACGGGAAAGGGCGTGTCGCGGTCGATGAGGTTGAGCTTGTCGCTGTAATAGCGCTCGGTGGTGCGGTGCCAGTCGGTATGCTCGGGCGTGAGATTGGTGACCGCGGCGATGTCCGGCGAGAAGGCCATGTCGGCCGTCTGATAGCTCGACAGCTCGAAGACGACGATCCTGTTGCGGTCAGCGATCTCCAGCGGCGCGAGCCCTACATTGCCCGCCAGTCCGGCGTCGAGACCGGCCTCGATCAGCATCAGGTGCACCAGCGTGGCGGTGGTCGATTTGCCCTTGGTTCCGGTGATCGCGATCACCGTGCGGCCGGTGCGATAGTATTCGCCCCAGAGGTTCAGGTTTGATGTTACGGCGATGCCGGCTTCGCGCGCGACGAGGAAGATCGGCCGGTAGCGCGATACGCCGGGTGATTTGACGATGGTAGCGAACCGCTTCGCCTCGATGGCGGCCTGCAGATTGGTCGGCGCGATGAACTCGGCATCATCGATGTCAGCTTCGCCGCTGTCGACGGTCACATAGACTTTGAGGTCGGGTGCGCGCGCCTTGAGGAAGGCGCGGGTGGATCGCGCCTCGCGGCCGGCGCCATAGAGCAGCACGGGCGCATCAAGCCGCATGAGCCGCCACCTTCTCGACGATTGCCGCCGGGATATTGTGATCAGCGTTGTCGATGAAGAGGTCGTTGAGCGCGGCCGAGAGGCGTGGCCGGCCATACTGCGCGACCAAATCCTCGCGCAGCGCCCGCACGATTGCGGCGTCCTCCCAGTCCGGATGCGAGGTGAGGACATAGAGGCAGGCGGCCGCTTCCTCGATCTCGCCGACGCACTCCCACGGCTTCTGCCCGGCGAGGCCGGTGAGCTCGCGGAAAGAGCGCTCGTTCTCAGCGCGGTCGAGGAAATTGTGTCCGAAGATTCCCATCACCCGATCATAATTCATTCGCGGAGCCATGATGAGGAAAGTGAAGTGGCATTTCGGGCATTCGCCGCACCAGAGTGGGCCGTCATGGCCGCTCAGCTTGAAGTTCCGGTTGCAACTCGAAAAGACGTGGTCGAACCGCATCTCGCGCGCAAAGAGCCCGGCAATGCGCGCTTCCGAATAGGGACGCAGCAGCGAGAAATAAGAGAGGGCGCCGCCTGTCGCACTCGAAAGCACCGAGGCGATGCGGCGCTCGAAATCCAGCGACTTGGAATATTGGTGGTTGACCTCGCGGCCGGCGAACGTCGCATTCCCCTCCGAGGCGGAGCGTTCGTTGGAAAGGACAATTCGGGAATAGGAGTAGAGCAGGGCCGTGAGTGCGGCGATCATCGAGATGATGGCGGTCGATGGCACGTGGCCATTGTAGTAGCCCGGCGCGGTCGAGAGGCGGATCATCTCGGAGTCGAGCGTGCGCGAGACGTAGAGCGGCGTTCTGCCGATCTTGTCGACGGATGAGACGATCGGTCCTTTCGGGTTCACCGCGAACGGCGTGTAGTCGATTCCGGCCTTTTCCAGCAGCTCCACCGAGACCAGCGAGTCCTTGCCGCCACCGATGGGCAACAGCGCGCGATCCTTCAGCAGGGGCGCGGGTCGTGCGTGACGGCGGTCGATCGGCGCTTCGATGCGCAGCCGGTCGAAATGCTCGAGATTGTTGCGCGCGTAAAACTCGCCAAGACCGTTGGTATGAACGTCAAGCGCGAAGTCGCGCTCCGTCTCGGTGAGCGGCAGCGCGGTCTCGATGCGGAGTGGTGCGCGCAGCTTGAAGTAGCTTACACCGAGAACGATTGCGGTGAGATGCAGCAACTTGCGGAACGCATCGCTTTCGGCCGCATCGACGTTGGCGCCCGCCGAAAACTGCAGGGTCTCGGCGAAACTCAACTCGTCGAGCGCATAGCTAAACCGCGCGCTGCCGCTGGCAGCGTCGAAGCTTGGCTCATCGATGCGGAAGGTGCTCGCCAGGATCAGTAAATCCGAAGACTCAGTCGCAGCACAATATCGGTGCTGAGGCGCTGGAATCCAAATTCGCGCATGGTGCAGCTCCAGGACGTGCCCAGGCGCTCGATCTTGAACAGATTGTAGCGCGCCGGGGCGTCACTGCCGCGTTCGCTTTGCGCCGTTCCCGCCGCCGCGACGCCGATCACTGGCACGTCGCCGGCCTTGCCGGGAATGGCGAAGATCGATGATTGGTGGCTGTGGCCGTGCAGGATCAATTCCGCCCCATATTCGGCCACCACTTCGCGGAAAAGCTTGGCGCCATAAAGGCCGACGCGATAGCTGCGCGCTTCGAGGTTGGGCGGGTGATGGATCATGATGACGCGGAAATAGCCGGCGTCGCCCATCATCCTGAGGATGCGGCCCAGACGCTCCGCCTGTGGGGCGTCGAAGCGGCCCAGCGCGAAGAAGGGCGGGGTAGGGACCGCGCTCGAGCAGGAGATGATCGCGGCGTCGCCGACGCGGCGTACGAACGGGAAATCGTCGGGGCCGAGCGTTTCGCCGCGCATGTAATTGCCCCAGCGGGCGCGGGCGAGGCCGAGCGACTCCTTGAGGTAGGAATCGTGATTGCCGGGGCAGACGCAGACCTTCTCCGGCCCGCCGAGGGTCTGGAGCCAGCCATAGGCGGCGCGCATCTCGGTATCGAGGCCGAGGTTCACGAGGTCGCCGGTTACCGCAACGAAATCCGGGTTCTGCTCGCGCAGATGAGCGACCAGCGTATCGAGCCCATCGCCCGACAGGCTCCCTTGCCGGCGCATGCGCCAGTTGAGGTAGCCCGTGATCCGCTTGTTAATCAGCTCGCTCGGATGCACCTGGGGCATCGGCGCCAGATGAACGTCGGAGAGATGGGCCAGGGTGATCATCGTTTGCCTAATGCCACGGGGCGGCAAACAAGAAAATGGCGGACTTGGCTTGTGCTCGACTATGCTCTGGATTGGCGGACCGGGGCGCGGTGCAGACCGGAGGCATTTGATGCAATTGAGCTTGTGGCAGCGGGTTCGCACCCGCCTCTTCCTGTTTCTTGTTGCGCTGAAGCGGCGGCTGACACTGGGGGTGCGGGCGGTGCTGATCGACGGCGACAAGGTGCTGCTGATCCGGCAGACCTATCTGCCCGGCTGGCACTTTCCCGGCGGCGGCGTCGAGCCGCACGAGACCGCCGAGACTGCGGCGGCGCGGGAAGCGGCGGAGGAAACGGGCTATCGGGTCGAGGGGCGGCCGGTGTTGCACGGGCTGTTCTTCAATCGCTCCCTGGGAAGCGACCGGGATCATGTCGCAGTCTATGTCTGGCGGCGCTTTGCGAGCGGCGGTCCATTCCGGCCTAATCTCGAGGTTGCCGATTGCCAGTGGTTCGCTTCCGACGCCCTGCCGTCCGACGTCGAGACGGGAACTGCGGCACGCATCCGCGAGATCTTCGCCGGGACATCCCCACCTGCGGAATGGGAGGCATGACCCCGCCACGGTCTTGAAATCCAACGCAGAACTCATGATTTTCCCGTTTACGCGTTACAGCCTTGGTGCTAAGCGCGATTTTCAGACGTCAGGGAGGCGTCCAGGATGGAGAAGCTGGTTCATGTGACCCGACGACCCTAGCGGTCGTTGAAGCCGGACCCTTTGGGTACGGCACGCGTTTGTCTCACTCCATTTCCGGGACTGCTCACATGGTTACCCCATCCGTCTCCCTCGCCACGCCCTCGGCGCCTCCGCAAGCTGGCTTGCCCAGTGTCCGCTTTGCGACGTCCGAAGATGATGCCTTCGTCCAAGACCTGCAGGCGCTCGCTTTCGGACCGGGCCGCTTTGCGCGAACGGCGTTCCGCGTACGCGAACGGTTCCCGATCGATCCCTCGCTGTCTCTGATCTCGGAGATCGACGGCGTGCCCTCGGGCTCGGTGTGGATGACGCCGATCAGTGTGGGCGGCATCGACGGCTATCTGCTCGGCCCGCTCGCCACCCATCCCAATTACCGCAAGCGCGGCGCCGGCAAGCTGCTGGCGCGCGAGGTGACCCGCATCGCGCTCGAACGCGGCGAGGGGAGCTTCGTGCTGCTGGTGGGCGATCAGGACTATTATTGTCCGCTCGGCTGGGTGCCCACCATCCCTGGCGCGGTCAAGTTTCCGGGGCCGGTCGATCCGACCCGCGTGCTGGTCTATTCGAAAGATCCAACCCTTGCCGCCCGCCTTGCGGGAACAATCGCGGCGTGGGGGGCGAAGCGGGCGTCGTAAGTGCGGCCGGCCGGCGAACTGATCGCGCGAATCAGGGACCGGCTGCTGCCCGATCCGCAATCGGCGGAAGAGACGGCAACGCTCTTGCCGGACTGGACTCCGCCTGGTGGCTTTACGAGCCCGGCGCGGCCGGCAGCGGTGCTGATCGGGCTGATCCGCCGCCACGAGACGCTGTCCGTCCTCTATACCGAGCGCTCGCCCGATCTGCGGTCCCATTCCGGCCAGATCGCCTTTCCGGGCGGCAAGATCGATCCGGAGGACAGGGGCCCGGCCGATGCCGCCTTGCGCGAGGCCTGGGAGGAAGTCGCCCTCAGGCGCGACGATGCCGAAATCATCGGCTATCTGCCGGCCTATTTCACGGGCTCCAACTATCTCATCACGCCGGTCGTGGCGGTGGTCCGCCCCAGCGGACCATTCGTCCCCAATCCGGGCGAAGTCCGGTCCGCTTTCGAGGTGCCGCTCGAGCGCCTGATGCGCGAGGAGGAATTCGGCACCTACCGCATCAGCCATGCGGGCGAGGAGCATTCGACCTGGCAGGTTCTGCATGAGGGGCTTGTCATCTGGGGGATAACCGCCAATCTGACCCGGCGCTTCTATGAGATTGCGCTGAAAGACGAGGCCTGATGGCTATCCCGCGCAGTGCGGCGCAGAGGCTGAAGGAGGCGGCGTGGCTTCGCGATGAAGACACGCAGCGCCTGCTTGCCCTGCTCGACGGTGCACAGAACAGGACGCGCGCGGTGGGTGGCATCGTGCGCGACACGCTTCTCGACCGCGTGCGCGAGACGCGCGACATCGATTTCGCCACCGAACTCCTGCCCGATGACGTGATGGCGCGTGCCACGCGCGCAGGCATTCCTGCTTATCCCACTGGCATCGAGTACGGAACGGTCACGCTGCGGCCCGGTGCGTTGTTGGCAGAGGTCACAACGCTGCGGGAAGATGTCGAGACGGACGGGCGCCACGCCGTCGTCAAGTTCGGCACCGACTGGCGGCGAGACGCGGAGCGCCGCGACTTCACGCTCAATGCGCTCTATGCCGGCATGGATGGGGCGCTGTTCGATCCCATCGGCGGCGTCGAGGATTGCCTCGCAGGTTCGGTGCGGTTCATCGGCAACGCCGATGCGCGTATCGCCGAGGACCGGCTGCGCGTCTATCGCTTCTTTCGCTTTTCGGCGAGCCATGGCCGCGAGCGCTTCGATGCCGAAGGCCTCGCGGCCGCAACACGCGCCGCCTCGCAGCTCGGTGACCTCTCGGCCGAGCGCGTCGGCGCCGAGATGCGGCGGATGCTGAACCTGCCGCGCATCTCGAAGACACTCCGCACGATGATGGATGCGGGTGTTCTCGCGGTGGGCAGCGACGTGCTGGAACGGCTGGCCAGTTACGAACGGCATGCACCGAAGCCGGATGGCATATCGCGGCTCGCCCTGATGATGGCAAAGTCCGGCGCGCCCGGCATCAAGGAGCAATGGCGGCTGAGCAATGAAGAGGTGCAGCGCGCAAACGCGATCCTTGCCGCTGCGGCGCTGCTGATCGATTTCGATCTGTACGAGGCCGCCTATCGCTTCCCCTCGGTGTTGGCGGAGGCGATCGAAGTCGCCGCGGTGCTTGCCGGATGGACCGAAGCCGGACGGGCGGCGGTCGTGGGCCAGCTCGCGTCGATCGAGGTTCCGACATTCCCCATCCGCGGGGACGACCTCATCGCGGCCGGCATCAAGCCCGGCAAGGCGCTCGGTGCAGAGCTCGAACGGCTCGAGCGGCTGTGGATCGAGAGCGGCTTCGCGCTCGATCGCAATGCACTGATGAACAAGCTCACCCGCTGACTATTCAGCGGCCGCCTGCGCGTGAATGCGCTGCTTGATGCGCTCGACCATCTCCGGCCGCACGACCTGCTCGCCATGCACCTCGCGCAGATGCTCCGAAGCACGCCGGACGATTTCGGCCTCGCTGTCGGACGCTGTGTGCCAGGGGCATCCCGGCACGAGACATTCATATTGCTTCATCGCATCCTCCTGTTCCCCAATCGAGGTTAACGGAGAAGAGGCGGGGACGTTCCCTAGGGCCAGGCAACCGCCGGCGGCATCGAACTCAATATGGCCTCGACATTGCCGCCGGTCCTCAGCCCGAACGTCGTGCCGCGATCGTAGAGCAGGTTGAACTCCACATAGCGGCCACGCCGCACGAGCTGCTCGTTGCGGTCCGCTTCTGTCCAGGGCGCCGCGAAGTTGCGCCGTACAAGTGTGGGATACACGTCGAGGAAGGCGCGGCCGACATCCTGGGTGAAGGCGAAGTCCGCCGCCCAGTCTCCGGAATTGAGATTGTCGTAGAAGATGCCGCCGATGCCGCGCGGTTCGTTGCGATGCTTGAGAAAGAAATACTCGTCACACCAGCGCTTATAGGCGGCATAGTCGATCTGGGGGTGCTTGTCGCAGGCGGCCCGGTAGGCAGCATGGAAGTCGATGCTGTCGGGGTCAGTCTGGGTTCTCCGGCGGTCGAGGACCGGCGTCAGGTCGCCGCCGCCGCCGAACCACAGATTGCCGGTGACGATCATGCGCGTGTTCATATGCGCCGCCGGCGCGTTGGGGTTCCACGGATGGATGATCACCGATACGCCGGCGCTCCAGAATTCGGCACCGGCCTCGGTATGCGGCATCTGGCGCGCGAACTCTTCGGTGAAGCGGCCATGCACGGTCGAGATATGGACGCCGGCCTTTTCGAATACGCGGCCATGGAGCAATCCCATCTCGCCGCCACCGCCTTCGGGCCGTGACCATGACTTGATCTCGAAACGTCCCGCCGGACGATCCTGCAGCACGCCGCCTTCGCTCTCTATCGCTTCGAGCCGCGCACACAACTCGTCGCGCACCCGCCTGAACCAGGATGCCGCAAGCTGCTTTTTTGATTCAATATCGGGAGGCAGGGTCATGACAGGGTTCCGAAATGGCCGGTCTGGCGCAAAGCTTCGCTCATTGCCATGGCAGCGCTCATGGCCACATTGATCGAGCGCAAGCCCTCGCGCATGGGAATCCTGAGCTTCAGTTCCGCATCGCGGGCGACGCTGTCGGGCACCCCGGCGCTCTCGCGGCCGAAGACCAGCACATCCCCTTCCGCGAACCGGGCATCATAGGTCGAAGCACGCGTCTTGGTCGTCAGCAGCACCATGCGTTTGCCCGCCGAACGGCGCCAGGAATCGAAATGGGCGTAGCTGTCGTGTTCGGTGACGCTGGCCTGGTCCAGATAGTCGAGGCCGCCGCGTTTCAGCTCTCGGCGCGAATAGGCAAAGCCCGTCGGATGGATGATGTGCATGGCGAAGCCCAGGCAGGCCGATAGACGCAGGACCGTGCCCGTATTCTGGGCGATATCGGGCTGGTAGAGGGCAAGTTCGACGGGCATGGACGGCTCCTCGGCCCGCCTGCGTCAACAGGCCAGTGGGAATAGTGTCGCACATGGGTTTTGCCCCGGTCTCCTAGGCTGGACAAGTTCTAAGGAGAGTGCAAAAAGCAGTGCCAAATCACGCGCTGCGGGGGCGGGTGTGGGTTGATCTTGCGCGTTCCGCGAGCCCCGCTTCCGGTGCGTTCCGAGACTTCAGGCAAGGATTTCCGACTTGGCGACAGATTCTCCTTTGGCACATCAGGATATGCCGAAAGCGACGCGGCGCGACTTCATCTATGTCGCCGGCGTTGCGGTGGGCGCGGTCGGTGTCGCGGGCGTCGCCTGGCCCGTCATCAACACGATGAACCCCGACCAGTCGGTCCTCGCACTGTCCTCAACCGAGGTCGACATTTCCGGCATCGCAGAAGGCTCGGCGGTGACAGTGGTCTGGCGCGGCTCGCCGGTCTTCATCCGCCACCGCACGCAGGCGGAGATCGAAGAGGCTCGTGCGGTGCCGATGGCTGACCTCAAGGACCCGCAGGCCGATCAGGACCGGGTGCAGGAAGGCCACGAGCAGTGGCTGGTGATGATCGCGCTCTGCACGCATCTCGGCTGCATCCCGGTGGGCGAGTCCGGCGAGTATGATGGCTGGTTCTGCCCGTGCCACGGTTCGCAATACGATACATCCGGCCGCATCCGGAAAGGTCCGGCACCCAAGAATCTCGTGGTGCCGCCCTACACATTCCTGAGCGACACCGCCATTCAGATCGGGTGAGACAGATAGACATGGCCGGCCACGAGAGCAGCTACAATCCCACGAACGTTGTCGAGAAATGGCTCGACGACCGCCTGCCGATCATCCGGTGGTCGAAAGTCCATCTGATGGACTATCCCACGCCGAAGAACCTCAACTACTGGTGGACGTTCGGCGCCATCCTCGTGATCATGCTGGTATCGCAGATCGTGACCGGCATCGTCCTTGCGATGCACTTCACCCCGCAGGTCAATCTGGCGTTCGACTCGGTGCAGCTCATACGCCGCGACGTAAATGGCGGCTCGATCATCCAGCCGCTGCACGCGGTCGGCGCGTCGATGTTCTTCTTTGCGCTCTACATCCATATTTTCCGCGGTCTCTATTTCGGCTCCTACAAGGCGCCGCGCGAAGTGCTGTGGATCCTCGGCGTCATCATCTTCCTGCTGTCGATGGCAACGGCCTTCATGGGCTACGTTCTGCCCTGGGGCCAGATGAGCTATTGGGCTGCCGCGGTGATCACCAACATCTTTGCGGCGATCCCGATAGTCGGCGATCCGATCCTGCAATTGCTGCGCGGCGGCTTCGCGGTGGACAATCCCACGCTCAACCGCTTCTTCACGCTGCATTACCTCCTGCCGTTCATCATCGCGGCGGTGGTCGCGCTCCATATCTGGGCGCTGCACGTGCCGGGCAACAACAATCCGATCGGCGTCGAGGTGAAGTCCGAACGCGATACGGTCGCGTTCCATCCCTACTATACGATGAAGGACTTCTTCGCCTTCGTGGTGTTCTGCATTCCCTTCGCGTGGTTCGCCTTCTTCGCGCCGGATATCCTCGGGCACCCGGACAACTTCATCCAGGCGAACCCGCTGGTGACGCCTCCGCATATCGTGCCCGAATGGTATTTCCTGCCCTTCTACGCGATCCTGCGCGCCATCGACTTCAACTTCATCCTCGACAGCAAGCTGCTCGGCGTCATCGCCTTCGGCGGCTCGATCCTGATCCTGTTCTTCGTGCCGTGGCTCGACACGTCCAAGGTGCGTTCGGGCACGTTCCGGCCGGCATTCAAGTGGTTCTATTGGTTGTTCGTCTTGAACTTCCTGATCCTCATGTATTTCGGTGCGCAGACGCCGGATACACCGGTGGGGCCATGGACCGTCGCGGACGTCAGCAAGCTCAACGTCGTCTATTACTTCGCCTATTTTATCGTGATCCTGCCGCTGCTCGGGCGCTTCGAGCGGCCGCGGCCCTTGCCCAGCTCCATTTCGGAAGCGGTGCTGACCGAGCCCATCGCGGTCAGTGGCGCCGATCCCGCAATGCCGACAGCCCGTTGAGACAGCCAGCAATGATCAAGCTTTCGACCATCATCGCTGCCGCCGTTCTCGGGCTCGGTCTTGCCGCTCCCGCCATCGCGCAGGAGGGGCATGAGTCCGCCACCATCCAGCGCCAGAGCTGGAGCTTCTCCGGCCCGTTCGGCAAGTTCGACGAGAACCAGTTGCAGCGCGGCTTCCAGGTGTTCCGCGAAGTCTGCGCCGGCTGCCATTCCGCGCGGCTGCTGGCCTTCCGCAATCTCGAGGAAGAGGGCGGACCGAGTTTCACCGAAGGCCAAGTCAAGGCGCTGGCTGCCGAGTATACGGTCAACGATCCCACGGTCGAGGGCGGCACCCGCAAGGCGCTGCCGTCCGACCGCTGGCCGGGCACCGGCCAGAGCGATGCCGACCTCAAGGCGGCATTTGGCATCGTCCCGCCGGATTTCTCCGTGATCGCCAAGGCACGCTCCGTCGCGACGCCAACGCCGTGGTGGATCCTCAACTATTTCACCGGCTATTCCGAGGGCGGTCCGGACTACATTCATGCCCTGCTCAACGGCTACCAGGATCCGCCGCCCGAGGGCGCCGAGATTCCGGAGGGCAAATACTACAACGCCGTCTTCCCTGGCCACGCGATCGGCATGCCCCCGCCGCTCAGCGACGGGGCCGTGACCTATGCCGAGCCCGCCGAAGGTGGCGTCGCAGTGCCGCTGACCGTCGAGCAGTATTCCGAGGACGTCTCGGCCTTCCTCATGTGGCTCGCCGATCCGCACCAGGTGGCGCGCAAGGAGGCCGGCTTCCGCGTTCTGCTGTTCATCCTGCTCTTTGCGGGCATCATGTACGGCGTCAAGAACCGGCTGTGGTCGCGGATTCATTAGTCCGCCATCGCCGCTAGGAGGCGAGGGCCCCGCGGGGCCCTTTTCCTTTTCCGGCCGACATGTCAGGTTGGCCGCAGAGTCATCTCTTCACGGGGAGCCCCGCCATGGCGCCGCTTCGTGCCGCCGTCACCCTCGCCAGCGTCGCGCTTGCTGCGGCCCGCCATCCCACCGTGCGCGCCGCCCTTCGCGCGGCCCCACTGCTGATTACCCCGCGCATGCGCGAAGCGGCGGCGGACGCCACGCTCGAAACGGCCTTCCGCGCTGGCGTGCTCGCACGCAAGATCATCCGCCGCCCGTAATGCTCGACATCGCATCGCTTATCCGGTCGATCCCCGACTATCCGAAGCCGGGGATACTCTTCCGCGACATCACCACGCTCATCGAGCATCCCGAGGGCTTCAAGCAGAGCGTCGAGATGCTGGCCGAGCGCCATCGCGGCCTAGGCGTCACGCATGTGGCGGGTATCGAGGCCCGCGGCTTCATCTTCGGGGCGGGCGTGGCCATCGCGTTGGGCGTCGGCTTCGTTCCCGTGCGCAAGAAGGGCAAGCTGCCGGGCGAAACGATCGGGCAGAACTATGCGCTCGAATACGGCGTCGACACGATCGAGATTCATGCCGATGTGCTGAACCAGAGGCATAAGGTGCTGCTGGTCGACGATCTCGTCGCGACAGGCGGCACGGCGGTCGCTGCGATCTCGCTTCTGAGGCGCACCGGCGCCGTGGTCGAAAATGCCGGCTTCGTCATCGATCTGTTCGATCTCGGTGGCGCACAGAAGCTGCGCGAGCTGGGCGTTAAGGTGAGCGCGCTCGTCGAGTTTCCCGGGCATTAGCGGCTGTTTCGCGCCCTTTGCACCGAAAATTATGCGATCGTGGATCGATCCGGAAGTTTCGGTGTTGGCAAATCGGGCGAGGGCAGTGATTGTCCTTGCGGGAGACGCAACCCTATGGCGATGCCGGGGCATCTGTTCTCGCGGCTGGAGAGCATCCAGAAGGCCGATTCTGGTGACGCGCTCAGCGACGCGGTCGAACTGGCAGTATCCGACTTCGGCGGGATGGCCTTCGCTGTCGGCGTGATTCCGCGCCGCGAGACGCCGCTGGTCTGGCAAGAGCGGGGCCTGCAGCGCTGGATCGATTATTATCATCAGTCCGGCCTGTTTCAGGGCTGTGCGTTCTCGCGCCGGACGAGCACGACGCTGCTGCCCTTCACCTGGGACGAGGAAATGGAATCGGAGCCCGAGGAGACCCGCCAGGTGGCCTCCGCGGCGCAGGGCTATGGCGTCTGCCACGGGCTGCAGGTGCCGGTCGTTACCCGTCACGGCGCACATGGCGGCATCTTCATTCAGACCGAGCAGGGGATGCTCTCAGCCGAGACCCGCTATGCCCTCGTCGCCGTCGCGCTGGCGGCGCACAGCCGCCTCGAAGCGCTCTCCGACACCCTGGGCCAGACGATCGAGACTCTCTCGGTGCGCGAGCGGGAAGTGCTGTCGTGGTTTGCCGAGGGGAAATCCGCGGAGGATGTCGGCCGCATCCTCGATATCTCGCCGGCAACCGTGATGTATCACTATCGCGCGGTCGCCGACCGCTATGGCACGCTCAACCGCACGCACACCATCATCGAGGCGATGCGGCGCGGGGCGCTGCGCCTCTTGTCCTAGGCCTTCAGCGCGAGGCGGATCATTTCCGCGGTGTTGCGGGCGCCGAGCTTGTGCATGGCGGCGGCACGATGCACTTCCACCGTTCGCGGCGAGATGCCGAGGCCAAGCGCGGCCTCCTTGTTGGTCTCGCCGGCGACGACGCGGCGCAGCACTTCCAGCTCGCGCGGCGTGAGGCTCGCCATGCCCTGGACATGCGGGGCCGCATTGTTGCCTTCCCCCACCCGCAAATCGTTACGCAATTCGTCGGTCACCGTGTGCACCATTTCGGTGAACTGGAACGGCTTTACAAAGACCGATACCGCGCCGGCGCGAACGGCCCGCACGATCTCCGCGGCCTCCGGGCCCGGCTCCGCCAGTGCGAAGACACGTACGCCGAAGGCAAGCGCCCTCAAGGCCCCGACGAGGTCCGCTTCCTGGCTGATAACGTCCAGATCGACTAGAATGACGTCAGGCCGGTGGAGTTCAATCAGTCTCGCCAGTCCCTCGACGCTCTGGGTGCTGGAGGTCATGAATCCCTGCTCGGTGAACGCGGCGACGATCGCCTCGCTCTCGGCGATGTCCATGTGCAACGCGTAGACAACCCGGTTCCGGTTGAGAAAGGGCCGATAGGTCAGCGCCGGATCGTTGGCAGGCATAGGTGTTCTTCCTCCGCATCGAAAAATACCTAGTGCCGTTAGTAGATTCTCCAAAAGGCATTTCCCGCAACTAGCAGAAAAGCTAGTAAGCACAGCGCATCCGATCAACTTGTCTCGATTTACGTTTGCTTAAGTATTGCCGAATCGAAGACCGAAGTGTCCCTTTGTATTTTAGGGGACGAGATGAGGCTTTCGCGGCAAGAGGCCTTCTTACGACTCGACCAGGTTCACGCTGCCAGTTCCTTTCCGGAAATGCTCGACACGTTCGATGCGCTGGCCGTGGAATTTGGCGTGCTCGGTTTCGCGTTGCTCTTGCCGCAGGGCCAGTTCGGTGACCGGCCCGAAGAGATGCTCAGCCAGAGCAGCACGCGTCATTACGCAAGTCCGGGCTTCCTCGCCGCAATTCCCGCCACTCATTGTCTGGTGATCGCTCCCGATGGCCCTGCATGGGAGCCCACACCGGGCAACGCCAATGTGCTGCCCATTCGCCGGTCCGGGGAGCACATGGCCAATGCGGGAGGCATCGTCGTTCCGCTGCAATCGCTTGCGAGTGAAGCCTTCGAGGTGTCCTTCGTCACGCAAGACCTGGATGCCGACGCCGATAATCTCCTTTGGCTGATGATCCTCGCCGATGCGCTGGATACCGGTCGGCGCAGGCTGGGAGAGCAGGGTGCCTATGTGCCGTCCGGCCTGTCATCGCGCGAGCAGGAAATCCTGCGCTGGTTTGCGGAAGGCAAGTCGGCCGAAGATGTCGCCGCCATCATGGCGATCGCGCCGGCTACAGTGATGTTCCACTATCGCAATGTCGCTCTGAGGTTCGGCACTTTGAACCGGACGCATACCGTCGTCGAAGCGATCCGGCGGGGCTTGCTGAGACTCCCCGAGCTTGCTGCCGACTTCCGGCCGGAGGCCAATCCGGCGGCAGGCGGACCTAGGGCGCGCCGCGGCGCGTACAGGCGAGGACTGGCTTGACCGGCGTGTAGAGGGTCAGCGTGTCATTGCCTTCTGCATCGAAGCTGACGATGCCCACGGTGATGCCCACCTGTGTCAGCTTGCCGTCGAGGAAGGTCACCCCATCGGTCGCCAGCTGAACGCTTCCGACTCCCGATGCCGTGGATCCGAAATTGGCCGACGCATAGCCGTAACTGCCCGCGAAGATGGTCAGCAGTCCCGCCTTGGTGTTGTCGACGAGTGCGATGCAGCCCCAGTTGCCTTCGGCTGGACTCACGTTTTGCTGCGCGTGCGCGGTGCCTGCTGCGAGGCAAAGCAGCACGGCGGCGAGCCAAGGACGCATGAAGTCTTCCCCCAGAATGACCGCTGGTGCGGTCGGCTATCTTGCTTTGACCAGCAATTTCCCAAGAACGGGGAGTCGGGTCAACGCCATGAGAATCCTCAGCCTAAATGGCATTTTGTAGTCGCGGAGCTTGGAAAAGCCGACCAATTCGGCGTGATAGACCAGTTCCCCGTGCTGATTATGACCTTCGAGCGTATTGAAAAGCAGGCCCCAGCCGGGAATCGAGTTCGAGGGACGCTTGCCCGTGACGATCAGGGTGAACTCGATCGTGTCGCCGGGCCGGACCGGAACCTTGAATTCCATCTTGTTGACGCCGGGGGAGGGGCCGGATTGCCCAGGCTCCTGCCCGAGGCCGCGCAAGCGCTCTTCTTCGGCGAAGAGGGCATCGACCATCTTCCGATGGCCCACCACCACCGTGTGCCAGCCCGAGGCGACCAGTCCGCCGAAATGGCTGTGCGACGCCGCCTCGGCATCGATGTGAAAATATTGCGGATCGTAGAGCCGGCCGAAGCGGACGATCTCTTCTGCGGTGAAATCATGCGACCCCAGCGGAAAGACCTCATCGATCGCGATGTCCTCGAACCAGCGTGTCACACGTGATCTCCGCCGATCGGGGCCGAAGGGTCGCGCAGCTCGACCAGATTGGCGAGGCGCAGCGACATCACCGGTTCGCGCTTCTGGTTGCGGATGTCGAAATCGAGCGTGACGATGCCGCGCTCGGGATGCGATCGCGAGCGGCGGAGCGCTGAGATCGTCGCAGTGCCGCCGATCGTGTCGCCTACCATCACGGGCTTGATCCATTTGAGATCGGAGAAGCCGAGCCCGCCCATCGAAGCGACGTGGTTGAGGAATTTGTCGCCCAGCATGCGCAGCGACAGCGCCGCCGTCTGCCAGCCGCTCGAAGCGAGGCCGCCGAGCAGCGACGCCTTGGCCGCTCCTTCGTCGAGGTGAAACGGGAACGGGTCGAACTCGCGCGCGAAGGAGATGATCATCTCCTTGCTCACGGTGACCGTGCCGAGATCGATCACCTCGTCAATCGCGAGGTCTTCGAAATGGCGGCGGCTTGCGGTGACCGGGTTCACGGAGGTTGACGTATACGTCAACCTCCCGTCACGCAAGCCTCGGCAGCGTGGATAAGGGCTACTTCTCGACGACCGTCTCGCCCGAAACAGGGTCGGTCACCCCAAGCCCGTTGCCGAGATCTTCGAGCAGCGGGCGAACTTCGTCGAGGAAGCCGATCATCTGGGGGCGCGCGGCGACGATATCGCTGAAGCTCGTCCATTTGCCGATGAAGCAGTAGGTCCGGTCCCCGGTCTTGATCAGCGCCGCATCCAGCGCCCCGGGTATCGGTTCGGTCAGCGATTTGCGCTGAGCGGCAACGAAGGCATCGTCCTTGCCCGGCTTCACGCGGAAGCGGACCACATTGTAGGCACTCATTCGCGTCTCCCTGTCTCTGGCTTGGAGCCCGAAGGGTATGCTGTCGCGATGCCGCCTGCCAGCGGTCTCAGCCGGCCGTGATCAGGTGTTGAAGCGGAAGAGCATTACGTCGCCATCCTTGACGACATAGTCCTTGCCTTCGTCGCGTGCCTTGCCCGCCTCCTTGGCGGGGACTTCGCCGCCGAGCGTGACGTAGTCGTCATAGGCTATGGTTTGTGCCCGGATGAAGCCTTTCTCGAAGTCGGTATGGATCACCCCGGCCGCCTGTGGCGCTCGGTCACCTTTGTGGATGGTCCACGCCCGCGCTTCCTTTGGCCCTGCCGTGAAATAGGTCTGGAGGCCGAGGAGCTGATAGGCCTCGCGGATGAGACGATTAAGGCCCGGCTCGCTGAGGCCAAGCGACTCGAGATATTCGCGCTGTTCGTCCTCGGGCAGTTGTGCAAGCTGACTCTCGATCTCGGCGGAGATGACGATCACCGCCGCATCGTGCTGCCTGGCATAGGCCTCGACCGACTTGCTCAAGGCGTTGCCGGTTGCGGCGGATGCCTCGTCAACGTTGCAGACGTAGAGCGCGGGCTTGCTGGTCAGCAGCTGCAGCTCGCGGAAGGCCTTCTCTTCCTCATCGGCGCGCTCAACCAGCCGGGCGGACTTGCCTTCGCGCAGGAGCGTCAGCGAACGGTCGATGAGATCGAGCGTGATCTTGGCCTCTTTGTCACCGCCCTTGGCTTTCTTCTCGACTCCGTTGCGGCGCTTCTCGAGACTCTCGAGGTCCGCGAGCATTAGCTCGGTCTCGACGACTTCGGCGTCGGCGATGGGGTCGATCTTGTTGGCGACGTGTATGATGTTGCTGTCCTCGAAACAGCGCAGCACATAGGCGATCGCATCGCACTCGCGGATATTGGCGAGAAACTGGTTGCCCAGTCCTTCGCCCTTGCTGGCGCCTTTGACGAGTCCGGCGATATCTACGAAGCTCATTTTGGCCGGAACGATCTGCGCCGACTTCGCAATCGCAGCTAGCTTTTCGAGCCGCGAGTCGGGCAGCGCGACTTCGCCCGTATTGGGTTCGATCGTACAGAACGGAAAATTCGCTGCCTGCGCATTTGCCGTGCGGGTGAGGGCGTTGAAGAGTGTCGACTTGCCGACATTGGGCAGGCCCACAATGCCCATCTTGAGAGCCATCAGTCCTTGTCCTTCTTGCCGAACACCTTGGCGAGCATCGCTGCCATGGGTCCCGTCTTGGGCACGTCCGTGTCGATCGGCTTCGGCCGCGCGCCCCGCACATGCGACTGGCCCGCGGGCGCCTTCTTGCGCGTCGGGTCGGCCGACTTGGGACGTTCCTCGCGTTCGGCGCCGTCGCCATTGACCGCGATGGCAAGCTTGTTCATCAGCCCGCCTTCATCGCCTTTGAGCGCCATGCCGATATTGTCCGCAAGGCTTGTCAGCAGCGGATCGAGCCAGTCGTGGTCGGCCTTCGAAAACTCGTTGAGCACATGTCCGATAACGCGGTCTTTGTGGCCCGGGTGCCCGATGCCCAGGCGGATGCGGCGATAGTTCGTCCCGATGCGCGGATCGATGGAGCGCAGCCCATTGTGTCCGCCATTGCCGCCGCCGGTCTTGAGACGCGCCTTGCCCGGCGCCAGGTCGAGTTCGTCGTAGATCACCGTCAGGTTCGCGGGCGTCAGCTTGTAGAACTGCATGGCGGCCTGGATGCTTTCACCCGAATTGTTCATGTAGGTCTGCGGCTTCAGCAGCAGGACCTTCATGCCGTCGATGGTGCCTTCCGCGACTAGCCCATGAAATTTTGCGCGGAACGGCGCAAAGCCCTGGCGCGCAGCGATCGCGTCGGCAGCCATGAAGCCGATATTGTGACGCTGGTTCTTGTGCTCGTCGCCGGGATTGCCGAGGCCTGCGATCAGGTGCATCGCCGCTTGTCCCGAAAGAGAGGAGGAGGGGGCGGCCTGTGCCGCCCCGCAACCGATGTTACTTCTTGGCGTCCTTGGCCGGAGCTGCGGCCTTGGCGCCTGCCGCAGGGGCAGCGGCAGCCTTGGCGCCGGCAGCCGGAGCGGCACCCGCCGCTGCAGCCGGGGCAGCCGCCGCGGCGTCCGCTGCCGGAGCGGCGGCTTCTTCCGACTTGAGCGCGGACGGCGCTGCGATGGTCGCGATCGTCAGGTCGGCCTCGTGCGTCCGCACCTTGGTGCCGGGCGGAAGCGCGACCGACGAAATGTGGATCGAGTCGCCGATTTCCTTGCCGGTGAGGTCGACGGTGATGGCTTCCGGGATGGAATCCGCCGGCGTCGACAGCTCAACCGTGTGGTGGACGATGTTGAGCACGCCGCCCTTCTTGATGCCCGGGCTCGCCTCCTGGTTGACGAAGTGGACCGCCACTTGGACGTTGAGCTTGGTGTTGGCGCCGACGCGGAGGAAATCCACATGCATCGCCTTGTCGCTCACCGGGTCGAGCGCGTAGTCGCGCGGGATCACGCGGTGTTCGGTGCCATCCACGTCGAGCGTGATGACGTGCGAGAGGAAGCCGCCGGCATAGATGCGCAGCATCGCATCATTGTAGCCGATGGAGACGGGCAGGGGGTCTTTCTTGTCGCCGTAGATGACGGCGGGAATCATGCCTTCGCGACGCAGTGCTCGAGCGGCCCCCTTGCCCACCCCGCTCCGCGCCTTGGCCTTGAGTGCAGTTGCCATGGAACGTATCCTTGGGTTGGTGCTGCCTTTCCGGTTCCGGAAATAGCAGCGCGCCCGTCCTCCAGGGGTGACAGGCGCTTCATGGCGCGGGTCTATAGGGGAAACGGGTCCAGCGGGCAAGTCCGGCCTATTTGGGCGGGGAATAGCCCTTGGGTGCTTCCATCATGAGCCCGATCAGATGTCCGTCCGGATCCCGGATGAACGCCATCCAGAGGTCATGGTCGGGCATCGGCGCCACCAAATGCGCTGCAGATTCCAGCGCAACGCCCTGATCCCGCAGCTCCTTCTCCGCCAGCAGAAGGTCCGGGACCCGAAAATAGATCGCCCCCTGGGCCACCAGCGGCCCCTGGCCTTCCTCCGGGGGCGACAGCATGAGCCTTGTGCCGGCGCAGTCGAAGAAGGCGAGGTCGCCGTAGCGATAGAGCTTTTTGAGGCCGAGCGTCTTTTCGTAGAAGGCCTCGGCACGGTCGGTATTGCTGACCGCCAGCGCAATCTGCCCGATCTGGCTGAGGTTCACGGCTGCCTCCGAAGGTCGGTGACCCACAGCGGGACGCTATCAGGCATCGAGCAGTTCAGCGAGCTTTCCGCGCAGATAGGCCCGCACCGCCTCGTCCGAGGAGAGGCCGATGGCGAGAGTCAACGCCTCACGCGCCTCGCTCTTGCATCCGGCGCGTGCCAGGAGGTGCCCGCGCGCCGCCCAATAGGGTTGATAGGTCTGCATGCGCTTGTCCGCGGCAATACTGTCGATCGCATCCAGTCCGGCCTGGGCGCCCTCGACCTCCGCAAGCGCGACCGCGCGGTTGAGCACGACAACGGGCGAATGCGTGCGCGCCAGTAGATGATCGTAGAGCGCGACGATCGCGGCCCAGTTGTCCACCCCCGCAAGACGCCGCGCCGAATGGGCGGACTGGATCGCCGCTTCAAGTTGATAGCGGCCGCTGGGCCCGCCCTTGTTGGCCTCGCGCAGCAGCGTCTCGGCGATGCCGATCTGTGAGTCATCCCAGAGACTTGTGTCCTGCTGTTCGAGCGGCACGTAGGCGCCCGTGGAGTCGCGCCGCGCATTCCGCCGGGCTTCGGCATAGAGCATCAGCGCCAGCATCCCCTTGACCTCGGGCTCATGCGGCAGCAGTCCCACCAGCAGGCGGCCAAGCCAGATGGCTTCGCCCGCCATTTCCGGCACGCCCGCATCCCCGACCTCGCTCCAGCCTTTGGTGTAGGCGGCATAGATCGCATCGAGCACTGCCTCGAGCCTCTCGGGCAGGTCTTCGTTCTCGGGCACGGCGAACGGAATTCCGGCGTCCTGGATGCGCGCCTTGGCCCGCACCAGCCGCTGGCCCATCGTTGCCGGCGGGATGAGGAACGCGGCCGAAATGTCTTCCGCCGTCATGCCGAGGATGGTCTGCAGGATCAGCGGCGCGCGCATGCCCCGTTCAATGGCCGGATGGGCGCAGGCGAACATCAAAGCGAGCCGGCGATCTGGGATTTCCCTGCCTTCGCTTGCTGCCGCTTCAAGTTCATCGGCGATCAGCATCAGATGTTCCTCTCCGGCCCGGCGCGTTTGCCTGCGGCGGATCGAGTCGGTCTGGCGCCGCCGGGCCACCGTCAGCAGCCACGCATCAGGATTGTCGGGCACACCGTCGGCCGGCCACATGCGGAGCGCGGCCGCGAAGGCTTCGGACAATGCGTCCTCGGCTCCCGCCACGTCCCGCGTGCGCGCAGCGAGAAAGGCCACGAGGCGGCCATAGCTGTCGCGCGCAACGCGCTCGGCAATCCGGGCCGCCTCATCGGTATCGCTCACTTCCAGCTTGCCTGCTGCGCGACGACCGGCCGGATTTCGATCGCCCCATAGCGCGAAGACGGGCAGCGCTTCGCCCACGCGACCGCCTCGTCGAGATCGGCCGCCTCGACGAAGAAATAGCCCGCGAACTGCTCCTTGGTGTCGGCATAGGGGCCGTCGAGCACGTCATTGCTGCGCACGATGGTGGCATTCTTGCCCGGCTCCAGCCGTTCACCGCTCGATCCGCCAATGGCCTTGCTCAGGGCCTCATTGAAAGCGGCATAGTCGGCCCAGAGGTCCTTCTGGGGTGCCGCGGCCAGGGCGGCTTCATCGTGGTGGATCAGCATCATGTAACGCATCTTTAGTTCTCCTTTGCCGGGACCTCGGCGCCCGGATACGGCAATGACGCGCGGGACCGGGCGATTTCGACCCGATCCCGCGGCGATCCGGAATCTTTCACCGGCCCGTCGGCCAGATCGGGCGGACTTCGACGGTTCCGGACTGTGCGGCGGGGCATTTCTTGGCCCATTCTATGGCCTCGTCGAGATCGGGCACATCGATGATGTAGAAGCCGCCGAGTTGCTCCTGCGTTTCGGCATAAGGGCCGGAGAGCACGATGGCCTTCTTGTCGCGTACTCGAACCGACGTTGTCGCCGAGGTTGGCTTCAGCCGCTCGCCGCCACGGATCACCCCCGCCTTCATGAGCGCTGCGTTGTAGGCGGCATACTCGGCGCTCATGCCGGTATCGTCTACAACTGTCGCGGCATTCATCTTGGTTTCGTCGCCCTGGATGAGAAGCATGTACTGCATTTTTGAATCTCCTGATGGGCCGCGGCGCCATGCCCCGGCACGACAATGACGGGGGCTTGGGCAGGACTTCTACATTTCGCGATGCAAAATTCACCTGCTTCGTCACGGCAAAGAAGAAGCGGTTGGTATTCAATAGATTGGCAGCATTTCTGCAAATCTATCCCGGTTCGCTGCAGGCGCATTGTTCTCCCCCGCATCCGTCTGCTGGGCGCGCGGTTGCAAACGAACAGCCGGCAGGAGGGAGACCGGGTGGTGGAGATGTCGATCTCGATCAGGCTGGGCCAGAGGAAAGCCGCGGATCAGTGACCCTGGATCCGGGGCCCGCACCGCCTGAGGGGCATGAGACGCCTCTCTGGGATAGCCGCCATCTGCTACTCATGGGCAGGGGTTGGCTGAGCCGGTGCGCATCCGCAAGAGGCCGGCTTATCCTTTGCTCCTGCCCAAAACCCCGGCCGCGAGGCGGGACGAAATGTCCCTTAACTCGCCGGACTACCGGCTGGACGCTTCGTCCCGCCTCGCTCGCGCCCATTAGGGCGTGTGACTGCCCCAGCCCTCCGGGCACCTCGGCGTTCCGGATGTTTCCACTCGTCCGGAGGAATGATGGATCAGTCGAACAGGCTCGAAACCGATTGCTCGCTGGCCGTGCGCGCGATCGCCTCCCCGATCAGCGGCGCGATCGACAGGCGGCGGATGTTCTTGACCGCGGCAACTTCCGGCCGGGCTTCGATCGAGTCTGAAACCACAAGCTCCTTGAGCTTGCTGGCTCCCACCTTGTTGGGCGCCAGCTCGCTGAGCACGCCATGCGTGATATAGGCCGAGACGTTCTTGGCCCCGGCCTTCATCAGCGCCTCGGCCGCGTTCACAAGCGTGCCGCCGGAATCGACGATGTCGTCGATAAGGATGCAGTCGTGCCCGGCAACGTCGCCGATGATGTTCATCACCTCGGAGACACCGGCACGCGGGCGGCGCTTGTCGACAATGGCGAGGGTCGTGCCGAGCCGCTGCGCGACATTGCGGGCGCGCACCACGCCGCCGACGTCGGGGGATACGATCACGGTGTTGTTGAAGTCGTAGTTCTGCTTGATGTCGCGCACGATCACGGGCGCAGACGACAGGTTGTCGGTCGGGATGTCGAAGAAGCCCTGGATCTGCGCGGCATGCAGATCGAGCGTCAGCACGCGGTTGGCGCCCGCGACCGTGATGAGGTTGGCGACGAGCTTGGCCGAGATCGGCGTGCGCGGCGCCGATTTCCGATCCTGCCGCGCATAGCCGAAATAGGGCAGCACCGCCGTGATGCGTCGCGCCGAGGAGCGGCGGAGCGCGTCGATGACGATGAGCAGCTCCATCAGATTGTCGTTGGCGGGATAGGAGGTCGACTGCAGAACGAACACGTCCTCGCCGCGCACATTCTCATGCACCTCGACATACACTTCCTTGTCGGCGAAGCGCTTTACGGTGCAGTCGGTGAGGGGGAGTTCGAGATAGTCCGAGACGGCAGCGGCCAGCCCTCGGTTCGAGTTGCCGGTGACCAGCTTCATGGCGCGTCCTTCGGGAGCGGAGAAGTCGCGGGCTCTTTATCCCGTCGATCCGGCCCGCGCAATGCGCCTTATGACGATAGCATGAACGATTTAGACCAGGCCGATGATCGAGATCTGGCGGCCGGTCGTGGTGGCGTTATGGGTGGCCCAGCGGTGGGAGAAATAGGCCGCGGGATCGGCGTAGGTGCAGATGTCGAGATTGCTGACCAGGCCGATGCCGGCGCCCAGCAATTGTTCCTGCAGGAAGCCGGGGATGTCGAAATGCTCGCGAGTCCCACCCTGTGGGATGGCGATGTGGCCCGATGCCTTGCGATCCAGTGCCACGATCTGCTCCGCCGTTTCCGGCCCGATTTCGTAATTGGCGCTCGAAATCGTGGGGCCGATGGCGGCGCGGATGCGCGCGGGTTGGGCGCCGAGCGCGACCATGGCGAGGACGGTGGCATAGGCGATGCCGCCGGCCGCGCCTTTCCAGCCGGCATGCGCCGCCCCGATCACGCCCACCTCGGGATCGGCGAAGAGGATCGGCGCGCAATCGGCGGTGAGGACGCTGAGCAGCAGGTCGGGCCGGTTGGTGACCATCGCGTCGGCCTCGATCGCAACCGTCCGGTCCGGCCGTTCCGTCAGCGTGACTACGGTGGTCGAATGAACCTGCCGGAAGACCACGAGGTCATTGATGCCGTGGCCGCCCATGGCATTGGCGGCGCTGGAGCGGTTGGAAATCACCAGATCGGGATTGTCGCCCTGGGAGATCGACATGTTGTTGGAAGCGAGGGGGCCTTTCGACCGTCCGCCCTGGCGTCCGTAGAAGCCGTGGACGAGCCGGTCGTCCGCCAGCACCCGGCTGGTCGTGTAGGGCGCGCTCACGCGAAACCCGCCGGTCTTAACCCCGGCGAATGGGCGCAGAACGCTTTGAACAGCGTTCCCATCTGGTCCGGCGCCGTCAGCCGCTCGACCGCGCGCGCAATGTTGCCGGCCTCGTTGGGATTGGCGGTTGCCAGTGCCTTGGCGCGCTCGCCTAAGCCGAGCCGGAGCAGGAACTCGCCCTGCGGTTTCAGTGGCGCGCTCGCGAGACCTGCGGCTCCTGCGGCGGCGGCGAGGACGCCGAAGTTCACATGCGAAGAAAGGTCAGCCTCGCCGGGCTCCGCGAGCGGATCGGTAAACTCATGAGCCTTCACCGCCTGCAGCGTTTCGCCGGTTTGCGTGATGCCATAGCCATAGTCGATTGCGAGGATCGCGCCGCCCTGCAGGGCCACTTTCCGCGCCACACGCTGCATGGCGTCCACGGCCGCCGTCGAAAGCTCGAGCACCTCGCCCGAATAGGCTCCATGCACCTCGGGGGGCGCGGCAGACTCGGCGATGGGTGTCGGGGAGAGGCCAAACACGCGCTCATCGTCTTTCAGCCCGACCAGGCGCTCATGCCAGCCATCGTCGGTCTTGACGAATTGCCGGATGGGCAGTGCATCGAAGAACTCATTGGCAATGACGATCAACGGGTCTTCGCTCACGGCATTGATCTCGTCCGTCCAATAGGGGTCGTATTTTGCGAGGCGCTTCTGCTGCTCCGCGCGCAAATCGCTGTTCGATTCGAACAATTGCAGGTGCATCGCATTAACGAAGCCGTCGGCACGGCTTGCGGCGCGCAGCGCATCGGCCATCAGCGTGCCTCGGCCGGGTCCAAGTTCGAGCAGGGTGAAGCTCCTGGGCTCGCCCATCTGCTGCCAGAGATTGACGGCGAAGAAGCCGATCAGCTCGCCGAACATCTGGCTGATCTCAGGAGCGGTGATGAAGTCGCCATTGCTGCCGATGGGACGGCCCTTGGCGTAATAGCCGTGACGCGGATGGCCGAGGCAGAGCGCCATATAGGTCGCGAGCGACATCGGTCCGGTCGCCCGGATCTGTGCGTCGATCTGCTCAGCGAGGGAAAGCTCAGCCACGAGTACGCGCCATCGCTAACACGATCAGCGCCAGGGCGGCGACGAGGATCGGCAGACTCAGCACCATACCCATGGTCAGCCAGCCCGTACCGAGGAGGTAGCCGAGTTGCACATCGGGCAGCCTGAAGAATTCAACGAAGATGCGCGAGGCCGCATAGCCGAGGCCGAAGATGCCGGCGGTGAGGCCGGGGCGTTTCAGTGTGAGGAAGTGGTTGGTCGCGACGCGCACAATGATCCAAAGGACCAGCCCTTCGAGCAGCGCTTCGTAGAGCTGGCTGGGATGGCGGGGCAACTGCTCGGGGTCGGTGGGAAAGACCACCGCCCAGGGCAGGCTCGCGGGCGCGCCATAGAGTTCGGCATTGATGAAGTTGGCGATGCGGCCGAGGAACAGGCCGATCGTACCGATGGCGCCGAGCAGGTCGAGGCTCGACAGCACGTTGCCGCCTTTGGAACGGGTGAACAGCCATATCGCGATGATGATGCCGACAAGCCCGCCGTGGAAGCTCATACCGCCGTCCCACACGGCGATGATCTGACCGGGATTCCCGAGATAGAACGGCAGATTGTAGAAGAGCACGTAGCCGAGGCGGCCGCCCAGGACGATGCCGATGACGGCCCAGAAAGCGAAGTCAAAGATAGCGCCGGCCTCGAATGGCGGGCGGTCGTTGGCCCAGAGCTCCTTCCGCTTCAACAGGGTCCAGCCATAGGCGGCGCCGAGGAAGACGCCGGCCAGATAGGCGAGCGCGTACCAGCGCACGACGAAGGGACCGATTTCGAGGGCGATCGGATTGATCGGCGGGAAGGGCATGGTCCTGCTTTTAGACTGGTCCCGAGGCTGGTCAAGGCGGTGCGATGCTCCTAAATAGGGTCGCAAATCGTACGTTTTGGAGTAAGGCGCATGGCCCAGAGCAGCCCGTTTCTCGACAATGTCGGCCGTCTGATGAACGACGCGGCCGGGATGGCCGACGGCGTCCGCCGCGAGGTCGAATCAATGGTTCGGGCGCAGGCCGAGCGCTTCGTGATGGATATGAACCTCGTCAAGCGCGAAGACTACGATGCCTTACGCGAGCTGGTGCAGACGCAGAGCGCCGAGCTCAAGGCGCTCAAAGCCGAAGTTGCAGAGCTCAAGGGCGGAGACGCATCCAAGCCGTGAAGATCGCCGTCATCTCCGACGTGCATGGCAATCGCCTCGCGTTGGAGGCGGTGCTCGACGACATCGCGGAGCAGAAGGTCGATTCCACGCTCAATCTGGGTGACCTCGTCAGCGGGCCGATGGAGCCCAACTGGACCGCCGACATATTGATGGATCTCGATATCCCGACGATCCGCGGCAATCACGAACGGTACCTGATCGATAATCCGCCTGAGAATATCGGGCCGGTTGACCGCTTTGCCCAGGAGCAGATGGAAGCGAAGCACCGCGGTTGGATCACGCAACTGCCGGCGACGATGTCGCTGCTCGATCACGTCTTCATGTGCCACGGCACGCCGATCTCTGACGAAGATCCCTGGCTCGACAATTGGTGGGACGGACGGCGCGAGACCTTCCCGGATGAGTCGACCGTGGCTTCCAAGGCAGACGGGTTCAACTATCCGGTGCTGCTGTGCGGCCACACGCACATTCCCCGCGCCGTGCGACTCAAGGATGGGCGGCTGATCGTCAATCCGGGCAGCGTGGGGCTGCAGATGAATCACGGTTCCCCCGATGCGCGCTACTGCATGCTCGAGCGGCGCAAGGGGCAATGGTCGGTCACGTTCCGCTCGGTGCCCTACGATCACTTCGCCGCCGCGCGCCAGGCCTACGCCAATGGTTTCCCGCAATGGCGCGAGGCGCTGGTCGGCGGCTGGGCGGGCGCGGCGGGGCTCTTCTGACGCGCGTGAAATGTGACACTCATTTCATGTGCGCCCGCCGGGACGGTTAAGCAGTTCTTAACAGTCACGGCTCGATCATCCACAGAAGAAAGCCTCGGAGGCGCATTGCCGCTCTCGGCGGAATCAGCGCCTTGGCCTAGGGTGTTCCCGGGTTGACCGTAGGCGGACTGCGTGCGGCAAGTCTCTGTATGTAAAGCGTAAATTGTCTTTTTCTCTCACGCTTTCCAAGGCGGAACCCATGTCTCTCATCGAATTCGCGCCCGACCGGCAGGCCCACCCCGTGGACCTGGTGGAGCAGATCGCCGCCATCAATGACTGGAGCTTCGAACGGCAGGACGCCGACGAGATTTCGATCTCGGTCCGCGGTGCCTGGAGCGACTACCATGTGTCGTTCAACTGGATGGAGGACCTCGAGTCGCTCCACATTGCATCGGCGTTCGACCTCAAGGTGCCCGAGGCGCGGCGCGCCCAGGTGAAGCAGCTGATCTCGCTGGTCAATGAGCAACTCTGGATCGGGCATTTCGATATCTGGAGCCATGAAGGGGTGATCCTCTTCCGCAATTCGCACTTGCTGACCGGCGGGGCGG
Organism: Devosia sp.; assembly: GCA_035549855.1. Classification (GTDB taxonomy): domain Bacteria; phylum Pseudomonadota; class Alphaproteobacteria; order Rhizobiales; family Devosiaceae; genus Devosia_A. The sequence goes on along the minus strand of DASZPY010000076.1, from coordinate 2,814 downwards.
AAGTCAGTCCGCAGCAATGCGAGGCGCTGCTGCGGTCGGCGACGGAAAGCTGCGATCTTTATTATCAGGCATTCCAGTTCGTGGTCTGGGCCGGCAAGTCGGCGAGCGAGGCGCTGTCGAGCGTGATGTTCGAGACGGTCGGCGAAGCCTGATGTCCCGTATGGAGGCACTTCGTGGCTGAAGGCGCCTTCGCGGAGATCGGTCCTGTCGTCCTGATCGGTGCCGGCAAGATGGGGCTGGCATTGGCGCGCGGCTGGATCGCGGGGGGGTTGCCGGCGGACCGGCTGGTGCTGGTCGATCCGAATCCCGGCGAGGCAACGATGCGCTTTGCGGAGATCGCGGGCATCCAGCTTCTCGACAGTCCGCTCGGCATCCTGACACATGTGATGGTGCTGGCGGTGAAGCCGCAGATCATGGGCGTCGTCATGCGCGAGGTAGCCCCGGCAGTGGGGCGGCAGACGCTGGTGCTGTCGATCGCGGCGGGCATTCCACTCGAGGCTTTGGCCAAGGGGCTTGGGACGCAGCGAGTTATCCGGGCGATGCCAAATACGCCGGCGCAGATCGGCAAGGGGATTACGGGCGTAGTTGGGCTCGCGATCACACCGGCGGATGCCGAGACTGCCGACGCCCTTCTGGGTGCGGCGGGGCAGGTGGTGTGGTTCGACGCCGAGCCCAAGCTCGATGCGGTGACGGCCGTGTCGGGGTCGGGGCCGGCCTATGTGTTTTACCTCGTCGAGGCGATGGCGGTGGCGGGCATGCGGCAGGGGCTGGAGCCGGCACAGGCGATGCTGCTGGCGCGACAGACCGTGATCGGGGCGGCGGCGTTGATGGAGGCCGACGAATCTCCGGTTTCGGTACTGCGCGAGAATGTGACCTCGCCCAAAGGAACGACCGCGGCAGCGCTCTCGGTGCTGATGGCGCCGGATGGGCTCGAAGCGCTGATGGAGCGGGCGGTGCAGGCGGCGCGGCAACGCTCGGAAGAACTCGGCCGCTAGATCGTCGTTCTATAAATCGTCGGTAAGTCGGAGGCGATCGAGCAGGGCGCGGTCGCCGGGCTCGACCATGCAGACGAAGAATTTGAGCAGCGTGCGCTTGCCGCCCGGGGGGAGGGCGGCGATGGCGGCGTCGATACGGCTGGTCTGGGTGGCCGACAGAACCTCGAAGAAGCGGCGGCCCTTTTCGGTAGCGTAAAGCAATCGCTGACGGCGATCGGCGGCGCCGGTCTTCTGCTCGATATAGCCGTTGTCGATAAGCTGGCGTAGCACGCGGGCGAGCGACTGCTTGGTGATCTTCAAAATATCGAGAATGTCTGCGACCGGCATGCCCGGTTTCAGATTGACGAAATAAAGGACACGGTGGTGGGCGCGGCCGAAGCCCTGGCGGGCGAGGAGGGCGTCGGCGTCGCCGACGAAATCGCGATAGGCGAAGAAAAACAGCCCCATGACGTCGAGCGGCATTCCCGCCCAACCATCGTCCTGCGCATTTATGTCAGTACTGTTGACATTTATTTTGGCCGGTGCCATTGTCCATCCAGTCGAGCAGTAGCCGGACTTATCCCAAAGCCTCCGAAGTTTGCCAAGGCCGGGGCGGGTGGGGCAAGATCGCATAACGCCGAGCGGCTCTGCGGCGACCGCAATGAGAGCGGGAGAGGACAGATGGCACTTCCAATGGACCAGCGTGATGGCTGGATCTGGTTCGACGGCGAACTCAAGCCCTGGAAGGACGCCAAGATCCATGTGCTTACGCATGGGCTGCATTACGCGAGCTGCGTGTTCGAAGGCGAGCGCGCCTATGGCGGCGAAATCTTCAAGTCGCGCGAGCACACCGAGCGGCTGATCAATTCCGGCAAGACGCTCGACTTCACGATTCCCTATAGCGCCGACGAGATCGAAGCGGCCAAGCGGCTCGTGCTCGAGAAGAACAATCTGACCGACGCCTATGTGCGGCCGGTCGCGTGGCGCGGCTCGGAAGAGCTGTCGGTGCCTGGCCGCAACAATACGGTTCACCTTGCGATCGCGAGCTGGGTCTGGCCGAGCTATTTCTCCGTCGAGGAGAAGCTCAAGGGCATAAGACTGAGCTGGAGCAAATGGAAGCGACCGTCGCCCGAGACGATCCCGTGCAAGGCGAAGGCGGCCGGGCTCTATATGATCTGCACGCTGAGCAAGGACGCGGCGATGGCGGACGGCTATGCGGACGCGCTGATGCTCGACTATCGCGGATATGTCGCCGAGGCGACAGGTGCCAACGTGTTCTTCGTCAAGGGGGACGAGATTCATACGCCGGAGCCGGACTGCTTCCTCAACGGCATCACCCGGCAGACGGTGATCGGCCTGGCGAAGGCCAAGGGCTTCAAGGTGGTGGAACGCCACATGATGCCGGAGGAACTCGCCAATTTCGACGAGTGCTTCCTGACGGGCACGGCGGCGGAATTGACGCCGGTGTCGCTGGTTGGCGAGTACAAGTTCGCACCCGGCGCGGCCTGCAAGACGTTGATCGAAGCGTTTTCGGCGGCAGTGACGCCCAAGAAGGTCGCGGCGGAATAGGCAGCACTGCATTCAACTGACCTCCTGACGACTGACCCCGCCGCTCGGCGGGGTTTTGTTTTTTGCCCGAGCGAAAGCCCCCACCGGCCAATGCCGGCGATAAGGTGGTCCAGTTGCACCCATTGGGTGAGCGCGGGCGAGGCGGGACGAAGCGTCCAGCCGGTAGTCCGGCGAGTTAAGGGACTCCTCGTCCCGCCTCGCGGCCGGGGTTTTGGGCAGGAACAAAGGATAAGCCGGCCTCTTGACCGCGGATGCGCACCGGCTCAGCCAA
>DASZPY010000075.1:0-3769 GCA_035549855.1 Devosia sp. | reverse complement strand
GATGGCTAATTCACGGGCGGGACTTCTTCCCTGGCCATGTAGGCCGGGAACCAGCCCTCATGCGCCTTGCGCAGCGCCGACAGCATGACCTGCCCGTGATCCGTGACGCTCAGCGCCTTCGCCGCATGCGTCTTGCCGATGATCGCATGGATGATCCCGGCTTCGCGCAGCTCGCCCTCGATCTTGTCGGCGTCCTTCTGTGGGACCGCGATCAGATAGCGGCCCTGATCCTCGCCGTAGAAGAACGGGATCGGATCGAACGCAGTCCCGGCCACACCGACGTCGCAGCCGATGTCGCCGGCAATCGCCATTTCGGCGAGCGCGACCAGCAACCCACCGTCTGAGAGATCGTGACAGGTGTCGCAGCGGCCGTCCTCGATCAGATTGCGCACGAACTCGCCCGCCGCCATCTCCGCGCGCAGATCGACCGGCGGCGCGGCGCCTTCCTCGCGCCCCTCGATCTCGCGCAGATAGATGGACTGCCCGAGGTGCCCGCGCGTATCGCCGATGAGGACGATCGCATCGTCTGCGCGCTTGAAGGCGAGCGTCGCCATGCGATGCACGTCCTTCATCAATCCCACCGCGCCAATGGCGGGCGTGGGGAAAATGCCCTCGCCATTGGTTTCGTTGTAGAGCGAGCAATTGCCCGAGATGACCGGAAAATTCAGCGCGCGGCAGGCTTCGCCGATGCCGTCGACCGCCGCCACGATCTCCCACATGATCTCGGGCTTCTGCGGATTTCCGAAATTGAGATTGTCGGTCACCGCGAGCGGCTTGGCGCCGACCGCGTTGATGTTGCGATACGCTTCGGCCACCGCCTGCCTGGCACCCTCCTTCGGATCGGCCTTGCAATAGCGCGGCGTCACGTCGGTGGTGATGGCAAGGCCCTTGTTCGAGCCATGCACGCGCACCACAGCCGCGTCGCCGCCAGGCTGCTGAACCGTGTCGGCCATCACGGTGTAGTCGTATTGTTCCCAGATCCAGCGGCGCGAGCACATGTCGGGGCTGCCGAGAATTTTCTTCAGCGATTCAAGAATCGGATTCGTCGCATCGAATTTGGGATTGTCCGAACGCGGCGCGCGCCTTTCATAAGGCCGCTCATAGACCGGCGCCGCGTCAGACAGCGCGGCGATGGGCATGTCGGCTTCGATCTTGCCCTTGTGCTTCACGACAAGACGATGCGTGTCGGTGGTGATGCCGATGACGGCGAAGTCGAGCTCCCACTTCTTGAAAATCGCCTCGGCCTCCTTCTCGCGGCCCGGCTTCAGCACGGCGAGCATGCGCTCCTGGCTTTCGGAGAGCATCATCTCGTAGGCCGTCATGTTCGACTCGCGCTGCGGAACCATATCGAGGTTCAGCTCGATGCCCGAGCCGCCCTTGTCGCCCATCTCAGCGGACGACGAGGTAAGGCCCGCCGCACCCATGTCCTGAATGGCGATGATCGCGTCCGTCGCCATCAGTTCGAGACAGGCTTCCAGCAGAAGCTTCTCGGTGAACGGATCGCCGACCTGAACCGTGGGCCGCTTTTCTTCCGACGCATCGTCGAATTCCGCCGACGCCATCGTGGCGCCGTGGATGCCGTCGCGGCCCGTCTTGGAGCCGATATAGACGACCGGATTGCCAGCGCCCTTCGCGGCCGAGAGGAAAATCTTGTCCTGCCGTGCCAGCCCCACGCACATCGCATTGACGAGGATGTTGCCGTTGTAGGAGCGGTGGAAATTGACCTCGCCGCCCACCGTCGGCACGCCCATGCAATTGCCGTAGCCGCCGATGCCGCGCACCACGCCTTCGACGAGATGGCGCGTCTTCGGATGATCCGGCTCGCCGAATCTGAGCGCATTCATCATCGCGATCGGCCGCGCGCCCATCGTGAAGACGTCGCGCATGATGCCGCCGACGCCGGTTGCCGCGCCCTGATAGGGCTCGATGAAGGAGGGATGGTTGTGCGATTCCATCTTGAAGATCGCCGCGTCCCCATCGCCGATGTCGATCACGCCCGCGTTCTCGCCCGGTCCCTGCAAGACCCAGGGCGCCTTGGTCGGCAGCTTGCGCAAATGCACGCGCGTGGATTTGTAGGAGCAATGTTCGCTCCACATCACTGAAAAAATTCCGAGCTCGACCAGGGTCGGCTCGCGGCCCATCAGGGCGAGGATGCGCTGGTATTCGTCCTCGGAAAGGCCGTGTTCCTTCACGAGTTCGGGAGTGATGCCTGGATTCGTCATACTGAGGCGCTCGCCGTGAGGCGAGCCTCGAAGGATGACGAATGCGCCGCCGCCCTTCGAGGCTCGCTACGCTCGCACCTCAGGGTGACGGCGCCCAAGAAAAACGAAAAGAGATTCACGACAATGTCTCGATCAGGCTCAGGAACAGCGCTTTTCCGTCGGTGCCGCCAAGCAGCGGATCGACGACACGCTCGGGATGCGGCATGAGGCCCAGCACGTTGCGCTTCTCGTTGAGGATGCCCGCGATGTTGCGCGCCGAGCCGTTCGGGTTGTCGCCATTCGCATAGCGGAAGACCACGCGGTTTTCGCCTTCGAGACGGTCGAGCGTCGCCTCATCGGCGAAATAGTTGCCGTCGCCATGCGCCACCGGGAAATGCACGACCTGGCCCTTCCGGTATTTGCGCGTGAAGGCGGACTGAGTTTCCTCCACCGTCATCGCCACCGGCCGGCAGACGAATTTGAGATCGGCGTTGCGCATCAGGGCGCCGGGTAGAAGATGCGACTCGGTCAGCACCTGGAAACCGTTGCAGATGCCGAGCACCATGCCGCCCCTGTCCGCATGCGCCTTGACGGCCTTCATGATCGCCGACTGGCTCGCCATGGCGCCGCTGCGCAAGTAATCGCCATAGGAGAACCCGCCCGGCAGGACGACGAGGTCGACATCGGGAAGCGCGCTCTCGCCGTGCCAGACCATGTGCGGGTCCTTGCCGGTGAGCTGCTTCAGCGCCGTCTGCGCATCGCGGTCGCAATTGGACGCCGGAAAGACGACGACGGCCGATTTCATGCCTTGAGCTCGATCTCGTACTTTTCGATCACCGTGTTGGCGAGCAGCTTCTCGCACATGTCCTTGAGCGCAGCGCGGGCTTTGCCTTCATCAGTCTCTTTCAATTCGAGGTCGATCACCTTGCCCTGGCGGACTTCGCCGACCGCGCCGAAGCCCAAGCCATGCAGCGCATGACCTATGGCCTTGCCCTGCGGATCCAGAACGCCGTTCTTCAGTGTGACGAATACGCGCGCCTTCATGGCGAAGATTGTTTCCCTTTATGCCCTAACTTCGAGCGAGCGCAGACTTACTTCACCAGCACCGGGCCCTTGCTTTCGCCCTGCACCGATTCGGGCATGATGCCAAGGCGGCGCGCGACCTCGGAATAGGCCTCGACAACGCCGCCGAGATCGCGGCGGAACCGGTCCTTGTCCATCTTCTCGTTCGAGGAGACATCCCACAGCCGGCAGGAATCGGGGCTGATTTCATCGGCGAGCACGATGCGCATGTAGTCGTTTTCCCAGAGCCGTCCGAATTCGACCTTGAAGTCGACGAGCCGGATGCCGACGCCCAGGAACAGGCCGGACAGGAAGTCGTTGATGCGAATGGTCAAATTCACGATATCGTCGAGGTCCTGCGGACTCGCCCAGCCGAAGGCGGTGATGTGCTCCTCGCTCACCCATGGATCGTGGAGCTGGTCGCTCTTGTAATAATATTCGATGATCGAGCGCGGCAGCGCCGTTCCCTCCTCGATTCCGAGGCGCTTCGACAGCGAACCCGCCGC
>DASZPY010000074.1:0-20538 GCA_035549855.1 Devosia sp. | reverse complement strand
GCGGCGCGCGGCCGGACGATTGTCGGCGGCGGGACGGCGGGGCGGGGCGGAGGGACGCGGGGCGACGGCGGGCGGCGCTTCCTCGAGCGCGACGTCGCCGGCCGCGGCTTCGGCGGCACGCGCCGCACGGGCCGCATCCTCGCGAGCCGCCGCTTCGCGGATCTCGCGGCGGCGGGCATCTTCCTCGGCGCGGCGGGCCTCGGCTTCCTGGGCGCGGCGGGTATCGTCGGCCTGGCGGGCGCCAGCCTCGCGAAGAGCGCGCTGGCGGGCTTCGGCCTCGGTGCTCGAGAGCGCGCCACCGGGACGCGGCGGCGGGGTGGTGGTGCGCAATTGCGGACGGGCGCCATCGCGCGGCGGCACGGAGCGCGGCGCGGGTGGAGTCTGGGGCTGAGCCGTGGCCGGTGTGTGCGCAGGCACGCCGGCATTGCCGCGCGGCACGACGCGGGTGCGCTTTTCGACCACGACGGTGCTGCGGCCGCCGCGGGACATACCCGGACGCGCACCCAGAGCGGGACCACCCTTCAGGGTCAGGGTCTTCTTGCCGCCAGTCGTGGTCTTGTCGTCGCTATCAGCCATCAGTCTCTTCGTCTTTCAAAGGTCAATTGGCGATGTAACGGGCCAATCGCTTGGCTCGCTGCACCGCTGCTTCACCTGCTGCCCCTTGGGTGAGCGCAGCATGTATCACACTTTCAAGCCCGAGCGCCAAACCCAATTGCGCTGAATCGAGCAATTCGAAATGCGGGACTTCGGGGTCCGAAAACCCCTGTTCTTCCGCGGCTTTTCCGGCGCCCTTGAGGGTGCCGAGCATCTTCTTCCTGCCATCCTCGGCGGCGTCGGTCGCGGTCAAAAGCGCGAGGGCTTCGCCGGTCTCGAGGGCCGATTTGACCTTCATGGCGCCGGTCAGCAACTGGCCGGCCTTCCTGGCCATCTGCAGCGCGGAGATGAAGCGCTGCTCGAGCCGGAGGCGGGTCAGGCCCGGCAAATCCTCGGGCAGGGTAACCGCACCCTTAAGGCTCTTGGCGAAGGCCTTCTTCTTCACGGCCTCGGCAACCGAAGTCTCGCCCAAGCTGATCCAGACGCCGCGGCCCTCGGCCTTGGCGTCGGTATCGGGCACGAGCACATCATCGGGCCCGACCACGAAGCGAATGAGGTCCGACACGGGCTTTTTCTCCCGCGTCAGCGCACATTCCCGAAACTGATCCGCCGGCCGCGCCAGAGGAGGGTTCGCCCGCTATGCGGGCGCTCCTTCTTCTTGTGGCATCGCCTCGGGCGTTGCCAGATCGGCCTCGGTGATCCAGCCGGCCTTGAGACGCGCCTGCAGGATCATCTCCTCGGCTTCCTCGCGCGAGACGGGGAAATCCTTGAAGGTGCCGTCGAAGCGCTTGGTCTCGCCGTCCTTGCGCTCGGTCCAGCCGACGAGATCGTCGGCGGCATTGCCGGCGAAATCCTCGATGGTCTTGACGCCATCCTTGCCCAGCGCCACCAGCATCGCGGCGTTGAGGCCGGGAATCTCGTAGAGCTCGTCGGCGACGCCGAGCGATTTGCGCTCCTCGTCGTTCTTGCGTTCGATCTCGGCGAGATATTCGGTCGCGCGGTTCTGGATCTCGGTAGCCGTCTCTTCGTCGAAGCCCTGGATCGAGGCGATTTCACCCAGATCGATATAGGCGAGCTCTTCGACGGAGGAGAAGCCTTCCGAAGCCAATAGCTGGGCAAGCGTCTCGTCGACGTCAAGGGCCTGCATGAAGAGCGCCGAGCGCTCGGTGAATTCCTTCTGGCGCCGTTCGGACTCTTCCTGTTCGGTCAGGATGTCGATGTCCCAGCCGATGAGCTGGCTGGCGAGGCGCACATTCTGGCCGCGGCGACCGATGGCGAGCGAGAGCTGCTCGTCGGGCACCACGACTTCGATCTTTTCGGCCTGCTCGTCGAGCACGACCTTGGCGACATCGGCCGGCTGCAGCGCCGAGACCACGAGGTCGGCGATGTTGTCGGTCCAGGGAATGATGTCGATCTTTTCGCCCTGCAGCTCGCCGACCACGGCCTGGACGCGCGAGCCGCGCATACCGACGCAGGCACCGACCGGATCGATCGAGCTATCATTGCTGGTAACGGCGATCTTGGCGCGGCTGCCCGGATCGCGGGCGATCGAGCGGATGGTGATGATGCCGTCATAGATTTCGGGCACTTCCTGCATGAAGAGCTTGGCCATGAACTGCGGATGCGTGCGGCTCAGGAAGATCTGCGGGCCGCGCTGCTCGCGGCGCACGTCGTAGATGTAGGCGCGGACGCGGTCGCCATAGCGGTACATTTCGCGCGGGATCAGTTCGTCGCGGCGGATGATGGCTTCGCCGCGGCCGAGATCGACGATGACATTGCCGTATTCGACGCGCTTGACCGAGCCGTTGACGATCTCGCCGACGCGGTTGATGTATTCGTCATACATGCGCTCGCGCTCGGCATCGCGCACCTTCTGCACGATCACCTGCTTGGCAGACTGCGCCGCGATGCGGCCGAATTCGATGGGCGGCAACGGCTCGGTGACGAAGTCGCCGAGCTTGGCGGCATCGTTGCGCGCCTTGGCGTCGGGCAGGGAAATCTGCTTTCCCGGCTCTTCAACCGCCTCGACCACTTCGAGCAACCGCCACAGGCGCAGCTCGCCGGTCTTGGGATTGATCTCGGCGCGGATTTCGGTCTCGGCGCCATAGCGGGACTTGGCCGCCTTCTCGATCGCGTCCTGCATGGACTCGATGACGATCATGCGGTCGATCGACTTTTCGCGGGCAACGGCATCGGCGATCTGGAGCAGTTCCAGTCGGTTCGCGCTGACGGCCATTTAGTGTGTCTCCTCGGAGAGTTCTTCGGTGGAATTCTGTTCTACAGTTTCGATGTCGTCATCGTCATCGATGGGATGCTCGGCCTGATCGTCGCGGGCCAGGTTGAGCAGCCGGTCGGTCATGACGAGCTTGGCTTCGGCGATGGCGGCGAGCGGCAGGACGAAATCGGGGTCGGTGTCCCTGGGGACGTCGGGCAGATGAATAGTCACGGTGTCGTCGCCCGCGGCAGCGATGGTGCCGCGGAATCGCTTGCGGCCGTCGAGGGCGTCGCTCAGTTCGACCTTCGCTTCATGGCCGATGTAGCTGCGATAGTCGCGGGCGCGAACGAGCGGACGGTCGATGCCGGGAGAGCTGACCTCGAGGTGGTATTCGCGGTCGATCGGATCCTCGACGTCGAGCACGGGCGAGAGATCCTTGCTCAGCCGCTCGCAATCGGCGATGGCGAAGCGGCCATTGCCGTCCTCGGCCATGATCTGCAGCGTGCAGCCGTTCTCCTGCGTGATCTTCACGCGGACCAGCGCATAGCCGAGATCATTGGCCACCGGCTCGACGATGCGGGCGATCCGCGCCTCGAGGCCGGTTTCCTTGACGTAGCGTTTTTCGTTCAGGTCGAACGTCACTGGGGCGGTTCTTGTTGGGCGGTCGCTCGCGTAACGGCTCGCAACTCGCCTTGGGTAAACAAAAAGAGCGGGGGCCGGTCAGGGCACCCACTCTCGAATGAGAGCAACGATGTGGCGGCTATATAGCGCCGAGCTTGGGATAGTGCAAGGGCGGCCGGTCCGGCCCCTTATTCCACGATCGGGACCGCGGCCTCGTCCTTTTCCCGGCGCTGTTTCAGATGTGTGCTGAGGGCGACGACGATGCCGGCCCCGGCGACGAGCGCCATGCCGACCAGCGCCCAGCCATCGGGGATATGGCCGAAGACCAGCCAGCCGAGGCCGCCGGCCCAGAGCAGATGCACGTAGTTGACCGGGGCGAGCTGCGCCGCCGGCGCCTCGCGATAGGCGGCGGTGAAGAGGAAATGGCCCAGCGTCATCAGCACGCCGACAAGGAGCATGAGGCCGATATCGGCAGTGGGGGGCAATGGCATGGGGAATTCCGGAATCGACAGCACGCAGAAGATCGCGGCGCCAAGCCAGGCGGTATGGAACAGCATGGCGATGGTCGTTTCGGTGCGGCTCAGCATGCGCGTCAGCAGATGATAGCCGGTCGAGACGGCGGCATTGATCAGCACGAAGGTGACGCCGAGCGGATCGAGATTGCCACCCGGCCGCGCGATGAGAAGCACGCCGATGAAACCGAAGGCAGCGCCGATCCAGCCAATGCCGCTCACGCGCTCGCCCAGGATCGGCATGGCGAGGAGCATGACGAGGATAGGCGCGAGATAGACGATGGCGATGGCTTCGCCCACCGGCATGAGCCTCAGCGCCAGCGCCATGGTGATGGCCGCGATGGCGAGGCAGAGGGCGCGGGCGAGGACGAGCCAGAGGCGCGTGACCTGCCAGAGGCGGGGCCCAAGACGCGGCCCAAGGAAGACCACGAGCAACAGGACATTAACGAGATAGCGGATGGCGACGATGACCGGCGCGGGATAGAGCGCCGCCAGATGCTTGGTCGTGGTGTCCGCCGAGGCGAAGGCGAGAGTCGCGAGGACGACCAGCATTATGCCGAGCAGCGGCCTGCTCTCGCTCGTCTTTGCCGTGTCGGCCATGCCGGGTCCCTGCCCTCGACTACGGGCCCGGCGTGGTTGCGAGTCCTGTCTCTGCCTTAGCGCAAGCCGAAGCCCGCGCCAATCACGGCGCGCCGGGCCGCCAGAGATAATAGGCCGCTCCGGCGAAGACGATTACATGGGCGACGAGTCCGACGACGACCCCGGCGAGCGGCACATCGTCGAGCCCGACGCTCCAGAGGTCGGCGGCAAAGCCGACGCCGTGGATCGCGGCATTGGTCCACAACACGGATCGCAGCGTCTCGCTCATCGCGTGATTGCGGACGAGGAAATTGAGCAGCGCCACCCCGAGCATCACCGAGCCCAGCACGCGGAAGATGGTGGCGGTCGCGGGCGAGCCGGCAAGCTGGAACTGCGTGGCCGCGAAGGCCGGCGCAAAGAGCATCAGCAGGCCGAAGGCCAGTGCGAGAATGGCAGCGATCCAGAAATAGTAAGCGCGCTTCATGATTCCCCCCGAATGACGCCAACATAGTGTATATGCACGGTAGCGGAATGGGAAGAGGATCGGACCGGCTTCGCCGATATTATCGTAATATGCCGATATAAGGTTTCGCGCGGCGGCCCAAGCCGCTAGGATGGGCGTGGTCCGGGCGACACGCCCGTCCACCCCTCCGACTCTCCTCTTCCAAACCCAAGATTGCAGCAGGTCTCCCATGGAATATCGTCGTCTCGGCACGTCCGGCCTCAAGGTCTCCGAACTCTCGTTCGGCGCCTGGGTCACATTCGGCAAGCAGGTGGATACGTCCGCTGCCGCGAGCATCATCAAGACGGCCTATGATGGCGGCGTGAACTTCTTCGACAATGCCGAAGGCTATGAGTCGGGGAAGGCCGAAGAGGTGATGGGCGACGCCATCGCGCAGCTCGGCCTGAAGCGCGACACCTATGCCGTTTCGACCAAGGTGTTCTGGGGCGGACCGGGGCCGATGAACCGCGGCCTCAGCCGCAAGCACATCGTCGATGCGGCTCATGCCGGGCTCAAGCGGCTGAGGGTCGACTATCTCGACCTCTATTTCTGCCACCGCCCGGACCTCGATACGCCGATCGTCGAGACGGTGTGGGCGATGCATAATCTCGTGACGCAGGGCAAGATTCTCTATTGGGGCACGTCGGAGTGGACGGCGCAGCAATTGACGGAGGCCTATGCGGCGGCCGAGCGCCACAACCTCACGCCACCCACGATGGAGCAGCCCGAATACAACATGTTCGCGCGCCAGAAGGTCGAGTCGGACTATCTGCCGCTTTACAGCCTCATCGGGCTTGGAACGACGATCTGGTCGCCGCTGGCCTCGGGCCTGCTGACGGGCAAGTACAATGACGGCATCCCGGCCGACAGCCGCTTCAATCTGCCCGGCTATGAATGGCTGAAGAAGCGCTATGAGAGCCCGGAGGGGAAGGCCAGGCTCGAAAAGGTCAAGAAGCTTGCGAAGCTCGCAGGCGAGGCTGGGCTCAGCATGCCGCATATGGCGCTGCTCTGGTGCCTCAACAATCCGCATGTCTCGACGGTGATCCTGGGGGCCAGCAAGGAGAGCCAGCTGGTCGACAATCTCAAGTCACTCGATCATCGCGCCAAGCTGACGGACGATGTGATGGCAAAGATCGAGTCCATCCTCGACAACAAGCCGGCGGGGCCGCAGCGCTACGGCGACTGATCGCGCATGAGAGTGGGCGCGGCGGGGCTGCGCTCACTTCTCCCAGGTGACGTTCTCGACATTGGCACCCAGTTCCCTGAGCGTGCCGCGCAGTTCCCTGACCATGTCGTCGGGACCGCAGAGGTAGAAGTTCTGCGCGAAGTCGGTGACGTGCTTGCGAAGGAAGGCGGCGTCGATGCGGTCGTGGAGCAGCGTGCTCTGCGCGTCGTCGGTGACGGTCCAGATGGTGTCGAGGCCGCGGAAGCTTTCGAACTCGTCGCGGAGGATGATGTCCGCCTCGGTGCGGTTGGAGGCGATCAGCGTGTGGCCCTCCATCTTCCGGTTGTGATGGAGGTCGCGAAGGATCGCGATGAAGGGCGTCACCCCTGCCCCGCCTGCGATGAAGGTACCGGGCCCCTTATAGGTGATGGTGCCCCAGACATCGCGGAGGATCAGCGACCGGCCGGGCGTGTAGCCATAGAGCCGCTCGGTGACGCCGTCGCCGCCGGTCTCGAAGTAGCTCTTGACGGTGAATTCGAGATTGGGTTCATCGGTGAGCGCGGTGAAGGTGAAGGGATGCTTCTTGTCGCGCCAGCCGTCTTCGTCGAGCGAGACCTCGGTGGCCTGGCCGGGCTTGAAGCTGTAGCCCTCGGGCTTTTCGAGGGTGTAGCGGCGGACATTGTGGGTGACATCTTCGATGTCGAGAATCTTGACGCTATGCTGCATGGTTCCTCGCTTGCCCGAGGATAACACGCGGCACGGCGGTTTAGTTCAAGGCGCAAGGGCCGGGCGCCAGGGATGCGCAATCAGAGCGGGCTGTGCTGATGACTGGGCGCCGGTCCGGCTCCCTTTGCCTTTGGCGCACGGCCGGCACGGAACGCAACGACGGTGAAGACGATGGCGATGGCGAGGGTGATGACCCCGCCCATGCCGAAGACGGTGCGGCAAAGGCCGGACGCGGCGCTGCCGGCCGCAGACAATCCGCCGAGCGAGATCGAGGCGGAGCATTGCGCGCCCTGGCCGTCGAGCATGATCCAGAGGCCGGGGATGGCAAGCATCCAGGCGACGGCCGCCGCCGCGAAGCGACCGACCAGCGGAAAGCCGAAGCTGTTGGCGATCAGCGCGATGCCGGCAAAGACGAAGCTCGACACGGCGGCGTTGACGACCCAGAGGGGTGCCTCGGCGCCCGAGGGATCGAGATTGATCATCAGCAGGATGGCGAGGCCAATGGCGAGGGAGAGTATCCCCGGCGCGCTCTGCCTTGCCTTGTCGGTGAAATGGTCCATCTGCCGAAAATCCAAGCCCCACATCAGAATGGCAGGGCGGGCTTGCGGATCGGCTGAAGCGACGGCGCTAAACGCGCTGGAATTCGAAATAGAAACTTAAGGATCGGCCCTCGAGGCGCGCCTTGTCCTCGTAGCGGGTTGGCTGCCAGCCGGGAAAGGGCGTGTGCCACGAGCCGGGGGCTCCGGCGCGGAAACGGAACTGCGGCGCCCGGACGATATGGGCCAGCGTCCAGTTGGCATAGTCCTCGATGTCGGTGGCGAAGCGGAAAATGGCGCCGGGCTTGAGGGCGCGCGCCAGTTCGGACAGCGTCGTGGGCGAGACGAAGCGGCGCTTGTGGTGGCGCGTCTTGGGCCAGGGATCCGGGTAGAGGAGATAGGCCGCATCAAGGGCGGCGTCGGGGAGCTTGACCAGGAGCTTCAATGCGTCGTCGGTGAAGAGGCGGATATTGTCGAGGCCGTTCTCGTCGATCGCTTCGAGCAGCTTGGCGACGCCGCCGGAGAAGACTTCGCAGCCGATATAGCCGGTGGCGGGGTTCTCCGAAGCGAGCCGCGCCAGATGCTCGCCGCCGCCGGTGCCGATTTCGAGCTCGATGCGGGCCGCGTGCTGGAACAGCGTTACAGGATCGAGCGGGCCGTCGGCGAGCGTGATCTCGAGCGCGGGCAATGCGTCGCGATAGAGCCGGTCCTGCCCCTTATGCAGCCGCTTGCCCGACCGGCGGCCGAAGAACGCCCGCGGCTCGCCATGAACGTTGAGGGGATGGTGGGGCTTAGGCATCGAATTGACCAAGCCTACCCTCGATGGCGATCATCGAGAGTACGAATGTGTCGCAGTTCTCTGGTTCGTCTCTTATAAGCGACGCGAGCCGCAGGTTGCTGGCGTTCGCTTCCGTCACATCCACCGGTGGTTCGACGCGACTATCCCAGATGGCGCCGAGCCGCATCTCGCAACCGCGACCCTCGTGCCAGATGCCGCCCTCGATGCGATAGATCAGCAGCCCGCGGGTAGCTGCGGCGGCACAAACGCCCAGAGCAGCGTCTGCCGTCAGATACATTGTTTGGCTGCCCCTGATCGCGAAGCGTTCTTCGGGATCAGCGACTCTTCCGCTCACGCCGCCTTCACCGCCGCCTTCAGCGCCGGAACGAGATCGGTCCGCTCCCAGCTGAAGGAGCCGTCGCGGCCGGGCTTGCGGCCGAAATGGCCGTAGGCGGAGGTCTTGGCGTAGATCGGCTTGTTGAGGTCGAGCTTGGTGCGGATGCCGCGCGGCGAAAGATCGAAGACGTTACTCAGCACCGACTCGAGCTTGCCTTCCTCGATTTTGCCGGTGCCGTGGAGGTCGACATAGATGGAGAGGGGCTTGGCCACGCCGATGGCGTAGCTGAGCTGGATCGTGGCGCGGTCGGCGAGGCCGGCGGCCACGACGTTCTTGGCGAGATAGCGCGCGGCATAGGCGGCCGAGCGATCGACCTTGGTGGGGTCTTTGCCCGAGAAGGCGCCACCGCCATGGGGCGCTGCGCCACCATAGGTATCGACGATGATCTTGCGGCCGGTGAGGCCGGCATCGCCATCGGGGCCGCCGACGACGAACTTGCCGGTCGGGTTGACGTGCCAGACCGTATCCTTGCCGATCCAGCCTTCGGGGAGCGCCTGGCGGACATAGGGTTCGATGATCTTCTTGACGTCCTCGGAGGTCAGCGAGGCGTCGACATGCTGGGTCGAGACGACGATCTGGGTGACGCCGACGGGCTTGCCGTTCTCGTATTTCACCGTGACCTGGCTCTTGGCGTCGGGGCCAAGCTTGACGGCGGCACCCTCGCCGGCCTTGCGGGCGAGAGTCAGGATTTCGAGGATCTTGTGGGCGTAGTAGATGGGCGCAGGGAGCAGCTCCGGCGTCTCGCGGCTGGCATAGCCGAACATGATGCCCTGGTCGCCGGCGCCGACATCCTTGTTGCCCTTCTCGTCGACGCCCTGCGCGATATCGGCCGACTGGCCGTGCAGCAGCACGTCAATGCGCGCCTTCTTCCAGTGGAAGCCGGCCTGCTCGTAGCCGATGGCCTTGATGGCCTTGCGGGCGGTGGACTTGAACTTGGCCGGATTGACGATGGGCGCGCCCGAGGCGTCGTGGAGGACATTGCCCTGCTTGTCCTTCTTCAGCAGGCTCGAGGGGACGCGCACCTCGCCGGCGATGACGACGCGATTGGTCGTGGCCAGCGTCTCGCAGGCGATGCGAACCTGGCTGGGGTCCATGCCGGTCTTTTTGGCTTCACGGAAAACGAGGTCGACGATCTCGTCGGAGATGCGGTCGCAGACCTTGTCCGGATGACCCTCCGACACGGATTCGGAGGTGAAGAGGTAGGACGATCGCATGGCTGAAACCCCGGAAAATTGACCAAAAACACCAAAAATCGAGGTGTTCGGGCGTGTTTCTAGGAGGACCGGGGCGCCCGGTCAATGGGGATATAAAGAAAGCTTGATATGCCCGGACGGATGCCGGTGGAAATCCTTACCCAGCGCTCAGGCCGGCGCGCGCAGCGCCCGGCGGCGGGAGAGGAGCGCAATCACGAGGCCGAGCAGCAGGGCGGCGTAGAAGGGCAGATTGCCGAAGCGGTCGAAGAACGTAGGCTCAATCTTGTTGGGCGGGACCACGTCGAGGACACTCGCGATCTCCGGCGGCAAGGACGCGGTGATGCGGCCGAGCGGATCGACCAGCATGGTAAGGCCGGAATTGGTGGCGCGGATCATGGGGAGCCCGGTCTCCACCGCCCGCAGCCGAGCGTGATGGGCGTGCTGGGCAAGACCGATCGAGCCGTCGAACCATTCGTCGTTGGAAATGTTGAGCAGGAACTCGGCCTTGGCCGGATCGGCTCCGAGATCGCCCGAGAAGATCGCCTCGTAACAGATCAACGCGATGAAGGGCGGCGTGCCGGGCGGGCTCATCAGCCGCTTGCCCTCGCCCGGCGCCCAGCCATTGGTGCCGGGCACGAACTGCTTGATGCCGAAGAGCTTCCAGAACGATGCGAAGGGCAGGTATTCGCCGAACGGCACCAGATGCGACTTGTCATAGCTCGCGACGATCTCGCCATTGGTGTCGATGGCTAGAATGGCATTATAGCCTGGATTGTCGGCGGGGTCGTCGCCATCGAGGACGCTCGGTTCGCGCGGCGCGCCGGTGAGCAGCATGGTTTCGGGCGGCAGCATGCGCGCGATGCGCGCCAGGGTCTCGGGATAGGTGGAAAAGAAGAAGGGGAACACCGATTCCGGCCAGACGATATGGGTAATGCCGGCGAGGCCACCCTGTTCGGTCGTGTTGATGAGGTGGCTCAGGATCTCCGGCGGCGCCTCAGTCAGCACTTCGGAATGCTCGGTGACAATGGGTTGGACCATGCGCACCTTCATGTCGGTGCGGTCTGTTATAGGCGTTCCTACGATGCGTGCGTTGCCCCAGCCCACCTGCGCCGCAAGGACAGCGACGGCGAGGAAGAACGGCACGAGGCGCGCGACGAGGCCGCGGCCATCGGCGGGCCAGATCAGCGCCGGGGTCATCACCAGCAGCGCGCAGAGCGCGGTGAGGCCATAGACGCCGATCACCGAGGCCAGCTGCATCATTTCGGGATTGGCCGTCAGCGCATAGCCGAGGAGATCGAAGGGGAAACCGGAGAACAGCGTTCCACGCGCGATCTCCGCAATGCTGACGAAGGTCGCGAGCACGACGATGCGCCAGGCGCCGTCGGACCAGAACAGATGCGCCAGCGCGCTGCCTAGACCCCAGAAGAAGGCGATGAGCGCCGCGAGCGCCAGGATGGCGAAAGGCATGACATAGAGCGGCCAGCCACCTTCGAGGAAGAAGGCCATGCCGAGCCAGTGGAAGGCGACGATGAAGTAGCCCCAGCCGAAGGCGAAGCCGATGCTAAAAGCCGGTCCGAACAGGCGGCCGAGACCGCGCCGGCGCTCCGCCCCGTCGAGCGCCCAGACCCAGAAGGGGAACGTCACGAACAGGGCGGGGAGGATGAACAGCGGCGGCACCGACAGGCCGGCGATCGCGCCCGCCACCAGCAGCATCAGAAAGCGCCGCCAGCCATGGGACAGCATGGCGGTCTCGGCTAGCCAGGTCACGAATCAGCACTCATGCCCGCAAAGTCGGGGCACGGCGCGGATGGGTCAAGGGACGAGGTCGTCGAGATCGATCTCGAGTGCGTTGGCGATCTTGCGCAGTGTGGCGACACCGCCGGTCTTCTTGCCGGACTCCAGCTCCGAGAGATAGGCGGCACTAATCCCGGCCTTTGCCGCAAGATCAGCAGCAGAGAGCTTGCGGTATTCGCGCCAGACACGAATGGAATTCTCGCCGTCGATGATCCGATTGACCAATTCGGCCGGTACGACTTCATCGAGGCCTGCAACGACGCGGGCCTTGATCCGGTCTGCCGACGCGATATCCGCTGCGTCCAGAAGTGCCTCGTATTCGGCAAGCGGGATGACCATCAGCTCCTCGCCGCCAGGCGTCGTAATTTTCTGAGCCGCACTAGTCATAGATGCTTCCTCTGGGGCCGACTTCCACGACTTCCACGACGAGTCCTTGATCGTCCATGATCACTCGCCAATCCCCTATTCTTAATCGCAGATATTTCGAACCTTTCAGAGCCTTCACATTGTTAGCGAGGCTCGATGGATCGGCAGCATATTGCTCCACCTTGTCCCGGATCCGTTGCTGAGTTGGACGCGGCAGCGAGAATAGAACCTTGCGGGCGGCCTTGGTGTAGGTGACCTGCTTCACAAAGCGTGATTAGCACAAAGCGAACCGGATGGCAAGGATATATTCGCCCATAGCGAACTACTCCGCCGCCTTCTGTTCCGCAGTCCCGTCGGCATTTCCCTTCGGCGCCGGCGCCTTGCGCTGCTTAATGCGCTTGATCTTGACGCGGCGGACCTGGCCGGCGTCGGCCTGGAGCACTTCGAACTCGAAATTCTTGATGCCGCCAACGATCTCGCCCTTGGCGGGAACGCGGCCGGCCAGCGCGAAAACGAGGCCGCCGATGGTGTCGACCTCCTCGGCGTGCGCGCCCGGCTCGAAATCGGGGATGGCCTCCTCGACTTCGCCCAGCTCGGCGCGGGCCGAGGCGATGAAGATGCTGGAATTGACCTTGCGGATCAGCGGCGCGTCCTGCTCGTCATGCTCGTCCTCGATCTCGCCGACCACGGCCTCGAGCAGATCCTCGATGGTGACGAGCCCGTCGGTGCCGCCATATTCGTCGATGACGACGGCCATGTGGACGCGCTTGAGCTGCATCTGCTGCAGCAGGTCGCCCACCGGCATCAGCGGCGGCACGAACAGCACCTGGCGGGCGATGTCGAGCTTCCTGAGGCTGTGCTTGAGCGCAGTGGACACAAGGCGCACCGGCGCGGGCTTTGCGGGATCGGTGACCTTTTCGGTGATGCGGCGCAGCGCATCCTTCACATGGATAAAGCCGGTGATGTTGTCGATATTGTCGGCATAGACCGGGATGCGCGAGTGGCCGACATCGCGGAAGCGCGCCACCAGCGCGCCGAGCGTTTCCTCGATGTCGATGGCTTCGATATCGGCGCGCGGGACCATGACGTCCTCGACATGCTTGTCGCCGAGCTCGAGCACATTCTGGAGGATCGCGCGCTCGGAGGGCGAGAAGTCCGCGGTCTCGCCCGCGGCTTCGGCTTCGAGCGCGACTTCGAGGTCATCGCGCAGCGAGACGGTGCGGAAGGCGAACATGGCCTTGAGCCGTGTCCACAGGGATTGCCCCCGCGGTTGGGCGGGGGCGGGAGTCGAGAGAGGCTCGGAGGCCTCTGGCGCTCCGGATTTGTCGGCAGTGTCGCTGTCGGTCATCAATCGGTTTCGGCGTAAGGGTCCGCCACCCCAAGGGAAGCCAGAATCTGGGTCTCGAGGCCCTCCATGGCAAGGGCTTCGTCATCGTCCATGTGATCATAGCCCAGAAGGTGCAGAAAGCCATGGACGACCAGATGGGTGAAATGGTCGTCGAAGCTAATGCCTTGTTCTACCGCCTCTTTTTCGAGCGTCTCGCGGGCGAGGATGATGTCGCCGAGAAGGCCGGACACCTCGGCGAAGGGCTCGATCTGGGGGAAGCTCAGCACATTGGTGGGCTTGTCGATGCCGCGCCAGTCGCGGTTGAGCACTTGCTGCTCGGCATCGTCGGTGAGGATCACGGAGACTTCGGCGGGGCCGGTGACCCTGGCCCGCGACTGTTTCAGCGCCTCATGCAGGGCCGCATCGGCGCGGGCATCGAGATGCTCCGGCCAGCCCTCGGTGTTGCGCGAAATTTCGAGCTGGAGGGGTAAGGGCATTCAGCCCTTCTGCGCCGACGCCGCGTCGTAGGCCCGGACGATGCGGCCGACGAGTGCGTGACGGACCACGTCCTTGTCGTTGAAGCGCGAGATATGGATGCCCTCGATGCCGTCGAGGAGAGCGGTCGCTTCGACCAGACCCGATTTCTCGCCGCGCGGCAGGTCGATCTGCGATGGATCGCCGGTGACGATCATCTTGGAGTTCTCGCCCAGGCGGGTGAGGAACATCTTCATCTGCATCGAGGTGGTGTTCTGCGCTTCGTCGAGGATGACCACGGCATTGGCGAGCGTGCGGCCGCGCATGAAGGCGAGCGGGGCGACTTCGATGACGCCCGAAGTAATACAGCGTTCCACATGTTCGGGGCGCATCATGTCGTAGAGCGCGTCGTAGAGCGGGCGGAGATAGGGATCGACCTTTTCCTTCATGTCGCCGGGCAGGAAGCCGAGGCGTTCGCCGGCTTCGACCGCGGGACGAGACAGGATGATGCGGTTGATGTCGCCGCGTTCGAGCAGCGTCGCGGCATGGGCCACGGCAAGATAGGTCTTGCCGGTGCCGGCCGGGCCGATGCCGAAGACGAGCTCGGCGCGGTCCATGGCGCGCATATAGGCGTCCTGCGCCGGAGTCCGGGCAACGATGGTGGCCTTGCGCGTCGCGATCTGCGCCATGCGCACCTTGCCCTTTTTCTCGAGGGTCGGAAGCGTCAGCTGGCTGTCCTCGGTCTGGACCATGCGGATGACGGTATCGACATTGGCGATCTCGATCGAGCGGCCTTCCTCGAGCAGCGCATAGAGCGATTCCAGCACGCGCCGCGCCTGGTCGACGGCGGAGGCCGCGCCCTTCAGCATCAGATGGTTGCCGCGGGGGGCGGCGGTGATGGAGAGCCGCTGCTCGATCAGGGCCAGGTTCTGGTCGAAATCGCCGTAAAGCTGCGCTGCGAGGCGGTTGTCTTCGAAGGCCAGTTCAAGCTGAGAGGCGAGGGCGTTGTCGGAAGCCGGAGACAAATGCCTATTCAAGTGCTTGAATTACCTTTTCTTTCTGGCTCGCCCAACGGGCTCAGGCAGGAACTGGAGACTCAACCAAGCTAGCAGTTTTGGGTTCCGGGCGTGTGACAATCTTGCCCTCAATTGAATTATTTCCGGCCGCCACGATCTCGACCGGCAGGACCTGGCCGATCAGGTGCTCGGGCGCCGCGAGGTGGACAGCCTGCAGGTAGGGCGAGCGGCCGCCGAGCTGGCCGGGCATGCGGCCCTTCTTTTCAAGCAGGACATCGAGAGTGCGGCCGACAACGGAGCGCCCGAAATCGCGCATCTGCGCGGTGACGAGTTCGTTGAGCCGGGCGAGGCGCTCGGTCTTTACGTCCTCGGGGATCTGGTCCGGCAGGGTCGCGCCGGGCGTGCCGGGACGGACCGAATATTTGAAGGTGAAGGCGGAGGCGTAGCCGACTTCGCGCACGATCGAGAGCGTCTCGGCGAAATCGGCCTCCGTCTCGCCGGGGAAGCCGACGATGAAATCGCCCGACATGGCCATGTCGGGACGCACGCGCTTGATGCGCTCGATGATGCGGAGATAGTCGGCGCGCGTGTGGCGGCGGTTCATCGCCTTGAGCACGGTGTCGGAGCCAGACTGCACCGGCAGGTGCAGCCAGGGCATGAGCTTGGGATTGTCGCGATGCGCGGCGATCAGCTCGTCGCTCATGTCCGCGGGGTGGCTGGTGGTGTAGCGGATGCGGGCGAGGCCATCGAGCTCCGCCAGCTTTTCGCAGAGGGCGCCGAGGCCGAGCTCGCGACCGCTGGCGTCCACGCCGTGCCAGGCATTGACGTTCTGGCCGAGCAGGGTGATCTCGCGCACCCCGGCCTCGACGAGATTGCGCGCTTCGGCCAGCACCTGCTCCAGCGGGCGCGAGGTCTCGGCGCCGCGCGTATAGGGCACGACGCAGAAGGAACAGAATTTGTCGCAGCCTTCCTGCACGGTGAGGAACGCCGTGAGGCCGCGGCTGCGCGTCACCTTCTCGGCGGCGGCCGGCAGAAAGGCGAATTTGTCTTCCTCGGGGAAATCGGTCTCGATCACGCGCTCGCCGCGTTCGGCGCGGGCGATGAGATCGGGCAGGCGGTGATAGCTCTGCGGCCCGAAGACGAGATCGACGGATTTGGCGCGGCGCGCGATCTCCTCGCCCTCGGCCTGGGCGACGCAGCCCGCGACCGCGATCCTGAAGTCGCGCCCTTCGGTCCGCATCTCGGCCAGGCGGCCGAGCTCGGAGAATACCTTCTCGCTCGCCTTCTCGCGGATGTGGCAGGTGTTGAGCACGACGAGATCGGCCTCCTCGATCGTCCCCGTGGGCTCATAGCCGTGCGGCGCCAGCGCATCGGCCATGCGGTCGCTGTCATAGACATTCATCTGACAGCCATAGGTCTTGATGAAGAGCCGTTTGGGCCGGATTTCTGAGGTCGTTTCGGTCATTGGCGGGGACATACACCGGGACGAGCGCTGAGTCAGCAGCCCCTCAGGCCGCCTCGGTCGCAAGCTCGGGCAATTCGGTACCGCGGTTGAGGGCGACCAGCATGCGGCGGACCTGCGTCTCGGCGAGCCTGGTCACGACCTTGCGGTCGGCGCCCGGCTCGAAGGGGATGGGGGCGCCGAAGGCGATGGTGACGTCCTTGACGCCGGCGGTGAGCAGATTCTTCACCACGGCGCGGAAGCCGCGCATGTTGCGGCCGGAAATGCCGGGGCGGTCGGTGCGCGAGACCGGCAGGCCCTGCAGATGCGTATAGGCGATGGTGACGGGCTGGATGGCGACATCGCTGAGGCCGCCTTCGCGCATCGCCGCCTCCGCCGCGCCGACCAGCGCCGAACGGAAAGGCTGGACGTGGTCGCCGAGGTCGCGATGGCCTTCGGCAAAGAGCAGCACGGCGCCGTTCTGGGCGAGACGGCGCGCCATTTCGCGGCTGGTGCGGCCGGTGTCCTGCTTTTTGGAATATTCGATGTAAAGGGTGCGCTGCAGCGAGGCCATGAAGCCGACGAAGAAGGTGTCGCGCACGCCGGTCTTGGCGACGAAGGTGACGTCGGCGACCGAGCCGATGGCGATGATGTCGGTCCAGCTCACATGGTTGGACAGCAGTAGCGTCGGGCGGCCATGCAGCGGCTCGCCCACCGTCTTCACGCGCAGGCCGAGGAAGATGCAGCCGAGGCGATGGAACAGATAGGTCGGGCCGTTCCAATAGAAGCCGAGGCGCGTGATGATGAATTGCAGCGGCACGCCGACGATCAGCACCGGCAGGAAGACGAAAATGAAGAACAGCGTTCTGAAAATCATTTCTTGTCTCCCGCCGGCACGGCATAGAGCTCGAGCCGGTGATCGACGAGCCGGTAGCCGAGGCGCTTGGCGATCAGCTCCTGGATCGCCTCGATCTCCTCGTTGCGGAACTCGATGACCTTGCCGGAACGGATATCGATCAGGTGGTCGTGATGGGTGTCGGGCAGCGGCTCGAAGCGGGCGCGGCCATCCTTGAAATCGTGCTTGGTGACGAGGCCGGCTTCCTCGAAGAGATTGAGCGTGCGGTAGACGGTCGAGAGCGAGATGCGCGGATCGATTGCCGAGGCGCGGTGATAGAGCTCCTCGACATCGGGATGATCGACAGCCTGCTCCATGACCTGCGCGATGACGCGGCGCTGGTCGGTCATGCGCATGCCCTTCTTGGCGCATTGCTCTTCGAGCGTGTCGGTCATGGGCGGCTCCTTCCGGGAAGGGCTAAACGAGATCGCGGGCCATCACAAGGGCGGTAGCGGGCTGGCCATCGGGCCGCGCATAATAGCCCTTGCGCTCGGAGATCTGGGTGAAGCCCAGCGACCGGTAGAGCTTGAGCGCGGCGGGATTGTCGGCTGCGACCTCGAGGATCATGCGCCGCGACGGGGTCATCATCAAATCTTCGAAGCAGGCGTTCATCAGCGCGCGGCCAAGCCCCTTGCCGCGATATCTGGGGTCGATGGCGATGGTCATCAGCTCCACGTCGTCGCCGAGCAGCCGCAGCATGGCGAAGCCCGCGATATGGCGCTTGCTGTCGCAGGCAACGAGGGTGGGCGTGTCGGGATCGCCGATATAGGTCGCGATGTCCTCGCGCGGCCAGCCGCGGAAGAAGCTCTTGGCGTGGATGGCCGCCACCTGCTCGGCGTCGCGCATTTCGGCGGGCTCGATGTGGAGGCCAAGCGGCGCCGGCCAGGAGCGCAGCATCATGGCGCCGACTCCGGCACGCGCGCCACGCGGAATTTTTCCTGCGGCTTGGCATCCGCATCGCGGATGTAGGTGGCCTCCGGCGGGAAAGACCCGGGGGCGGCGGTGGCGGCGAAGCAGGCAAGCGCGGCGATGTCGACAAAGGGCGAGGTGATGATTTCGGCGCCATGCGGGATCAGGGCGCGCGCCTCGTCCATCGGCAGGAGCGCGGGCGGGCGGATGGGGATGGCGGGGCCCGAGAAGGTCTGCACATAGGCCTCGCCGCGGCGAGCATCGAGCAGCACGGCGAGCGCATCACCCTGGCGGGCGAGCGACAGGGCGAGCAGTGACGGCACGCCGATGACGGGAATGTTCAGCGCAAGTCCGAGTCCGCGCGCCGCGCTGAGCCCGATGCGCAGCCCGGTGAAGGAGCCGGGCCCGGTGGTCACCGCGACACGGGTGAGATCGGCATAGGTCGCATCATTGCGCGCCAGCAGTTCGGCAATCGCAGGGAAGATGCGCTCGGCCTGTCCGGTGGGCATGTCCTCGACAAGCGTATCGACGTGCGCGCCGCGCAACAGCGCAAGCTGCAGCCGCGGCGCGGCGGTGTCGATCGCAAGGAGAGTGGTCATTGGCGTGATGTAAAGCGGGCGGCGACAGGCAGCAACCCGAACTCTCGCACGCCGTAAACCGGACTCGCAGAGTCATACCCGCGAAAGCGGGAATGTCTCAGTGGGTTTGAGACAGTTGGAGGAACCGTCTGAAGCTAGACCTGCTGCACGGCCTCGACGCCGGGCACGAAGTGCCGCAGCAGATTCTCGATGCCCGACTTCAGCGTGGCGGTCGAGGACGGGCAGCCCGAGCAGGCGCCCTGCATGTGAAGGTACACCGTGCCGTCGCGGAAGCCCTTGAAGGTGATGTCGCCGCCGTCCATGGCCACGGCGGGGCGGACCCGGGTCGAGATCAGTTCCTTGATGACTTCAACGGTCTCGGAATCGGTGGCGTCGAAGAATTCCTCGCCCTCGACCGGGGCCTCGGCCGCCTCGCCAATGACCGGCTTGCCACTGAGGAACTGCTCCATGATGGCGCCGAGGATGGCGGGCTTCAGGTGATTCCACTCGGTCATGTCCTTGGTGACCGAGATGAAATCAGAGCCGAGGAACACGCCGGTCA
Source organism: Devosia sp. (assembly GCA_035549855.1). Lineage (GTDB taxonomy): Bacteria > Pseudomonadota > Alphaproteobacteria > Rhizobiales > Devosiaceae > Devosia_A. Next base: position 1,358 of record DASZPY010000074.1, on the reverse strand, counting down.
CGCCCGGCACCGAGAACAGGCCGGCGGCCAGCGGAGAGACGGCGGCGGCCTCGGGGGTACGGAAATCGCGCGGCTCGCCGGCGAGCACTTCGCGGCCGGGGAGGAATTTCAGCGTCGCCGGGTTGGGCGTGGCTTCGGTCTGGATGAACATGACGATTTCCGGTTTTGGAATGGTTCTAAAATAGATATTCGGGCGGGCAATAGCAAGCGCCTTGAGCCGGCCCGCCCGGGACCGAAAACTCCTATGCCACCGCCACGATTTCCTCGTCGGTCATGGCGCCGGGGACGATGGTGACCATGATGTGAAGGCGGTTGTGCGCCGCGAAATGGGTGACGAGCGGGCCGGGGCCCTTGTCGCCCTGCCCAGCCGCCAGCACCAAAATGCCGATGCCGGGATCCTCGGCGACCAGCTTTTCGATGGCTGCGGCGGGCTTGCCTTCCCGGATCACGGTTTCGGTGCGGATGGTACCGATCTTGGCAATGCGGGCGATGCGGGCATCGAGATTGCGCTCGGCCTCGTCGCGGGCCTCGGCGCGCATGGTGTCGGCGACGCCGATGAACTGGTCGAAATCGGAGCTGTCGATCACCGACAGCAGCACCAGCGTGCCGCCCGTACGCCGCACGCGATGCGCGGCAAAGCTCACCGCCCGGTCGCATTCGGGGGATTCGTCGATCAGGACGAGGAATTTTCGCGAATAATCGCCGTCAGCCACGAAATGCCGCCTCGCGGTGATTCAGGGGAGACATTGTCCCACTTGAGCTGCCTTTGAACAAGCTGTGCAAGCGGAGGGTAGGCCGCTTACGCCGCACCTACCGCACGAACCCGACGATGCGGCGGACGTCCTTCATCGTCGCTTCGGCGATCTCGCTGGCGCGCGCGGCACCATCGGCCATGAAAGCGTCGACCGTTGCCGGGTCATTGACGAGGCGGCGGGTTTCGGCGGCGATGGGCGCGAGCTTGGCCACGGCGAGGTCGGCCAGCGCCGGCTTGAAGGCGCCCCAGCCCTGCCCGCCGAACTGGGCCAGCACATCGGCTTTGTTCACATCCGCCAGCGCAGCGTAGATGCCGACCAGATTGTCGGCTTCGGCGCGGCCCTCGAGGCCCTTCTCGTCAGAAGGAAGCGGCTCGGGGTCGGTGGTGGCGCGCTTGATCTTTTTGCTGATCGCGTCGGCATCGTCCATCAGAAGGATGCGCGCGCCTTCCGAGGGATCGGACTTGCTCATTTTCTTGCTCGCGTCCTTGAGCGACATCACCCGTGTCGCCGGCCCCGCGATCACCGGGTTGGTGATGGGAAAGAATTCGGGATCGAGTCCCTGCTCCCTGAGCGAGCCCGCATAGTCGTTGTTGAACTTGGCCG
>DASZPY010000073.1:0-3678 GCA_035549855.1 Devosia sp. | reverse complement strand
CTCGCCGGCAAGGCGGAGCAGGAAGGCGCCATGGACGTGGCGCTCAAGTTCCGCGAGCAGGCGACGGCGCGGGCCGATACGCTGGAGGTCCAGGTCGACGCGAACGAGGCCAATCTCAAACAGGACCGGCTGCAGATCGGCGCCACCTATGCGGAGCATGCGCGCACCGCTGCGCTGAACTACGACCCGGCGACCGCCACGGAGATGTGGCGCAAGGCCATCGCGCAGGTGGAGGACTGGGACGAGACTCTTGCGGCGGGTTATCGCAACAATCTCGGTGTCGCGCTGATGGAGGCTGGCGGACGCGCGATGGGGACCGCCGAACTCGAAGAGGCAGTCCAGGTGCTCGAGGCGTCGCTGCAAACCTTCGACCGGCAGTCGGCGGCGCTCGACTGGGCGCATGCGCTGTCCAATCTCGGGAACGTCTATCAGCAGCTCGGCGATAAGGAGCGCGATCCGGAGCGCTATCGGCAGGCGGCGGAGGCGCATGAGCGGGCGCTGGAGGTACTGAACCGGGACGAGCATCCGCTGGACTGGGCGACGGCGGAGAACAATCTGGGCATCGCGCATGCGCGGCTGGGCGAGGGCTCGGGCGACGTGGAGGAGCTGCAGGCGGCGGTCGACGCGTTCCATCTCGCGCTGGAAGAGCGGACCAAGGAGCGCGTGCCGCTCGACTGGGCGGCGACCAACGACAATCTTGGAAGCGCGCTGTCGACGCTGGGCGGCGTCCTGGGTGACGGCGATGCGTTCGCGCAGGGGATCGCTGCGTTCCGGGCGACGCTGGAGGTGCGCAGCCGCGATATCGCGCCATATGACTGGGCCTTCACGCAGCGCAATCTGGGGCTGGCGTTGAAGACGCTGGGCGTGGGGACCGATGATGTTTCGCTGCTGCGGGAGGGGGCAGAGGCGTATCGGGAAGCGCTGACGGTGTTCAGTGCGACGAAGGGGCCGGCCGACTGGGCGCAGACCAATGCGATCCTCGGCTTTGCGCTGATGGAGATTTTCAAGCGGGCCCCGGCGCGAGACGTGCTTGTGGAGGCGCGCGCGGCCTTCGCGGAGGCGCTGGCGATCTATGGGGCGCAAAGCGCGGATGACGAGGCCTACTTCGAGGGAAGGATCGCGGAGATCGACGAACTGCTGGGATGAGGGCCCACCGCAGGAAATTTCGCCCTCAATCCGACGCGATCGGCCCCTAGCCCCGGGGAATGGTCGATGCTACACGCGACGGCAGGCTTTTCACGAGAATCTGGACCCGTCCATGAAGGACTTTCTGCTCGAAATCTTCGCCTGGTGGCGCGGCAACACCTGGGGCACGCGGCTCTGGGCGGCGACGCGCGGCACCTATGTGGGATCAGACGAGAACGGAAACCGCTATTACCTCGGCAAGGGCAGCAGCGGCCCGCACGGCATGAAGCGGCGCATGGTGATCTATGGCGGCGGCTATGCCGATCCGACGACCATCCCGCCGGGCTGGTATGGCTGGATGCACTACCGCACCGACAAGATTCCGCAGGCTGGCGACTACACGCCGCGTGAATGGGAAAAACCGCACGAACGGAACCTGACGGGCACGGCGATGGCCTACAGGCCGGACGGCAGCCTGCTCAACAAGGGCGAGCGGCCGCGAGTGACGGGCGACTACGACGCCTGGTCGCCGGAATAGACATCAGCTCCGTGAAGAGACGCCTGCAACTATTGTCGATCCTGGCGCTGCTGGCGCCGGCACAGCCGGTGCTGGCGGAGACGATCGCCAACCCAATCGCGGCGTTCTCCGGGCTCGACAAGATCACCGGGCGGATCACCAATTTCGACGTCTATATGGATGAGACGGTGCAGTTCGGGGCGCTGCAGATCACGCCGCGCGTCTGCTACACGCGGCCCCCGACCGAAACGCAACGCACCTCTGTGTTCATCGAGGTGGACCAGGTGTCGCTCAAGGGGCAGGTGCAGCGGATCTTCACGGGCTGGATGTTCGCCGATAGCCCGGCCCTCAACGCCATCGACCACCCCGTCTACGACATCTGGCTGGTGGACTGTAAGCAGCAGTCGGACACGCCGCCACCGCCGAGCCAGGAGCCGGCGAGCAGCGAGCCTTCGCCACAGGGTTGACAGCAGGAGCGCGGCGGTATTTAACGTCCACGTTATTTAACGTGGACGTAAAATGCAGGACGCTCTGAGTTCGACCTTTTCGGCGCTCGCCGACCCAACGCGGCGGGCGATACTGAGCCGGCTGGCGGGTGGCGAGGCGACGGTGAGCGAGCTCGCCGAGCCGTTCGACATCAGCCTGCCGGCCATTTCCCGCCATCTCAAGGTGCTGGAGCAGGCCGGGCTGATCTCGCGCGGGCGGGATGCGCAATGGCGGCCCTGCAAGCTCGAAGCGGCGCCGCTGGGAGAGGTGGCGGGCTGGGTGGAACGCTACCGACGGTTCTGGGACAAGAGCTTCGACCGGATGGATGCGTATCTGGCGGAGATCCAGAAGGGGAATCCCGATGGTCCGAAGCAGTAGAGCGGCCTTCCAGCCGGACGAGGTGCTGGAGATCGTGCGGGTGTTCGAGGCTCCGCGCGAGCTGGTGTTCAAGCTCTGGCTCGATCCGGCGCATGTGGTGCGCTGGTATGGGCCGGAGGGTTATTTCCTGTCGCATTGCACGCTCGATGCGCGGGCGGGCGGAGCGTACCGCTACTGCATGTCGCGGCCGGACGGATACCAGCACTGGATCGGCGGGACCTATCGTGAGATCGCGCCGCCGGAGCGGCTGAGCTTCACTTACGTCAACGACTATGACGGGCATGAGATGCTGGTGGAGCTCGAGTTCCGCGATCTCGGCGGGCGGACGGAGATGCACTTCAAGCAGGCGCCGTTCACGAGCGTGGCTGAGCGCGACAGCCACGGGATCGGCTGGAACTCGACGCTCGATCTGTTCGCGGCCTATGCGAGCCGCGCACGCACGGCGGGCGAGCCCGTGGGCGCGCCGCGGGGGCTGGAGACGGTGGACGTCGTTGCGATCACCAAGAAGCGGAAGGAACAGCTCGATGCTGACATTGCCGACAATCGTTAAGCGCCAGAAGCAGGCCTATGCCGCGATCCGCCAGGACGTCAAGATCCCGTTCCAGAGCGCCATCAGCAAGGCACTCCCCAAGGTCGAGAAATGGCTCGCGAAGCGCGGGGAGGAACATGGTCCGATGCTGATCAAATACGATTTGATCAAGATGCCGGAGCTGACGGTGGAGATGGGCTTCGTGCTCGACGGGCCGATCAAAGGCGATGAGACGGTGGCAGCGGAGGTTCTGCCTGCGGGCAAATATGCGACTCTGACCTATTGGGGCCACTACAAGAATTTGCGCAGCGTGACCGGCATCCTGATCAATTGGGCCCGTGACAACGACATTGCATGGGACGCCGAGGAAACGCGGGCCGGCGAGAGTTTCGTGTCGCGCTTCGAGCTTTATCCGAACGGCCCCCAGGATGAGCCCGATCCTGACAAATGGGAAACGCAGATTTTCATCAAAGTGAAAAACTGATCGTGTTGCTCGAGGGGAGGAATGCGGTCGTCTATGGCGGCGGCGGAGCGGTAGGTGGCGCCGTGGCCAAGGCCTTTGCGCGCGAGGGTGCGCGCGTGTTCCTCGCGGGACGCACGGCGGCTCCGCTGGAGGCTGTCGCGCACGAGATCGCCGCGGCGG
>DASZPY010000072.1:0-19784 GCA_035549855.1 Devosia sp. | reverse complement strand
GCGAAATTCGCCGAGGCGATGGCGTTCCCGATCATCCCCTGCGATCTCTGTGGCAGCCAGGAAGGGCTTGAGCGCAACGCCATGAAGGCGATGCTCGACGACATCGAACGCCGGATGCCGGGCCGCAAGGATGTGATGATCCGCGCGCTCGGCAACATCAACGCCAGCCACATGCTCGACCCGAAGCTGTTCGACTTCATGGGGCTTGGCCCGAAGGCCTAGAGCGCGCCGACCGGCTCCACCTCAGTCGATGTTCCTTCGGGATCGCGGCCGAAGAGTTGTCCGCTCTCGGCGATGTAGTAGCAGGCGAACACGCAGATCGCCATTGCACCAACGCCGACGAGGACGGGGGTGACAGAGCCGTTGTAGGACTGCGCTATCACGTAAGACAGGTAGGCGCCCGTGAGCGTGGTGATGAGTCCGAACACAGCCGAGGCCGTCCCCGCGACCGCGCCGAGCGGCTCCATCGACAGTGCGCCGCTGCCGGAGAAGCCGAGCACGAAGGGCAGCGAAAAGCAGGTGACGATGGCGAGATAGGCGTAGCCGTTGAGCCCGACAGTCGCCGACAGCGCCACCGCAAGCCATGACAGGACGAGCAGCAGTATGGACGCGCCATGCGCGCTCCGCCGCAGTCCGAAGGTCCCGATGATCCGCGATGCCAGGAGCGAGCAGACGGCCGCCGAGCCGCCGAAGAAGGTCATCGCGATCGGATAATATGCGCCCCATCCGAACTGCTCGCCGAAGACCTGCGGGCCGGTCAGCACGATGCCCATGACCGCGCCGAACTGGAAGCCGCCGACGATGCCATTGAAGAAGGCCCGCCGCGAGGTGAGCACGATGACGAAGCCTTCCGCCACGCCGCGAAAGCTGAGCGGTCGGCGGTCTGCCGGCTTGAGCGTCTCGCGCAGCCGGATGAACGCCCAGACGGTGAAGAAGCCGGCGACCACGCCCATCAGAACGAAGATCCATTGCCATGGGCCAACCAGCAGTACCACCTGCCCGAGAGCCGGCATCACCACCGGCACGAGCAGGAAGATGGAAAACACCAGCGACATGATGCGTGCCATCTCCTGGCCCACATAGAGGTCGCGCACGCTGGCGGTGAGCGCCACGCGCACCGCGGCGCCGGCGACGCCTTGCACGAAGCGGAAGATCAGCAGGGCCGTGAAGCTCGGCGCGACGATCGCCGCCATGGTCGTGACCAGATACGCCACCATGCCGCCCAGGATCAGCACCCGCCGCCCGAACCGATCGGTGAGCGGGCCGAAGATGATCTGCGGCAGGCCGAAGCCGAACAGGAATGCGGTAATGACGAGCGAGCGGTCGTTCTCGCGCAGAACATTGAAAGCCGCGCCGATATTGGGCAGCGCCGGCAGCATCACATCTACGGCCAGCGCGTCGACCATCATCAAGCCGGCCACGAGGAATATGAACTCGCGCCGCGACAGCAGCGGCTTCGGAATCGTCATCTGAGGACCTCAAACAAAGCGCGCCAATATACAGATTGGTGCTCGTCGCGCCATGACGCTGAATCGCTTGCATTTCCAGCGTGATAGGGCGTTTGATGGCGGCGGAGGGGAGCACGATGGACCAGAACGATTACTGGGCAATCGCCGAAGCCGATATCGAAATCCAGAACCCGATCACCGACCGCAAGATGCGGCTGCTGGACGATTACTGCGATATCCGCGACGGCCTGAAGATACTCGATATCGGCTGCGGCAAGGCCTGGGTCATGCGCCAGTGGGCCGATCGCTTTGCGATCGAAGGCCTCGGTATCGATGTCAACCGCACCTTCATCGATTTCGCGCTGCGCAAGCGGCCGGCGCGGGGCAAGCTCAGCTTTTTCCGCGGCAGCGCCGAAGATTTCGAGCCACCCAAAGCCGAATATGATGTCGTGATCTGTCTCGGCGCCTCCTTCGCGCTGGGCGGCTTCGTACAGGCCGTGGACTGGATGACGGCGGCGGCCAAGCCCGGCGGGGCGGTGGTGATCGGCGAGCTGACGCTCAAGCACAGGCCGGTGCTGAACACGCATCAGCATTTCCCCATAGATACCGTCGAGGGCATCCAGATCGTCGGACGCCACGGAGCGGAAGTATCCGCCGTGATCTCGGCCTCCGACGCCGACTTCGAGCGCTATGCCAGCCATCACCGCCATGCGACGCTTCGTTGGGCCCGCGAGAACCCGCGGCACCCCGACCACGATGCCGTGCTCGTCAAGAGCAATGACGACTGGAACTATTACCTCAGAACCATCCGTCCCTATCTCGGCTGGACGGTCTTCGTGGGACGCAAGGAAGGCTGACTATTCCGCCGCAGCAGGTGCCCTCTGCTCATACTCCTTGCCGACACCGAAGAGCCGACCGCCTTCGGCGATCAGCGCACAGCAAATCACCAGCGAGCCGAGGATCACGAAGGATGCGGCGTTTGGCACGAGCGTCCCGTTGAACTGCTGACCGATAAACGTGCCGATCACGGCGCCGCCCACTGTCTGCGAGAAGCCGAACACGGCTGCTGCCGTGCCGGCCACGGCGCCGAGAGGCTCCATCGACAGCGAGTTCATATTGGATGCCACCCAACTGAACACGAACTGCATCACCAGCATCAGGCCGAAGAAGACCCAGAACGGCACCGGTCCCGCGAGGCTGGCGGCGAGGAGCATGAGGCCCCCGGCTGTGTACACAAGGATGCCGAAATGGCTCAGCCGCCGCATACCGAAGCGCCTGACGATCCGTGAATTGAGGAAGGATGAGACTGCCATCAGCCCGGCCATGGCGGCGAAGGCGATCGGGAAATAGGGTCCAAGGCCGTAGATGCCGACGAAGATTTGCTGCGTCGAAACGATGAAGCCGAACATGCCGCCGAACAGGAATGTGCCGGCAAGCCCGTAGAAGAGCGCCGTGCGGTTGCTCAGCACGATGCGGAAACCTTCGAGGATCACGCCGAGCTTGAACGGACGTCTGTATTCGGGATGCAGCGTCTCGGGCAGGCGGAACCAGGCCCACAGGAAGATGAGGCTCGCGAGGCCGCCCATGAACAGGAAGATGTAGTGCCACGGTCCGGTCAGAAGGATGACCTGGCCGACGCTGGGCGCGATGATGGGGATCGCCATGAACACCATGAAGATCAGCGACATCACTTCGGCCATCTCGCGGCCGTGGAAGGTGTCGCGAACAACCGAGGTCGCGATGACGCGCGTCGATGCGGCCCCCAGTCCCTGCACGAAGCGCAGGCCGAGCAGGATGGCGAAGGTGGGCGCGAAAGTCGCCGCAAACGCGCAGATGACATAGAGGCCGACGCCGAAGAACAGCGGGGCGCGGCGGCCGAAGCGGTCCGTCAGCGGCCCGAACAGCAGCTGAGCGGAACCGAAGCCGATCATGTAGGCGGAGACGACAAGCTGTCGCTCGTTTTCATTCGCCACCCCGAGGTCTTCGCCCATGTAAGGCAGGGCGGGGAGCATGACATCAATGGCGAGGGCGTTGAGCGCCATCAGCGCAGCGCAAAGGCCAATGAATTCGGCCCGGGACGTCGCCCGCGCCTTAACCGGTTGATCTATCATTTGAATATCCGGAAGCCAGGAGGACGGCCCGAGGGTTCAAATCATGAACCCGGAAAACTGCCGTGGCAAGCCCAAGTTCCGCTAGACGGCGGCGCGCGGCGCAAGGAAGCCCTGCGACGTCAGCTCCTTGATCGGAAGATGAATGGCCGCCGAAGCGAGTCCCAGCAGAATGCTGAGATACCAGGAGAGGCTGTAGGAGCCGGTCGTGTCGTACACATAGCCGCCGAGCCAGACGCCCACGAAGGAGCCGAGCTGATGACTGAGGAAGGCAATGCCGTAGAGCATGCCCATATAGCGCGGACCGAAGAAGAGGCTTACCAGTCCCGCGGTCAGCGGCACCGTTGAGAGCCACAGCAGTCCCATCGCGGCGGCGAACACATAGGCGCTTACCTCGGTGACCGGGAACAACAGGAACAAGGCGATGGCCACCGCGCGCGAGAAATAAATCGCCGCAAGCATCAACTGCTTGGGCAGCTTGCCTCCGAAATATCCCGCCGAGAACGACCCTACGATGTTGAACAGGCCGATGATCGCGATGGTCCAGCTGCCGGTCTCCGGCGAAAGGCCGCACTGCACGAGGTAAGCGGGCATGTGCACATTGATGAAGGCGAGGTGGAAGCCGCACACGAAGAAGCCGATCACCAGCAGCCGGTACGAGCCATAGCCCCATGCACGCGACAGGGCCTGCATGAAGGGCAGATCGGCCTGGCCGGGTGTCGCCGCCGCGCGCCCCCGCAGCGCGAAGGTAAGGGGTATGGTCAGGGCAACGATGGCCGCAAGATAGATCAGCGCCGTCTGCCAGCCATAGGCAGAGATGAAGCCCTGGCTGATCGGTGCGAACAGAAACTGACCGAAGGAAGAGGCGGCGGTTGCGATGCCGAAGATGAAGCTGCGCTTTTCCTGAGGCACGTTTCGGCCGAAGGCGGCCATGACGATCGAGAAGCCCGACGCGGCGAAACCCACACCGCAGATAACGCCGGCGGTGAGATTGAGCAGCGAACCTGTCGGTGAATAGATGGTGAGCACGAGGCCAGCCGCATACAGCACGAGGCCCGCGACAATCACTTTGGCCGTGCCGTAGCGGTCGGCAAAGCCGCCCGCAAAGGGCTGGGCAATGCCCCAGGCGAGATTCTGGATGGCCATCGCAAGTCCCCACGTCTCGCGCGAAATGCCAAGATCGCCGGTGATCGGCAGGGTGAACAGCCCGAAACTGTTGCGAATGCCATTGGTCGCGGCAGCGATGACGCAGCCGGCGATCACAAGCACGATCAGCGGCGTGGCGGCGGTGCGGACGGGCGAAGCGGCGGCGACGGTCATCTGGTGTCTCCAGCGAGACTCGGCCAATTACACCCGGATTCCGCGCCGGCCAAACGCGTCTTTGTGATGAACCCGATCACAGGCGGTCATGACGCATTGACCCGGCGGCGCAATAGCTTACGTAGCGGCGCAGGAGTCTGAATTGATCCGTCACATCGTCTTCTTCACCGCCCGCGACCGCAATGACTTGCCTCAAATCGTCGACGGGCTGAGGCTGCTGGGCACCATCCCGCATGTGAGCCATTTCGAGGTGGCCGAGAATGCGCGCATCGACCAGATCGGCAACGATGTCGATGTCGTGGTCTACGCCGAATTCACCGATGCAGCCGCGCTGGCTGCCTACAAGTCGCACCCGACTTATGCCGAAGCGACGCGCCGGGTAAGGCCGCTCAGGGAGCTCCGGCTGGCCGCCGATTTCGAGGCGGCGGCCGAAGCCGCGATGCCGCTCAGGCGGACGCGGTCTGCTTGACCGCGATGCCCTTGTCAGCGAGCGCCGTCTGCAATTCGCCCGCCTGGAACATCTCGTAGACGATGTCGGCACCGCCGATGAACTCGCCCTTGACGTAGAGCTGGGGGATCGTGGGCCAGTTGGTGTAGGCCTTGATGCCCTCGCGCAGCTCCTGGCTCTCGAGCACATTGGCGCTTTTGTAGTCGACGCCCAGATAGTCGAGAATCTGCACCACGCGGTTGGAGAAACCGCACATCGGGAAGTCCGGCGTGCCTTTCATATAGAGGAACACGTCGTTGGTCTTCACCTGCTCGTCGATGAGGGCGTTGATATCGGTCATGAGTCTGCCTTTCGGGTCCGGGAGAGGGCCGGAGATTTCCTGACTAGATAGGCCGAGTTTGCGCCCCTGTCGAGGCAATCATCGGGATTTGACGATGGTCACTCGGGCGCCCGGGTCTGGAGCGTCAGCGAATGCAGCGTGGTGCCCATATCAGCTCCAAAGGCCGCGTTGACAATCTGGTGCTGCTGCACCCGCGACTTGCCGCGGAAAGCCTCGGAAATCACCGTTGCACCCCAATGGTCCCCGTCCCCCGCTAGGTCGCGGATTTCGACGATAGCGTCGGGCAGCGCCGCCTTGATGCGTCTCTCGATTTCTCCTTGGGACATCGGCATGGCTCACCTCCGCGCTGGTCCGCTTCATATGGCATGGGGCAGGGGCCGCTTCAACGCAGCGGGGCTTCAGTCGTGGGTCGTGGGATCGCCGTCGAACGGGATCATCTTGTTGGCAAGTCCGCGGGGCAGATGGACCAGATGGTCGATGAAATTGAGGCTGCCCACCACCTGCCGCCGCAGGAAGCGGCGCCCCGGCATCATCGCCGCGAAGCGGTCCTGCGAGACGTCGCTGCGTGAGGCCTCAGACGCGCTCCCGGCGACTTCGAGCTGGATGCAGAGGCCGGGGTCGGACAGATAGGAGCGCAGCGATCGTCCCGGCCCGATGAACGGGCGGAACATCGCAATATCGATCGGCTGGTGGAAGAGATCCCTGCGCCCGAGCAGACTCTCTGCCGCGCGCCGCGAGATCAGGTAGGCACCGCTGCCATAGGGCGTGGACCGGAACCGCGCGAGCCTGTGTCCGGATGCTAGTGTGTAACGCGCTGGAAGGATGCGGGCCCGATGCAGAAGCTGGACTTCAAGCTGTACGATGTCCGCATCCGTCCCCTCCGCCTGCGCGCCGAAGGCCTCCAGGAACGCCGGCAACGACGTTGAAAGAACTCCGTCATCTTCGAGCACCAGGGCCCAGTCTGGACGGCCCGGAGCCGCAAGCAGCATCGTCCAGCACAGCAGATGACTCAGACCGCAAGCCTCGACCAGAGGCGTCAGCCAGTGCCCGGCGCGCGGATCCACATGTGGAGCCAGCGCGTCGGGGCGTGGGCCGTGAGGAGTTACTGCGGAAACCCGCGTCGCACTCAGCCCCAGCCGCGCAAACTGCGCTTCCATGAAATCCCGCCGCTCGGGACGGTTATCGAGATTAATGTAGTAGATCGGCAGCGAAGCGCGCATCTCGACCTCGCCGCGGGCCTAGGCCGCGATCTCGCCCTTCATGTAGGCTGGGAACCAACCCTCATGCGCGGCCTTGAGCTCGGCAACGGGAATGGCGCGAGCTTCGCCCAGCTTCAGCGCGACGCCGCCGGTGTTCCCGATCCAAGGCGCGAAGACCCCGGCGTAGGGGTAGATCTCCTCGAAGAAGGCATCGAGGAACTCGTGCCGAACCGTCACGAGATAGCGGCCCTGGTCCTCGCCAAAGAATTGCGGGATGGGGTCGCCGCCCGAAAGCTGGTTGACTTCTGCGCCGATGCCCGACGCGATCGCCATTTCGGCAAGGCCGACGGCGAGGCCGCCGTCAGAGAGATCGTGCACGGCTGTGGCGTGTCCGTCGCGGATGAGGATGCGGACGAGGTCGCCCGCCTTCTTCTCATGCGCGAGATCGACCGGCGGCGGCGCGCCGTCGGTGCGTCCGAACAGATCGCGCATATAGATCGACTGGCCCAGATGCGTGCCCCACCAGTCGGGCGCCCCGATGACCAGGATCGCCTCGCCGGGTGCTGCGAAGCCCGTGCGCGCCATCTTGTTCCAGTCAGGCAAGAGCCCAACTCCGCCGATGGTCGGCGTGGGCAAAATACCTTTGCCGTTGGTCTCGTTGTAGAGCGAGACGTTGCCCGACACGATCGGGAAATCGAGCGCCCGGCAGGCGTCGCCGATGCCGCGCACGGCCTCGGCGAACTGGCCCATGATCTCGGGCCGCTCTGGATTGCCGAAATTGAGATTGTCGGTGGCGGCGACGGGCTCGGCGCCCACCGCAGTGAGATTCCGCCAGCATTCGGCCACGGCCTGCTTGCCGCCCTCATAGGGATCGGCCTCGCAATAGCGCGGCGTCACGTCCGAGGAAAAGGCGAGGGCCTTGGTGGGGTGGCCGTCCACCCGGATCACGCCGGCGTCGCCGCCGGGGCGCTGCAGTGAATTGCCCTGGATCCAGGTATCGTATTGCTCATAGACCCAGCGTCGGGAGCTCAGCGCCGGCGACCCCACAAGCTTCAGCAGCGCGTCCGCCACGTCCACCTGTGGAATATCGTTCTTGTCGAGCGGCTTGGGCGGCATGGGGCGCTTGACCGGACGGTCGTATTCCGGCGCCGCGTCCCCGAGATCCTTGATCGGGAGATTGGCGACCTCGCGGCCCTGCCAGCGCACGCGGAAACGGAGATCGTCCGTCGTGCGCCCGACCGTCGCGAAATCGAGCTCCCATTTCTCGAACACCGCCCGCGCTTCTGGCTCTTTGGCCGGATGCAGCACCATGAGCATGCGCTCCTGGCTCTCGGACAGCATCATCTCATAGGGCGTCATGTTCTCTTCGCGCACCGGCACCTTGTCGAGATCGAGCAGGATGCCGAGGTCGCCCTTGGCGCCCATCTCGACCGCCGAGCAGGTGAGGCCCGCCGCACCCATGTCCTGAATGGCGATCACCGCGCCCGTCGCCATCAATTCGAGGCAGGCTTCGAGCAGGCGTTTCTCGGTGAAGGGATCGCCGACCTGCACGGTCGGGCGCTTCTCCTCGATATCGTCGCCGAACTCGGCGGAGGCCATGGTCGCCCCGCCCACACCGTCGCGTCCCGTCTTGGCACCGAGATAGACGACCGGCAGGCCTATGCCTTCGGCCTTGGAGTAGAAGATCTTGTCCGTGTCTGCGAGGCCGGCCGCGAAGGCATTGACGAGGATGTTGCCATTGTAGCGCGCGTCGAACTCGACCTCACCGCCGACTGTGGGCACGCCAAACGAATTGCCATAGCCGCCGACGCCGGCCACGACGCCGGAGACGAGGTGGCGAGTCTTCTCATGCGAGGGATCGCCGAAGCGCAATGCGTTCATCGCCGCGATCGGCCGCGCCCCCATGGTGAAGACGTCGCGCAATATGCCGCCGACGCCCGTCGCCGCGCCCTGATAGGGCTCGATGAAGGACGGGTGGTTGTGCGACTCCATCTTGAACACCACTGCCTGGCCGTCGCCGATATCGACGACGCCCGCGTTCTCGCCCGGACCCTGGATGACGCGCGGGCCGCTGGTCGGCAGGGTCCGCAGATATTTCTTGGAGCTCTTGTAGGAACAGTGCTCGTTCCACATCGCCGAGAAGATTCCGAGCTCGGTGAAGGTCGGCATGCGGCCGATCAGATCGACGATCTTGAGGAATTCATCGCCCTTCAGCCCATGATCCGAAATCATCTTGGGCGTGATGGGAATATCGTTGTTGAAATCCATGAGCACCGCGGGGCCGGGGGAGGGGCCTAGCCGCCCTCTTAGCGCAGGAATTGTGGGTGGAACAGGGGCGCCCCCGTGCTTTTGCGCCTCAATCGAGCGCGTAGAGCAGCCTCACCACGCCACGTTTCAGCGTATGTGCCGAAACGAGGCGCGGCGAGCGCCGAACCCCGGTTGGTGGGAACAGGGGCGTTCCGCCGCCCAGCATTTCGGGGATGAGGTACATTTCGATTTCGTCGAGGGCGCCGCGTTCGAGGAACGCCATCTGGAGCCGGCCGCCGCCGACCATCCAGACATCTCCGTCGTCGAGCGCGCGCAAATGCGCGACCAGCGCATCGACGCCATCGTGCCACGCTTCCACTTCGGGCGGCGCGTCCGGGATCGGAGTCGAAGTGACGACGATAGTGCGCTTGTCGGGATAGGGCGACGGCGCGCCATGTGCGGCGACCCAGTCATAGGTCGCCCGGCCCATCACCGTGGTGCGGATGCGGCCGATGAAGCTTGCGTAGGTGAACTCGTTGTCGGGGCCGAGCAGGTCGTCGTATTTCGCCGTCAGCCAGTCCAGCGAATCCCCTTCGGCCGCGATGAAGCCGTCCAGGCTGCTTGCGATGTAACCGACGATGCGTGCCATCGGGCCATCCTTTGCCTCAACTGAGATCGAGCGCGTGTGCCTTGAGCGCTTCGAGCGTCGTGTAGCTCAATGCACCCTCATGCGTCGAGAGCAGCGCCACGCGTGGCGCGACTCCGGCTTCGAGCGCCTCCACCCAACGCGGTGCGACAAGGCACCAGCGATCCCCGGGCTTGAGGCCGGGGAAGGCCCATTCGGGGTGCGGCGTCGACAGATCGTTGCCGCGCGATTTGGAGAAGGCGAGGAACTCGGCGGTCATTTCCGCGCACACGATATGACGGCCGATATCGTCGGGTCCGGTCTGGCAATAGGCATTGCGGAAGAAGCCGGTCACCGGATCGTCCGAGCACGGCTCGAGCGGCTGGCCGAGGACATTGAGGTCGCGCGGCATGGCTTAGGGGCCAGGAAGCGGCGCGCGGGTCAGCATGCGGTCTGCTGCGACAACGATGAGGCACAGCAATGTGAGGCCAACCAGCACCAGGAATACGTTGATCGCCACAGCGCCATAGCCAATGCGGTTCGCCTCGAGGATCGGATAGGGGTATTCTCCGACCAGCGCGCCGCGGATCATCGCATAGACGAGATACACCGTCGGCGGCACCAGCATCGACGGCACGTCCGCAACCTTAAGCATGCCGTGCCGCGCGAACAGGATCCACCAGGCAACGTAGAACACTGGCGTAACATAGTGCATCGTTACGTCCGCGACCTTCCAGAGCCCGCCGGGATCCCAGATGCCGGCCAGGATGAAGTGATAGAACAGCGCCACGAGCACGATCGCCGCCGCCATCATGCCGCGCGTCACCGGCCGGCGGAACCATGACAGGCTCGATTGCGGCCACAGTTCGGAGACGTAGATCAGCACCAGCGCGAGATTGGAGAGGATCGTGAAGAAGGTGAAGAAATAGATCAGCGCCCCGAAGATCATGTCGCCATTGGTGAGCCGCAGGGGGATGGTCAGTCCGAACTGCAGCAGCAGCGCCGCCGCGCCGATCAGCAGTCCAACGATGGTGGCAATGCGGGACAAGGCGTCAGACCTCGGGGCTAAGCGACCTGCAGCAAACCGGCGAACAGCCCACGCCCGTCGATTCCGCCATGCGCGGATTCGATCAGATTCTCCGGGTGAGGCATCAGGCCGAGGACATTCATGTTCTTGTTGAACACGCCCGCGATGTCGTTGATCGAGCCGTTGGGGTTCGTGCCCTCGGCGTAACGGAAGGCGACCTGTCCATTGTCCTCGATCGACTTCAGAGTCTTGGTGTCGGCAAAGTAGTTGCCGTCGTGGTGGGCAACCGGCGTCGTGATGACCTCGCCGGCCTTGTAGCCGCGCGTGAAGGCCGTATTCGACGTCTCCACTTTCAAGCGAACTTCGCGGCAGACGAAGCGGAGCGATGCGTTGCGCATCAGCACGCCGGGCAGAAGTCCTGCTTCGGTCAATACCTGAAAGCCGTTGCAGACGCCGAGGACGTGCACGCCCTTGGCGGCCCGCTCCTTGACAATCTTCATGACAGGTGAGCGGGCGGCGATGGCGCCGGAGCGCAGATAGTCCCCATAAGAAAAGCCGCCGGGGATCACGATCAGATCGACGTCCGGAAGCTCGGAATCCTTGTGCCAGACCACGGCCGGGGCGTTGCCGGAAATCTTGGTCAGTGCCGCAATCATGTCGCGGTCGCGGTTGGAGCCGGGAAAGACGATGACAGCCGATTTCATGGCCCGACTTGTGGGGAGTCGCGGCCCGAAAGGCAAGACTACTCGGCGGGAACTGCCCGGACTTTGTAGCTCCGGCTGCCCTTGGTGCCCGGCAGGTGCGCCCAGGCGGGCCGCTCGAACAGGAACTTGCCGCGCCCGGTCGACTGCACCGCGAGGTAGAGCGCCACCGAGGCGAGGATCGAGACCACCATCACGATGCCGCTCAGCACCGTCACGTCGTGGATCAGCCCGATCTTCAGGAGCGCAATCCGCGCGAATGACATCGGCAGCACGAAGACCAGATAGACCACAATCGAGTGCTCGCCGAGCCAGCGCAGCCAGTTGGTGACACGGAACCCAGTGAGGAACGCGGCCGCAACGCAGAGCGCCAGCGACCCGGCCAGCGCCAGCGTCAGGCGAATGCCGGGCAAAGCGGCAAGGCCGGGATGGATCTCGTTGGGCAGGACCGCGTAGCCGGGCGAGAACACGAGCAGGCCGTTGACGAGCGCATAGCCCGCCAGTGCCGTGATCGCCTGTGCCTTGTGGGCCACCGCCCAATCCACAATGCGGAAGATCGCCGGGGCGAAAATGTACCCCGCGTAGAAATAGACGAAATAGGCGCAGAACTGGTCGATTAGGTATGAGCCGGTTTGGACGTGTGCCATCTGAAAGGCCGCGCCTAGCGCAAATACGGCCCAGCGTGGCGCCTTGAGCTCATAGGCCAGTTTGGTCGCGAGGCTGAAGGCCGCCAGCAGGTAGATGAACCACAGCACACCATAGGGCTCGATCACGGCCCAGCCGAGATATTCGAGCATGGTGCCGGGGTCACGCGAGGCGATGCCGACCTTCACCACGATATGGATCACCGCCCAGACCGAATAAAAATACAAATAGTGGACCACGCGGCGATCGGCGTAGGCGCGCCAGTTGCGGGCAATGACCTGGTCGAGGAACAGCCCCGAAATCAGGAAGAATTCCGGCATCCGGAAAGGGGTCGCAAAGCCCATCACATAGTGAAAGGCGCCGGCGCCTTCCACGTCCTGGCCGACATTGAAGACGGAATACATCATCACCACGAGGATGATGGAGATCCCTTTGGCCGTATCGACCCATTGAAGGCGGGTGTTCTGACCTGACATTTGCCGCATGCTCCAGTCCGGAGCATCCGCCATAGCGGGCGAGCGCCATTAACGCTCGCAGAACCGGATGCGAGGCTTAAGCGCCGTGCTTAATGCGTAAAACTGGAAGGGTCAGAGACCGACCGGGACCGAAGCGTAGGCCGCGAACATCACGCCGAGGGTGAGGAAAAACAGTACGGACAGCGAAAAGGTCTTGATCATTTTGGGTGGCTTTGGTCGGGCGGTTGAAGGCGGATGGCCGGTTATAGGCGGGCCGGGTTAATGCGGCATTGTCTCAGTTTGGTTAAGACCCCGGCAACGACTTCTGCAGCCGGACGGGGGGCTTATGCCCCCGCGGCCCTGAACGGTCGCTGAACGGAAGGATCAGACCGGGATGCTGGCGTAAGCCGCGATGAAGAGTCCAAGCGCAAGGATGAAAAGCAGGGAGAGGGAGACGGTCTTGAGCATGGCAGCTACCGGTACGCGAGCAGTGGAACTGCCACCCGGTCTACAAGATTCGCGGTCGGCCGGAATGACGCCCCAGCGGTCTTCGGACGATTGTCCCCCACTGTGACTCGGAAGCCGCACGGCCGGTCCGGAACGGAAAAAAGCGCGGGAAAATGTCGAGCGGCAAAGTCGGGCGTCGACTAGGGCCGAACGCAATATGGGAGCCAAAAATGCGATTCATGTGCCTGGTCTACTTCGATGAAACGAGCTTTGCCGGCTTTACCGAGGAGGACGGTCGCCGCCTGACGGACGCCACCATCGAGGAGGACAACGATTTGCGCCGCCGCGGCAAGCTGATCCTCGCCCAGCCGCTCGACGAGCCGGCGACCGCCGTCAATGTCCGCGTCCGGAACGGCAAGGTGCTCCGGACCGACGGACCCTATGCCGAGACCAAGGAATGGCTCGGCGGCTTCACCCTGATCGCGGCCAAGGACATGGACGAAGCGATTGCCCTGACCGCGGAAAGCGAAATCACCAAGATTTCCCGGATCGAGATTCGGCCCATCCTGGTCCAGACGCACAGCGTCACCGGGACAGGCCGCCCCGAGTTGCAGGACGGCTAACGCCGGCCGCGCGATTATCTCAGTCGAAACGGTGCCTTGCGCGGGCATCTAAACCGCCCGTTAAGCACGGACCCCAATAAGTAGGGCGTGGGACTTTCCCGCGGGGGACGCGGCTTGCCCGGCCGGCGTAGCGACCTCCGATTTGTGCGTCATTGAGTTCGAGTACAAATGCGTCTGATTGTTGGGTTCGTGCTTATTACGGCCAGCGTCCTTGGCGGCTATCTCGCCATGGGCGGCCATCTGGCCGTTCTGGTCCAGCCCTTCGAAGCCGTCATCATCCTCGGCGCGGCCATCGGTGCCTTCATCATCGGCAATACCGGCGCCGTGCTGAAGCAGACGATCGGCGTCTTCGGCACGCTCTTCCGCGGCCCCAAATTCAACAAGGCCGCCTATGTCGAACTGCTCGGCCTGCAGTTCAGCCTGTTCAAGCTTGTCCAGTCCAAGGGCCTGCTCGCGCTCGAGCCACACATCGAGAACCCCAAGGACTCGGAAATCTTCGCCCGCTTCCCCAAATTCGCGGCCAACCACCATGCGGTGGAGTTCATGTGCGACTATCTGCGCATGCTGACATTGGGCACCAACAATGTGCAGCAGGTCGAAGCGTTGATGGACGAAGAGCTCGAGACCCATCACCAGGAAGGGGCGCGGCTCGTCGCGGCGATCCAGGCCCTCGCGGACGGCACCCCGGCGCTTGGTATCGTGGCCGCCGTGCTCGGCGTTATCCACACCATGGGTTCGATCGCTTCGCCGCCCGAAGTGCTGGGCCACATGATCGGCGGTGCGCTGGTCGGTACCTTCCTCGGCGTGTTCGTCGCCTATGGCTTCTTCGGTCCGTTCGCACAGGCGCTACGCAACATCTATGAGGCCGAGTCCAAATACTATCTGTCGATGAAGACCGGCCTGCTCGCCCACATGTCCGGCTACGCTCCGGTGATGGCGATCGAATTCGCGCGCAAGATGCTGATGTCCGAGGACCGTCCCACCTTCCTCGAAATCGACGAGGCCACCGCAGGCCTGCCTGTTGGCGAGATGATCCGCTAGCGCGGGGAAGGTTGGGTAATGGCGGCGTACGATCAGTCCATCATCGTCAAGAAGGTTAAGAAGACCCACGCGGCCCACCATGGCGGCGCCTGGAAGATCGCCTATGCCGACTTCGTGACGGCAATGATGGCGTTCTTCTTGCTGCTGTGGCTCATCTCCATGACCACCGACGAGCAGAAGAAGGGCCTTGCCGACTATTTCGCCCCGGCCAGCGTGTCGGAGACGCCGAGCGGCGCCGGCGGTGTCATGGCGGGCACAGCGCTCGACACCAAAGGCGCCAAGACCTCCGATCAGGTCAGCGCCAAGGATCCCGGTGTTTCAATCGCGTCGAAGGAAACCAAGTTCACCCTGCTGGAGCCGACCGAGGGCCATCAGGCGATCCGCGTGGATGGCAAGGCCGACGGCAAGGCCTCCAACGCGGCGCTCAAGTCGAAATACGAACAGCTCTTCCACAGCGCCGCCGCCAGCATCAAGCAGGCATGGCAGGCCATGCCCGATGTCGCCCAACTCTCGGACAATCTGCTGGTGACCGAGACGGAAGACGGCCTCGACATCCAGATTCTCGACCAGGCCGGCAAACGCATGTTCCCCGAGGGCTCGAAGTTCCCGTACGAGGTCACACGCAAGGCCATCGCTGCGCTGAGCCCGATCCTCGAGAAACTCCCGAGCGACATCGCGATCTCGGGCCACACGGCGGCAGGCGGCACCTATGCCGATCCGCACTACGGTCCGTGGGAACTGTCGAGCGACCGGGCCAATGTGGTGCGCGGCATTCTCGGCGAGTTCGGCCTCTCCGATGGGCATGTGAACATGGTGTCTGGCAAGGCGACCACCGAGCCCTTCTTCACCGACGATCCTTATCTCGCCTCGAACGAGCGCGTCGTGATCACGGTGTCCTTCGCCGCGCCACCGGTGCCGCTCGACCTCAAGCCCTGACGGGGCCGACTTAGAGCAGCTCGATCGCGTAGTTCTCGATCACCGTATTGGCGAGCAGCCGCTCGCACATCGCGGCCAGCGATACGCGCGCATCGGTGGGGTCGGCATCGCCGAGTTCGACGTCGAACACCTTGCCCTGCCGCACGCCGCTCACATTGTCGAAGCCGAGGCTTTTGAGGGAGCCGGTGATGGCCTGGCCCTGCGGGTCCAGCACGCCGGCCTTGAGGGTGACGGTGACGCGGGCTTTCATCGGGTGATCCTGTGGGTCGCCCCTCGATCTACTGGACGAGGCGCGGCCCGGTCGTCAGCGCATTCTCGGTTTCCACAAGAATGCCGAGCCGCTGCGCGACTTCGCGATAGGCGTCGACCAGCCCGCCGAGGTCCTCGCGGAAGCGATCCTTGTCGAGCTTGTTGCGCGTCTTGATGTCCCACAGCCGGCAATTGTCCGGGCTGATCTCGTCGGCGAGGACGATCCGCATCGTGTCGCCCTCATAAAGGCGCCCGACCTCGATCTTGAAATCGACAAGCTGGATGCCGACGCCGGTGAACAGGCCCGTGAGGAAGTCATTGACGCGGACGGCGAGGCTCATGATGTCGTCGAGCTCGGGCGGCGTCGCCCAGCCGAAGGCGGTGATATGCTCTTCCGACACCATCGGGTCGTTGAGCGCATCGTCCTTATAGTAGAACTCGATGATCGAGCGCGGCAGCTGCGTGCCGGCTTCGAGCCCGAGGCGCTTGACCAGCGAGCCCGCCGCGACATTGCGCACCACCACCTCGAGCGGGATGATCTCGACTTCCTTGATCAGTTGCTCGCGCATGTTGATGCGGCGGATAAAATGCGTGGCGATGCCGAGCGCATTCAGCTTTGTGAAGATGTATTCGGAGATGCGGTTATTGAGGACGCCCTTGCCGTCGATGATCTCGTGCTTCTTGCCATTGCCGGCGGTGGCGTCGTCCTTGAAATACTGCACCAGGGTGCCCGGCTCCGGACCCTCGAAAAGGTCCTTCGCCTTGCCTTCGTAAATCTTACGGCGGCGGTTCATGTGATTTCCGGGATAGGGGAGGGGATTGGCGGTTTTCATGCGCCAGAACGCCACGGCATTGCAAGTGCTTTCGCCCCCGAGCTGAACGAGGCGAAAAACCGGAAAGTCTGCCAATGGCTTAGACAGATTGTGGCCGGTGACTTTTGCTTTGCCTGCGCCCGTTGATTTGGCCCTCTTTCCAGACTATCTCAACCCACAGCAAGCAAGGCGCGCGCCGCGCGCTGGACCGTTCAGGAGGCGGAGACACCAATGGCCCAGTTCGACGATCGCGAGAAAGCCCATGAGGCCAAGTTCGCCCACGACGCCGATTTGCGCTTCAAGGCCGAGGCGCGGCGCAACCGGCTACTCGGCCTCTGGGCCGCCGAGCACATGGGCCTGAGCGGCGACCACGCCAAGGAATATGCCGCCGAAGTGGTGGCGTCCGACTTCGAGGAAGCCGGCGAGGAAGACGTATTCCGCAAGATCTCAGCCGACATCAAGGCCAAGGGCGCGTCCGTGTCCGACGACATGATCCGCCAGAAGATGGCCGAACTGGTCACCGTCGCCCGCGAGCAGATTCTCGCCGAAGGCTGATCGTATTCGCTAGACGCCGGCGATCCGGGAAGCTCCGCGGCTTGCGGGGCTTTCGGCGCGGGTCCATTCTCCCGAAGGCTCGATGCGCGCGGCGGCAGGCGCGTGGCTCGACGAATACTGCGTCGATGCCTGCCAGGGAGTTGTTCCATGTCCCGTTTGATAAGACTTCTGACCGGTTTCGCGGCGGCCCTGATCTTCGCCGTCGCCTCGATCGTTCCCGCGCTCGCTGTCGAGCCCGATGTCCGCGTTCTCGTGCCGGACGTGCCCGGCGGCGTGATCGTCTCTAATTGCTATCGTGCTGCCGTCCGCATCTATGACGGCTTCCGCTTCGATTTCTGCCTCAAACAGCGAGGTACCTATACGGCGTCCAAGCTGGGCGTGCGCTGCGAGGGAAGGCTGACCTGGGGCGTCGACGGAATCTGGGTGAACGCCAAGCTGCGCCGCACCTCCTGCGGCGGCGGCGTGGCGTGGAGCGCGGACTCGCTGAGCTGTCGTCCGAGCATCCTGCTCAGCCTCCTCGGCAATCTGATCGGGGATGACCGGCCACTGCTCGATCGGTTGGTTTGCGACTACACTCCGGCGAAAGGCACCGGCGAAAAGAAGATCACCTTCATCGCCAACCGGCGCTGAGCCGGCGCGCTCGCGCCGATGAAGCGGGTCCTGATCTGGACCGGCGGGATTCTCGCCGGTCTCGTCATCGTGGTCGTGCTGGCCTTCCGGCTCAGTCCCTGGCCGTCGGTCGCGATCATCGACTACATGTTCGCCAGCAACGACACCGCCTCCGAGCAGGCACTCGCCCGGCATGTCCCGGCAGGAATCTCTCCACGACAGACCTCGCTTATGGCGCTGACGCCGCCGAACGCCTCGACGTTTTCCGGCTCGAAAGCGCCACCGGACCGCAACCGGCGATCGTGTGGATCCATGGCGGGGCGTGGATCGCCGGCAGCAAGGAAGGCATCTCCAACTTCCTCCGCGTCATTGCGGGAGAAGGCTACACCACGATCGCCGTCGAATATGGCACCGGCTATGGCACGGCCTATCCCGTGCCGGTGGAGCAGGTGAACGACGCGCTGGGCTGGCTGGTCGCGCATGCCGCGGAGCTTGGAATCGACCCGGACCGCATCGTCCTCGCCGGCGATTCCGCCGGGGCGCAGATCGCGGCGCAGGTGGCAAATCTCACTACGGACCGCGGCTATGCCGAGCAGTTGGGCATCGTGGCGCGGCTACGGCCTGAAGATATCAAGGGTGTGATGCTGCTGTCTGGGCCTATGACCTCGAGGGCATCAAGCTCGACGGTGCCTACGGATGGTTCCTGCGCACCGTGCTCTGGGCCTATTCGGGCGTACGTGATTTCATGTCGGATGAACGGTTCCGCCTGGCCTCCGTCGCCGAATATGTGACGCCGGAGTTCCCGCCGGCCTACATTTCGAGCGGCAATGGTGACCCGCTGGCCCCGCAGGCCCTGCGCCTCGCGGTGCGCCTGCGCGAACTGGGCGTGGACACCGACAGCCTCTTCTTTCCCGACGATCTGACGCCGGCGCTTCCGCACGAATATCAGTTCAATCTCGACCGTAAGGAAGGCGTCCAAAGCTTCGGGGCAATGCTCGCCTTCCTGCAGAAGACGGTGCCCTGAGACTAGGCTCGCAGGCGCTTCATCAACGCACCGAACATCATCATCCCGTCTGGCCATGGACCATGGCCAGACGCTGAATTGATGTGGCCGGCGTCGCCCGCGAGCTTCAAGTCGGATCCCCATGCAGCGGCCCAATCCCCGGCGATGGTGACACTCGTCAATGGGTCGGTTGTCGAGACGACGACCATCGAGGGAAAGGGCAGGGGGTCGGTCGGCACATTGCCGAATGGCCGCGCTTCCGGCGGAATGTTCGGACCCTCGAAGTCGGGGGGCGAGACCAGGAACGCGCCGCGCACTTTGGTATCCTTGAGCCGGAGTTGCGCCGTGTGCACGATTGCCGCGCAACTCAGCGAATGGCCGACCAGCACGACCGGCCGTGTCGCGAGCATCACCTCTTGATGGATGCAATCCACCCAGTCGGCAAGCACCGGATTGTCCCAATCGGCCTGCTCGATGATGCGGGCTGTATTCATTCGTTCGGCCCAGCGCCGCTGCCAGTGATCGGGGCCGGAGTTTCCAAGGCCCGGGGCGATCAGGATGTCTGCGTCGGCAATTCTCACGTGCGGTCCTCGCGCGTGATGAAGAAAGCGCGGTCGATGCGCTCCATGCCGATCCGGGTATAGAAGCCGACGGCTTCCTCCTCCGAAATCAGCACCAGTCCGATGCGCGGGCCGAGGAAATCCTTGGCAGCGCGGATCAGCCCTGCGCCAATGCCGCGGCCTTGTGCGCTTTCCTTAACGGCAAGCTCCGCGCAATAGGCGATCCACGCGCCGTCCGAGATGCAGCGCGCAAGCCCGAGGATATTGCCGTCGTCGCGGGCGGTGACGATGAAATTGGCGCCCGCCAGCATCTCGGCGATGCGCGCCCGATTGGCGAGCGGCCGCTTGCCGCGCATGCTCGTCTCGGCGAGGACGGCGACATAGTC
>DASZPY010000071.1:0-30431 GCA_035549855.1 Devosia sp. | reverse complement strand
GGAATGCGGTCGTCTATGGCGGCGGCGGAGCGGTAGGTGGCGCCGTGGCCAAGGCCTTTGCGCGCGAGGGTGCGCGCGTGTTCCTCGCGGGACGCACGGCGGCTCCGCTGGAGGCTGTCGCGCACGAGATCGCCGCGGCGGGCGGCACGGCCGAGCTGGACCTGGTCGACGCGACGGACACTGAGCAGGTCGAAGCGCATCTCAGGACGGTGACCGGTAAGGCCGGTCCCGTCACCGTCATGTTCAATGGCTCGGGCTGGGCCGACGCGCAGGGCGCGGTGTTGACGGAGATCGATTTCGATCGCTTCTTCCGCGTGACGGAGGTGGCGCTCAAGAACTGGTTCGTGACCGGGACGGCGATGGCACGGCACATGGCGGAAAATGGCGGCGGGTCGATCGTGGGGATCGCAGCCAATGCGGGAACGCAGGCCTACAGCCATACCGGCGGGTTCGGGATTGCATGTGCGGCGGTGCAGCATTTTTTGCGCCTGCTCGCGGTGGAGAACGGACCGATGGGCGTGCGGGTGAACTGGGTGCGCTCGCCGGGATCGCCGGACGCGCCGGGCGTGCGGGAGGCGTGGCTGCTCCGGGCACAGGAATGGGGCATGAGCTTCGACGAGGTGCATGCCGAGTTCGCCAAGGACACGCCGCTCAGGCGGATCACGCCGCTGGCCGATATCGCGAATGCGGCGGTGTTCCTCGCTTCGGATTTATCGGCGGGTATGACGGCGACGATGCTCAATGCCACCGGTGGGGCGCAAGGCGACTAGAACAGAGGTTCAGTCCGCGAGGACCTTGGCGATCACCGGGGCCGGGTGACCTGGCGGAGCAATCTGCTCGAACGTGCATTGGCGCGGCGCTTTGTCCGGCCGCCAGCGCTTGAGCCCGGTGCCGTGGCGGAAACGATCGCCGGTGAAATGGTCGTAGCTGACTTCGACGACGAGCTCGGGCCGAAGTGCCACCCATTCGGCGGAGCGCTCGGTGGACCAGCGGCTGGGACCGCCGGGAGCATTTCCGGTGAAGCCTTCGCCGCGTAGGCTCTCGAGCTTTGCGGTCAGGGCCGGCTTGTCCTCATTGGCGAGGGCCGAGGTGAAGCCGACGTGGTGGAGGAGCCCGGCGTCGTCGTAGAGGCCGAGGAGAAGCGATCCGAGCAGCTTCGAGTTGGTGGCGTAGCGGAAGCCGCCAACGACACAGTCGGCGGTGCGGATGTTCTTGACCTTCAGCATGGCGCGTTCGCCGGGGCGGTAGGGGTCGTCGCGGCGCTTGGCGACGACGCCGTCGAGGGAGCCGCCGGCATTGTCGAGCCAGTGCTGAGCATCCTTGTGCGACAGCGTCTGAGGCGAGAGGCGGAGCGAAGGCGACGAGTTGGCGGCGAAGAAGTCTTCCAATGCCTCGCGGCGTTGCGCGAGCGGCAGACTGGCGAGGTCCTTGCCGTCCGCCCGGAGCAGGTCGAAGAGGATCAGGCGGGCTGGCGTTTCTTTCGCGAGCTTTCGGATGCGGCTCTCGGCCGGATGGAGCCGGGCCTGGATGGCGTCGAAGGAGAGGGTGTTGCCCTCAGGCACGACGATCTCGCCATCGAGGACAAAGTCATTGGCTTTGACCGCCAGCAGCGCGTCGACCATTTCGGGAAAGTAGCGGTGGAGAATCTTGCCGGATTTGGCGAAGAGATGGACGGCGTCGCCCTGTTTCACAGCGATGCAGCGGAAGCCGTCCCATTTCGGTTCGTATTGCCAGCCGGCTTCATCAGGCAGCTCCGAGACGAGCAGCGCTTCCATGGGCTCGACGGGCGATTGGGGATCGGACATGTCGCCTCAACGCATGGGAGGGCCGATGGTCACCGGTCCAGCGCTCCCCAGTCGGCCTTTTGCGCTATGGCGACGGCGAGACGGACTTCGTAGTCCTCGCGCGGAATCTCGATGCCGCCGAAGGTGCGCAGGTGGTCGGTGACGAACTGGGTGTCGAGCAGTTGATAGCCGCCGACGATGAGGCGCTGCCCGAGATGCGCCATGGCGATCTTGGAGCAGTCCGTGACGCGGTGGAACATGGACTCGCCGAAGAAGGCGGCGCCGATCGAAACGCCGTAGAGGCCGCCTACCAGCGCCGTGCCGTCCCAGACCTCGACGGTGTGGACGTGGCCGCGGCGGAAAAGCTCGCCGTAGAGCCTGCGGATTTCGGGGTTGATCCAGGTGCTGTCGCGCTCCGTGCCGGCAGTGGCGCAGCCTTCGATGACGGCCTCGAAATCGGTATCAACCTTAACGGCGAAGGGGTGGGATTTGAGGGTTTTCCTGAGGCTGCGGCTGAGATGAAAGGCGTCGAGCGGGATGATTCCGCGCATTTCCGGCGAGACCCAGAAAAGGTCAGGCGCATCAGCGTCTTCGGCCATGGGGAAGATGCCGGCCTGATAGGCCCGCAGGATGAGATCCGGCGTGATCTCGACGGCGAATGGATCGGTCTTTTTCGACATTTGGGGCCGAGTAATGCGTGCAGGTCATGATATGGCCCGCGACATCGTGTATTGCCAGCGTTCATAATTTATCGCCTAAGAAGCCCGCCAGATTCCGAAAAGCCGAGATATGCCCGATGCCTGTGCCCGTAATTGAGACCGAAAAGACCAATCTCGAACTCATGACGGGCCGGACCAAGCTTCACATCCTCAAGGACGTGTCGATGCATGTGGATTCGGGCGAGGTGGTCGCGGTCGTGGGCCCCTCAGGCAGCGGCAAGACTTCGCTGCTGATGGTGTTGGGTGGGCTCGAACGGGCCACAAGCGGGAAGGTGGTCGTTGCCGGCACGGATACTTCGAAGCTCAATGAGGATGGGCTGGCGATCTTTCGGCGCAAGAATCTCGGCATCCTGTTCCAGAATTTTCACCTGATCCCGTCGATGACGGCGCTCGAGAATGTCAGCCTCGCGCTCGAGATCGCCGAAACGGGGCTTGGTGTGCGCGATCTGCGCGCCAAGGCTGTGGCAGCGCTCGAAGAGGTGGGACTGGGCGACCGGCTGACGCACCTGCCGAGCGCGCTGTCGGGTGGTGAGCAGCAGCGCGTAGGCCTCGCCCGCGCCATGGTGACGAGCCCCAAGCTGATGCTGGCGGACGAGCCGACGGGCAATCTCGACCAGGATACGGGCGCACGGGTGATCGAGTTGATGTTCGATCTGGCGCGCAAGAAGGGTGCCGCCGTGCTGCTGATCACGCATGACCGGTCTCTGGCGGCCAAGGCCGACCGCATGCTGACGATGAACCACGGACATCTGACCGAGACCGCCAAAGAGGCCGTCCCGGCATGACCCGCCTGCTCGACTGGATGCGGGTCGCCATTGTCGATCTGCGCGGCGACCTGCGCCGCTTCGGCATTTTGCTGGCCTGCCTTGCGCTCGGCGTCGGGACGATTGCGGGCGTAAGCTCGGTCGGCGAGGCGCTGAAGACGGCGATCCTGCGCGACGCCAATACGCTGATGGGCGGTGATCTGCAGATCAACCGGGCCGACCGGCGCGCCGATCCCGACGAGCTGGCCTATTTCCAGTCGCTGGGCACTGTCAGCGAGACGATCAGCACCAATGCCCGCGCGGACGCGATGGACGATAGCGGGAACACGGCGTTCCTCGACGTCTATGCCGTGGACGGGAGCTATCCGCTCTACGGCAATGTCGTAAGCCCGCAGCTCAAGCCGGGCGAAAAGCCGGCTGATTTGCTGGCGGCCAGGGACGGCGTCTATGGCGCGATCATCGACCCGGTGATCCTCGACCGGCTGGGGATCGACATTGGCGGGCATTTTCTGATCAACAACACGGAAGTCGAAGTGCGTGGCCTCCTGCAGTCGCTGCCAAACGGCGCGTTGCGCGGGTTCCATCTGGGCCTGACCGCCGTGGTGTCGATTGAGGCCCAGCAGGCCAACCCGAATGCGCGGTTGCCGCTGCCGGGGCTGCTGACGACCTACAGCTACAAGATCCGGCTCAACCCGGAGCAGGGCGACTACACCGTCGCTCAGCCGAAGGTGATCGCCGACCTCGCCTCGGATCCGGAGTGGAAGGTGCAATCGCCCTATGATGCGGCGGGCACGCTGTCGCGCTTCTACGATTTGTTCGTGCGGTTCCTGCTGATCGTGGGGTTGAGCTCGCTGCTGGTCGGCGGCGTCGGTATTTCCAACGCGGTTTCGGCCTATATCGGCGAGCGGCAGCGCTCGATCGCGACGCTGCGCAGCCTTGGTGCGACAGGATCGCGCATCATGGTGCATTTCTTCACGCAGATCGGGCTAATGTCGCTGGTCGGCATCGTACTGGGGCTGATCATCGGCGCCGTACTTACGGTGATCGCGCTGCCGATCCTCGGCAATATCCTGGCGGTCGCGCTGCCGCCGACGATCGAGTGGCCGTCGCTGGGCGTCGCGTTCCTCTTCGGCGTGCTGGCGGCCTTTGCCTTCTCCTACATTCCGCTGTTCCGGGCGCAGAAGCTCAAGCCGGCAATGCTGTTCCGCACGGTCGGAACCTCTGTGCAATCGATCGAGACCAAGGAATATCTCGACCCGCGGGTGATCGTCCCACTCGTTATCGCCGGCGCCGCGATCTTTGCGCTCGCCTGGTGGATCACGAGCGATCTGCGACTGGTGTTCTACTACACGCTCGGTGTGATCGGCGCGTTCCTGCTGTTGAGCCTTGCGGGACGTCTGCTGCAATGGGTGCTGCGCCGGCTGCCGCAAATGCCGAATGCCACATGGCGCAATGCTTTCCGCGGCATCTACCGGCCGGGTTCGCCCGCGCCGACGGTGATCATGTCGCTGGGGCTCGGGCTCGCGATGCTGCTGGTGATCGTGATCCTCACGACCAATATCCGGGACCAGTTGCTCGGGCAGGTGACCAACGACGCGCCGACATTCGTCACCACCGATCTCTTCGACGATGAGATCGACGAATTGCAGGCGTTCCTCGATTCAACCGGCTTTGTTACGCAGTTCCAGCACCAGCCGATGATCTACGCCGCCATCACCAAGGTGAAGGGCGTTCCCTCGAGCGAAATCCTGAAGCGGCCGGACCTTTCGGGCGAGGCGCTCTATATGCTGGGCGGGACGGGGCAGACGCCCGAGATCCTGATGACGTGGTCAGGCACTTTGCCGTCGGACTCCCGGATCACTGCGGGCAAGTGGTGGGCGGAAGACTATGACGGGCCGCCGCTGGTATCGCTGCGCGACAAGGATGCGCAGAGCCTGGGCGTTGGCCTCGGCGATACGCTGGAACTCACCTTGTTCGACGACACGATGGAGGTGACGGTTGGCAACCTCCGCGACTTCGAGTTCCAGAACGGCATCAACTTTTTGGTGACGGCATCGCCTGGCACGTTCGACGCCTATCCGACGACCAACCTCGCGACCATCAAGGCGGCCAAGGGTCATGAGAAGGATCTCGAACGGGCGCTGGCGCGGCAATACAAGGACATCACCTTCCTGCCGATCGGCGAAGCGCTGAACCAGGCAGCCGGCATACTGAGCCAGCTGTCGACCGCCGTGAACATCGTGGGCGGGCTGGCGGTCCTCAACGGACTTCTGGTGCTGGCCGGCACCATGGCGGCCGGACGCAAGCAGCGTGAGGCGGACGCCGTGGTCAACAAGGTGCTCGGCTCGACCCGCAGCGACGTGGTGCAGGTGTTCGCACTCGAATATGGGCTGCTGGGCGGGTTCGCGGCGCTGCTGGCGGCGATCGTCGGCATGATCGGCGCTTACGGGATCATCAAGGCGGCGAAGATGGATGTCGGGTTCGCTGTGAACCCGAGCATCGTGATCGGCGTGATGATCGGCGCGATCCTGCTGACGATCATCACCGGCGCGCTGACGACATGGAGCGCGCTGAGCACGCGGCCGGCGCAGTATCTCAGGGCGTTGGGATAGGGCGTTAAGCCTATCGGCCGTGCGTCGTTGGACGAACAACGGCCCTAGTTCCGGTGCGTCCTGCCCAAGCGGCCGCCCCCTCCACCAGCTTCGCTGGTTCCCCTCCCCCGTAAACGGGAGAGGATGAAGAGTGTCAGCTCTTCATCCCGAGATATTTCTCCAGCCAGTGGATGTCGTAGTTGCCGGCGAGAATTTCGGGTTCGCGGATCAGGCGGTGAAAGAGGGGAAGCGTGGTCTTGATGCCGTCGATGACGAATTCATCGACGGCGCGGCGGAGGCGCATCAGGCACTCTTCGCGGGTGCGGCCGTAGACGATGAGCTTGCCGATCAGGCTGTCGTAATAGGGCGGGATCGAGTAGCCGGCATAGACGGCTGAATCGACGCGGATGCCGACGCCGCCGGCCGGGTGGTAGAAGGTGATCTTGCCGGGCGAGGGCGCGAAGGTCTCGGGGTTCTCGGCGTTGATGCGTACTTCGATGGCATGGCCGGTGAAGTTGACGTCCTTCTGTTTGATCGAGAGCTTTTCGCCCGAGGCGACGCGGATCTGCTCGTAGACGAGATCGATACCGGTGATGCGCTCAGTGACCGGGTGCTCCACCTGAAGGCGTGTGTTCATTTCGATGAAATAGAACTCGCCGTTCTCGTAGAGGAACTCGATGGTGCCGGCGCCCGAGTATTTGAGCTTGCGCATGGCGGCGGCGCAAATCTCGCCGATCTCGGCGCGCTTCTCGGCGGGGACGGCGAAGGCGGCGGCTTCTTCCCAGACCTTCTGGTGACGGCGCTGCAGCGAGCAGTCGCGGGTGCCGAGATGGACAGCGTTACCCTGGCCGTCGCCCATGACCTGCACTTCGATGTGGCGCGGCTTGCCGAGATATTTTTCCATATAGACGGAGTCGTTGCCGAAGGCGGCCTTGGCTTCGGCGCGGGCGGTGGACCAGGCGTTGAGCAGGTCCAGTTCGGTGTGCGCGACCTTCATGCCGCGGCCACCGCCGCCGGCTGTCGCCTTGATGAGGACCGGGAAGCCGATTTCGGCGGCAGTCTTTTTTGCGTCAGCCTCGGTCGCGACTTCGCCCTTGGAGCCGGGGACGACCGGGATGCCGAGTTCGACCGCCGTCTGCTTGGCGGTGATCTTGTCGCCCATGATCGAGATGTGGTGCTCGGACGGGCCGATGAAGGTGATCTTGTGCTCGGTGAGGATGCGAGCGAAGCGGGCATTCTCGCTGAGGAAGCCGTAGCCGGGATGGACCGCATCGGCGCCGGTGATCTCGCAGGCGGCGAGGATCGAGGGGATGTTGAGGTAGGAGTCGCGGGCCGGAGGCGGGCCGATGCAGACGCTTTCGTCGGCAAGGCGCACATGCATCGCGGAGGCGTCGGCCGTCGAGTGGACCGCGACGGTCTGGATGCCCAGTTCCCTGCAGGCGCGCAGCACGCGGAGCGCGATCTCGCCCCGGTTCGCGATCAGAACCTTGCTGAACATCAGTCGATGACCGCCAGCGGCTGGCCGTATTCGACGGGCTGCGCGTCGGTGACGAGGATGCGCGAGACGACGCCCGACTTGTGCGCCGGGATCTGGTTCATCGTCTTCATCGCTTCGATGATGAGGATGGTCTGGCCCTCCGAGACGCGGGTGCCGACGGCGGCATAGACGGGCTTGCCGGGCTCGGGCGAGAGATAGGCAGTGCCCACCATGGGCGAGGTCAGCGTGCCGGGATTGGAGGCGAGGTCGTCGACCGGCGCCTTGGCCGCGGCGGCGGAGCCCGTAGGAGCCGTGGGTTGCGGGGCAGGGGCGGCGACTGCCGGGGCGGGAACCATCACCTGCTGGACGCCGCCGGCGAAGGAGCGGGTGACGCGGACCCGCAGGTCCTCACGCTCGATCTCGATCTCGGCGAGATTCTTCTCGTTCAGCAATTCGGCGATGGCGCGGATCAGATCCTGATCCGTCTGGCCGTCCTTGGGCATGGATGTGCCTCCTTGGGCGTGTTGTTCTTGTGGGCCGCTCAGGCAGTCTTCAGCCGGTCGGCCAGCGCCTCGAGCGCGAGCCTATACCCCAGCGCGCCGAAGCCGCAAATGACCCCGACCGCCACCGCAGAAACATAGGAATGATGGCGGAATTCCTCGCGGGCATGAATATTGGAGAGGTGCACCTCGACCGTCGGAATGGCTGCGGCGGAAATGGCGTCGCGGATGGCGACGGAAGTGTGCGAGTAGCCGCCGGGGTTGATGACCAGCCCGTCCTTCTTGCCGTAAGACTCTTGAATCCACTCGCAAATCTCGCCTTCGCGATTGGTCTGACGGCACTCCACGGTGAGGCCGCGCTTCTTGCCTTCGGCTTTGCACATGGCCTCGATGTCGGCGAGCGTCTGCGTCCCATAGGTTTTGGGCTCGCGGATGCCGAGCATGTTGAGGTTCGGGCCGTTGATGACGAGGACGCGCTTGGCCATGAGGCAACCTGTAGCGGCCATGACCGGCCGGGAGAAGCGCAACTAGCGGAATTGCACCAAAAAGCAAGCGCTTGGCGGCGTCAGCCGGTGGGTTCGGCCGCGACCTGTGTGGCGCAGACAGTGCTGCCGCATTCCCGCATATTGGCGATACGCTCGCGCAGCCGGTCGATGCCGATGGCGCCCGGGATCAGCTCGTCGCCGATAATGTAGGTCGGCGTGCCGGAGACGTTGAGCGCCCGGGCGAGATCGTAGGAGCGGTTGATGGCGTCGGAGGCGGTGCCGCCTTCCATGTTGAGCATCAGGCTGGTGCGGTTCATGCCCATCTGTTCGGCGACGGAGAGCGCCGTCTCGCCGGTGACCTGACCGCGGCTGGTGAAGAGCTGCTGGTGGAAGTCCCAGTAGTTGATGGAGGGATCGGCGTTGACGAGGACCGCGACGCGCGCGGCTTCCACCGAGCCTTGCGAGAGGATGGGGAACTCCTTGAGGATCACGCGCAGATTGGGGTCCTCGGCCAGCAGCGTCGCCATGTCCGGCAGGGCGCCGCGGCAGTAGCCGCAATTGTAGTCGAACATCTCGACCAGGGTGACGTCGCCCTGCGGATTGCCGAGAACGACGTTGGAGGGATCGGAATAGATTTCGCTGAAATTGGCCTGGATGGCCTCGGCAGTCGCCTTGCGCTCGGCGGCTTTCTTCACGTCCTGCAGCTTGGTCGACATCTGGTCGAGGATGCCGGGATTGTCGAGCAAATAGCTCTCGATCATCGGGTTGAGCGTCTTGGGATCGATCGCCGCCACGGACTGGTTGCCGGCCGGAGGCGTGACCGGGCGTTCACTGGCGATCATCTCGCCGACCAGGGCGCGCAGCTGCGTCTCGTCGAAGGCTGGAACAGCGGGGCGCAGCACATAGCTGACAACGGCGCCCGACAGCAGCCCGGCAAGGGTCGCAAGAACGAGAGTCAGGCGCGACATGGAAGCTCCAGTGGCAGAACGGGCCGGTCAGGACCCTAACAGGCAGACGGTAAGCATGCCTTAGCGGGGAAAATCAAATTCTGTTGAGACAAGAAACGCTTGGGCGTAGGCAGGCGCCGGTATTGAGCGGGCAAATGGACGAATTGATGTCGGGCGCGAGCGGGCTCCAACCCTTTTACTCGATGGAGATCAACGCGCTGGCGCGACGGCTGGAGCGGCAGGGGCGGGATGTCTGCTTTCTGGAGCAGGGCCAGCCGGCGGCGCCGCCTTCGCCAAAGGTTATCGAAGCGGTACGCGCGGTCCTCGACCGCCCGCAGATGTACACGCCCTTCGGCGGGCTTCCTGAACTGCGGGAGGCGCTGGCTGCATATTATCTCACCCAGCACGCGGTGACGGTGGCTCCGGACAACGTCATCTGCACGATGGGGTCGTCGGCGGCGTTCATCCTGGCGTTTTCGGGCGGGTTCGGGCCGGCCGCCAAGGTTGCGGTCACGCGGCCGGGCTATCCTGCCTATCTCAATACGATGAGCGGCCTCGGCTACCGGCCGGTCGAGATTCCGGTGACGGCGGAGCACCACTGGCGGCTCACGGCTGCGGAGATCGAGGCGGCATATCGGCGGGAGCCGTTCGAGGGATTGCTGTTCGCGTCGCCGGCCAATCCGACGGGCGCGGCGGTGACGCGGGAGGGGCTGGCGGAGATCGTTGCGGTCTGCGCCAGGCTTGGGGTGCGGCTGATCTCCGACGAGATCTATCATGGGCTCGACTTCCGCGGCCCCTCGGTGAGCGCGCTCGAGTTCACGCGCGACGCGATCATCATCAACAGCTTCAGCAAATACTATTGCATGACGGGCTGGCGGATCGGCTGGATGGTGGTGCCGGACGATCTGCTGCGACGGGTGGAAATCCTGCAGCAGAATCTGTTCATCGCGGCGCCGACGCTGAGCCAGGTGGCAGCGATCGCGGCGTTGGGCGACCGCGACTATTGTGAGGCGCAGAAAGCCCACTACGCGGAGAACCGTGTTCTATTGCGGGACGGATTGCGGACGCTTGGCTTTGCAGTCGACGATGGCGACGGAGCGTTCTACGCCTATGCCGATGCGAGCCGGTTCACCAATGACTCGCTGAGCTTTTCGAAGGAGCTGCTGGAGGTAGCGGGGGTTGCCACGACGCCGGGGATAGACTTCGATCGCGTCAACGGCCATCGCTTCGTCCGGCTGTCCTACGCAGGCAGCAAGGCGACGATGGAAGAGGCGCTGCGTCGGACGGCCGGGTTCCTGAAGCGATAGCCAGAAGAACGGGAGTCCAGAATTCAACAGAAAGACGTTGTCCGGCTCGATCGCATCCTTGGGCTGCTGGGCTCCGACCATGCCGGCGAACGTGCGTCGGCCGCCAAGGCGGCAGTAACGCTGATCAAGAAGCACAATCTGACCTGGTGGGATGTGCTCGAGGGGAGGGCACTGAGCGCCAAGGCCGCCGCGGCCGTGCGGCGATCGGATATCGGCATCGACTACCTCAAGGCAGCCGAGTCCCGCATTCGCCAGCTTCGCGCCCATAACGAGATGCTGGAGAAGCAGATCCGCCGCCTCAAGGCCAAGCTCGAGGAAGAGTGAGCAGTCTCAGGGCTTGATGAGCCCACCGGCGTAGTCGAGCGCGTAAGCTCCTACGCCATCAACGGCAATGACTTCGCGGCCATGGAAATGCGCGACGCTTCCCTCGGACCGGTCGGTGTAGGTTCCGTGCACACCGCTCCAGCGATAGCCGCCGAGGAAGCGATCCTCGGCATACATTGCCGACAGCGCGGCCTTGATGGTGGTTCCCGCTGCCGCAGCGTCGATCAGGTCCGGGCGGGTGATGTAGCCGTAGTAGTTCATGGCCCAGACGGGGTCGTCACCGAACCAGACGACTTCCTGACCGATGAAATCGGTGCCGCCGAAGTAGCTGTCGCGATAGCGCCAGGGTCCCCGCGAATGAACGAGGTCATGCGATCCCTGGCGCGACGCGGCGGCGCGTTCCCCGCCGCCGACGTACGTCGCCTGCTTTGCCGAAACGACGAAGCCCTCGAGCGCGGCGAGGTCAATGCTCATTGCTGCGAGGGATTGAACACGCGGAGCCGGTGGCCGTCGGGATCGGCGGCGGTGAAGGTGTAGCCGAAGTCCATGTTGGTCGGTTCCTGGATGATGCGCAGGCCGAGCGCTTCCCAATCCTTGCGGCGCTGGCGGACGTCGTCGTCGCTCTGGACCTCGAAGCCGATCTCGTTGCCGCCGGGCAGGGTGGCGCGGGGCTCGACGTCATTGCGGGCCCAGAGTCCGAGGACGAGGCCACCTTCGAGGGCAAACATCGCGAAATTGGCCGAGGATTCGAGCGGCTCGGCACCGAGCAGCCTGGCGTAGAGCGCCGTGCTTTTCGGCGTGTCGGCGACATAATTGAGGATGCAGTGTCTCATCAAAACCTCCGTGCGGGTGCGACGGAGGTAGGGCGGCGGTCTGTCAGATTGTGTCAGGGGGCGCGATGCCCATCTGCGTCCGCCATTCCTTGAGCATGACGGCCCGGCGGCGGGGCGAGCGTTCGCCGGTCGCGGCGGCGTCGAGGATGCGGTCGACACGGAAATGGCGGTAGTCCTCGCGCAATTCGCACCAGGCGCCAACGACGCGCGTTTGTTCGTAGAAGCCGATCAGGAAGGGCCAAATGACACGCTCGGTCTCGGATTCCTTCTCGTCGCGGTACGAAATGCGAAGCTTCATCTCCTTGCGGATGGCTTCGCGCAGGATAGCGACGTCGATCGCGACTGGAATGCGGTTTCGGGGAACGACCATGAGCGTGCCGTTCTCGACCTCGGCGCGAAGATCGGCCGGCAAAACGGCCGCGATCTTGCTCAGAGCATTGCCGGCGGCGCTGGAGAGCCGCTTGTCGCCATGCTGGGAGGCGACCCAGCGCGAGCCCAGGACGAGGGCCTCGAGTTCGTCGATCGAGAACATCATAGGCGGAAGAGTGAAGCCTGGCTTCAGCACATAGCCAAGCCCAGGTTCGCCTTCGATCTCGGCGCCCTGGCCCTGAAGGGTAGCGATGTCCCGATAGAAGGTGCGGATCGAGACGCCGAGCTCATCGGCCAGCGACTGCCCGGTCACCGGGGCGCGATGGCGGCGCAGAATCTCCATCAAATCGAGCAGGCGTTCGGTGCGGGACATGGCGGCGGAGGCTAGCGGTTCGACCGGACCGGACAAAGGCCCTGCAAAAAGTTTGAAACAGGGCTTGACGGACCTAGAGCAATTACTCTAAAGCCTTGGATGTAGAGTAAATACTCTAACTGAGGTTCCGGCCGTGGCGACTACCAAAGACCGCATTCTCGATGCCGCTCTCGTGCTCTTCAACGAGCGGGGCACCGACAACGTCACGACGAACCACATCGCCGAGGCGCTGAAGATGAGCCCCGGCAACCTCTACTACCACTACCGCAACAAGGCCGAGATCGTGCGGGCGCTGTTTGCGCGGATCCAGGCCGAGTGGGCCGTCAACTACGCCGTGCCCCCCGCAACCATGCCCAGCATTCCGATGATGGAGGCCATGGTGGCCGGCAATTTCGAGATCCAGTCGCGCTACCGGTTCTTCTTTCGCGACCTGACCCTGCTGCTCAATGCCGATCCCGAACTCGCGGCGGCCTATCGCGCCAATCGCGAGCAGGGGTTGGGCAATACGAAATTCCTAATTTCCCTCTTCGTCGATGCCGGGGTGCTGAATCCCGTCGGCGACGCGGAGGCACTCGACGACCTCGCCCAGCTGCTCTGGCTGGTCGGGGATTTCTGGCTGGTTTTCAAAGATACCGGCGGGGCGGTGTTCAGCCCGGCCGACAGCGAACAGGGCGTCCGGCTGTTCCGGCGCCTCCTCACCCCACACATCAAAGGACAATCCAAATGAGCATCCGCCACGTCACGGGCGCGCTTTTCGTCGCCGTTCCCCTCGTTCTCACCGCCGGCTTCACCGGGCTGCAGATGGTGTTCGAGTATCCCTCGATCCTCCGCCATCCCGCCGGCGAGGTGCTGACCCGGTTCGCCGCGGGCGGCGCCGATCTCCACTTCTACTGGTACATCATGTTCATCGCGGCGCTCGGGCTGATCCCCGCGGCAGTCGGCTTCGCGCTGATGAACTTCAAGGAGCATCCATTCGCGGCGTCGCTTGTCGGAGCGTTCGGCGTTGTCGGCGGCTTGGTGCAGGCGCTGGGCCTGCTGCGTTGGACGGTGCTGGTGCCGGGGCTCGCAGCTACCTATGTAGCTCCGGGCGCGACCGACCTCGACAAGGCTCTCGCGACCTCGGCGTTCGATACGGCCAACGCGTATCTCGGCATGGGGGTGGGCGAGCATATGGGGTATTTCTTCACGGCGCTGTTCACGGTCGCGATCTCGGTGATCGTGATGAAGCGCTGGGCGATCATGGGCTGGCTTGGCTTCGTGCTGGCGATCGGCGTCGGCTTCGGAATGCTGGAACTCGGCGGCGTGCCGATGGCCGCGATGATCAACGCCATCGCCTATATGGGCTGGTCGCTGTGGGCGGTGATCCTTGGCGCGCTGATCCTGTGGCGCGGACAGCCGATAATGCTGGGACAAGCTGTGGCCGCCTGAACTGGAACGACAGATGCGAGAAGGGCGGCCCGCGAGCCGCCCTTTTTTGTTCTAGCTTCCGAAGAAGCCGCGCTGCCACCAGCCTGCCTTCTTTGGCTTGGCCTCCTCGGCCGGAGTCGAGGTCGAGCTGACCACGATCTCGTCGGGCGGCAGCTCCTTCTTCGGGCGCCGCGGCGGTTCGGCGACAGGCACGTCGGTGACCGGTTCGGGCGCGGCGACAGCGATGGCTTCGGCGGATTCGATGGCTTCGTCCTCCGTGGGCGGCGCGGCCTTGGGACGGCGGGAGCGCCCAGGCGGGGTCGCCTCGGCCTCGCCATTGACGGCATCCTGAACGTTGGCCTCGGCGTCGGCAGCCTTGCGGCTGCGCCGGGCGCGGCGCGGGCGCGCTTCGCTATCGTCAGAGCCCGCAATGCTGACATCGGGCTCGACACCGGTCTGATCCGCGATGGCATCCTGAGCAAGGACAGCAGCCACGACCCGGTCGGTGCCGTCGTCGCTCATGGGGACGGTCGGTTCGACGCCGTTGGCTTCGCGCGCCTCGCCATTGCCTTCGCCTTCACGGCGATTACGGCGTCCACCACGGCGTCCGCGACGGCGGCGGCGGCGCTCGCCATTGCCATTGTCATCGCGCGGCCCGGCGGCGCGGATAGGGGCGTCCTCGCCGTCCTCGGCTTCCTCGGCGTCCGTGGATTCTTCGGCGGCTTCGGCGCCGGAGAGGTCCTGCTGGCGCGGACGATCCTCACGATCGCGACCGCGGCCGCCACGGCGGCGGCGACGGCGACCCTGGCGTTCGCCGTTCTCATCGGAACGGTCGCGCGACTGGCGCTGGTCGCCCTCGGCGGACTCGTCGTCTTCCTCGTCTTCGACCAGATCGTCCTCGGCGTCGGCCTCCTCGATCGCGGCGCTGTCGACCCGGATGTGCTGGGCAGGCTGCTCACCGCCCAAGGGGAGCCGCGCTTCGCCTTTTTCGATGACGTAATGCTGCGGACCGACATGGTCGTCGGCGACGATGGTGATGGAGAGGCCGTATTTGGCCTCGAGGCCCGAAAGCGTGTGGCGCTTCGAATTGAGGATGTAGAGCGCGACGTCGACCGGAACGCGGACATTAATCGACTGGCCCGGACGCTTGAGGACGTGGTCCTCAACATTGCGCATGACCATCAGCGCGACGCTCTCGACAGAGCGGACAAGCCCAGTCCCCTGGCAGGTCGGGCATTTGTGGGTCGAACTCTCGACGACGCCGAAGCGGATGCGCTGGCGGCTCATTTCCATCAGGCCGAAATGGCTGATGCGGCCGACCTGGATGCGGGCACGGTCGTTCTTGAGGCAATCCTTGAGCTTGCGCTCGACCGCGCGGTTGGAGCGGTTCTCCATCATGTCGATGAAGTCGATGACGATGAGGCCTGCAAGGTCGCGGAGGCGAAGCTGGCGGGCGACTTCGTCGGCAGCCTCAAGATTGGTCTGGAGGGCCGTGTCCTCGATATTGTGCTCCTTGGTGGAACGGCCCGAGTTGACGTCGATGGAGACCAGCGCCTCGGTGGGGT
This sequence comes from Devosia sp., assembly GCA_035549855.1. Classification (GTDB taxonomy): domain Bacteria; phylum Pseudomonadota; class Alphaproteobacteria; order Rhizobiales; family Devosiaceae; genus Devosia_A. The sequence goes on along the minus strand of DASZPY010000071.1, from coordinate 14,986 downwards.
TGATGACCAGATAGCCGCCGGAGGGCAGGGTGACCTGCGGCGAGAACATCTGGTCGAGCTGGCCCTCGACGTTGAACTTGGAAAAGAGCGGCTGGTCATCCTTGTAGAGCTGCACGTTCTTGGCGTGGCTCGGCATGATCATCCGCATGAAGTCCTTGGCTTCGCGGTAGGCGTCGTCGCCGGCAACGAGCAACTCGTCGATCTCCTTGGAGTAGAGATCGCGGATCGTGCGCTTGATGAGCGAGCCTTCCTCATAAACGAGGCAGGGGGCCGTGGACTGGAGGGTGAGGGTGCGAACGCTCTCCCAGAGGCGCTGCAGATATTCGAAGTCGCGCTTGACCTCGGCCTTGGTGCGCGAGGCGCCGGCGGTCCTGAGGATAATGCCCTGGCCGGGCGGGACCTCGAGGTCGCCCACGATGTCCTTCAGCCGCTTGCGGTCGGCCGCGTTGGTGATCTTGCGGGAAATGCCGCCGCCCCGAGCGGTGTTGGGCATCAGCACGGAATAGCGGCCGGCGAGGGAGAGGTAGGTGGTGAGGGCGGCGCCCTTGTTGCCGCGCTCTTCCTTGACGACTTGCACCAGCATCACCTGGCGACGCTTGATGACTTCCTGGATCTTGTACTGGTGGCGGCGCGGCTGGCGCTGGCGGCGCTCGCGGCTTTCCTCCAGGATGTCTGCTCCGCCGCCGCCGAAGGATTCGACGGGCTCCGTGCTGGCCGGGGCCTGCTCGATGTGGCTGGGTTCTTCGGATTCTTCGCCTTCGTCCACTTCGTCGGCGGCGTCGGCCTCCACCGTCGACTGCGGGTCGGCTTCAGCGTCGGCCTCGGTGGGGGCGTCGTCGGTCTGCTCAGCGGCGTCGTCGGCGGCGCCTTCGATCGGGGCGGCTTCGCTGACCTCGTCAGCCGCCTGCGCCTCTGCCGCGGCGCTTTCCGCGGCCTCGGCTTCCTCCTCGTCGCGCATCAGCGCTTCGCGGTCGGCGACGGGGATTTGGTAATAGTCGGGATGGATTTCGCTGAAGGCAAGGAAGCCGTGGCGATTGCCGCCATATTCGATGAAAGCGGCTTGAAGCGATGGCTCTACCCGGGTGACCTTGGCGAGATAGATATTGCCGCGGAGCTGGCGGCGACTCTGGGATTCAAAATCGAACTCTTCGAGCCGGTTCCCGTTAGTGACGACGATCCGTGTTTCTTCCGGGTGGGTGCCATCCACCAGCATTCTTTTGGTAGCCATAAAATGAGTCTCCACGCCGTCGCGCGCCCGCAATCGGTACCCGGCGAACCGGGCTCCCCTGCTGGGCGCCATGCGCGGCGAAAGGTTTGGGTGAGAAAGCGCGTTCAGCGCTCTGGGTGAATGCGAGGACGATCGGCCAGGGGTTCCGACGGAAATCAGCGCGCGCGGTACTCAGCATCGCATCCGGAATAAGCAACCCGATGGTCATCCGACCTCTTCCTATGTGGCGGGCGACGCCAGTCGCCATGCCGCTCGGCCAGGAGGCCGAAATCTTGTGCCGAGGCGCGAAATGTGCCGCATCAGGAACCGGTAAGTCCCTCTGCCGCCATGCTTTCCGGGAACGGCCGACGCCGTATCGGACCGGGCATGGTGCAGCCCGCCTCGCTTAGCCGTGTAGGACCGTTGCGACTGATTGGCAACACTAAACTCCACCGGTAACGAAACCATGAGGATCACAGGAACCTGACCGTAACCGGCCCCGGAACCCCCCGCGGCGCCGCAGAATCGCCTAATCACTAGGGCCTAAACGCCTCAAGCATGTGGGGAGCGGCCGCTTCGTGTTCAATTCCAGGGGGTTCTGGCGAAGCCTGGCCGTGGTTGTCGTCTGCCTCGCCGCATTGCCCGCGGTGGCGCAGGACCTTCCGGACGTGCTGGCGGCCCGGGTGACTTCCACCCCGGAGCGGGCCCGGCTGATCCTCGATTTGTCGAATACGACCGAATACGCGATCGTCTCGCTTGCCGATCCGAACCGGATTGCCGTGGACGTCCGGGCGCAGAGTGTCGGCATCACGACCGCGCCACCTGTCGCCGGGAGCGGCATGGTGGGCAGTTTTGTCACCAAGCTTGCGGAAGAGGGGCGGGTGCGTACCGAACTGGTGCTCAATGTGCCGGCGGTCGTGCAGCAGGCCTACGCGCTGGAACCCGTTGGGGACCAGCCGGCCCGACTGGTGGTGGATTTGATTCCCACGACGGCGGAGGATTTCGCGGCTCGGACAGCAAGCGACCTCGCCAGTTCCATTGCCCGCGGAGCGCCCTCCGGCAGTTCGCCAGAGGCCGATGCGGCTCGCCCGAGTGAAGAATCCTCCGGCCCGCCGCCCGTCGCGGCGCTGCCGGGTGGCTCCCGACCGCTTGTCGTCATCGATCCGGGCCATGGCGGCTTCGACAGCGGGGCGGAAGCGCCGGGCGGCATTCGTGAGAAGGATATCACGTTGGCTTTCGCTTTGCGGCTGAGGGATACGCTCGTCGCGTCCGGCCTGTTCGACGTGGCCCTGACGCGGGATGACGACACTTATCTGACGCTCAACCAGCGAGTCGACCTGGCGCGGGAGAACAAGGCGGACCTCTTCCTCTCGCTGCACGCGGACACGTTCCAGGAAGCGACGATCCGGGGCGCGAGCATCTATACGCGGGACGAGCGGGCCAGCGATGTGCTCGATGCCGTGCTGGCGGAGGGCGAAAATCGGCGCGACGTGGTCGCAGGGTTCGTGCTGCCCGAGGCCAAGCCGGTCGTCGCCGATATCCTGCTCGATCTGATGCGGCGGCAGATGCGACAGCAGTCCTTCATGGCGGCCTCAGCCATCGTCAAGGCGATGGAGCCGTCGATCACCATGCGGCGCTTCCCGGTCCGGCAGGCCGATTTCTTCGTGCTGCAGGCACCCGATGTGCCGTCCCTGCTCGTGGAACTCGGCTTCCTGAGCAATGCCAAGGACATCACCAATCTCGAAAGCGATAGCTGGCGCGACGAGGTGGTGGCGGCGATCGCCAAGGGGATTGCCGACTACTTCGCCGAAGTGGGCAAGCCCGAGTGACCGGCACGCAACAGCAGCGAGGCAAGTGTCCCGCCCACGAGCCTGGGGGCCGGTTGTCCACATTTCCGCCCTTCTCTGATATGATTCACGCCGCTTGCGCGGTCGGTGCTCCCCCGGCCGTTGGCCCGATTCCGGATTAAGACCATATGCTTCGCATTCTCGGCTGGCTTTTCGGCTTTGGCGCATTCCTCGCGCTGGCAGGGCTTGCGATCGGCGCCGTCTACATCAACCAGCTCGCCGCGGGCCTGCCGGACTACACCGTTCTCAAGGACTATCAGCCGCCGGTAACGACGCGCGTCCATGCCGCCGACGGGACGCTGCTCGCCGAATATGCCCGCGAGCGCCGGCTGTTCCAGCCGATCGAAACCATCCCACCGATGCTGATCAACGCCTTCATCTCGGCGGAGGACAAGGATTTCTATTCTCACCACGGTATTGCCATCGACGGCGTGATCCGCGCGCTGCGCGACAACATCATGGCCAAGATCGACGGCAATGACGCCATCCAGGGCGGCGGCTCGACAATCACCCAGCAGGTGGCCAAGAACTTCCTGCTGACCTCGGAGCAGACCTGGGACCGGAAGATCCAGGAAGCGATCCTCGCCATCCGCATCGACAGCACCTTCTCCAAGGACAAGATCCTCGAACTCTACCTCAATGAAATCTTCATGGGGTCGTTCGGCGGCCAGACCTATGGGGTGGCGGCGGCGGCGCTCAACTATTTCGACAAGGCGCTGTACCAGTTGACGCTGAGCGAGATGGCCTATCTTGCCGGGCTGCCCAAAGGCGCAAACAATTATCATCCGTTCAAGCATCCGCAGGCGGCGCTGGACCGGCGCAACTACGTGCTCGATCGCATGGCGGAGAATGGCTACATCACCGCCGAGGAACGCGATGCAGCCAAAGCCGAGGGCCTGAACGTGGTGCCGCGCGAAACCGGAACGCGGCTCTACTCGGCGGAATATTTTACCGAGGAAGTCCGCCGGCAGCTCGGATCGCTCTATGGCGAGGACCAGCTCTATGGCGGCGGACTCTCCGTCCGCACGACGCTCGACCCCAAGCTGCAGGAAATGGCGCGCAAGGCGCTGATGGACGGGCTGATCGATTATGACCAGCATGCGGGGTTCCGCGGCCCCGTGGCCACGGTGGACATCACCGGCGACTGGGGACCGGCGGTCGAGGAGGTCAAGCCGCTGAGCGACGTGCCGGAATGGACGCTTGCCGTCATCCTCGAGATGGACAGCAACGAAGCCAAGATCGGCCTCAGGCCCGGTACCGACGTCGAAGGCAAGCTGTCCGCCGACCGCATCACGGGCACGCTGGCCGGACCCGACATCAAATGGGTCAGCAAGAAGCTGTCGGCGATCCTAAAGGTCGGCGATGTCATCTATGTCTCGCCGGTCAAGGACAAGCCCGGCAATTACACGCTGCAGCAGGTGCCCGAGATCGAAGGCGCTCTCGTTGCCATGGACCCGCGCACCGGCCGCGTGCTGGCCCTGGTTGGTGGATTCTCCTACGCGGAGTCCGAATTCAACCGTGCGACGCAGGCGCTCCGGCAGCCGGGCTCGTCGTTCAAGCCAATCGTCTATTCGGCCGCGCTCGACAATGGCTATACGCCGGCGTCGGTGGTGCTCGACGCGCCGATCGAGGTGATCAATGCCGACGGCTCGGTGTGGCGGCCGGAGAACTATGCGCAGCAGTTCTACGGGCCGCAGACGCTGCGGCGCGGCATTGAGCGCAGCCGGAACGTGATGACCGTGCGGCTGGCGCAGGATATCGGCATGCCGCTGGTGGTCGACTACGCCAAGATGTTCGGGCTTTACGACAATCTGTCGCCGGTGCTGGCGATGGCGCTCGGCTCGGGCGAGACGACGGACATGAAGATGACCGCCGCCTATTCGACGATCGCCAATGGCGGCCGCAAGATCGTGCCGACGCTCATCGACCGCATCCAGGACCGCTACGGCAAGACGATCTACAAGCATGACGAGCGCGTCTGCGACGGGTGCGTCGCGACGGACTGGGAGCATCAGAGCGAACCGCTGATCATCGACAATCGGCCGCAGGTGCTCGATCCGATGACGGCCTATCAGATCACATCGATGATGGAAGGCGTGGTGGAGCGGGGCACCGGCACCGGTGCGCGATCGCTGAACCGGCCCGTGGCAGGCAAGACCGGCACCTCGAACGACTACAAGGATGCCTGGTTCATCGGCTTCACGCCGGAACTGACGGCGGGTGTCTATGTCGGCTTCGACAAACCCAAGAGCATGGGCAATGCGGCAACCGGCGGTGAGATGGCCGTGCCGATCTTCACCGAATTCATGGCTGCCGCGCTCAAGGGCAAGCCGCCGACGCCGTTCAATCTTCCCGCGGGCATGACGCAAGTCTGGATCGACCCGGCGACAGGCGTGAAGGCCAATGGCGGCGAGGCCGCTATCTATGAGGCGTTCAAGCCGGGGACAGGGCCCAACCTTATCACTTCGGTGATCGGGGTCGATTCCAATGCCTTCCTCAACATCGAGAACGGTCAGTTGCCGCCGGACGATGTGGGCGGCGGGCGCGGCGGACTGTTCTAGCTCTGCAGTTTGCCGGGTTGATCCGAAGCAGCGCCTCCACTAGATGGGCCGCAAGGAGAATTGCCGATGCGCGCCGAAACCGAAAAAGCCGTGGCCGAAATCGAGCAGGTGCTGAACCTGCTGAGGAGGCATCTTTGACTGGGATACTGCGGAAGCTCGGCTCGAGGATCTGAACAACCGGACAGAGTCGCCCGATTTCTGGGCCGACCCGGAGAAGGCGCGCGAGATCATGCGCCAGCGTGACGAGCTCGATCTGCAGGTCGGCGCAGTCAAGCGCTTCGAGCAGCAAGTTAAGGATAACCTCGAACTGATCGAACTCGGCGAAGCCGAGAACGATGCCGCCATCGTCAAGGAGGCGGAGGAGGCGATCGAGGCTCTTCGCGTCGAGGCTTCGCGGCTGCAGATCGAGACGCTGCTCTCTGGCGAAGCCGACCATAATGACTGCTATCTCGAGATCCACGCGGGAGCCGGCGGAACGGAGAGCCAGGACTGGGCGTCGATGCTGCTGCGGATGTACACGCGCTGGGCGGAACGCCGGAAGTTCAAGGTCGAGACTCTCGAGATGCATCCCGGCGAAGAGGCCGGGATCAAGTCGGCGACCATCCAGATCAAGGGCCACAACGCCTATGGCTGGCTGAAGACCGAGGCAGGCGTGCACCGGCTGGTGCGCATCTCGCCCTATGACAGCGCAGCGCGGCGGCATACGAGCTTCTCGTCGGCCTGGGTCTATCCGGTGGTGGACGACACCATCAACATCGAGATCAACGAGTCCGATCTGAAAGTGGATACTTACCGCTCGTCGGGCGCGGGCGGTCAGCACGTCAACACCACGGACTCCGCGATCCGTATCACCCATGTGCCGACGGGTATCGTGGTCGCCTGCCAGCAGGAGCGCAGCCAGCACAAGAACCGGGCGACGGCGATGCAGATGCTGAAAGCCCGGCTCTATGAGCAGGAACTGGAGAAGCGCGAGGCGGCGGCGAATGCGGAAGCAGCATCGAAAACCGAGATCGGCTGGGGGCACCAGATCCGCAGCTACGTGCTGCAGCCATATCAGATGGTGAAGGATCTGCGGACGAACTACGAGACGTCCAATACGGGCGCAGTATTGGACGGCGATCTCGATGGCTTCATGGAGGCCTCGCTCGCGGCGCGCGTGCAGGGCTATGCGGACAAGGCGGCCGAGTAGCTAGCCGATCATCGTCGCGAGCTTGCGGCCCACGGCCAGATAGCGCGCGGGATCGACGGCGTTGTCGTCGCGCCGCACCTCGAAATGCAGGTGCGGGCCGGTCGAGCGGCCGGTCGAGCCGACCTTGGCGATCGGTGTGCCCGTCGAGACGATGGCGCCTTCCTTCACGATGAAGGAGGAGAGGTGGCCGTAACGGGTCACGAGGCCGTTGCTGTGGGTGATCTCGACGACATTGCCGTAGCCGGACATCTGGCCGACGAATGTGACCTTGCCGTAGCCGGCAGCGAGGACGGTCGAGCCCCAGGGAGCGGCGAAGTCGATGCCCGAGTGGAACGCCTTGCGCTTGGTGAAGGGGTCGGTGCGGTTGCCGAAAGTCGAGCTGATGCGAGTGGCGCTCAAGGTCGGCTTGTGGACCGGGGCCAGGCCTGCTGCGGCCTTGGCGGCCTTGAACCGCTCCAGCGCGGCAATCACGGCATTGGCGTCGTCGATCATCGAACTCGAGTCGAGGCCCTCGACTGGAGGCAATTCGGGTCCGCCCACGTCGATATCGTCGATATCGGGCAGCTTCGGCTTGAGACCGATGCCGGCGAGGGCGCCAACGATCTCGTCGGTGCGATCAGTGGCCTCGTCCGACAGGGCGGCGAGGGCCATCTTAGAGTCGGTCAGCATGGAATCGATCGCACTCGCAGCGGCGGCGACCTGATCCGCAGGGTCGGCTGAGGCAACGGGGCCAATCGAGCCGGTGGTGAGCGCGTCATCGGCCAACGGGGCGGCGAGGGTGCCGGTATCGAGCCCGAGTTCAGAGGCCTTGTCGGCGAGAAGCTTCACATATTGATGCTGCTCGCTGAGGATTTCCTGCTGCTGCGACAGTTCCTGCAACTGGAGATTGATGTCGCCCGTCTGCGCGTACTGTCGGGAATGCAGCCGGTCGACCTCCACGCGCAATTCGGCCACGCGGTCTTCATAGGCGGCGAGCACGGCTTCGCTCTGGCCGCTGAGGAGCCGGGCGATATCGGGGGCCATCACGAAGCCAACAAGGGTGGCAACGTTGGTGACAAGCAGCGCCGTGACGGAGACATAGAAAATCGCGGGATTGATGCCCGCTTTGCTTCTGGTTTTTGGAGTCGCGTGGGGTGGCTTGCCGAATGGCTTGGGGTGAACTTTGTGACGCACCGCAACCAACTCCCGGACGCTATAACGCTCAGGCGATCATGGTTGATTAAGGTTAATGGACGGCAAATATGACGGTCGGTCCGGCTCAGGCGACCAGCGTGCGCAGGGTCTCCAACACCTTGGCGGCATGGCCCTTGATCCGGGCTGCCTTCATGTCGGCCGCAACCTTGCCCTTGGTGTCGACGATGACGGTCGAACGGATGACGCCCATGAACTCGTGGCCCCACAGTTTCTTCTGCTGCCACAGGCCGTAGGCCTTCACGGCTTTCAGTCCGTCGTCGGCCAGGAGGATATGGCCGAGGTGGTGCTTTTTCCGGAGCGAGGCGCAGGCAGCAGCCGTCTGGGGTGCGATGGCGACGACAATTGCGCCCAACGCCTCGAACTCGGGGAGCAGGGCGGAGAATTCGTTGTTCTGGAGGATGCAGCCTTCCGTGGTCCCGTCCGAGTAGAAGGTCAGGACGACTGGCTTGCCGCGATAGGAACTGAGCCGGAATGGCGCGCCGGAATCGGTCGGGAGGGCGATTTCGGGGGCCGTCTTGCCGATCGTCAATTCGGCCATATGGCTCTCCTGGCTGCGGTTTCGGGGTGTCGGCGCCACATTGCAGCCGGTATCATCCGACAGAAATGTGACACGGACGGTTGATTCTCGGGGGTCGCGGAATCGCCGTCACTATGCTTGCCGGACCGCAATTGAAGCCAACGCCACCGCCAGGTCAAACGGTCCGCCGGAGGCGTACCTTCCGACGGAGCCTCCGGAGGATGGCAGCCTGGGTCGTCGGTGTCCCGGTCGGGCTGTTTCTCGTCCTTTACGCGATCCTGCTGATCCACCCCATTCCGCTGCCGTTCCTGGGCACGCAGGTCCGCAATGCCGTGGTCTCCGCCATGCCGCCCGGCAGCGAGCTCGAACTGGGCGATATGGCGCTCGCGATCGAGGGCTTCGCCTGGCCGGTGATCCAGTTCAGCCCGGTGACCTACAAGGACAACGTCTCGGGCGGGAAGGTCGAGATGGATGCGCTGGAGGTCGGATTCTCGCCGATCCGGGCGCTGATCGGCCAGCCAGGTGCTTCGGTCACGATGGTTGGGCCGCACATCCAGATCAACCAAGACATCTTCGGGCCGCGGCTCTCCAATTTCGAGGTCATCCCCGACCCGGAAGGCGGGCCATCGACGGTGCGCATCCTCGAAGGGACATCCGGCTTCCCGGATGTCGGGTTCAGCGCCAATGGCATCCAGATCTCGGGCGACAATTCGGCCAAGGTCCGGTCGGACAATGACTGGCTGATCTACAATCTCGAAGCGGCACAGACCGGTATTGCGGGCATCATCGAGCAGGCGCAGCTCGGACGGTTCTCACGCTTCGTGCTGAAGCGCGGCACGCTCGAGATGAACGACGCGATCTACGGAACGCTGCGCACGTTCAACGACATCAACTTCGACATCGCGCCGACACCGGACGGGAAGGTGGCCGAAGGGCTGTTCTCGACCGAGTATGGCGGCACGGTCATGAAGGGCATCCTCGAGCGTGTCATCGACGACAAGGGCGATGCGCGGCTCAGGGCCTCGATCACCAATTTCAACCTCGCCAAATTCCTTCCCTCGGAGAATGCCGGCGCGGCATCGGTGGGCCTGGACGGCACCGTCGCCGTATCGGTGGATGTCGGATTCGCCGCGGACACCGGAAAGATTTTGGACGGCCAGTTCCATCTCGACCTGACGGGCACAAGCGTGGTGATCGGACCCGACATCTTCCCGATCGCGACCAGCATCATGGAGGTGGACTGGCAGCCACAGGAGGGCGTCTTCACGCTGCCCGAAGCCTCCATCACCATCGGCCAGACCAGTGCCAAGTTCCACGGCGTGTTCGTGCTCGGGCTCGACGACCTTTATGGACCGACCGTGGGCATCTCGATGGCGGGCCGCGATGTGCGCGTGCGCCCCAATGACATGGCGGAGCCGGAGTCCGGGTTCGACATGTCGTTCAAGGGCTGGTCGGCACCGCTCTACGGCGCACTGGGGATCGACCAGTCGATCTTCTCCAAGCCCGGAGCGCGGATCGAAGCCAAAGGGCGCATCGATACGGTGCGTAAAGGCATGGGAGTCGACCTCAACGTTGCGGGCGAGGGGCTGACAGCGGACGATCTGAAGCGGCTGTGGCCCTATTTCGCGGGCCGCGAAGCACGAGACTGGTTCGTCAAGAACGTGACGTCGGGCGTGATCGACAGCGCGAATATGAGGTTCAACATTCCGGTCGGCTCTTTGTCCGCGGATGCTTCGACGATGTCCCTGCCGGACAATTCGGTGTTCATGGAGATGGTGGCCAGCGGGGTGGCGGTGAAGCCGGTCGACTCGCTCGAGCCGATTCAGGTGCGCGGCAAGACGCGGCTCCAGCTACATGACACCGAATTCACCATGGCCGGCGAGGACGGCACGATCGTTACCGACAAGGGCGATATCGACATCGCCAATGCCGCGATGGTCTACAGCCCCAACGGGCCGGACGAGAACCTGTTCGAAATTTCGGGCAGCATGTCGGGGAAGATCCCGGCGGTGCTGGCGGCAGTCGACAAGATCCAGCCGGGCGCACTCAAGACGCAGGACCTGCCCATCGATCCGAGCGCGCTGGATGGCACGCTGAGCGTCGGCCTGCTTTCGACGACAGCGCTCGACAGCAAGGGCGCGGTGAAGCGCACGGAGTATTCGGTCAACGGCAATGTCCAGGATTTCGGCAGCACGCAGCCGATGGAGGGCCACACGATCAGCAATGGCCAACTGAGCTTCATGGCGACGCAGGCCGGCTACAGCATTGGCGGCCAGGCGTCGGTCGATGGCCTCAATGCCAATCTCTCGATTTCCGGCCAGGTCGACGGCAGCCAGCCGCAGATGATCCTGAGCTCGGAGATCGGCGTCGCGGACATGAAGAAGTTCGGCTTCGATGCGAGCCCGTTCATGAGTGGCGAGGTCGGCTTCACGGCCAAGCCGGGCGCCGACGGCATGATCGAGATCGCGCTCGATCTGACGCCCACGGCCCTCAACATCAAGGACATCGGCATCACCAAGGAAGCCGGGGTGGCGGGCTCGCTGCGGGCCACCATCCGGCAGAAGGGCGACGTCTCGGACATCAGCGATGTCGATCTCGCCTTTGGCGATGTGCGGCTCAAGGGCGGCATGTCCTACGACGCCAAGAAGGGCCTGCAGTCCGCCAGCTTTACCGATTTCGCCCTCAGCGAGGGCGACTCCGCGCAGATCACGGTCAAGCCGATCAAGGACGGCTTCCAGGTGCAGGTGCGCGGCGACCAGCTCGACATGAAGCCGATGCTGAAGCGGTTCTTCGACACCAGCGGGACCGGAGGCGCGACCGCCGGCGGCACGGACGGCACGAAGCCTGCGTTTACGCAGGCCATTCTCGCCGATGTCGAGCTCAAGCGCGCGATCGGATACTACAAGACGAGCATGGTGAACCTCGACGCCTCCTTCGACATCAAGGGCGATGATGTCCGCAAGGTGAGCGTGCAGACGCAGCTCAGCAATGGCAGCTCGCTGTCGGTGACGACGAACCCTAACGATACGGGCCGGACCATGATCGTTGCCTTCAACGACATGGGCTCGCTGCTGCGGCTGATCGGGGTCTATGCGCAGGTCGAGGGCGGCAGCGGCACGCTGGTGATGCAGACCGACACGACGCAGAAGATCGACACCGGCGAGTTCGCGCTCAAGGACTTCGCGATCGTCGATGAGGCGAAGGTTGCCGAAGTGCTTGCGAGCCACGCGGAGTCGCGCAAGCTCATCGCATCGCGCAACAAGCTCGCCTTCCGGTCGGCCAAGGTCGACTTCATCCGCAGGGCCGATCGCATCCAGGTGACAGAGGGGCTGCTGTCGGGCGAGACAGTGGGCGGCACCATCAACGGCTACATCTATACCGGCGAGAAGCGCCTCGACATGGCGGGCACCTATGTGCCGATGTTCGGCATGAACAATGCTTTCGCGCGCATGTTCGGGCCGCTGGGTGGCAGCCGGAACGAGGGGCTGTTCGGTGTGTCGTTCGCGGTCACCGGGCCGATCGACAAGCCCAATGTGAAGATCAATCCGCTCTCGGCGCTGGTGCCCGGCGCGTTCCGCTCGCTGTTCGATTTCCGCGCCAAGGAAGATCCGAGCAACTAGCTCAGACGATGCGCAGGAGCGCGTGCTTCTTCTTGCCGACCGACAGCTTGATGACGCCTTCGGGGAGCAGGTCGCGCTCGCTCAGCGTGTAGCGTTCGTCGGTGATCGTGGTGTCGTTGACCTTTACGGCGCCCGAAGCGATGTGGCGGCGCGCTTCGCCGTTCGATGACGCGAGCGATGCGGCGACCAAAGCGGATTGAAGGCCAATACCGCCCGCAAGCGTGGCCTTGCCCAGTTCGGTCGTGGGCAGCGACAGGTCGAGCGCGCCGGACTCGAAGGTCGCCTGTGCAGTCGACATCGCCTGCTCGGCGGCTTCGCGGCCGTGGACGATAGCGGTGACTTCGGTGGCGAGGATCTTCTTGGCCTCGTTCAGTTCGGCGCCGCCGAGAGCTTCAAGCTTGGCGATCTCGGCGAGCGGCAGGCGGGTGAAGATCTTGAGGAAGCGGCCGACATCGGCGTCCTCGGTGTTCCGGAAATACTGCCAGAAATCATAGGGCGAAAAGAGGTCGCCGTTGAGCCAGACGGCACCGGACGCGGTCTTGCCCATCTTCGCGCCGGAGGAGGTGGTCAGCAGTGGCGTGGTCAGCGCATAAAGCTGCGGGCCGCCCATGCGGTGGCTGAGGTCGACGCCGTTGATGATGTTGCCCCATTGGTCGGAGCCGCCCATCTGCAGCACGCAATCATAGCGCTTGTTGAGCTCGACGAAGTCGTAGCCCTGCATGATCATGTAGTTGAATTCGAGGAAGCTGAGCGAGTGCTCGCGATCGAGGCGCAGCTTGACGCTGTCGAAGCTCAGCATGCGGTTGACCGAGAAGAAGCGGCCGACATCGCGGATGAACTCGATGTAGTTGAGCTTCAACAACCAGTCGGCATTGTTGGCCATGATGGCGTCGGTCGGGCCGTCGCCATAGCGCAGAATGCGCGAATAGACGCGCTTGATACTCTCGATGTTGCGTTCGATCTCCTCGACGGTCAGGAGCTTGCGCTGATCATCGCGGAAGCTGGGATCGCCCACCATCGAGGTGCCGCCGCCCATCAGGCTGATGGGCCGATGGCCGGTTTCCTGCAGCCAGTAGAGGAGGGTGACAGTGATGAGGTTGCCGATGTGGATCGAGGTCGCCGTCGCATCGTAACCGACATAGCCGGTAATCCGTCCCTTCGCCGCCAAAGCGTCGAGGCCCTCGGGGTCCGAGATCTGGTGGATGAAGCCCCGCTGGTCGAGGACGTTGAGGAAGTCGGATTTGTATTTGGCGGGCATCAGAAGCGCTTCCAGGAAAAGTGGACCGCGGTTTTCCGGCTCGGAAGCGCGACCGACAAACCTACCTCCCCTTGCCGGCGGCGATATCGGCGCGGCGGCGGTCGAGATATTCGGCGCAGCGTTCGGTCAGCTCGTCGATCTTGCCCTCGTAGAAATGGTTCGCGCCTTCGACGATCTGCTGCTCAATGGTGATGCCCTTCTGGGTCTTGAGCTTGTCGACCAGCTTCTGGACGGAGCTGGGTGGGGCCACGCGGTCCTTGTCGCCATGAATGATGAGCCCCGAGGACGGGCAGGGGGCGAGGAAGGAGAAGTCGTAGAGGTTTTCGGGCGGGCTCACGGAAATGAAGCCCTCGACCTCAGGCCGGCGCATCAGGAGCTGCATGCCGATCCAGGCGCCGAAGGAGAAGCCGGCGATCCAGCAGCCGCGGGATTCGCGGTTGAGCGACTGCAGCCAGTCGAGCGCCGAGGCCGCGTCCGACAGTTCGCCGATGCCATGGTCGAACAGACCCTGTGAGCGGCCGACGCCGCGCGAGTTGAAGCGGAGGACCGAAAAGCCCCGTTTCGCGAACATATAGAAGAGGTTGTAGACAATCTGGTTGTTCATCGTGCCCCCGAATTCGGGGTGTGGATGAAGCACGATGGCGATGGGCGCGTTGGGGTCCTTACCCTGTTGGTAACGGCCCTCGAGACGGCCTTCCGGCCCGTTGAAAATGACTTCCGGCATAGGGTCTTTCTTGCGCGCCGAAACAGAGTCCGGCGGCCGGTGCGCCCGGCTTGACGATTGGGACTTGGCTCCCTAAAAGTAGGCCCGAAAAATCAGTTTAGAATAGTTCCAAACCGGTTTTTCGAGGCCACAGGCAGGTGCCTGCGGGCGAGTTCGGCGAGCGCCTCTTCTAGAGGAAGCGCCCGCGAAAATTCAAGAATTTTGAAGCGGGAGGGCGCGGTGAACGCGCCCCGGAGCATTCGGATGAAGCCCAGCGCGGTCTATCTCGACCACAATGCCTCCGCCCCGTTGCTGCCCGAGGCGCGCGAGGCGGTCGTCGCCGCGCTGGAGCTGACAGGAAATCCCTCGTCGGTTCATGGACATGGCCGAGCGCTGCGAGCGCTGGTGGACGCGGCTCGGGCCAAAATTGCCAAGGCTGCCGGCGCAACGCGCGAGCAGGTGGTTTTCACCGGATCGGCCACTGAAGCGATCACCCAGGCGATCGTTGGCGGGGCCAAGGCGCTCGGAATCGGCAGAATCGTCGTTTCGGCGGGATGCCATACGGCGGCGCTCAAGGCCGCCGAGGCGACCGGATTGCCAGTGACCGTGGTGGACCTCGATGCCGACGGGCTGATCCGGGTTGATGAGGTCGGCGCCGCGATGCGCGAGGCGGATGCAGCCGGGCGGAAGCTGCTGGTTGCCGTGCATTGGGTGAACAATGAAACCGGCGTGATCCAGCCGATCGGCAAGATCGAGGCGCTGGTTGGGGCATCGCCGCATTATCTGTTCGTCGATGCCGTGCAGGCTTTCGGCAAGATGGACCTCGAATTCGCGGCCCATGCACCCGATATGATGGCGATCAGCGGACACAAGATCGGTGCCCCGGCCGG
>DASZPY010000070.1:0-3956 GCA_035549855.1 Devosia sp. | reverse complement strand
CATCACGACATCGCGGGCGCGAGCGCCACCCTGACGCTGGGGGACGGCCCATGAACGCATTCCTCGCCATTATCGGCCGCGACCTCCGCCTTGCGGCCCGCTCCGGCGGCGATGCGCTGACACTGGTGCTGTTCTTCGTGATGGTGGGCGTCATTGTCCCCTTCGCCATTGGGCCGGACAAGGCGCAGCTCGCCCGCCTCGCCCCGGGCATCGTATGGATCGCGGCTTTCCTCGCCATGCTGCTCGGTCTGGACCGGCTGTTCCGTGCCGACGAGGAGGACGGAACCCTGCTCCTGTTCCGCCACGCGGCGCTGCCGCTCGAGGCCATTGCTGGCGCCAAGCTGATCGCGCACTGGCTGCTGACCGCCCTGCCCCTGATCGTCGCCTCGCCGCTTCTGGCCATCCTGCTGTCCATGGACCAGGCGACCTGGCTGCGCACGGTGCTTGCGCTCGCCTGCGGGACTCCGGCCCTGACCGCGCTCGGCGCCGTCGGCGCCGCGGCCACAGTCTCGCTGAAGCGCGGCGGCCTGCTCGCGCCCGTGATCATCCTGCCGCTGGCCATCCCGGTGCTGATCTTCGGCGTCGGCGCCATTGCCGGACCGACCGGCACCGCCGCCGCCCTGCTGTTTCTCAGCGCCTTTTCGCTGGTCGCCGTGGCGTTTTGTCCCTTCGCCGCTGCACTGGCGCTGCGCGTATCTTCCGAATGACCACGGGATTAGCCGTTCTCCCACGGTGTCATTCCCCGCGAAAGCGGGAAACGCCGTTTGCAGCGGTGCGGTCTGTCTCCAAAACAGAGAATCCCGCTTCCGCGGGAATGACTTCGTGAAATTGGCCGTCAAAGAGCGTATCTCGACCGCATGACCGACGCGACAGCACCAACACCCCGGCCCAACTGGTTCTCGCGCCTCGCCCATCCGGGCGCGTTCCTCAACTGGAGCCGCCCTGCGATCCTGCCGCTTGCCGTCCTGAGCGCGCTCTGCTTTGCCGCCGGCCTCTGGCTCGCCTTCTTCAGCGCGCCGCTCGAGACCGAGAATGTCGGGACCACCCTGCCCATCCTCTATATCCACGTCCCGAACGCCTGGCTCAGCCAGTTCGTCTATGCCGTGATGGCCATCGCTTCACTCGGCACGCTGGTGTGGCGGCATCCGCTCGCCGATGTCGCCGCCAAATCCGCAGCGCCGCTCGGAGCCGCTTTCACCGCGCTCGCGCTCTACACCGGCTCGCTCTGGGGCCGGCCGACCTGGGGCACGTTCTGGGAATGGGACGGGCGCATGACCTCGACCCTCATCCTCTTCCTCATCTATTGCGGCATCATCGCGCTCTGGCGCGCCTTCGACGATCAGGGCCGCGCCGCGCGCATCGCCGCCGTGGTGACATTGGTCGGCGCGCTCAACATTCCGGTGATCAAATTCTCCGTCGACTGGTGGCACACGCTGCACCAGTCCTCGACCATTCTCGTGCCCGGCGGGCCGCGCATGGCGACCAGCATCCTCGTGCCGCTCTTCCTCATGGTGATCGCCTTCACGCTGCTGTTCCTCGCGCTCCACATTGTCTCTATGCGCACCGAAATCCTCCGCCGCCGCGCCACGAACCTCGAGCGACAAGCCGCGATGGGAGCCCGATGATGCCCGATCTCGGCCCGCACGCAGCCTTCATCGTCTGGGCCTATGTGGGCGTCGCGCTTGCGACGGTCGCGCTGATCGCCTGGGTTGCGCTCAACGCCCGCAACGTCCGGCGCCGCCTCGCCGCACTCGACGCGCAGGGCATCCGCCGCCGCTCGGACGGACCCGCCGCTTGACCCGCATCCTGCTTGCCGTCCTGCCGCTCGTTGCCCTGGTGGCCCTGGTCGCGGTCTTCGCCACGAACATCAACCGCGACCCCTCGCTCGTGCCGTCGGTCTTGATCGACAAGCCCGTTCCGCAATTCGCCATGCCCGAAGTGCCGGGCCTGGGCGTTCCGGGCTTCGACACGGCCGCGCTCAAGGGCGAGGTGTCCGTCGTCAACGTCTTCGCCAGCTGGTGCATCCCCTGCCGCGACGAACATCCGGTACTCGAAGCCCTCAAGGAGCAGGCCAAGGTCCGGCTCTTCGGCATCAACCAGAAGGACGCGCCGGAAAATGCACGAGCCTTCCTCGACAGCCTTGGCAACCCCTACGACGCCGTCGGCGCCGACGCCAATGGCCGCGTATCTATAGACTGGGGCGTCTATGGCGTCCCCGAAACCTTCATCGTCGACGCGGCTGGAATTATCCGATTCAAGCATATCGGGCCGATCGCGATGGAGCAGCTCGACAGCGAAATCCTGCCCGCGATCGAAGCCGCAAAGGCACCGCGCGCCGCGCCCTAGCAACCTCGCCGCATTTCAGCCGTTTCCCCCGCAACCCAATGGAGGACGGCCATGCAGGATCTTCCCTACAACATCGAAGTCGGCATGAAAGTGTTCGACAGCCACCATCACGCGATCGGCAAGGTGGCCGAGTTCAAATTCCCCGAAAACGCCATCGATCCGGACATCGAGCCCGCCGATATCGACGGCACCGACAAATATCGCGACGACTCGCTCGTCGATGAAATCGCAAAGGCGTTCGGCCGCGAGGAACTGCCCGAAGTCCTCCGCGACCGCCTGCTGCGCGAGGGCTATATCCGCATCGACACCAGCGGCATCTTCAGTGCCGACCGCCTGGCGCTGCCGAGCCAGATCGCATCCGCCGGCGCCGACGAGCTGATGCTCAATGTCGACAAGGACGAGCTGATCAAGCGAAACTAGAACACCGATCTATAGCCAAAGGCGCGTCTTGCTCCGAACCACTCCCTCCCCCCTCGTGGGGAGGGGGGACCAGCCAAAGGCTGGTGGATGGGGGCGCCGCTTGCGCCAGCCCCCGACCCAGCCTCACCTATGGCAGCGGATCCATCGGTGGCACCACCTCGATCCGCTCCTTCGGGTCGGGCGCATATTTGGTCAGCACCGGCAGTTGCGAGGCCGCGAAGATCACCGTCAGCGGCATCGTCGCCCAGACCTTGAACGCCACCCAGAAATCCGTCGTCTGCGTGCGCCATACGATCTCGTTGAGCGCGGCGAGTACGAAGAAGAACAGGCCCCAGCGCCACGTCAGGATCATCCACCCCTTGGGCTTGAGCTTATAGACGTCGCCGAACACATATTTGAGTAGCGACTGCCCGAATACCAGCCCGCCCAGCAGCGTCCCGCCAAACAGCAGATTGACGATGGTGGGCTTCATCTTGATGAAGGTGTCGTCGCGCAGCCACAGCGTCAGCCCGCCGAAGATCAGCACCACCACGCCGGTGACCACGGGCATGATTGCGATCTTGCGCAGCAGAACCCAGGCGAGGATCAGCGACAGCACCATCGCGCCCATGAACCAGGCCGTGCCGACAAAGATGTCGGCGCGGGCATTGGCGATGAAGAACACCACCAGCGGCCCGAGCTCGAGTGCCATCTTCAGCAATTGCGGCCTGAGCTCCTCCCAGCTCGGCTCGGCCGGCTTGCTCTCCTCGCTCATGCCGCCTCTCCTACCAGCGCGCGCGCGAAATCGCCCGCGGCGAAGGGCTCGAGATTGTCGATGCCCTCGCCCACGCCGATGAAATGCACCGGCAGCCCATATCTTTTGGCGATCGCCACCAGGATTCCTCCGCGCGCGGTCCCATCGAGCTTGGTCATGACCAGCCCCGTCACCCCGGCACGCTTGCCGAAAATATCGACTTGATTGAGGGCATTCTGTCCAGTCGTCGCATCGAGCGTCAGTAGCGTTGCATGGGGTGCGGTCGGATCCACCTTCTTGATCACCCGGATGACCTTTTCGAGCTCGCCCATCAGTTCGTCGCGGTTCTGCAGCCGTCCCGCGGTGTCGATGATCAGCAGATCCTTGCCCTGCGTCGCGGCCTCGCTCATGGCGTCGAAGGCAAGCCCCGACGCATCCGAACCCGCCGGCCGTGCCA
>DASZPY010000069.1:0-116171 GCA_035549855.1 Devosia sp. | reverse complement strand
GGCTGCTTGATGTTGGCGGTGTTGGCGAGGAGGGTCTCGACGTCGCCATAGGTGTTTATGAGCTCGGCCGCGGTCTTGACGCCGATGCCGGGGACGCCCGGGACATTGTCGACCGCATCGCCGCAAAGCGCCTGCACATCGACGACCTTGTCGGGCGTGACGCCGAATTTGTCGAACACCTCGTCCGGCCCGATCCAGCGCAGGGCCGGCTGGCCGGGGCGCGGGATGGTGTCGAGCAGCCGCCCGCGTCCCTCGGGCGTGACGAGCTGCATCAGATCCTTGTCGGAGGAAACGATGGTGACCTTGCCGCCGCCCGCCAGCGCGTCCTTGGTGTAGGTCGCGATGATGTCGTCGGCCTCCCAGCCTTCCATCTCGATCGAGGGCAGATTGTAGGCTCTGGCCGCGGTGCGGGTGAGCGGGAATTGCGGAATCAGCTCCTCGGGCGCCGGGGGGCGGTGCGCCTTGTATTCGGTGTAGATCTCGTCGCGGAAGGTCTTGCTCGAATAGTCGAAGACCACGGCCATATGCGTTGGCCGCTCGTCGCCCTCGAGATCCTCCTGCAGCTTCCAGATCATGTTGCAGAAGCCGATGACACTGCCGACGGGCAGGCCGTCGGATTTGCGCGTGAGCTGCGGCAGCGCATGGAATGCCCGGAAAATGAAGCCTGAGCCGTCGACGAGAAGCAGATGCATGAAGAGTCCCTGAGTGCGGGCGGGACTGTAGTCGATCAGGCCGTGGTGACAAAGGGTGACAGTGGAACGCAGTGCCGCAAATTGGCTGGTTGCCCGCCGGCTTTTGGCCTTGACGGCGCCCTTTGTGACTGGCCCTCTGGCGCCGGGCATCGGTCAACGCGGCGTGGTTTCTTCTTATGGCGGCAAGCGAGCGCTATGCGGCGTTCATCAGCTACCGGCACCTTCCTCGCGACCGGCACTGGGCACTGCGGCTCATGGCGCGGCTCGAGACATTTCGCGTGCCCAAGGAACTGCAGGCGCGCGGCTATCCCAAGAGCCTCGGCACACTGTTCCGCGACGAAGACGAGCTGCCGACGTCGAGCGATCTCAATGAGCAGATCGAGGACGCACTAAGCCGCAGCGACGCGCTGATCGTCATCTGCACGCCCGACACGCCGAAGTCGAAATGGGTGCGGCGCGAGATCGAGTATTTCAAATCGATCGGCAAGGCCGAGCGGATCTTTACGGTCCTGGTGGATGGCGAGCCGGACGAAGCCTATGCGCCGGAACTGCTGACGCGGATCGACGATGACGGCACGGAGATCGAAGTCGAGCCGCTCGGAACGGATGTGCGCCCATCCCCGCATTATTCGGCGCGCGCGCTCGAAAGGCGGGCCGTGCTCAAGCTGGCGGCGGGCATATTGGGCGTGGGCTTCGACGAGCTGGCGCAGCGGGACCGCGCGCGACGGCAACGCCAGACGAGAATGGTGTTGGCCGGAGTCGCAGGGGTCGTCGTGGCCGCCGCCGCTGGGGGATGGTGGTACTGGGACTCGCGCCTCGCCATCAAGACGGAGTTCTGCGCAGCGATCGCCGAAAGCCGCGGCCTGCCGCAATGCGTCGGGACCATCGACGGCGCCACGGCCGCACAGCGCAGCGAGACCTGGCGCATCAAGCGGCAGGCGGGGATGGCGCGGGAGCTGGCACTGGTCAACGGCCACGGCCAGCCGATCGACAGCTACTTCCTCGATGCGCCGCCCTTGCAGGACTGGCGCTATGGCATGGCTTACCAGACCTATAATGCATTCGACACCGACCGCGCCTATGTCGAGCAGTTCGACGCCGCGGGCAATGAGCAGCGCACGCTGATCTACAGCTTCGCTCCCGACCGGAAGGCAGCAGTCCTGTCGTTCTCCTACGGGCTCGGCGTCGGCCTTCGGCAGCAATCGGACGAGGTGGATGGATCGCTTCCGTTCGATTTGTCGATCCACAAGGTGAGCCAGATCGGCCAGCACCGCTTGCAGTTCGACGATGCTGGACGGATCACGCGCCGCGACTACCAGCCGCTCGGCAGCGTGGCCGCGGCACGGGACGAACACGGCGCGCTGGGCAAGGCCTATCGCTACGATGGGCGGGGGCTCGTGACCTCGGTGATCAATATCGATGGCGAGGGCAAGCCCCTCAATACGCGCAACGGCCTCGCCGAGCTGCGCTACGAATACAATGACGCGGGCGACGTGGTGCGCCTGGGCTGGTTCAATGCCTCGGGCAATCCCTGGCCGCGCGGCGATGACGGCTTCGTATCCTTCGACTATCGCCGCGACGCCGTCGGAAACGTGCCGCAGCTCATCGGCGGCAATGTGCAGGGCGAGACCATGGTGTGGGACCGCAATGCGGGCTGGCCTGGCTACATGCGCAAAGTCAACGAGCATGGCGACTTTATCGGCGCGGAATATCTCGACGCCGATGGAACGCCCTTCATGCCCGGCTGGGATGCTTCGATCGCGCGGTATGTCGAAGAACTGGACGGGCAGTTCCGCCTGGTGCGGCGGGTCTTCGAGGGGCCGGACGGAAGTCCGGTGATGGGCCATCTCGGCTATGCCGAGCTGCGGCGCGTTCTCGACGGGAATGGGCGTGTTCAGGAGATTTCGTATTACGATGCCGCCGGCAAGCTGCAATCGATGTCGCGCTACAAGTGGGACGAGAGGGGCCGCGTCACGGAGCGGACGGATTTCGGCCCGGACGGCAACCCGCTGGCCCTCACCAACTGGACGAGCGGCGGCATCTTTCCCGTCACCCGCTATGGCTACGATACGGCAGGCAATCTGGTCGAACGCGCCTATTTCGACGCGGCGGGCCAGCCGGCGGAAAATGCGCTGCGCATCTCGCGCTTCGTCTGGTCCTATGACGACCGCGGCAACCCGCTCAGCGAAGTCCATTACGATGTCGAGGGCAGGGAGGCCGGCAGCCCGCAGGGCGACATCTCGCGAATCACCGCGAGCTACGACGACCGCGGCAACATGACCGAGGTTCGCTTCCTGACCCCGGAGGGAAAGCTGCTGCATACGGACTGGTACGGCAATCCATTGCGGCGCCGGACCTTCGACGACCGGTCGATGATGACGATCTATGAGGAGTTCGAGTCCGAAGGAGTCTACGCCTCCTACAATGCAGTGACGCGCTATAGCTATGACGATGTCGGCCGCGTGCTCAGCGAGGGAACGTTCGACGGCGCCGGCAATGCCGTCAACAATGACTGCTATGAATATGTCTCGCGCATCGAGCGCCGTTATGATCCCGACGGAAATCTGGCGCTCGAAGAGTTCTACGACGCCGACGGCAAGCCTGCTCCGGGCGACTATGATGTGTTCCGCCACACCATGACATACGACACCCGCGGCAACATGATCGCCGATGAGGTCTATGACGTGGCGGGCAATCCGATCCCGGGCATGGACGACAGCCCCTATAGCTACCTGCCCAATTACTGCGACTATTGATGGAGGCGCGGAGCGCCCCTCACGCCGCATTGCCTGTTGCGTTGAACCGCCATTTTCCCCCATATCGATACGGAAACAGCAGGACCCGCCGCCGCCGACCATAGGAGAAGCCGCTATTGGTGCCCCATGACACACCGCTCATTTCCACCATTGTCGGGGCACTCGTTCTCGCCTTCCTGCTGGGGGCGCTGGCCAACCGCCTGAAACTGCCGCCGCTGGTCGGCTATCTCATCGCCGGCATCTTCGTGGGCCCGCATACGCCGGGCTTCGTCGCCGATGAGAGCCTCGCGCGGGAACTCTCCGAAATCGGCGTGATCCTGCTGATGTTCGGGGTGGGGCTGCATTTCTCGCTCAAGGACCTGGTTTCGGTGCGCGCCATCGCCGTGCCGGGAGCCATCGCGCAGATCGGCGGCGCGACGCTGCTCGGCCTCGGCCTTGCGACACTTCTCGGCTGGACGCTGGGAGGCGGCCTGCTCTTCGGCCTCGCCCTCTCGGTGGCGTCGACCGTGGTGCTGATCAAGGCGCTGCAGGAACGCCACATGCTGCAGAGCGAGCGGGGCCGCATCGCCGTGGGCTGGCTCATCGTCGAGGATTTGGCGATGGTGCTCGCTCTGGTGCTGGTGCCGGCGCTGGCGACCGCCGCCGGCAGCAGCGGCGGCCATTCCGCCGATCCGATCGTCAATGCGCTCGAATCCGCCTTGCCCTTCGAGCTCGGCCTGCCGGGCATCCTCGCGCTGACGGTGGTCAAGATCGGCCTGTTCGTGGGCGTGATGTTGGTGGTCGGCCGGCGGCTGATCCCGCTGGCGCTGCACTACACCGCGCATACGGGCAGCCGCGAGCTGTTCCGCCTCGCGGTCCTCGCCATTGCGCTGGGTGTCGCGGCGGGCGCGGCCTATCTGTTCGGCGTCAGCCTGGCGCTCGGCGCGTTCTTCGCGGGCATGATCCTGTCGGAAAGCGAGCTGAGCCATCGCGCGGCGGAAGAGACGCTGCCGCTGCGCGATGCATTCGCGGTGCTGTTCTTCGTTTCGGTGGGCATGCTGTTCGATCCCACCATCCTGTTCCGCGATCCGCTGCCGATCCTCGCCACGGTGCTTATCATCGTCATCGGCAAATCGGTGCTGGCTTTCGGCATCGTGCGGCTGTTCCGCATGCCAGTGGGGACCGCGATCATTGTCGCGGTGAGCCTCGCGCAGGTGGGCGAGTTCTCCTTCATTCTCGCCGAGCTCGGGGTGAGCCTCGGCATCCTGCCCGAAGCGGGGCGCGACTTCATCCTTGCGGGCGCGATCGTCTCGATCATCCTCAACCCGCTGGCCTTCTGGGCTGCGGAGCATCTGCTGGCGCGGGATGCGCCGGCGGCGAAACCGGAAGCGACGTCCCAGCCCGACAGCAGCGTGACGCAGGCCACCGGCGCGGCGCCGGGAGACATGCCGCGTCCCACCGACCACACCATCGTGGTCGGCTATGGCCGCGTGGGCTCGGTGATTGCCGGGCGCTTCCTGCGCCTGGGCCTGCCCCTGGTCGTGATCGAGGACGGCGAAGAGCCGGCCAATGCCGCGCGCAAGGCGGGCATCTATCTCGTCGAGGGCAATGCGGTCGATCCGGACATATTGCAGCGCGCCGGCATCGCTTCGGCGCGCAATCTGCATGTCGCCATTCCCAACAGCTTCGAGGCCGGGCAGGTGATCGAGCAGGCGCGCCGCGCCAATGGCGCGCTGGTCATCGCGGTGCGGGCGCATTCGGAAGAGGAGGCCGATTATCTCAAGGGCCTCGGCGCCGACCATGTCATCATGGGTGAACGCGAGATCGCGCTCGGCATGCTGGCGCGCTTCGAGGGCGAAGCGGACTAGAGGGCTAGTCCACGGGCGATTTCGGCAGCCGCTCGATCACGGACCAGTCGATCGGCACCGCGAGCTGCGCGGCCGTGCAGATCGGTTCGTCGATCCTGATGCCGTAGGTGGTCTCGATGTCGCCAAGGTCCACCTTGCCGTCGGTCCTGGGCAGCATGGCGCAGGCGATCTGCACGATGTTGCCGGCGGGCCAGTCGGTGTCCCATTGGCGGATCGTTCCATCCATGGACCAGCCCACGGCCCGCGTGTCGTTGGCGATGAAGGCGGCTCCGCTGGGCCAGTCCGCATAGCGCATCGCCGGGCCGATCTGCAGGTTCGTCGCCGTGTCCCAGAGCCGGACTGTGCTGTCGCCGGCCCAGGTCAGGACGCGGCTGCCGTCGGCGCTGAAACGGGCGCCCAATACGCCGCCATCGTGCTGCATCGGGCGCCCGATCTGCTGATGCGTGGCGGCGTCCCATTGCCGCGCGGTCTTGTCGGAGGCCCAGGTGAGGATGCGGCTGCCATCGACGCTGAACGCGGCCCCATTGACCCAGTTCTCATGCCGCATCGGCTGTCCGATGGGTTTGCCCGTTGCCACGTCCCAGAGGCGCACAGCGCTGTCGGTTGACCAGCTCAGTATGGCCGCGCCGTCGCCGACGAATACGGCCCCGTTGAAGCCTTCGTCGCCGATGATGGCCGGGCGGGCCTCGAGGCCCGTCTTCGCGTCCCACAGCCGCAGGGATTTTTCCTCCTGCGACCAGCTGAGGATTTGCCCGCCATCCGGACTGAAGATCGCGCCCCTTACGTTCTTTTGCGGCATCGCCGCTCCGGCCTGCCGGCCTGTCGCTGGATCCCACAGATGCAGAGTGTCCGACGACCATGTCAGGATGCGCGTCTCATCCGGGCTGAACATGGCGCCGAAGATGCCATCGTCCGAGGCCGGGTTCTCCATCGCGAATATGGTCTCATGGCCCGTCGCGATGTCCCAGAGCCGCGCGGTGGTGCCGGACCAGCTCAGAACGCCGTTCTCATCGGAGGCAAAGGCTGCTCCCCGCACGGCACCATTGTGGCGCAGCGAGGCGCCGATCTGCTGCCCCGTCTTGGCGTCCCACAGCCGAACAGTGCCGTCGTCCGACCAGGTGAGGATGCGTGTCTCCTTCGCGTTGAAGCGCGCGCCGGTGACGGCGCCGCCATGGCGCATAGAGGGAACGGCCTCGAGCCCGGTCTCGAGCGCCCACAAGCGTGCCGTGCCATCACTGGACCATGTGAGCAGGCGGCGCTCGTCGGCCGTCACCAGGCCGCCGAGGACGCCGTAGGGGGAGGGATCGTGCTGCATCGTCCGGCCGATCTGCTGGCCGGCCGCGGCATCCCAGAGCCGAAGCGTGTTGTCGTGGCCCCAGCTGAGGATACGCCGGCCATCGGGACTGAAGGCCGCTCCCGAAATCTGGGCATCGTGCCACATGGTCGGGCCGATCTGCGTTTTGGTCGCCAGATCCCACAGATAGACGGCGCCATCGAACGACCAGGTCAGCAGGGTCCGCTCGTCCGGAGCGAAGGCGATGCCGAACACCGAGTCCTTGTGCTGCAGCGCCGGACCGATCTGCTCGCCGGTCGCCGCGTCCCATAGGCGCGCCGTGCCGTTCGACGAGCCGGTCGCGATCAGGCTTCCATCCGCATTGAACATGGCGACATAGACCCCGAGGTCCGATTTGCCCTGTTGCATGGCCGGACCGATCTGCTGCCCGGTCGCCGCATCCCACAGCCGGACGGTGTCGTCGAATGAGCGGCTGAGGACGCGCGTGCCGTCAGGGCTCCACATCGCGCCCATGACGGCCTTGTCGTGCCGCAATACCGGCGTGGCCGCGAGGCCGGTCGAGGCATCCCAGATGCCCAAAGTGCCGTCGTCCGACCAGATGAGGATGTGCCGCTCATCGGGACTGAACAGCGCGCCTTGCACGGTGGCCGCGTGGCGCATGGGGGGAATCAGCTGCCGGCCGGTGGCGGCATCCCAGAGGCGCGCGGTTCCATCCGTCGACCAGCTCAGGATTTCAGTGCCGGCGGTATTGAATGCCGCGCCATAAACGGCTTTGTCATGCCGCATCGACGGCGTGGTCTGGAGCCCCGTCTCGGTGTTCCAGATGCGCACCGTGCCATCCGTGCACCAGGTCATGATGCGGCTTTCATCAGGATTGAAAGCGGCCCCGAAGACCGCACCGTCATGGGTGAGCGGCTTGCCGATCTGCTGGCCCGTCGCCGCCTCCCATAGCCGTGCGGTGCCGTCGGCCGACCAGGTCAGAATGCGCTTTTCGTCGGCGGTGAAGCTCGCGCCATAAGCATCGTCGCCGTGCTGCAGCGCGGGTCCGATCTGCAGGCCGCTCGCGGCATCCCAGAGCCGAACCGTGTGGTCATGCGCCCAGCTGAGGATGCGGCTGCCGTCGCGGTTGAAGGCGGCGCCGCCGACCCCGAAGGTGAAGCCGGTAATCGTGCCGCTGTCGGGGGGATCGAGGTGATGCATGGACGGGCCGATCTGTGCGAGGCCCGGCTGGATGGCCGCGGACATGTTGACCAGCACGGATTCAAAGCGCGTGGTATTTTCCTGCGCGCTGCGCGGCCAGGCAGCGAGCGCCAGCTTGAGCGCAGGCCGCCATTGGCTTTCGCGCAGCGCGATCTGCGCGATCGACGACAGGGCGCGATATTCGTTGCTCTTGGCAGCGTTGCGTTCGACGGTGGCTTCGGCCTCGCGCTGTTGCGCAACGCTGCGCTGCTCATCGGCGATGACGGCCTGCCGCTGCGCCTCGCCTGCCTGCAGCACCGCATAGACGGCAAGCCCCGCCATCAACACGAAGCCCGCCGCGACGATGCCGATCAGGCGGCGGAGACCCTGCGTGGCGGCGCGGCGCGATTGCAGCAGCAGGTCGAGCGTATCATTGCCCGGCGAGGGCGCGGAGACGGGCTTGCCGTCGCGCCAGGCTTCGGCATCGGCGAGGGCCCGGCCGCGCAGCAGCCGGTCGGCGGAGCGGTTGCGGCTCACCCATTCGGCAGCGCGGTCGGCGAGGCGGGTATGGGTGCGGATCCAGTCATGGTCGGTCTGCAGCACCTTGACCAGCGTGTCGAGATGCTGCGCCGCTCTGTAGACGCCTTCGGCCGGCAACACATGGATGCGTCCGAGCGCCTCGGGCAGCTTCTGTGGATCGAGCGGCGCGACGCGGACGGGGACGAGGCGCTTGCTGATGCGCTGGACTTCGCCGAGCTCCCAATTGCACCAGCGCGAGACGACCGAGTCCGGACTCGCGAGCCAGACCACGGTGTCGCTGGTGCGGATGAAGTCGGCGAGCTCCTTCTGCCACTCTTCGCCATAGGGCAAATCGCGGCGGTCGATCACGACCTCGAAGCCGCGCTCTTCGAGGTCGCCCACCAGGCTGTCGGCCGCGGCCGCGTCGCGGCGCGAATAGGAAACGAAGATGCGCATTTTGCCCCTGCCTCAGCCTATCTGAGCGGCGGATGAGGGCAAGGGCGGCAGGGAGCATTGCCCGCGGCCGGAGCCGCGGGCCGCGCGTCAGCGTGCCGTCGTCGGATCGATCACCGCCATGACGGGCGTGATCTTGTTGGCGGGGAAGCCGCTGATCCGGGCATGTTCGAGAATCGCCTCCTCGTCGTCGGCGAGATAGACGCAGAAGGTCTTGTCGCCGGTGACATAGGAATGATCCCACTGCACTTTCGGCGCGAGCCGCGCCAGGGCGGCATTGGAGGTGGTCGCGATCGCGCAAAGCGCCGGCTGGTCGGACAGGCCGATGCCCGCAATCTCGCGCTCGATAACAAAACGTCTCATACAAACTCTCCTTGCTGATGGCCTGCCGCCTATTTGGCGGGCGGGACCGCGAAGTCGCAGGTGACGTCGGGATTCATGTCGGCGAAGGTGCCGGTCGGATTGCTGCGCCAGGCCCAGACATGAAGCTCGTAGAAGGCCGGCAGCCCATAGCGGTTGGGCGTGCCGGTGAAACTGAACAGATGTCCGCCCAGTTCGGCGGGACCCTTGGTGGTGATGTATTCGACGGCAACCAGCTCCATCGAACCGTCGGGCTGCGGTTCGTACATGACCGCCTCGGGATGCGCCATGTCGATCTTTTCGTCGTTGAGCAGGTCGCCATTGACATAATGGATGCCCATTGCACCGCCCTCGACGCCCGAGGTGCAGGGGATGGGAGCATAGCCTTCGGCGGCAGCCGCCGCCACATCGGCGAAGCGGGCATTGGCATCGCGCACCATGTCGGCGAGCGGATTTGAGCCCGCCACCATGGCCGTGCCCTCATGGGCCAGGGCGCCGGAAGCGAGCAGCGAAAGCATGAAGGCCGAGACCAGGGCCCGGTTGCGCAGGGGCATCCGGGCGCCCGGGAATTCGGTTCGATTTTGCATGGGAACCTCATATTGACGATTGCGATGCCGCAGCGGATCATCCGCCGCGGTGGGCATTCCATGCAGCGGATCATCCGATCGTGGCCATGATTGAAACGCCGGACCTTGTAACCAAAACGCCGCGCGCCGCGGCGCCGACCGACTATCGGGAGGCGCTGCTGCGGGATCTTCTGTCCCATATCAGGCTGTCGGGAGCGCTGTTCCTGCGCGGCCACTACAGCGCGCCATGGGGGCTCGACTCGCCCGGCAACTGCGACCTCGCCGATATCGTTTCACCCGGCGCCGAGCGGCTGCTGGTGTTCCACGCCGTGCGCCGCGGCCGCGTGCATGTCTCGGCCAAGGGACGCACGATCGAGGCCGTAGCGGGCGAACTCGCCATCCTGCCGCATGCGGACCGGCACGTCATGGGCAGCATCGACGTGACCGAGCCCATGCAGATCGCAATGCTGTTGCCGCCGACGCCATGGAACGAGATTCCAGTCGTGCGGGTGAGCGGTGGCGGCGAAGAGGCTGAATGCGTCTGCGGCTATTTCCGCTGCGACGAGCTGCTGTTCAATGCCGTGCTGCGGCGCTTGCCGTCTATCATCACGGTGCGGCCGGCGGGCACCGTGGCGATCCTGCTCGATGCCGCGATCGAGCATGCGCTCGCCGACGGATCGCGTTCGGGCGGCGCTATTGCCATGGCGCATCTGACCGAGCTGCTGCTGTCGGAGGCGCTGCGCCTCTATGCCGAACAGAGCAACGAGGCGAGCGGATGGCTCGCCGCGGCCAGCGATCCGGTGGTCGGACGGGCGCTGAAGCTGCTGCACGACGATCCCGGCCGCGACTGGAACGCCGAGGACTTGGCGCGCGCCGCCAATACCTCGCGCTCGGTGCTGGGGGAGCGGTTCAAATCGCTGCTCGGGCAATCGCCGATCCACTATCTGGGCGAATGGCGCATGCAGCTCGCGGCCGACCTGCTGCGCAGCACCGAGTTCAGGCTGGCCGAAATCGCCGAGCGTTCGGGCTATGGTTCGGAGGCCGCCTTCAGCCGCGCCTTCCACCGCCATGTGGGGGCTTCGCCCGCACAATGGCGCGAGCGCGGCAGGCGCCCGCAATAGGCGGGGTCAGGCGGCCGCGATGCGGGCTGGGGCCATCTCGGTGCGCTTGCGCAGCGGGTTCGTGGGCGAGGCGAGCAGCGCGCGATAGATCGGCGCGACGCCGCCGCAGATCTGCGCTTCGAAGTCCTTCACCGGGGCCGCGTCGTCCCTGGACGCGAGCGGCTTGATGGCGGTCGAGCGCCGCGCTTCGGCCGCCCATTTCGAGCGCCGGTACATGCGGCTGTGCGCCGCGACCTCGATCATCGGCGTCCGGCCCGCTGGCATCAGCGCCTGCGCGATCGTGGCCAGCGCTTCGGTCGCGATGCGCGGCGCTTCGCGCATCTCGGCCGCGTCGAGCACCGTGACGCGCGCGGGATCGAGCGCCGCGAACTGCGCGCCGAGCCGGCGCCAGCTCTCGACGGTCCAGCCGCCCATCGCCTGCCGGTACCAGGGCGCGCCGTAGCCGGGATGCGCGCTGTCGGCGAGGCGCGCGAGCCGTGGCACCTCTGCCGCGAAGCTCAGCGCCATCCACAGCGCCTCGAACGGCTCGTTGATGACCGCATCGGCGCGCTGCAGCGGCCGGAACTCCTGGCCGAACTGGCGGACCAGCGATTGATGCGCGCCAGCCGGATCGCGGATGGTGAACACGACATGCGCCGCATGCCGCGCGATGAAGCGGAAGATGCTCTCGTCGATGAACAGCGAGATGTCCTTGACCACAAGGCTGACCGGGCCCGTGCGCGTCTTCCGCGCCTTGCGGTAGGCGTTCATGATGACGCGCGCATAATGGCCAAGCGGATCGGGTGCGGCGGGAACCGCGGGCTCGTACACGACGCCGTCGAGCCGCTCGCCCAGCAGCCGGCAGACCACGGTCGAGTTCGACCGCGCAATGCCGATCACATAGACCAGCCGCAAATCGCCATGGGCAACGAGACCGCTGAGGGTCTCGAGAGAATCTCGCCGCAACATGCCGCTATCGGGACCCCTGCGCCCGAGGGAGTCAACCCCGCTATCCGGCATAGGCCGGTTGCACGCCGATTCCTGTCGGCATCCTTACCAAGAATTCATCGCCCAGCCAGCCTCCGGGCAGGAACGGAGTGGCAGTTTGTGCCGTCGAATCGAACCGGCAGCGTCGCGGTTCGAAAGCGCGAGGCGAGATTGAAGAAGCTCCTCCTGCCCATCGCCGTGATTGCGGCATCGGGCGCCTATGTCTGGACCCAGCAGCGGCAACTGGAACCCGACACCGTCCTCGACACCACCGCGGCGATCTCCATGCCCGAGGCCGGCCCGGCACCGGCGGCAAGCGTTCCCGCGCCGGTCACGCCGTCCATGAGCGCAAGCCCGGAAGTGGCAGTGCCCGCGGCGACCCATGACGATGGCGACGAGGACGAAGACGATACGCCTTTGCCGATCCGGCGGCCCGCGCCGAAGCTTCCGGTAGGCATCGTCGAAGCCTCGACGCCCGCACCCGAAGCGAACGCCCCCTCCGCAGTGCTTGCGGCGGCTCCGGCCCTGCCGGCCGGCGCCTTTGCCGACGGCACCTATGACGGGCCCGCGGCCAATGCCTATTACGGGCTCGTGCAGGTCGCGGCGGTGATCCAGGACGGCCAGCTGGCCAAGGTGAAGATCCTGCAATATCCGAGCGACCGGCGGACCTCGCGCTTCATCAATCAGCAGGCGCTGCCGCTGCTGGTCCGCGAAGCGATCCGCGCGCAGAGCGGCAATGTCGATTTCATCTCGGGGGCCACCCTCACCAGCAATGCCTTCGCCAAATCGCTCGGCGCGGCGCTGGCACAGGCGCGGGGCTGAGGATGCGCATTACGCGCCAATTGATGGGCATGCCCATAACGATCGAGATCGCGGGCGCCGAGGACTCCGCTTTGCATGAGCGCGCCTTCGCCTATTTCGAGGCGGTCGACCGGCGCTTCAGCACCTACCGCGCCGACAGCGAAATCTCCGCCATCAATGCCGGACGCGTCGATGTCGAACGCTGCAGTCCCGAGATGGAGGAGGTGTTCGCCATCGCTGCGCTGACACAGGCGGAGACCGCAGGCTATTTCGATATCAGGCGGCCGGACGGCACGCTCGACCCCTCGGGCGTCGTCAAGGGCTGGGCCATCCGCAACGCCGCGCGCCTGCTCGAATCGGCAGGTGCGCGCGACTTCTACGTGGACGCGGGCGGCGACATCCAGAGCGCGGGACGCAATGCAGCGGGCAAGCCCTGGAGCGCGGGCATTCGCGACCCGTTCCATCCCGCGCAGCACGTCAAGACCATCTATCCGAAGGGCCGCGGCATCGCGACTTCGGGGACCTATGTGCGCGGCCAGCACATCTACGATCCCTTCCGTCCCGCTTCCATCCTCAAGGACATTGTGAGCCTCACCGTCATCGGCCGCGACGTGCTCGAGGCGGACCGCTTTGCGACCGCCGCTTTCGCCATGGGCATGCGCGGCATCGATTTCATCGAAGCCCAGCCCGGGCTCGAGGCCTACCAGATCGATGCCGCCGGCATCGCCACCATGAGTTCGGGCTTCGAAGAGCTGACAATGCCATGATCCGCCATATCGACGATTTCATCGACCGCACGACGATGTATCGCCTCGTGCTCTATTATCTGGCGGTCCTGCTCGGCCTCGCCGTGGTGCTCGCGCCCTTCGGCCTCGTTCCGGTGGATGCGACCCAGCTCGTCTTTTCGGCCGTCGTCGCCATGGCCATGTGCTGGACGGTCAACCGGATCTTCGCCGCCGTATTCGAGACGCCGGCCAATACCGAGTCGGCGCTGATCACGGCGCTCATCATCGCGCTCATCATGCAGCCCGTCGCCGCCAACGATGCGGCCGGGCTCGGCGGGATCGTCTGCGCATCGGTCTGGGCCATCGCCGCCAAATTCATCCTCGCCGTCCGCCGCAAGCATGTGTTCAACCCGGCGGCGATCGGCGTCGTGCTGACGGGCGTGCTGCTGGCCCAGCCGCCGACATGGTGGGTCGCGGGCGATCCCGTGCTGCTGCCCGCGGTGCTGATCGGCGGCGTGATGGTAACGCGCAAGCTGCAGCGTTTCGATCTGGTCGCCATGTTCATTGCCGCCAATCTGCTGGCGGTCGCGGCGACGACGCCATTGGCCGACCTGCAGCAGGCCATGGTCGAGACGCTGATCCATTCGCCGCTGTTCTTCCTTGCCTTCGCCATGCTGACCGAGCCGCTCACGGCGCCGCAGGCGCGCTGGCCGCGCCTTGCCTATGCGGCGATCGTCGGTGTGCTGGCGGCTCCGGGCATTCATCTGGGCAGCTTCTTCCTGACCCCCGAGCTGGCTCTGCTCGTGGGCAACGCCTTTGCCTGGCTCGCCAGCCCCAAGGGCCGCTATCTGCTGACGTTGCAGCGCATCGAGCATGCGGCGAATGGCGCCTATGATTTCGTCTTCCGGCCCGATCGGCCCATCGCCTTCCGGCCCGGCCAGTATCTCGAATGGACGCTGGGCGTTCCGCACACCGACAATCGCGGCAACCGCCGCAGCTTCACGATCGCCTCGGCCCCAACCGAGGACGATGTCCGACTTGGTGTAAAATTCTATCCGCGCGCCAGCGCCTTCAAGCGCTCGCTCGCGCAGATGCAGCCGGGCGACACGATCCTCGCGTCGCAGCTTGCGGGCAGCTTCGTGCTGCCGCGCGATCCGCGCACCAAGCTCGCCTTCATTGCCGGAGGCATCGGCATCACCCCGTTCCGCTCGATGCTCCGTTATCTGAGCGACACCGGCGAAACGCGCGACATCGTCATGCTCTACGGCAATGCGGAACTCGACGACATCGCCTATCGCGACGTGCTCAACGAGGCCGAGCGCAGCCTCGGCCTGCGCACCGTCCATGTGGTGGAGCGTGGCGACCTGTCGATTCCGGGGCTCGTGCCGGGACTGATCGATGCCGAGCTGATCGCGCTCGAAGTACCCGACTTCATGGAGCGGGTGTTCTATCTGTCCGGCCCGCACGCAATGGTTTCCGCCGTGAGCCACGCGCTTCGCAGCATGGGCGTGCCGCGCCGCCGCATCCGCACGGATTTCTTCCCCGGCCTCGCCTGACTGTCACAATCGGCCCGATCACAGCTTCGGGACGAAGCCCGAAATTGGATTGTCCGCTGCAGCGGTGCCGTCTAGGCTTCGCGGTCTGGGGTCATGTTTGGGGGGAACGACGGCGAACAAAGCGGAGTTCGCGACGTGAAGCGACGGCCACTCTATTCCCGGTCAGGCCAGCCAAGACGCGCTGGCGCGTCGGCTTTCGGGCCGCCCCCTTTTGCTGCCGCGCCGTCAGAGCCTGCGCGCCCCGGATGGATCGAGCGCGGCAAAGCCGCCTTCGTGCAGCTCTATCGCGACCGCCCGGTCGCCTCGCTCCTCGTCACCTCGACCCTCATCGCCCTTGCGCTGTTCGCGCTTTATGACGCTGTGCGCGGGCCCACGCCGCCGATGTCGGGCAATGAGTTCGAAACGCGGCTCGAAGAGGCGCTGGCGGAACGTCCGCCGGAGCCCGCTTTCGGTTCGGTGGTCTTCCAGAATGCCATCGGCTCGATCGTGCGTATCGAGGCTTATGAGGACAAGCCGCCGGATTCGAGCGCGCCGCCGACCGCCTCCGCCGAGCCGCCCGCGGGCTCCGAGGACGAAGATGCCATGCGCGCCTACACCGCCATCGGCACCGGCGTCATCATCGACGACAAGGGAACGATCCTCACCAATTTCCACGTCGCTTCGGCGGGCCCGAAGCTGCGCGTCACCTTCATGGACGGCACGCAGGTGTCGGGGGCCATGATCGGCGCGACGCCCGAACAGGACCTGGCGGTGATCTATCCCGCCAGCATGCCCGAAGGCGTTGAGCCCGCGGTGCTTGCCTCGAGCCTCGGGCTCGATCCGGGGGACGACATCGCGGCCATCGGCTTTCCCTTCGGCATCGGCCCCTCCATCTCGACCGGAGTGGTGTCGGGCACCGGCCGCGTCTTCAAGACCGAGCACGACAAGATCCTGACCGGACTCATCCAGTTCGATGCGGCGGCCAATCCCGGCAATTCCGGCGGGCCGCTGCTCAATGCCGATGGCGAGGTGGTGGGGATCGTCACCGCCATCGTGAACCCGTCGGGCAATCGCACGTTTGCGGGCATCGGCTTTGCGGTGCCCATCGAAACCGCCGCCGCTGCCGCCGGCGAGAATCCGCTTTGAGTTGAACCCGGAACCGAGGTCTTCATGAACGACAAGCCCGAAGCCGCCGCATCGCTGATGGAACAGGTGCTCTATGAGGTGAAGAAGGTCGTGGTCGGCCAGGACCGCTTTCTCGAACGGGTGCTGATTGCGCTGCTGGCGCGGGGTCACCTCCTCGTCGAGGGCGTGCCGGGTCTCGCCAAGACGCTGACGGTCAACACGCTGGCCGACGCGATCCAGGGCAGCTTCAAGCGCATCCAGTTCACGCCGGACCTCGTGCCCTCGGACTTGGTGGGCACGCGCATCTACAACCAGAAGACCGGCGACTTCTCGACGCTGCTCGGCCCGGCATTTTGCAACCTTCTGCTTGCCGATGAAATCAACCGCGCGCCGGCCAAGGTGCAGAGCGCACTGCTCGAAGTAATGCAGGAGCGGCAGGTGACCATCGCGGGCGAGAGCCACAAGGTGCCCAACCCGTTCGTCGTGATGGCGACGCAGAACCCGATCGAGACCGAGGGCACCTATGCGCTGCCCGAGGCGCAGGTCGACCGCTTCATGATGAAGGTTCTGGTGGGCTATCCCACCGAGGACGAGGAGCTGGTGATCGTCTCGCGCGTCACCGGGACCATGCAGGCCGTCAACCGCGTGGCGACGACCGACGATCTGGTGCGCCTGCAGCAGCGCGTGCGCAATGTCTATGTCGATCCGACCCTTCTGCAATTCGCGGTCAAGGTCGTCGGCGCGACGCGCGATCCACAGAGGGCGGGGCTCAAGGATACGAACCGGCTGGTGCTCTATGGTGCGAGCCCGCGCGGCACGATCTCGATGATCGAGGCCGGCAGGGCACTCGCCTTCCTCCGCGGCCGCGACTATGTGCTGCCCGAGGACGTGCTCGACGTGACCGCCGATGTGCTGCGGCACCGCATCGTCTTGAGCTACGAGGCGCTGTCGGAGGGCCTCAGCGCCGACCATCTCATCGCCCGCATCCTCAAATCCGTTCCCGCTCCGGAAAAGGTGCTCGAGAGCCATGCCCGCGTCGCCTGACAGTGTCGAAGCCCTGCTCAAGCGGCTCGAATGGACGGTGATCCGCCGTCTCGACGGATTGCTGCAGGGCGACTACCGCACGCTGTTCCGCGGCTTCGGGCTCGACCTGGCCGATCTGCGCGAATACCAGCCGCATGACGATGTGCGCCACATCGACTGGAACGTCACGGCGCGGACGCAGGTGCCGCATGTGCGGGTCTATAATGAAGACCGCGAGGTGACGGCCTGGTTCCTGCTCGATTTGAGCCCCTCGATCGATTTCGGCTCGGGCGAGATCACCAAGCGGCAGGCTCTGGTTGAGTTCACCGCTGTTCTGTCGCGGCTGCTGACCCGGCGCGGCAACAAGGTCGGCGCGATCCTCACCGACGGCATCAACCGGCTGGTATTGCCGCCGCGCGGCGGACGGCTGCATGTGCTGAACCTCATCGACCGCATCCGCAACAATCCGCGCCTGCTCCGCACGCCGCGCACCGATCTCGGCAGCTTTCTCGGCAAGGCGCTCGAGATGCTGAAGAAGCGCTCGCTGGTCTTCGTCGTCTCCGATTTCATTTCGGAAGGTGGTTGGGAGAAGCCGCTGGCGATGCTGAGCCGCCGGCACGAGGTGCTGGCGGTGCGGCTCGTCGATCCGCTGGAGCGCGATTTGCCGGACCTCGGCGCCTATCCCTTCGAGGATCCCGAGACGGGCGAACAACTCTTCGTCGATACCGGCGATGCCGGCTTCCGCCGCCGCTTCGTGGCGGAAGCCGAACGCGCCGAAGCCGCGATGCTGGCGGCGTTCGAGATGGCGGGCTGCGACGTGCTCGAAATCTCGACCGGCGACGATCTGGTCGAGGCCATCCGCCGCTTCGCCGAACTGCGCAAGGGCGAGAAGGCGATCGGCGCCGGCGGCTCGCTGCCTCCGCATCTGGCTCCCGCGGCAGGAGGGCTCGCATGATCTTCATCTGGCAGGACATGCTCTGGCTGCTGCTGCTCGTGCCGGCACTGGTCGCGCTCTACATCTATGTGCTGCGGCGGCGGAAGCGCGCGACCGTCCAATATGCCAACCTCACGCTCATCAAGGCGGCGCTCGGCAAGGGACCGGGCTGGCGCCGCCACGTGCCGCCCGCTTTGCTGCTGGCGGCCATCGCCGTCCTCATCATCGCGGTGGCGCGGCCGGCCGCGGTGGTATCGCTCAACTCATCGCGGGCGACGGTGATCCTCGCGATGGACGTTTCCGGATCGATGGGCGCCGAGGACGTATCGCCCACGCGCATGGCCGCGGCGCAGGTGGCGGCCAAGGACTTCATCACCAGCCAGCCCGCGACCGTCGAGATCGGCATCGTCGCCTTCGCCTCGGTGGCGCTGCTCGTCCAGGCGCCGACCATCGAGCGCCAGCCACTGCTCGAGGCGATCGAGCGGTTCGAGCTTCGCCGCGGCACCGCGGTCGGCTCGGGCGTGCTGACCTCGCTCCACACGATCTTCCCCGAGACCGATTTCTATCGGGCGATGGGCGGCCCCGGCGACGCGCCGGGCCGGCCCGATACGGCGCCGATGTCCGTCCAGGGCTTCCTCAGTGAACGGCAACTCGCCGAGGCGCGCGAGAATGCCGCGCAGAATCTGCAGCACGAGCCGGTGGAACCGGGCAGCTATCAGAGCGCGGTCATCGTGCTGCTGACGGACGGGGCGACCACGGTCGGGCCCAACCCGATCGCGGCCGGGCAGATGGCGGCCGATTGGGGCGTGCGCGTCTATACGGTGGGCTTCGGCTCGGACGAAGGGGGCGTCGTCTATTTCGGCGAACGCATGACGCGCGCCGCGCTCGATGCCCCGACGCTCCAGGAGATCGCCAAGCGCACCGGCGGCGAGTATTTCGAAGCCACTTCCGCGGCCGAACTCACGCGGGTCTACAATTCGCTGTCGACCAAGCTCGTCGGCGAAACCAAGCTCACCGAGATCGCCTTCATCTTTGCGGGTGTCGGTGCGCTCTTCGCCATTGCGGCGGGCGCATTGTCGCTATGGTGGTTCGGCCGGCTGACGTGACTTCTATTTGTTGCGCGCGAGCTCGGCCTCGGCATTCTCGCGGATGCGCCTCAAGGCGCGCAGCAGGGTCATTTCGTCATCCGGGTCGAGATTGCCGAGCATGGCGTGGAACAGCGCACTGCCTTCCTTGCCCATCAGCGTGAACACCTGCGTGGCGCCATCGGCGAAATAGACGCGCCTGATGCGGTTGTCGCGCGGATCTGGCCGGCGCTCGATCCAGCCCTTGGCCTCCATGCGCTCGAGCAGCTTGCCGGCCGAAGCGCGGCCCATCTGCATCTTCTCGGCAAGATCGCTCTGCGACGTGCCCTGGTTTTCGTACAGATGCATCAGCGCCCACCACTGCCCATGCGTGAGCTTGTGGCGGGCCATGTAGCCGTCGAACGTCGTGCTGATGAGCCGGCTCAGTTCATGGATGATGTAGAGCACCTTGCCATGTGACAAGACCTCGGGATTTGCATCCACGGTCTTGAGATATTCGGTGATGCTCGGCTGGTCTTTGGCCAGGTCGACCCCCTTTTCGTCCGGCAAGGGGTAGCATGCCGGGCAGGACGCGACAAAGCACGTCTTGCCCGGCGGGTTCGGATCAGGTCTGCCCGATGCCGGCCGGGCTCTCGCCCGGAGCGAGCACGTAGCGCCAGATGATGGCGCCCAGCGCGCCGCCCACCAGCGGGCCGACGATGAACAGCCAGATCTGGCCCCAGGCGCCATTGGTCGCGAACAGCGCCGAGGCGATGGAGCGCGCCGGGTTCACCGAGGCATTGGTGACCGGGATGCCGATGAGATGGACGACCGTCAGCGCGAGGCCGATGGCGATGGGCGCAAAACCCGCCGGAGCGGCCTTGCTGGTCGCGCCGAGGATGACGAGCACGAAGACGCCGGTCAGCACGATCTCCGCTACGAGTCCCGAGAGCATCGAATAGCCGCCCGGCGAATTCTCGGCATAGCCGGTTGAAGCGAAGCCGCCCGGCGCGAAACCCGCGGCCGACGAGGCAATGACATAGACGATGACCGCCGCGATCGCGGCCCCGATGATCTGCGCGATCCAGTAGCCGATCACCTCCGACCATTCGATGCGGCCCGCGACCGCGAGCCCCAGCGTCACCGCCGGATTGAAGTGCCCGCCGGAAATGCCGCCTACGGCGTAGGCCATCGTCATGACCGCAAGGCCCGCCGCGAAGGCAACGCCGATCCAGCCGACGCCCACATCGGGCACGCCCGCCGCCATGAGCGCGGTGCCGAGCACCGCGAAGACGAGCCAGAAGGTGCCGACAAGCTCGGCCCCGAGTTTTCTAACCATTTGTTCTTTCCCCCGAGGAGACTGTTCCCACGCCCGAGGCCTAGCGCCGCGGCGGCGATTTGAGAATCGGGCGCGGCAGGCTTTGCACCGGCAATCCGGCTAACGCAGCCCGACTTCCTCGAGCAGGCCCTGGCGCTTGGCGTCGTAGTAATAACCCGAGGAATAGTTGCGCACGGCGCCATCGGCACTATTACCGGCGACGAGATAGGCACCCGCCAAGTATTTGACGCCGTATTTGAGGTTCGTCTCGGGGTCGAGCAATCCGGAGGCGGGGCCGCGATAGCCCATCGAGGTCGCCGTCGCGTAGCTGATCTGCATCAACCCGTAATAGGGGCCGTTGCGGGCGCGCGCATTGTAACCGCTCTCGCGCACGATGATGCGGCGGATCAGCGATTCCGGCACATTGTAGATGGCGGCATATTTGGCGATGAGGCCATCGACGCTGTCCGGCTTCACGGACGCGGCGATCTGCACTTCGGTCAGCGCGATCCGCTTGGTGGGGACGGAGGAATAGGTCCGGCCGCCCGACGACAGCCCGCTGCAGGCGCTGATCGCGAGCGCCGCGCACGAGACCAATAACAGCGAACGCGAAAGGCGCAGAAACAAGCCGGATGCCCATCCGATGGCGGAAAGGGCCTCTTAGCACTTCGACTCCGGCTGCGAAACCCGCGGGGATTAGGGGCCCACCATGCTTCCCATGACACGCGCCAAATGCTTGACTCCATTGACGGGGCGGATTTGGGGGACCGCGGGCGGCGCGGTTTCGAAGATGGCCAAAGATGGCGGAAACAAGCGCGGCGGCTTGGGCGCCCGGCTCCGCTATGAGTTCGACAAATCGATGGCGGCGGGCCCGGTCGCGCTGATCGGCTGGCTGGCGATCCTCTCGGTCATCCTCATCGCAATCGCTGGCGCCGTGCTGGTGCTGCTGCGCATCGCGCCCGAAGGCAGCGGACCGCTCGATTTCGGCGAGGCCATGTGGGAGAGCCTGATGCGCACGCTCGATGCGGGCACGATGGGCGCCGACCAGGGCTGGGCCTTCCGCGTCGTGATGCTGGCGGTGACGCTGGGCGGCATCTTCGTGGTCGCGACGCTGATCGGCGTGTTGTCGAGCGGCATAGAGGGCCGGCTCGACGAATTGCGCAAGGGCCGCTCCGATGTGATCGAGCGCGACCACACGATCATCCTCAACTGGTCGCCCTCGATCTTCGACATCATCGCGGAACTGACCATCGCCAACCAGAGCCGGCGCCGGCCGCGCATCGTCATCATGGCCGATATGGACAAGGTCGAGATGGAAGACGAGATCGCGCACAAGGTACCGAATTTGCGCAACACGCGCATCATCTGCCGCTCGGGCGACCCGACGGACCTCGGCGATCTCGGCATCACCTCGCCACAGACCTCGCGCTCGATCATCGTGCTGTCGCCCGAGGCCGAGGAGCCCGACAGCCGCGTCATCAAGACGGTGCTGGCGTTGGTCAACGATCCGCGCCGGCGCAAGGCGAAGTACCAGATCGCGGCGGAAATCCGCGACAGCAAGAATGCCGAGCTTGCGCGCATCGTCGGCGGGAGCGAAGTGCAACTGGTGCTGGCCGACGAGCTGATCGCCCGCATCGTCGTGCACTCGTCGCGCCAGTCGGGACTGAGCACGGTCTATTCCGAGCTGCTCGATTTCGACGGATGCGAAATCTATACGCTCGAACAGAAGGCCATCGAGGGCTCGAGCTTCGGCGACGCGATGATGGCCTATGACAATTCCACCCTGATCGGGCTCTGCGACAAGAGCGGCAAGGTCTATCTCAACCCCCCGATGGAAACGCAGATCCTCGCCGGCATGAAG
Source organism: Devosia sp. (assembly GCA_035549855.1). Lineage (GTDB taxonomy): Bacteria > Pseudomonadota > Alphaproteobacteria > Rhizobiales > Devosiaceae > Devosia_A. The sequence continues at coordinate 94,032 of DASZPY010000069.1, read as the reverse complement.
GCGATCGTGATTGCCGAGGACGATGCCTCGATCAAGGTGACGGCCACCCCGCTCAATGTCGACCACACGGCGATCACCCTCTATCGCCGGCTCGAGAAGCGGCCCGAGCGCATATTGATGCTGGGCTGGAACCGGCGGGGCCCGATGATCGCCTTCGAACTCTCGCGCTATGTCGCGCCGGGTTCGCTCCTTACCATCGCCGCGGACACGCCGGAGCTGCAGGCCGAGATCGGCAACCTCATGATTTCGGGCAACAACCTCCAGGTCGAATACGGCATCGTCGACACCGCCAATCGCGCGGCGCTCGAAGGGCTCAACATTCCGATCTACGATCACGTGCTGGTGCTGGCCTATTCGGACCACAAGGATGCACAGGCGACCGACACGCACACGCTGGTGACGCTGCTGCATTTGCGCAAGATCGCCGAGGCCGCCAAGAGCCACATCAATGTGGTGAGCGAGATGGTTGATGTGCGCAACCGCGAGCTCGCCGAAGTGACGCGCGCCGACGATTTCGTGGTCAGCAACAAGCTCGTCTCGCTGATGCTGGCGCAGGCGAGCGAGAACGAAAACCTGAGCGCGATCTTCGAGGATTTGCTCGACGAGCAGGGCTCGGAAATCTACATGCGTCCGGCCGAGCTTTATCTCGAGCTCAACCACCCGATGAGCTTCTACACGGTCACCGAAGCCTGCCGGCAGCGCGGCGAGGTGGCCATCGGCTATGTGCGCAAGCGCGACGGCGAGAGCGGCGGGCGCCATATGGGCGGCGTCGTGGTCAACCCGAAGAAGTCCGAGACGCTGAGCTACCAGCAGGGCGACCGCATCATCGTCCTCGCCCGCGACTAGCGCGCGGGTTCTGCGGGACGCTAGGCGGCGCTCGGGCGCCGCGCGGCGCGGGCGGCTTCGAGAAGATTGTTGCTGAGGGTCTGGGCCTTGAGGGCCGCTTCGAGGATTTCGGCCGCGCTGTCGCGTGCGGCGTCGCCTTCCGGGAGCGTTTCCGCCAGAAGGTCGGCATGGCCGATGATCACCATCAGCAGATTGTTGAGATCGTGCGAAGCCTTGCCGGCATAGGCGGGCAGGTCGGACGGCGTATCGGCGTCAGCCATGGCGGCTCGCCAGCGGCGCGTCCGCGAAGGAGTCGGGCAGGGCGACGATTTGATCGAAGGGCAGGGGACGCGAGAAGAGGAAGCCCTGCGCCATATCGAAGCCGAGGGCGCGGACCATCCTCAGGTCCTCTTCGCGCTCGATACCCTCGGCCACCACCTTGGCGCCGAAATCGTGGCCGAGCCGTGAGCTGGCGCGGCAGATATTCTCGAGGGCCTTGTCCGTCGCGCAGCCATGCACCATCGTCCGCTCGAGCTTGAGCTCGGTGAAGGGCATGCTGCGCAGGCGCTCGAAGGTCGCGTAGCCGTGACCGAAATCGTCGATCGAAATGTCGAAGCCATGCAGCAGCGCCCGCGTCACGAAGGCCTCCGCCGAGGGCTGATCCTCGACGATATCGGTCTCGGTGACTTCGAGGATGACATTGACGCGCGGATCGATGTCGGCGCGGTGTTCGCGCACGCGGTCGAGCAGCTCCGGCTCGACGAGGGTGCAGCCCGCGACATTGATCGAAAAGCTCAGCCGCCGGCCGCCCCGTGGGAGCCTGGATGAATTGCGGACGGCATCCTCCAGCGAGAGGACCAGAAGATCGGCCATGTCCTCGCGCGAGGCCTGCTTGAGCAGCATGCCGGGGCGCAGCATGCCGAATTCCGGATGCTTGAGCCGCATCAGGGCTTCGACGCCCGCGAGATTGCCGTTCAGCAGATCGATCTTGGGCTGGTACCAGAACTCGATCCATTTGTTGTCGAGTGCCTGGCGCAGCGTGACGTCGTGCGCCATGTCCGGCTCGGCCGCGGGTTCTGCCACGGCCGGGGCCAGCAGGCTCGAAAGCAGATCCTGCAGCTCCCAGTAGCGGAACGGCTTCTTCAGCACGCCGGCAATATCGACGCCCAGGCGCATGCCGATCCGGCGCACATGGTCGAGGGCGACGGTGAAGGCGCCGCTCATCAGCACGATGCGCCCCTCGAAGCGCGCCCGCTTCAGATGCTGCAGCATCTCCACGGCGTCGGTGGGACCCAGCGCGAGATCGAGGAAGATGAACTTGGGATGCCCGGCGTCGAGCTCGAAGAAGAATTCGTCGCGATTGGTGACGCAGCGCGTGGCAAGGCCAAGCTGGTTGAGCCGAACCTGCAGCAACCGGGCGACTTCGGCATGGTCGTCGAAAACGATCGCCGTGCCCAGGGGCTCCGGACTGACCAGATCAATGAAATCGACGTGGTTGGCCGTAGTCATAACCCTACGATCCGCAACGCGCGGCCAATTGACTTACGCACATTCGCCCCTGCGCACAGGCTGCATGGCAACGCCGCAGCAACATCAAAAATACCGGCATAAGCCTTTCACAGCCGGCTTAATGATGCGTTGCACCGGGCCCGGATATTGATGCGTAGGCGAGACCGCAGGATGCCGGAGCTGTGGTTCCCGCTTTAAGGACAAACCCGTAGCGACGCTCAGCTTTTCCTGGGATTGGCCTTCCGCCACTCCTCATATTCGCCCTGCGCGTCGGCATGGAGCGGGTAGTAGCGCTGCAGCGGCGCGCCCTGCATCAGCTTCATGCGCGAGAACTCCTCCCACTCATGGTGGTGTGAGGCGTCCTCGATGACCTTTTCGGCAAGCGCCGGCGGCAGCACCACGGCGCCATCGTCATCCGCGATGACGATGTCCCCCGGCAGGACGGTCACGCCGCCGCAGGCCACCGGCACATTGACGGCATAGGGCATGAGGTTGGTCTGGGTGTGAAAGTTCGGGGTCCAGCCGCGCAGCCAGAGCGCGAGGTCCAGCTTCTGGACATTGGGCCAGTCCCGCATGCAGCCGTCGATGATAATGCCGGAGCCGCCGCGGCCCTTGAAATAGGTGGACATCATGTCCCCGAAAATGCCCGAGCTCATGTCGCCGCGGGCATCGACCACCACCATGTCGCCGGGCTCGACCTGGTAGAGCACGTGGCGGTGGAGCTGCTTTTCCGGATCCGCATATTCGCCCTCGTCATAGAGGTCTTCGCGCTTGGGCATCATCAGCAGCGTGACGGCAGGGCCCACGGCAACCTTGCCTTTGTTCTGCGTCACCGGGCCGACCATGTGCGTATTGCGGATGCCCATATGGCCGAGCGTGCCGGCGACAGTTGCCGTGCCCAGCTTCTTGAGCGCTTCAATCTGGTGCGCGGGGGGCCGCTTGATCTTTGCGATGTCCATTATGGTCTCCGGGTACGAGTGACGAGAGCTTAGCGTAAGAGTGACTGGCCGCCATCGATGTAGAGCCAGGTGCCGGTGACGTGGCGCGCGTCATCCGAGGCAAGAAAGGCGATGGCGTCGGCGATTTCGGCCGGCGAGGCGGGCTGGCCCTTGGTCAGCGGAATCTGGCCCTCGGGCCATTCGACCGGAATCCGGACGGCCTCGAGATTCCGCCGCCAGGTGTTCTGCGACATGTTGGTCCTGGTCGTGCCCGGGCAGACGGCATTGACCCGGATGCCGTAGCGGGCGAGCTCGAGCGCCATCTGGTTGGAGAGCGCGGCCTGCGCCGCCTTGGCCGCGGTGTAGGCGCCGGCGCCGGCAGTGGTGAATGTCCGCGTGCCATTGATCGAGGAGACGATCACGATCGCTCCACCCTGGCGCTTGAGGTGCGGCACGGTGAGATGCAGCGTGAGATAGGTCCCGCGCAGATTGACCGCGATGGTCTTGTCCCATTCGGCCGGGGTGATGTCGTCGATAGGCGCCCACATGCCATTGATGCCGGCATTGGCGATGACGATGTCGAGCCGCCCCGCGCGCTCCATGAGAGCAGCGACGGCGGCGCGCATCTGCCCTTCGTCGGAAACATCGGCAATGAGGGGAATGGCGGTGCCGCCGGCCGCGGCGATCGCCGCTTCGGTCGCGGCAACGCGCTCCGGCAGCATGTCGAGCGCGCCGACCGTCACGCCGCCGGACGCCAGCCGCAGCGCGGTGGCCTCACCCACGCCCGACCCGGCACCCGTCACCAGGGCGACCTTGTCCGTCCCGTCCATACGTTTTCCTCGCTCCCGCCTGTCGCCTAGCAAATGTAATTTGAACTGCAAACAGGCGAAGCAACAGGCGCCGCGCACCCGGACTCAGTGGTCCGGAACGGCGCTCTTTCGGCTGGAGCGATGAATGTGGGCACTGGCGGCCCGAGCCGCCGGTCCGCGCTCAGGCCTCTTCGACCACCTTGCGGCCGGAGGGTGCGATGTCCATCGCCTCGATCCGCTCCAGCAGCGGCACGATCTTCTCGACATTGGCGATGTGCCGCTCCTCCATCGAGAAGTTGAGCGTGATGTATTCGCGGCCCGGGCAGAAGGTGCAGATATTCTGGCCCGGATGCCAGGCGCCGACATAGAGCGGCTCGACCATGCCATGCGTCATCGGCCCGTAGGTCCGGTGCGGCGGCACCAGGGTGAGGGCGATCTCGATGCCCATGCTGAAGCGCCAGAAGCGCTTGCCGGGCAGGAATTTGAACACCGAATTGATGCCCCTCAGCGTCTTCATCACCGAGGTCATGAGCGCGAGGAACAGGCTCACATCCTTCTGCTCGAGCTTGCCGACCTGATCGTCGACCTGCCGCACATATTCGACGAAATCGTCGAGCACGGTGAACTTGGCCTGCAGCGCCTTGACCCTCAGGAACCCGTCGTCGACATCGGTCTTGCGCCCGTCGAGCAGGGTGTAGGCCGCGGCGATGGCCTTCTTGCTGATGTGCTTTTCCTCGCCATTGAGCGCATGCGTCACCAGCGCGAAATAGAGCGAACGCTGGCGCACCCCGAGCCGGTTGGCCAGCAGGCGCAGCCGGTGCCGCTTGAGGGCGAGGGTCTTGTAGCCCCAGGGTTTCTCATTGGGCGCCATGAGATTGGCCATGACGATATAGGTCCAGGCCATGAACTGCCCGCGCAGGAACATGCCCAGGCGCGTCAGCATCCCGATCTTTTCGACCTCGCCGCCCGGCATGCCGCGCGCCGCCGACTGCGAGCGGGTCAGCAACGCCGAATCGGCTCCTTCGAGCAGGGCGTGGCTGGCGCGGACCTGAAGGATCGAAGCGCGGCCTTCGGCATCGGGGCCACCGCGCAGGACAGCGGCCTGCACACGGAACAGCGGCAGATCGTCCCGCGCGAAGATGTCCTGCGAATGGGTGATCCACTTGTCCGGATAGCCCTCGAAGCTGTCGACGGTCTTCACTTCGGTAATGGCGTCGAGCAGATGCTTGGGGAAGGGCTGGCCCGGCCGCGCGCCGACAAAGCCATGCGTCAGCTGCGGCGCCAGCGCCACCATTTCGGCGACCACGTTCTGGATCGAATCCTTGTCGAAGGCGATTTTGGAGAAGGCCGTGAAATAGACGGCGTCCTTCGCCTCGAACAGGAACCACTGGAAATCGCTGAACAGCGCCTGCGGATGTTTATCGACGGCGCTCTGGGCGGCTTCGAGCAGCAATGCCTGTTCGCTGGCGACGCCAGCCGATGAGAAACCCTTCATCTGCATCTCCCCTGACGCCGCCTTGGCACGATAGGTGGCGTCGCAAGCACAGGTCAATTGAGAAATGCTAATCGGGGGACGGTCTTAAGGGATGAGCGGCGGTGGTCCTACCGCGCGGCGGGGCGGGTGCCTGCCAACCGCATGGCGGGGGTGAAACCGGACCTCGGCAAGGCCGTCCGAGGGATCCGAAAATCGGCTGGGCGATTCCCTCCGGCCTGACCGTTCCGCCCTAATGGGAGCCGGGCCGGCGGAGGCCTCCAAACCGGCGAAAAACACGGGGGTTCGAGGCGATCTACGTATGTTTGCGAGGGGCCGGAATCACGGCTCATTAAGCCGCCGACCGGGAAGCTGGTGACGTTGAGTCGCCGGGACGCGCGATATGTCGCGCGCGGGCTACGCGGCTCGCTTGCGGTCAATTGCGGCCGCGCCGGTTCGCGTTGCGTCAGCGTAGGTTACGGGACTTGCCGTCCATTGGGGCTCGGCAACGCCTGGCGATAATCGCGGGGAGAGGGCCTTGCCGTCGGAGGCCGGCTACACTCTGGTCTGCCGTGCCGGCACATTGCTCTGCGCGCTTCCGGCCGGGAGCGTGCTCGAAACCATGCGGCCATTGCCGGTCAAGCCGCTTCCCGGACTTCCCGCCTTCATCGCCGGTTCGGCCATCGTGCGGGGCACGCCGCTGCCGGTGATTGTGCTGGGTCGGCTCCTCGGCAGCCAAGTCGCGACTCCGGAGCGGTTCGTGATCGTCCGCGCCGGGCCGCGCCCGGTGGCGCTGGCGGTCGACGACGTGCTCGGCTTCCGCTCCCTTTCGGGCGCAGTCGTCGCAGCGTTGCCGCCGCTCCTCGCCGGCGCCGCGCGCGCCGCGGTGACCGAACTGGGCGCCCTCGATGGCGCGCTGATGGCCGTGCTGGAGACATCGAACCTCATCCCCGAGGACGTCTTCGCCGCGATGGACGCGAACGGGGCGGCGGCATGAATACCTCCCGCGATTTTCCGCCCGAAGCCCGCTTCCGCAATTTGATCGAAAGCCGTTTCGGGCTGCGCTTCGATGATTCCAAGCTCGGCTATCTCGGCGATCTGCTCATGCGCCGCACGGCGGCGCGGCAGGTGCCGGTCGAGACCTATCTGGCGCTGGTGGGCGAGGACGCGGCCGAACATCGGGCGCTGGCGGAAGAGCTGACGGTGGGGGAGACCTATTTCTTCCGCAATGCCGACCAGTTCCGGGCCTTCTCCGAAATCGTACTACCTCGCGCCATGCAGGCGGCGGCGGGGCCGCGCGAACTCTCCTTCCTCTCGGCGGGCTGCTCGAGCGGCGAGGAGCCCTATACGCTTGCGATGCTCGTCCGCGAGGCCGTGCCGATGCCGCCCTGGCAGGTCTCGATCCGCGCGGTCGATCTCAATCCGGCCGCGCTGCGGCGCGCCACCGCCGGGCGCTACAGCTCCTGGTCGCTGCGCGAAATGCCCGCGCGCATGCAGGAGAAATGGTTGACCGGCCATGGCCGCGACATGCAAATCAGCTCCGAGCTGCGCGGCATGGTGAGGTTCGACTGCCGCAACCTCGCCGATCCGGACAGCGATATCTTCCGCCCGGGCGCCTATGACGCGATCTTCTGCCGCAACGTCATCATGTATTTCGGGCCGGCCACGCAGCACGCCGTCATCTCGCGGCTTGCGCAATCGCTGAAGCCCGGCGGCTATCTCTTCCTCGGTCACGCGGAAACGCTGCGCGGGCTGTCGCAGGACTTCCATCTCGTCCATACGCACGACACCTTTTACTACCAGCGCCGCGAAGCGGGCGATTTGGCGCCGAGCCGGCACTATGTCGATCTGCCGGCTGCCAGTTTCGAGCTGCCGCCGCTTCCCGCCGCTGCTGCGCCCGACCTCAGCTGGTACACCGCCATCGGCGAAGCGAGCCGGCGCATCGAGACCCTCGTCGCACCCAAGCCGCCACTGCCGCCCGAGCCCCGGCCGCAGCCGCCGGGCTGGGCCATCGAAGCCGTCCTCGAACTGCTGCAGCGCGAGCGCTTCTCGGAGGCGCTGTCACTGATCGCGCGGCGGCCGGATTCGGTTGCGGCGGATCCCGATGTGCTGCTGCTCGAAGCGCTGCTGCTTGCCCAGGATGGACAGATCACCGCGGCGCGCGCGGTCTGCAATCTGCTGCTCGCCCAGGACGAAATGAGCTCGGGCGCCAACTACATCCTCGGTCTCTGCTTCGAGGGCGAGGGGGACGGCCGGCGCGCCGTGCATCACTACGGCATTGCCGCGCATCTCGATCCGCAATTCGCCATGCCGCGCCTGCGCCGCGGCCTGCTGGCACGCCGTGCCGGCAAGCTCGCCGAGGCCCGCGAGAATCTTGGCGAGGCACTGGACCTGCTGCAGCGCGAGGACACATCGCGGCTGCTGCTGTTCGGCGGCGGTTTCACGCGGGGCGGCCTGTCGACCCTGTGCCAATCCGAACTCCGGGCCTGTGAGGCCGCGGCATGACCCAGCCCCTGCCGCAGATTTCCGAACGCGCCCTGGCGATGCGCCATGCCTTCGACCAGAGCTTCGCCGAGCCGGTCAGGACCGCTGCGACCGACACCGCCGATTTTGTCGCCCTTCGCCTCGGCGACGAGACCTATGCGGTGGCGATGGAGGAGATCGGCGGGCTTCACGCCGATGTCGCCGTGACGCCGTGCCCGAGTCCTTTCCCCGAATTCATCGGCCTTGCCGCGTTCCGGGGCGCGCTGACGCCCGTCTACGATCTCGCTTCGATCTGCGGCTATCCGCCTGCGACCGCGCGATGGCTGCTGCTCGCCAAGGGTGGCGCTGTGGCTTTCGCCTTCGCCGCCTTCGACTCGCATTTCCGTATCGAGCGGAGCGCCATCGCTGTCCGCGAACAGACCGCCTCGGCCCGCTACACCACGGCAGTCGCCGCGCGCAACGGGCAGGCACTCCCCATCATCTCGCTGTCGTCCATCGTTTCGGGCATTGCCGACCGTGTCGGCGCCCCACCTCTTCCGAAAGGAGCATAGCCATGTTTCGTGACTGGACCTTCGGCCGCAAAGTCGGTCTCGGCTTCGGCGCGGTGATCGCGCTGACCCTGTTCATGACGGTGATCGCCGTCTCGGCCCTGCGCTACGTGGTCGAGCACAAGGACGCAGTCATTACCATCGACTCGCCCTTCCTCGTGAAGGCGACGCAGCTGCAGACCATCCGCCAGCAGCTGACATCGTCGCTGCGCAACTTCCTGCTTTCCAATGACCCGGCCGACATCGACGCTCTGGCCACGGCGCGGCAGAACTTCGACGCCACAGTCGATACGATGATCAAGAACGCGGCCGGCGACCCGGAGGGAACGCGGCTCGCAACCGCCATTGCAACGACGTTCCAGCAGCACACACAGGCCGTCGATTCAGTCGTCAACCTGCGCAGGTCAGGCGCCGACATTCCCGAAGTACTGGCCGCCTATGATGCGCAGCTCGTTCCGCCCGGCACCGCGCTCTCGGCAGCCATCACCGAATACTACAATTATCGGCAGCAGGCGCTCGAGAAATCCCGGGAGGAATCTTCGACCGCCAGCACCATGGCGGAAAACATCATCCTCAGCGCCGCCGCCATCGCGCTCGGTCTGGCCGTCGGCATTGCCCTGCAGCTCACGCGCAACCTGACCCAGCAGATCGGCTCGGCGGTCAAGCATGTCGAAAGCTCGTCCGCTGAACTGCAATCGGCGGCCAACCAGCAGGCGACCGGCGTCAAGGAGCAGGTCACCTCGATGAACGAGATCAACACCACGATCAGCGAGCTGCTTGCGACCTCGCGCCAGATCGCCGAAAGCGCGCAGCGCGTGTCGCAGATCGCCGAGCAGACCACGAGCGCCGCCCAATCGGGCGATGGGACGGTGAGCCGCGCCACCGACTCGATCAGCGGCATCCGCCACCAGGTCGACCAGGTCGTCGCCCATATGCTCGAGCTCGGCCGCAAGTCGCAGGAGATCGGCTCCGTGCTCGACATCGTGAGCGAGCTGGCCGAACAGACCAACATCCTCTCGATCAACGCCACGATCGAAGCGGCCGGCGCCGGCGAAAGCGGCAAGCGCTTCTCGGTCGTGGCCGACGAGATCCGCAAGCTCGCCGACCGCGTCGCGTCGTCCGCCAAGGAGATCCGCTCGCTGATCGACGATGTGCGCAGCTCGGTGAACACCACCGTCATGGCGACCGAGACCGGCTCGAAGGCCGTGGATGCGGGATCGCGGCAGTTCACCGACGTCGCCAACCTCTTCAGCGATATCGCGCGGCTCATCACCACCACGACGGAGGCGGCGCGCGAGATCGAGCTCTCGACCAAGCAGCAGGCCACGGCGGTCGAACAGGTCAATATCGCGATCGCCAATGTAGCGCAGGCGACCAAGGAGACCGAAGCCTCCGCCGGCCAGACCATCCAGACCGCATCGGAGCTCGCATCGACCTCGCGCGACCTGCTGCGGCTGGTCCAGAAGCAGGCGGCCGCCTGAGACCATATGGCCCGCGACCCCTACAAATACTTCCGTATCGAGGCGCGGCAGCTGATCGATCAGCTGAACCAGAGCCTCATGGAAGTGGAGCGTGCCGGGGCGGGCGGCGATGTCGTGCCGCGGCTGCTGCGCCTCGCGCATACGCTCAAGGGGGCCTCACGCGTCGTCCGCCAGCCCGAGATCGCGGACAAGGCCCATTCGATCGAGGATCTGCTGTCGCCCTTCCGCGAGGGCGCCGGCAGCGTGCCGCGCGACAAGATGGACGCGCTGCTGGCGCTTCTCGATGGCATCACCGAACGGGTCGCGAACCTCAAGGCTCCGGAGGCCGAAGCGGCGCCGTCTGTGCAACCCACCGCGCCGGCTGCGCCTGCGGCACCCGTTGCGGCGGCACCGGTGACCCATGCCTTCGCCGCCGCTGACATCAGCGAGATCGACGCGCTCTACGACGGCGTCGGCGAGACCTATGCGCAACTGAGCGGGCTGGGGGAGGCCGAGAAGCTCGCGGCCAATGCGCGGCGGCTTTCGACGCAATTGTTCCAGTCGCTGCAGGCCGTGCAGGGGACCGGCAATGGACTGCTCGAACTCGCCCGCCAGTTGCAGGGCCTCACATCGGGGATCGAACGCGGCGTCGCCGACACACATGAACGCATCGCGCGCGAAATCTCCGAAGTGCGCGAGACAGTGGAGCAGCTCCGGCTGGCACCGGTCACGACGGCCTTCCCCTATCTCGAACGGGCCGGGCGCGACTCCGCCCAGGCTCTCGGCAAGCTCGTGCGCTTCGAGATGCAGGCCACCGACATAAGGCTCGATGCCGGCGTGCTGCGGGTGGCGCAGGATGCGCTCAGCCAGTTGATCCGCAACGCCGTGGCCCACGGCGTCGAGACGCCGGCCGAACGCAGCGCCGCCGGCAAGTCGACGCAGGGGCGCATCGCGATCGCCGTGTCGCGGCGCGGGCGGCAGATCGTGTTTCGCTGCGAGGACGACGGGCACGGAATTGACGTGCCGAAGCTGGTTGCCGCGGCGGCGACCAAGGGCGCAACGGTGCCCATGCCCGCCGAGGGCGATGCGCGGGCACTGGCCCGGCTGCTGCTGCGCGGCGGCGTGAGCACGTCGGAGACGGTCACCGAAGTGGCCGGACGCGGCATCGGCATGGACATCGTCCGCGACGCCGTAGCGCGGCTCGGCGGCGAACTGCTGGTCGAGACGACGCCGGGCAGGGGCACGGTGTTCGAACTCATTGCGCCGCAATCGATCTCCGCCGTCGAAGCGCTGCTGATCGAATCCGGCGATGCGATGGTGACCCTGCCGCTCCATGCGGTGCGCCATGCCATGCGGATCGAGGCGAGGGACATCCATCGCACTGCCGCGACCGAGGCGATCCTCCACAATGGCCAGTCGATCCCCCTGGTCCGCGTCTCGCGCCTCCTCGGCAAGCCATCGCCGCCGCGGCGCGCCGGAAGCTTTTCGGTCATCGTCGTGCGCGGCGGCGACGGACTTGCGGCCATCGATGCGGGGCGCGTCCGCGGCACCGCCAATGTCGTGCTTCGCGCGCTGCCGCCGCTGGCGCCCGCGGCGCGGGTCGTCGCCGGGGCCTCGCTCGATGCCGGCGGCAGGCCATTGCTGATGCTCGATCCCGAAGGCATCGTCGCGGTTGCGCTCGGAGCGATCGAACCGGCACGCGCCGAAGCCGAAATCAAGCTGCCGCTGCTGGTGATCGACGATTCTCTCACCACCCGCATGCTCGAACAGTCCATCCTCGAATCCGCCGGCTACCAGGTCGACCTCGCGACATCCGCAGAAGAGGGCCTCGAGCGGGCGCGGCGCGGCAATTACGCGCTGATACTGTGCGACGTGGAGATGCCGGGCATGGATGGCTTCGGCTTCGTCGAGGAAATCCGCCGCGATCCGCAACTGCGCAACACGCCCGCGATCCTTGTCACCTCGCGCAATGCTCCCGAGGACAAGCGCCGCGGCAAGGCCGTAGGCGCGCAGGGCTATGTCGTGAAATCGGAATTCGATCAGGCCGAGTTGCTCGATCACATCCGCCGGCTGGTGGCCTGACCCATGGCCCGCATCCGCGTCCTCGCCGCCGAAGACTCCCCGACAGTGCGGGACCTGCTTGTCAGCGTGCTGCAAAGCGATCCCGAGATCGAGCTCGTCGGCGTGGCGAGCGACGGCAAAGAGGCGATCGAGCTCTGCGCCGCGCACCGCCCGGACGTGGTCACCATGGACATGATGATGCCGGTCATGAGCGGGCTCGCCGCCACCGAGCACATCATGGCCTATAGTCCGACGCCGATTCTCGTCGTCTCCTCGTCCTTCAATCGCGGCGAGCTGTTCAAGATGTATGACGCGCTGGTCGCGGGCGCGGTCGACGTTCTCGAAAAGCCCAGCGGGCGGGAACCGGAAGGCGAGTGGGAACGCAAGTTCCTGTCCACCGTCAAGCTCGTCTCGCGCATCAAGGTCATCACGCATCTCAAGGCGCGGTCACGCCCTGCAGCAACCGCGGCCACAACGGGCAGCATCAGGCCATCCTCGTCGCGCGTCAGTCTTGCGGCCATCGGCGCCTCCACGGGAGGGCCGGGCGCGATCGTTGAAGTGCTGCGCGGTCTGCCCGCCGATCTCGGCGTGCCGGTGCTCTTCGTGCTCCATATCAATCCGCAGTTCGGCCATGCCTTTGCCGACTGGCTCGACGCGCAGACCGCCTGGCGCGCGCGCTTTGCGATAGAGGGCGAGCCGCTTTCCGCAGCGACCGGGCAGGTCGTCATGGCGCCGCCCGGTCGGCACCTGATGCTGAAGGACGGCCGGCTCCGGCTCGATGATGGACCGGAGCGGTTCTCCTGCAAACCCTCCGTCGACGTGCTGTTCGAATCCGTCGCCGCCGCATCGGGCGGCAGCACGGTGGCGGCCTTGCTGACCGGGATGGGGCGCGACGGCGCGCAGGGGCTTCTCGCCATCCGGCAGGCCGGCGGCAACACCATCGCGCAGGACGAGGCCAGCTCAGTCGTCTATGGCATGCCGCGCGAGGCGGTCCTCAATGGCGGCGCGGGGCGCGTGCTGCCGCTCGGCGAAATCGCCTCGGCCATCACGGCTGCCGTGCGGGGGGCACGCGCATGACGGGCCGCGTCCTCATCGTCGACGACAGCCTGACGGTCCGCATGGACCTCGCCGAGGCCTTCGAGGCAGCCGACATCGAGGTCGGCCTCGCCGAGAGCCTCGACGAGGCACGTGCCGCCATGACGGAGGGCAATGTCGCGCTGGTGATCCTCGATGTGCTGCTGCCCGATGGCGACGGCGTCGAATATCTGAAGGAGTTGCGCGTAACCCATGGCGCGGCGCTGCCGGTGCTGATGCTGTCGAGCGAGGCCGAAGTCAGCGACCGGATCCGCGGCATCCGTATGGGCGCCAATGAATATGTCGGCAAGCCCTATGAGGCCCGCTACGTCGTGGCCAAGGCCCGCGAGTTGACGGGCCGGCACGAGACCGTACCGCCGCGTCCCAGCGTCCTCGTGATCGACGACAGCGAGACCTTCCGCCAGGCGCTCTGCGAGGCCATCGAAGAGGCAGGCTATCGCGCCTATGGCGCCGCCGACGGCCGCAGCGGACTCGAAATGCTCGCCGACCGCAGGCCCGACGCCCTGATCGTCGACGGCATCATGCCGGACATGGACGGCGCGACGCTGATCCGTCGCGTGCGCCTCGACGCCGCGACCCGCGCCATCCCCTGCCTGCTGCTGACGGCCTCCGAAGAGGGCGGCGCGCAATTGCGCGCGCTCGAGGCCGGCGCCGATGCCTTCGTCCGCAAGGACGGCGACATGGAGATCATCCTCGCACGCCTCGGCGCGGTGATGCGCCAGCTGCGGGAGCGGCCGGCCGAGCCAATCGCGAGCCTTGCCGTCTCACGGCGCATCCTCGCGGTGGACGACAGTCTCACCTATCTCAACGAACTCTCCGATGCGCTGCGCCAGAGCGGCTATGACGTCCTGCAGGCACGATCCGGCGAGGAGGCGCTGGAGTTGTTGGCGGTGCAGGCGGTCGACTGCATCCTCATGGACCTCGTGATGCCGGGCATGGGCGGCAAGGAAGCCTGCGTCCGGATCAAATCCGCGCCCGGCGTGCGCGAAATCCCGCTGATCCTGCTGACCGCCATGGATGACCGCACCGCCATGCTGGAGGGGCTGAGCGCGGGGGCCGACGACTACATCTCCAAATCCAGCGAATTCGAAGTGCTGAGCGCGCGCGTGCTGGCGCAGATCCGCCGCAAGCAGTTCGAGGACGAGAACCGGCGCTATCGCGAGGAGCTGCTGAGCCGCGAGCTGCAGGCCAATGACGAGCGGGCCGCGCGCGTGCTCGCCGAAGCGCGCGCCGCCATGGTGGACGAGCTCGAACGCAAGGTCGAGGAGCGCACCAAGGAATTGCAGGCCACGATCATCGAGCGGCGGCATGCCGAGCGCATGGCCTCGGTGGGCATGCTTTCGGCCAGCATCGCCCATGAGATCAACAATCCGCTCGCGGTGGTGACCGGCAATCTCGAACTGCTCGAACTCGGCCTCAAGGACCTCGCCGGCGACCCGGCGGTGAAGATGCTGATCGACGGGCTCGAAGATGGCATCGGCCGGCAATTGTTCGACCGGCTGGGGACGCCCGACGATCCGCTGAGGGATGCGCTGGAGGCCGCCGAGCGCGTCCGCGAGATCGTGCGTGACCTCAAGATATTCTCGCGCTCGGAAGGCGAGGACACGCCGACCTCCGTCGATGTCCACAAGGTGATCGATTCGGCCATCCGCATGGCATCGAACGAAATCAGGCACCGCGCCAAGCTGGTACGCGAGTTCGGCAAGGTGCCGCAGGTGACCGGCAGCGAGTCGCGGCTCGGCCAGGTGTTTCTCAACCTGATCGTCAACGCGGCGCAGGCCATGCCGGTGGGGCAGGTGGGGGGTAACGAAATCCGGATTTCGACCCGCGCCGATGCGGCGGGCAACGTCGTCATCGCTTTCGCCGATACCGGCGTCGGCATTGCCGCCGACAAGCTCGCCAAGGTGTTCGAGCCGTTCTTCACCACCAAGCCCGCCGGCGTCGGCACCGGGCTCGGCCTCGCCATCTGCCACCGCATCGTCACCGAACTGGGCGGGACGATGGAGGTGGAAAGCGAAATCTCGCGCGGCACCGTGTTCACGGTGAAGCTGCGGCCCGCCGCGCCCGAGACCAGGCGGGACGCATCCGCGGACCCGGCCGCTGCGCCGGAGGCGCCTGTCGCGCGCGGCCGCGTGCTGATTGTCGATGACGAGCCCGCTTTGCTCAAGATGATCGAGCGCATGCTCGCGCGTGAGCATGAGGTCGTCGGCGTTCCGTCGGCCTCCGCCGCGGTCGCGCTGTTCGACAGCGGCGAGCGCTTCGATGTGATCCTGTCCGATCTGATGATGCCGGATATGACCGGCATGGACCTTCATGCGTCCCTGGTGGAGTCCGCACCCGACCAGGCGAGCCGCATGATCTTCATGAGCGGCGGTGCGCTGAGCCCGGACGCGGTGAAGTTCTTCGACGAGCAGGTCAATCCCACGCTCGATAAGCCGTTCCCGCCCAAGGTGCTGCGGCAGGCAATCGGCGATTTGTTGCGCAAGATGGGAACCGCCGGCGAGGGCGCGAGACGGGCGGCGGGTTGACGGCCCGCTCCTCCGCACAGGTCCCGCGGCTTCGGCGTTGACAATCCGCGCAATTGGGGCAAGTTTCCTGCCATCTGCGTGGGAGCAATCCCCCAGGATCGGCCGGAGACACGTCATGGGCCAGGGGCGGGAACGCCTGAAGGTCCAGCCGGGGTATGCGGTAAAGCGTGCGCTACGCGCAACATCTGTGGTCGGACCGCCTAACCAACCGCCACTGCTTGTTGCGACCTTCTGAGAGACCCATCGCAGCGTTCAACCGAGCGGTCCCGGTTGATGGCATGGGCATTCACGCCACCCATCCGAGCCCGCATCGGCAAGTCCCCGAAGAGGGACCGACTATGCGTGGAGGATGCCGTGAACGAGCATATGCGGGTCGAGCCCGCCTGCACGGAGATGGAAGAATATCTGTTCGACCTGAACGGATACCTGATCCTCAAGGGCGCGCTCTCGGCCGACGAAGTCGCCGCCTGCAACGCGACCTATGACGCGCTCGAAGCGGCCAATGTCGAGGGACAAGGCTGGGTTGGCAATGTCGCGGTCAACAATTCCGGCCGGCAGGAAGGCCTGATCTTCCAGCAGCTCTACGAGGCCGGCCCAGTCTGGGAGAGCCTGCTCGACCATCCGAGCTGGTACGACAAGGCGGTGCATTTCATCGGCACCGACGACCCCGAGAATTTCGACGGCCATCACGGTCCGGCATTCATCGATGAGTGCTTCGGCACGATCCGCGGACCGGGCGGTGCGCAGCGGCTGCATTCGGGCGGCCATGTCGGCACCATCCGCACGCAATTCCGCTACCACGCCGGCAAGTTCCATTGCGGCCAGATCAACATATTGATGGCCTTCCGCGACATCGGTCCCGGCGATGGCGCCACCATGGTGATCCCGGGTTCGCACAAATCCAATATCCGCCATCCGCAGACGGTCGCGCTCGAGCGGCGGAACGACGAAATCTCGGTAGATGGCGTCGAGGGTGCCATCGAGTGCCATCTCAGGGCCGGCGACGCGCTGCTTTTCGTCGATGCGATTGCGCATGGCTCGGCGCGCCGGACCAATCCCGGACAGCGCCGTATCGCGGTCTACCGCTACGGCCCGAGCTGGGGCTATTTCCGCCTGCCTTACCGCCCGAGTCCCGAACTGCTGGCAAGGCTAACCCCGCGCCGCCGCTCGCTCGTCTTTCCGCACGGCAAAGAAGTGCTGCCGCCGGGCCGGACCGCCTGATCCATGACTGGAGCGACAAGGCGCCGCCATAAGGAGGATCGTGACGCAGTGCTGATGAAGAATCCGGACCTGCTGCAGAAATTGCGCGGCATCGATATCGGCGCGAGCGCCGGTGCCGATGGCTCGGCCGGTATGTTGCTCGCAGAATGGCTGGCCTCCGGTGTCCGCTTCGCATCGTCCTCGCCCGAGATGGAGGCGCAATATTATCGTGCGCTGCGCGAGCTCTTCTCCTGCATCAGGCCGCTCACCGACAATGAGCCGATCCTCAACGAGGGTGGCGTCTATCTGGGCTGCTGGCTCGAAAGCACCGGCACCATCAACGCCGAATTGCTGTCGCGCTTCCTGCCGTCGGTCGCGGCGCGGACCTTCTCCGGCTTCGCCCGCTATCAGCGCGCCGACGGCCTGCTGCCCTACAAGATCACCAGCGCCGGCCCGGCTTTCAACCAGATCCAGATCGTGACGCCGCTCGCCCGCTCGGTGTGGAACCATTATTTGCTGAACGGGCGCGATCGCGGCTTCCTCGGCACGATGTATGCGGCGATGGCACGTTATGACGAGTGGATCGCGACCTGGCGCGATACGCGCAAGACCGGCGGCGTCGAGGCCTTCGGCTGCTACGACACCGGCCACGATCTTTCCCCGCGCTTCTGGCACATGCCAGACAGCCCGCTCGGCAATGACGCCCGCGCCTATGATCCGAACAACCCCCTGCTGCCGCTGGTGGCTCCCGACCTCACCGCCAATATCGCGTGCCAGCGCCGCTATCTCGCGCGCATCGCCGAGGAGCTCGGCGAGGACAGCGAGACCTGGCGCAGCAAGGCGGGGCGCAGCGAGTCGGCGCTCTTCGATTGCTGCTACGACGACGAAGACGCATTCTTCTACGATCTCGACAACAACCAGCAATTCGTCCGCGTGCAGTCCGACGTGCTGCTGCGCGTGCTCGCCTGCGAAATCGGCGACGGCGCGGCGTTCGAGATCGCGCTGCAGCGCTATCTGCTCAATACGCGGAAGTTCTTCGCCAGATATCCTTTGACATCGATCGCCCTCGACGATCCGCGCTATGACCCCGAATACAGCTACAATAGCTGGGCCGGGCCGACGAATTTCCTCAGCCTCATTCGCGCGCCGCATGCCTTCGAACATCACCATCGGCATGTCGAGTTGAGCTGGGTGCTCAATCCGGCGCTGCACGCCCTGTTCCGGGCCGAACGGTTCGCGCAGACAATTCATCCCTTTACCGGTCGCGAGGGGTTCACCGAAACCTATTCTCCCGCGATCCTGTGCCTGCTCGACTTTATCGAGCGGCTCTCGGGGATATTGCCGCGGCCGGATGGCAGCCTCTGGTTCACCGGCCTCGTGCCTCGGCCGATCGATCACCGCGACCAGAGTTTCGAGACCGGCTATGGCCGCAGTGTCGATGGCGCCGCGTTCGAGCTCGTGAATGCCGCGGGTGAATGCACGGCTTTCCACGACGGCGAGCTGCTGTTCCAATGCCCGATGGGGCTGCGCGTCGTTACCGGCCGCGATGGCAGTCTGCGCAGCCTGATCGGCATGAGCGTGCAGACCATCGAGGGAACGCTCGCCTTTGCCGGTCGCAACCATCCATTCCGTATCGCCGCAAACCAGCAGCTCGATCTCGTCGATGGTGAGCTGGTGAGCGTGCGCAACCCCGGCCTCGTGCCGCCATCGACCTAGAACTGGAGTGACGACGCCCCGAACGGGGCAGGAATTCGACGTTCAATCGGGAGGAGTAGAATGAGCTTTACACGCAGGAGATTTCTGGCATCGACAGCGGGAGCGGCCGGTTCGCTCGCGCTTGCCTCGGCCTTGGGAGGAACGGCGTTCGCCCAGGAGAAGGCCCGCATCCGCCATTACTGGTGGGGCAATCCGGAGCGCGACAAGCGCACCTTCGCCGTGATCGACATCTTCAACGGCAAGCACGCCGATATCGAAGTGGTCGGCGAGACCGTGGGTTTTGCGGATTACTTCCCCAAACTCGCGACCCAGATCGCCGGCGGCTCGATGCCCGACGTCATCCAGATGGGCTATGGCGTGATGTTCGACTACATCAACAATGGCTCGATCCTGCCGCTCGACGACTATGCCGGCAAGAGCCTCGACATCTCCAAGATGGACCAGGCGGCGCTCGACGCGGGCACGGTCAATGGCAAGCTCTATGCGCTTTCCATCGGCGCCAACTCGCATGTCGCCATGTACAACACGGTGGCCTATGCCGCCGCGGGCATCGAGCCGGGCAAGGGCTTCGACCCGTTCGGCTGGACCTATGATGACGCCAAGCGCATCGGAGTCGAAGTCAGCAAGGCTTCGGGCGGCAAGACCGCCGGTACGGACGACAACACCGCCAACTACCAGAACTTCTCGGACTGGATCGGCCAGAACGGCGTCCAGATGTTCGACGCGGAAGGCAACTACGCCGTGCCGCAGGAGCTGGTCGAGCAATACTGGGCGCTATGGGCCGACATCCGCGATGCCGGTGCGACGCCGCCCGCCAGCGCCTCCGCCGGCCTCATCAATCCGGAAATGGCCAAATGGGGCATCGTGACGGGAACCAGCGCCACATATTATGGCTGGTCGAACCAGCTCGTCGGTGCGCAGGCGCTCGTTCCCGACAAGCTCGGGGCAGCCATGTATCCCAATACGCCCAAGATGATCCCGGGCTCGATCGTGCAACCGAGCCAGTTCGTCTGCCTGACTCGCGACAGCAAGAACGCGGAAGCCGCGACCACCTATATGAGCGCCTTCGTCAACGATCTCGACATGACCGCGGTGCTCGGGCTCGAACGTGGCATCCCCTCGCAGACCGATGTCCGCAACGCCCTGCTGCCCAAGCTGACCGAAGCCGAGGCGACCACCGTCGCCTTCTTCGACGGCATCCGCGGCAAGACCATGCAATTGCCGCCGCCCCCTCCAGGTGGCGCCAATGAGATCGAGCAGACCTTCCAGCGTATCGCGACGGGCCTGCTGCTCAACCAGGACGACATCCCGAACTCGGCCGCGCAGTTCCTCCGCCAGGCCGCGTTCATCCGGAAACGTGCCGGCTGAGCCGGGCCTGCGCTTTCGCCCGCCGGGTCTCACGGGCCCGGCGGGCTCCCATACAAGGCCGGAGCCGATGCAGCACTTCTTTCACCGGAACAAATGGGGCTACTTCTTCCTGACGCCATGGTTCATCGGCTTCTTTTTCCTCGCCATCGGCCCGATCCTTGCGTCGCTCTATCTGGCCTTCACCGACTACAACATCGCGCAGCCCCCCAAATGGGTGGGGCTCGACAATTTCGACTTCATGCTGAACTACGACGACCGCTTCTGGAAGGCGATGCGGGTCACTTTCACCTTCGTCTTCCTGTCCGTGCCGCTGAAGCTGATCTTTGCCCTGGCGGTCGCCCTGATCCTCGACAAGGGCATCCGCGGCATCGGCATCTATAGAGCATTGTTCTATCTGCCGTCGATCCTAGGTGGCTCCATCGCGGTGGCGATCCTCTGGCGCCAGCTCTTCGACCACAACGGTGTCATCAATGCCATCCTCAGGCCGTTCGGCATCGAAGGGCCATACTGGCTCAACGAACCAAAATATGCGCTTTACACGCTGGTCGTCCTTGCGATGTGGCAGTTCGGCTCGCCCATGCTGATTTTCCTCGCCGGCCTGCGAGCCATCCCGCAGGAGCTTTACGAAGCCGCCGAGATCGATGCCGCCGGGCGTTTACGTCGGTTCTTCGCCATCACCGTGCCGCTGCTGGCCCCGGTGATCTTCTTCAATCTGGTGCTGCAGATGATCGAGGCCTTCAAAGCCTTCTCCAGCGCCTTCGTCATCTCGGGCGGCAATGGCGCACCGTTCGATGCGCTGCTGTTCGTCACCGTCTTCCTCTACAACGAAGCCTTCAGCTTCTTCCGCATGGGCTATGCGTCGGCCATCGCCTGGGTGCTGATGCTGATCATCGGGATCTTCACGGCCATTGCATTCTGGAGCTCGCGCTACTGGGTCCACTATGAGAACGAGCGCTGAGATGGTGGACGCCGCGCTGCCCGCACAGCTCACGACCGCCGAACTGGCGCGCGCCATCCGCGCCCGGCGCGAACAGCGCGGCAGGCGCGCGACCCTGCTCAAGCACGTCTTCCTGATCGTCACCTCGCTGGTGATGATCTATCCGCTGCTCTGGCTGGTTGCGTCCTCGCTCAAGCCCGACAACCAGATCTTCGGCAATCTCTCGCTGATCCCATCCGAGATTCACTTCGACAATTATTCGGGCGGATGGAACGCGATGGCGGTGAGCTTCACGCGCTTCTTCCTCAATTCGACCTTCGTCACCGTCTTCTCGGTGATCGGCAATGTGCTGAGCTGCTCATTTGCCGCCTATGCGTTCGCGCGACTGGAGTTCACCGGCAAGCGGCTGTTCTTCGCGCTGATGCTGATGACGCTGATGATCCCCTATCACGTCGTGCTTATCCCCCAGTACATCCTGTTCCTCAAGGCGGGCTGGGTGAATACCTATCTGCCGCTGATCGTGCCGCGCTTTTTGGCCTCGGATGCGTTCTTCATCTTCCTGATGGTGCAGTTCTTCCGCCAGCTGCCGCGCGAGCTCGACGAGGCGGCGCAGATCGACGGCTGTTCGCCCTTCAAGATCTATTGGGCCATCATTCTGCCGCTCTCGATCCCGGCGCTCGCGACCGCGGCGATCTTCACCTTCATCTGGACCTGGGAAGATTTCCTGCCGCCGCTGATCTATCTCAACGACATCAAGGACTACACGGTGCCGCTGGCGCTTCGCATGTTCCTCGCGCAGGACAGCGTGTCCGAATATGGCCAGATGTTCGCCATGTCGGTGCTCTCGATCGTCCCGATCATATTGTTCTTCATCGTCTTCCAGCGCCTCATCATTCGCGGCATCGCGATGAGCGGGCTCAAATGACCACGGAGTTCCAATGGCCGGCGTGACGCTGAGCGAAGTCCGCAAGACCTACGGCAATCTCGAGGTGATCCACGGCATCGATCTCGAGGTGCGCTCCGGCGAGTTCATGGTGCTTGTCGGACCATCCGGCTGCGGCAAATCCACCCTGCTGCGCATGATCGCGGGGCTCGAAGACATCACCGATGGGACGATCGCCATCGGCGACCGCATCGTCAACGACGTGCCCGCGAGCCAGCGCAATTTATCCATGGTGTTCCAGTCCTACGCCCTCTACCCGCATATGAGCGTGCGGCGGAACCTTGCCTTCGGGCTCACCAATCTCAGGATGCCGCGGCCGGAGATCGAGCGCCGCGTCGCCGAGGCCGCGCGCATACTTCAGATCGGTGAGCTGATGGACAGGAAGCCCCGCCAGCTTTCGGGTGGGCAGAAGCAGCGCGTCGCCATCGGCCGCGCCATCGTGCGCGAGCCGCAGCTCTTTCTGTTCGACGAACCGCTCTCCAACCTCGATGCCGAACTGCGGGTGCAGATGCGCGTCGAGCTTGCGAGTCTCTACAACCGGCTCGGAACCACGATGATCTATGTGACCCACGACCAGGTGGAAGCCATGACCATGGCGACGCGCATCGTGGTGCTGAGCGCCGGCAATATCGAGCAGGTCGGCACGCCCTATGAGCTTTACAATTTTCCGCGCAATCGCTTCGTCGCGACGTTCATCGGCTCGCCAAAGATGAATCTGCTGCCGGCCCCAGGCGGCGTGCTTGCCGATTTCGGCCGGCCCCCACTGCCCGCCGAGCCGGCGACGATCGGCATTCGTCCGGAGCAGTTCATCATCGGGGAGGGCGGCGATCTCGGCGCAGAAGGCGTCGTCGATCTCGTCGAATACCTGGGCAGCGAGGCCTTCGTGCATCTGCGCATGCCATCGGGGCAGGCCCTGATGGTCAAAGCCAGCGGCCGGACCAACGCGAAGCTGGGCGACCGGCTCCGCATTGCCTTCGAGACTGCCAACGCGCACTATTTCGACGGGGCTGGCCAGCGCCTGCCGTTATTCGACCGGCCCTGATTATTCCGCCGCGATTTTCTGCGGCAGCTGCGCCCATCTGGGCAGCCACGCATCATGGGCGGCGAGCAGCTGGTCCACCAGCGACCAGATCTGGTCGAGGTCGAGTTCGGCTGCCGTATGAGGGTCCATCATCGCCGCATGATAAATATGCTCGCGACTTTCCTGCATCAGGGCAGCGACCGTCAGTTCCTGCACATTCACATTGGTGCGGATCAGCGCAGTGAGCTGCGGCGGCAAATTGCCGATATGGGTGGGTTGGATGCCGTTGCGATCGACGAGGCAGGGCACCTCCACCGCGCATCCCTCGGGCAGCGAGGTGATGAGCCCGCGGTTCTTCACATTGCCGTAGATGACCGAGGGCGTGCCGGTCCAGACGGAGTTGATGATCTCGGATGCGTATTCGTGGCTGTCCTTGATCTCGACCGTGTTCGCGGTCTTGTAGCGGGCGGCCTCCTCCTTCCAGCGCGCGATCTGCTCGACACAGCGCTTAGGATATTCATCGAGCGGAACGCCGAATTTCTCGATCAGATCGTCCCGGCCCTCCTTGATGAACCACGGCACATATTCTGCGAAATGCTCCGAGCTCTCGGTGACGAAATAGCCGAGCCGCGTCAGCATCTCATAGCGCACCTTGTTGTTCTGCCGTGATCCCGGCTTCTTTTTCGGTGCTGTGCCGTCCCGGTAGGCGCGCAGCAGATCGGGATAAAGATTCTTGTAGCTTCCATCCGGCTGGACCTGTTCGAACTCGAGATAGAACGCCATGTGATTGATCCCGGCGGAGCGGTAGCGCAATGTCGCCGGATCGATCTCGAGGTCGCGGGCCAGCTCGAATGCGGTGCCCTGCACGGAGTGACAGAGGCCGACCTGCCTGATCTGCGGATATTTCTCGGCGATGGCCCAGGTGTTGATCGCCATGGGGTTCACATATTGCAGCATGATCGCACCGGGACAGACGGCGAGCATGTCCTCGCAAATCTTCCATAAATGCGGCACGGTGCGGATACCGCGCATGATGCCACCGATGCCCAGCGTATCCGCGATGGTCTGGCGCAGGCCGAACCTCTTGGGCACCTCGAAATCGGTGATCGTGCACGGATCATAGCCCCCGATCTGGAAGCACACGACGACAAAGTCTGCTCCGTCGAGTGCAGCTCGCTGGTCGGCGAACGTCTCGACGATCGCCGGGACACCAAGCGTCGAGACGAGCTTGTTTGCGATGACCGCGCTCTCATCGAGACGTACCGGATTGATATCCATCAGCGCTATCCTCGCGCCAGCCAGCGCGGGGCGCTGCAGAATGTCCCCGACGATGTTCTTCATGAACACGGTCGACCCTGCGCCGATGAACGTGACCTTGGGGTTGGCGGCCATGGCAGTCTCCTTGAAGCGGATCGGGTTGATACCAGCCGGTGCTCCCAGGCGGAAGCTCTATACATACTGCCATTCCTCCCATAATCATATGACCTCTTATGACTCGGAGACGGGATATGCTGCCGCTTGCCGAAATGGCCGATGACGTCGCGCGCGGCGTTCGCGCCGTGCTGACCGACATCGACGACACGCTGACCGACAATGGCCGCCTGCGCGCGGACACATATCTCGCGCTCGAGCGTCTGCATGAAGCTGGCCTCATTGTCGTGCCCGTGACTGGCCGGCCCGCCGGATGGTGCGATTTGATCGCGCGGCAATGGCCGGTCGACGCCGTTGTCGGCGAGAACGGCGCGTTCTGGTTTCGCCACGATGACGCTGCGAGGAAAATGATCCGCCGCTATATGCGGCCGGATCGGGAATGGCAGGAGGACCGGCGACGGCTCGATGCGGTCGCGGAGACGATCCTGCGCGATGTCCCGGGAACGGCGATAGCGGCAGATCAGGCCTATCGTTCCGCTGACCTCGCGATCGACTTCAGCGAGGACGTGCCGCCGCTGCCTCCGGACCGGATAGACTGTATCGTCGCTGCATTCGAGCAGGCGGGCGCACACGCCAAAGTGTCGTCTATACACGTCAATGCCTGGTTCGGCGATCATGACAAATTGACGACCAGCCTGACCCTGCTGCACGAGTGTTTCGGCATGGATGACGAGGCCGCCAAGAATTCTGTGATCTTTGTCGGCGACAGCCCGAACGATGCGCCCATGTTCGGCTATTTTCCGCGGGCGGTCGGCGTCGCCAATGTCGGAGATTTCAGTGTCCGCATGCCGGCCCTGCCGGCCTATGTCACCGAACGGCGCTCCGGTCCCGGATTCGTTGAATTCTCGGAGTTTCTGCTCCGGCGCCGTGGGCAAATGCCGGCTTGAACCAGTTGCGGCGCATCCCTCACTCGGCTACAAAGTCATATTACGACTTATCACTTGACGGCAGGATAGATGCGGATCGATTTGCGGCAGGACAGTTCCGCGACGGTGGATGCCGACCCGATCGAGGCTCTGCTCGAAGGGCGCTATGTCGACGCGGAAACCGGCCGGCCGGTAACGGTCGACACGCGCAAGCTCGTCGTTCGCGAGTCGCTTGCGGGAAACGAAGCGGATCTCGTCGGCGAGCTCGGCTTCGGGCGGAGACTCGCGATTGTCGGGGACGCCCGGACCTTCGCTGCGCTCGGCGAGCGTGTAGCGAAGGCGTTGGCGGGCCGCTTCGACGTGCAGCCGATCGTGCTTCCCGGCTACCCCTATCCCGACGACGAGACCGTCGGCATGTTGCGGTCAGCCACACATTCGGCCGATGCGCTGATCGCCGTGGGGTCCGGAACCATCAACGACCTCACCAAATATTCGAGCGCGCTCGACAACAAGCCCTATGCCGTGTTCGCGACGGCACCGTCGATGAATGGCTATACGTCGCTCACGGCCTCGATCAGCCAGCACGGGCACAAGCTCACTCTGCCGGCTATCGCGCCTGTTGGTGCCTTCTTCGATCTCGAGGTCTTGGCGAACGCGCCCAAGCGCATGATCCGGGCCGGCCTGGGGGACAGCATCTGCCGGTCGACTGCCCAGACCGACTGGCTGCTGTCGCATCTGCTGCTGGATACACCCTACCGGCAATTGCCCTACGATTTGCTGGCCCGCGAGGAGCCGGCCCTGCTCGACCTCGCCGACGATCTGGTGCGCGGCAGCATCGAGGCCATGCGCGTCCTTGTCCGCACGCTGATTCTATCGGGGCTTGGAACCGCGATCGTCGGCTCGAGTGCGCCGGCCAGCCAGGCCGAACATCTGGTGAGCCACTATCTCGACATGCTGTCCCCGGCGGACCGTCCGGCGGTGTTCCATGGCGAACAGGTCGGAGTCACGACGCTCTCGGTAGCCCGGCTGCAGGAAGATATGCTCGAGCATCCGCCGGTGCTGCAGCCGGACAGGCTGACCGAAGCCGACATCACATCGCATTTCGGCGAGGAGCTCGGCCGTTCCGTATGGCCGGAATTTGCCGCCAAGCGGCTGGACGCGGCGAAGGCTGACGAACTCAACCATCGCATCGCATCCGGCTGGTCCGAAGTTGTATCGCGACTGACGCGGTCCTTCCTACCGTCGTCGCGTATCGCCGCCGTCCTCGATGCGGCGGACGCGCCCGTCTCGCCGGAAGCCATCCATTCCGACCGCGCTTTCTATCGCTCGGCGCTCCTGCATGCCCGCGAGATCCGCAACCGCTTCACAGTGCTTGACCTGCTCGCGGCAAGCGGGCGGCTCACGCACCTTGTCTCCACTGTCTGATCCGGGAGCCGCAATGGACTTCATCTTCATGCTGACCCGCGGCGACAAGACGGTAGAGGACTGCCTGGACGTGATCGAGCAGATCGCACCGCTCGGACTTGGTCACATCGGCTTCAAGGATGTCGGCGTCGAACCGAGGACACTGCATATCCTCGCCGACCGCATCCGGGACCTGGGTGCGATCTCCTATATGGAGGTCGTATCGGAAACGCCCGAGGCGTGCCTCCGTTCGGCGCGCGTGGCCCGCGAGCTCGGCATCGACCGCCTGCTGGGGGGCACAGACGTCGCCGCCATCACGGAGATTCTCGCCGGTACCCAAACGGACTATTATCCCTTTCCGGGTTTTCCCTCCGGCCATCCCACCAGGCTCGGCGGCAGTCCCGAGGACGTGACGGCTCATTGCCGGAGCTTTCGCGCCGCCGGCTGCGCCGGAGCCGATCTGCTCGCCTACCGCGCGACCGACGCGCAACCGCTCGATCTCATCCGCGCCGCTCGAAAAGGACTCGGCGACGGCTATTTGATCGTCGCCGGATCAATCACCTCGCGCGAGCGGATCAAGGCCGTGGCGGATGCGGGCGCTGACGCGTTCACCATCGGTACGGCTGTGTTCGACGGCTCGTACAATCCACGCAAGGGCTCGATCTTGTCGCAACTGGGCGACGTCGTCGCCGATTGCGAAGCGGCCTAGGCACCGATGGCGGTCCTGGGCATCGATATCGGGACGCAAAGCCTCAAAGCCACGATCCTCGATGAGAGCCTGCAGGCGATGGCATCGGCCGATCAGTCCTATCAGCCGGACTATCCACGTCCGGGCTGGGCCGAACAGCGGCCCGAGCTTTGGCTTGCGGCGCTGAAACCGGTGATTGCCGATGTCCTGGCGCAGGCGCAGCTTCGGCCCGCCGACCTTGCCGCCGTCGCGATATGCGGACAGCTCGACGGCTGTGTTGCGACCGACGCCGAGGGCCGGGCGCTGGCGCCGGCGATCATCTGGATGGACCGGCGCGCCGCGGATGAGATCGTCGGCATCGATCCGCGCCTCGTGCAGGAAAGATGCGGCCTGGTGCTCGATGCGACGCATATGGCCGCCAAGATCGCCTGGCTCGCGCGCCACCTCGACACGGCATCTGAGGTCGCGACCTGGCACCAGCCGGTGAGCTTCGTGGTCGAAGCGCTATCCGGCGCACGCGCGATCTCGCATTCGCTGGCCTCGACGACCATGCTCTACAATGTCAATCGGCGTGGATGGGACAGCGAACTGCTTGCAGCCTTCGGCATCGGCGAACGGATGCTGCCGGCGATCTGCGCGGAAACCGATATCGTCGGCACCATCACGGTCAAAGGGGCCGAACTTTCCGGGCTCGCGCCGGGGACTCCGGTCGTCGCCGGAACCGGCGATGATTTCTCCAATCCGCTGGGCTGCGGCGTGACGGCGCCGGGGGTCGTGGCGGTGTCGCTCGGCACCGCGGAGACGGTTGCGGCCATCGCCGACCATGCGATCATCGATCCACAGCTGCTGGTCGAAACTCACGCTTATCCGGGCGGGCGCTATCATCTGGGCAATCCCGGCTGGCTGTCGGGCGGCGCCGTCCGCTGGGCCGCGCAGCTGCTGTCCATCGCCTCGGACGAAGAGTTCTCGGCCTTCGCGGCCACCGCGCCCGCCGGTTGCGACGGTCTCACCTTCATCCCGGCGCTCAGCGGCGCCATGGCGCCCAAATGGATTTCCTCGGCACGCGGCAGCTTCATTGGACTGAGCCCGAGCCATGGCCGGGCCCATCTCGCGCGTGCCGTTCTGGAGGGAACGGCGTTCGCCATGCGCGACATCGTCGACCGGCTGGCAGGTCTCGGTCTCGATACCGGCCGGCTTCGCCTGATGGGTGGCGGCGCACGCAGCGATCTCTGGTGCCAGATCCGGGCCGACGTCGCGGGCCGTCCGGCCGATATCCTGCAGGGCGGCGACGCCTCGGCGACCGGTGCCGCCCTTCTGGCGGCGGTGGCGGCGGGCCTTGCATCCGATATCGCTTCCGCCGCGTTAACCCTTCGGCTCCAGCTCCGCGAGATCGCTCCAAGCCGGGCCATGACAGGTCTCTATCAAGAGGCTTATGCTTCCTATCGCGCCCGATTTGCGGCGCTGGAGCCGGTTTGGTTGACGCCCTCAGGTAAGAACTAGCGATGGCCTATCTTTTCCTGTTGCATCTGGGCGGTGCGCTGGCGCTGTTGCTGTGGGCGCTGCACATGGTCTCGACCGGCATCGACCGCGGCTGGCGCCCCGAGATCGTCGCCGCGCTTCGCTGGAGCGCCAATCCAGTCAAATCAGCAGTGCTGGGTGTCGTCCTCACGCTAAGCCTGCAGAGCTCCACCGCAGCAGGAATGCTCGCCGCGAGCTTTGCTTCCAAAGGCACCCTTGCGGTTGCATCCGGGCTCGGCGTCATGCTGGGCGCGGACCTTGGCTCCTCGCTTGTGGTCTATCTGCTGAGCCTCAACGTCCAATACGCTGCGCCGGCCCTGCTGATCGTGGGCGCGCTTATGTTCTTCCGTTCGAACCGGCGCAAGATTCGCCAGAGTGGGCGGACACTGATGGGGATCGGCCTCATCTTCATTTCGCTCGCGCTGCTCGGCGAAGCCACCGCGCCATTGCGCGACAGCCCGCTGATTCCTGTCGCGGCCGAGTATTTGCGCAACGATGTCGTCACCGCCATGATCGCTGCGGCGGTGATCACCTGGATGCTGCACTCTTCAGTGGCGGCGATCATCCTGCTGATCATGCTGACGGCACACGGTCTGGTGTCGCTCGAAGCCGCCGCTGCTTTGCTGCTCGGTGCCAATATCGGCGGGGCATTCATTCCCTTCGTGTTGACGCGCGCCGGCACGCAGGCGAGCCGCCGCATCATGACCGGCAATCTCATCCTCCGGGGCTGCGCCGCCGTGCTGGCGCTGATCCTGCTGAAATGGACCGGGGCCGTAGCCTATCTGCCCGGCGCGACCGATGCGGCGAAAGTGGTCAATTTGCATCTGCTGTTCAATCTCGCCTTGCTCGTTGTCGGATTGCCGCTGATCGGGCCGGTACTGGAACTTGCAGGCCGCTTCGACCGCAAGGCGCCGCCCGTCGAGGGTCCCGAGCGAATCCTCGGATTGCCGCCAAGCTGTCTCGATCCAGCATCGGTCAACGAGCCATCGATGGCGCTGGCCAACACCACGCGCGAACTGATCCGCATGGCGGAAATCGTCGCGCGCATGTTCGAGCCGGTGATGGAAATCTACTCGACCGGCGATGAGGAAAAGATCCGCCAGGCCAAGCTGATGGAAGCGGCGATCAACCGGGCCCAGACCGACATCAAGCTCTATCTGGCGCGGGTCGAGTTCACCGCCGCCGAGCAGGAGCGGCGCGGACAGGATTTGGTCGCGATTGCCGTCAACCTCGAACATGTCGGCGACGCCATCACCAAGACCCTGCTGCGTTTGGCCGAGATCAGGGCTGAGCAACATCTGGCGTTCTCGCCGACGGGGTGGCGAGAACTTTCCGAACTGCACCAGCGGGTAGTGACCAGCATGCGACTCGCGCAGAACGTCCTCGCGACGCGAGATGTGATGCAGGCTCGCCAGTTGGTGGAGAAGAAGAGCGAAGTCCGCAGCGCCGTGGACGAGAGCATGCGCCAGCACATGGCGCGGCTGAAGGACGGCGTGACCGAGAGCGCCTCGACCAGCAATATCCATCTTGAGACCATCCGTGCGCTGAAGACGATCAACTCGCTGCTCGCGACCATCGGCTACCATGTGCTGGAGGAGACCGGCGAGGTCCTCGACAGCCGGTTGAAGCCGGCCAGCTAGATGTCGACGGTGCGTCGCTCCGCCGCCGACCGATAGATCGCCTGCACCGCCGCTACGGCTGCCGCGGCATCCTTGGCGGAAGCCGGCACCTCACTGTCCTTGAGGATCGATTCGGCGAAGCTCTGCAGCATCTTCAGATGGCTGTCGACGCGGTCCACCGCGATCTCGTTCCAGACCTTGGTCTCGCTGCGATAGAGCCGGAGCGGCGAGATCCCGAACGGGTCGGGAATGTCGAGCCGGCCCTCGCTGCCGTCGATCTCGATGGTTTCCTCGTGATTGGCGCCGGGACTATGCGCGCTGGCGACGACGTTGAGAATCGCGCCATTGGACAAGCGAAGCGTCGCGCTGCCCGCGTCCTCGACGTCGGCCGCGGCGCTGAAGGTCGCGATTTCGCCTGTGGCGGAAACATAGTCGAGCCCGGTGACATAGCGCAGCGTGTCGAGCTGGTGGATGTTGTTCATCAGCAGCACGCCACCGCCCGCCATCTCGCGGCTGGCGCGCCAGTTGGGACTGCCGGGTAGGCCCCAATAGTCGGCGCGCTTGTCGATGATGGTCCGCATGCGGATCAGGCGCGGGACGCCGATTTCGCCATTGTCGACGATACGCTTCGCCGCCGCCACCGTGCTGGCGCGGCGGAGCTCGAAAAAGACCGCCAGTTTCAGGCCCTTGCTGTCTGCGATCTCGCCGAGCTGGATTGACTCGGCAGGATCGAGCGACAGCGGCTTCTCGGCCAATATATGTTTGCCGGCATCGAGCGCGCGCCGGACGATCGGCGCGATGAGGGCATGCGGCACCCCGACATAGATCGTCGAGATCTCGGGATCGGCGATAGTCGCATCGACGCTGTCGGTTACGCGGGCCGCCGCCTTGCTGGCCAGGGCCTCTGCGCGGGCGCGGTCCGTGTCATAGGCCGCAAGGATTCGCAAAGTCGGAAGGCGTGTGCTCGCCCGCACGATCTCGCCCGCGGCCCAGCCGCAGCCGATGAGACCCAGTCCGATGGGTGAAGAGGTCACGGCACGAAGACCTTCGGCAAGGCTGCCCCCACCAGATGGGACAGCGACCCATAATAGCTATCTTCGGCGTAGCGTTCGAGCGCGAGGGCGACGACGCCGAGCTGCTCTGCCGGGGGCGACACCGCCCAGGGCCGTGCCAGGCGGGTGGCGCCGGGCTCCACCAGATCGGTGCCGCTCCAGCGCCCGGTCTTGTCGCGTCGCCAGAACTCGAGATGCCAGAGGCCCTCGGATTCACGCGTGAGATAGACTTGTCCCGGCGCGGTGCGCTCGGGAAAGGCGACGCCGCCGACATAGAGACCGGCATGGATGTAGCCGAACTTCGCTCCGGCGGCGACGACGTCCTCGACCAGCCATTGCCCGTTCCGCAGCGAGGCAACATGATAGCGCGCGTCGCGCGTCGAATGGTCGTCCTTGATCTTGGAGACATAGCCGATCTCGAACACCGGCCCGCTGCTGACATCGAACAGATTGGTGGTGCGGTCCGGGGCGGTGCGATGCACCAGCTCGAGCGCCGGATAGTCGAGCGGCATGCCGGCGCCGGTCTTGAGGTTGCCGATCTCGCAGCCGGACGAGGGCAGGGTGACGGCGCCGGTCTCGAGATCGACCTCGCATGCCCACACATCGTGGAGCGGCTTGTTCTCATATTCCTTTGGATGGCCCGAGACGCCGACGCGCATGATCCTGCCGTTGCGCAGAATGGCCGTCGCCATATAGACCTGCTGGTCGGTATCGAAGGCGAGGAAGTCGCGCGGCGGCGACCAGCTCTTCGCCCAGTCCTCCGACATGCACCAGCCCCAGCGCGTCTCGTTCACGCGCGTGAAGAGGTGGAGCGTGCCATCAACATCATGCACCTGCGCGTAAGTGGTCGAGCCGCCGAAGGTCAGGATTTGTTCGGGCTGCCACCCGTCGAGGGAGAGCGGCCCATCGGAGATGCGATAGCGTAGGCCTTCCTCGGCATCGTGGCGGCTGTAGAAGCAGACCAGGGGCTTGCCTTCCACCGCAAGCAAGGCCGGATTGTTGTGATCATCGTCTTCGAACTGCGTGAGCGCCACGCGCCTGTTCGTGCCTGTTGCCAGATCGTAGCGGGCTGCGATCATGCGGCCGTCATGGTCCAGGGCCGCAAAATAGATGTTCCCGCCGATCCGCGTCGCACGCGGCCGCGTCCACCAGCACCACGCCATGTCCTCGATCACGGCCAGGGGCGGCGGGAGCAGGCTCATCTCAATCCTCAATCATATGATGACTTATGATAAGGCGGAGCCGGAGCCTTGTCTATCGAACCCGCGCCGGAATCTAGGCCGGCCCCGGCCCGCGGCGATAGACGCGGAGCTCGATGACCGACGGAACATGCCACTCCAGCGAGCGCATGACCGGCCGCCCACCCGTATCGAAGTCGACCTGCTTCAGATGCTGCAGCGGCGTGCCCGCCGGCACCGCGAGGATCTTGGCGATCTCGCTGGTCGCGATCACCGGCGTGAGGATGGTGCGCGCATGATCGACCACATGGCCGCGCGACGAGAGCAGCTTGTAGAGCGAGCGGCTGAACGCCTTGAGGTCGCGCTTCGCATCGACGATGCTCGCCGGCATGCAATCGATCGAATAGATCGCAGGCTTCTTGCCGGCGATCCGCACTCGTCGCACCACCACCACTTCGGCATCGACCTTGAGATCGAGATCGGCCGCGATGTCGTCGTCGGCTGCAATCCTGTTGGCGTCCAGCACCTTCTTGGAAACGCGGATGCCGGTGCTCTCAAGATATTCGGTGTAGCTGAAATTGCTGTCGAGCGAGTTGCGCAGTGCCGGCCCGGGCGTGACGAACGTGCCCGCGCCCTGGCGGCGGATGACATAACCGTCCTCGATCAGCCCGCGCACCGCCTCGCGCAGCGTGATGCGGCTCACCGAGAAGCGGGCGCACAGCGCCTCTTCATTGGGAAGCTTGGAGCCGGGCGGAAACTCGCCGCCAATGATGGCGCGCCGAAGTTCGGACCGGACCACATCCGGCAGGAGTGGCCGGTTTCTAACCAGATTCATAGGGTGCTCGTCAAAGGATCGTCCCGCCGAAGATAGAGATTAGTCGTCTCATGTCCACGCCGCATGCGCTGCCATCCCCGGCAATGTGACGCTCGCGTGACTAGCCCTTCACCCCGCTCGAAATCACGCTGCGGATGACATAACGCTGGAGGAACAGATAGGCGACGATGACCGGCAGGATCGCCATGACAGCGGTTGCCAGCGCCACGCCGGTGTAGATGTCCTGCGAGCGCCCCGCCAGGGCAAGACCCTGCGTCACGGTGTAGAGGTCGCGGCTCGACGTCACGAGCAGCGGCCACAGCACGTCGTTCCAGCGCCAAATCACATTGATGATCGCGAGTGTCGCCAGCGTCGGTTTGCACAGCGGCAGCACGATCGAAACGAAGATGCGGAACTCGGAGGCGCCGTCGATGCGCGCCGCATCGATGAGGTCGTCGGGAATGGTCGAGATCGTCTGCCGCATCAGGAACGTGCCGAAGCCGCCCGCGAGAAAGGGCAGGATCAGCGCCCAGTAGGTGTTGTTGATGTGGAGGTCGCGCACGAACAGATAGAGCGGGATCATCCGCGTCTCGAACGGAATGAAGAGCGTTGCGAGGAAGACGATGAACAGCACCGTCTTGCCGGGAAAGCGGCCCTTGGCGAAGGCATAGCCTGCCATCGACGAAAAGAGCAGATAACCCGCGGTCGTCGTGCCGACCACGAACAGGCTGTTGATGTAGAGCCGCACGATGGGCAGGTTTGCGCTGGCGATCCAGTAATTGAAGAAGCTCGGATCGGGCGGGAACAGCGTCGGCACGCGGGGCATCGAGG
Source organism: Devosia sp. (assembly GCA_035549855.1). Taxonomy (GTDB): domain Bacteria; phylum Pseudomonadota; class Alphaproteobacteria; order Rhizobiales; family Devosiaceae; genus Devosia_A. The sequence goes on along the minus strand of DASZPY010000069.1, from coordinate 59,718 downwards.
AGTTGGCCTTGCGCGACAGCGACGTGGCCACCATCCACAGGAAGGGCAGCAGCATGATGACGGCGCCGAGGACCAGTGCGATCGCCATCGCACTCTGCGATCGCCAGTCGCGCGGCAGGCGGGGGCGCTGCGCGCCGGATTGCACAACCTCCTGCGGAAGCGCCTCGTCCAGCGTGCTCATCGGACCGCCTTGAACTCGCTGCGGAGGAAACCGCGGAATGCGAAGAGCGTGATGATCAGCACAATGACGAAGAAGACCACCGCCGTTGCGGCTGCCAACGAGTAATCGTTGCTCTCGAAGCCCTGCTGGAACATGAACATCACCACGCTCTGCAGCGACCGTGCCGGCGAGCCGCCGGGCCCGCCCAGCGTCCATAGATCGCCGAAGCGCGAGAGCGCATCGATGCTGCCGGTAATGATGAGGAAGACGAAGGTCGGCCTGAGGCTCGGCAGCGTCATATAGTACCAGGCCTGCAGCGGCGATGCGCCGTCGATGGCGGCGGCGTCGTAGAGATCGTTGGGGATCGACTGCAGGCCGGCAAGCACGATGATGATGAAATAGCCGAGCCCCGCCCACACCGCGAGCAATGTCACCGCGGCGCGAGAGCCGCCGAGACTGAGCCGTGGATCGGCGAGCCAGAGCGGCACCTGCTGGACCCCGAGAGTGCGAAGCGCACCGTTCAGCAGGCCCCAGTCCGGCTGGAATACATAGTTGAACATGATCGCGACGGCGACCGACGAGGTGAGCTGCGGCAGGAAGTAGATGACCTTGAGCGGCGTCGAGCCGCGCCGCAGGCGGTTGAGCATCGAGGCGAGGATGGTCGCGAGCGGCAGGGTGATGCCGAGGAAGGCGACGCCCAGCAGCACCGTGTTGCCGAGCGCGCCCCAGAAGATCGCAGACGAGAACAGCCGCCCGAAATGATAAAGACCCGCATATTGCGGGCCTGCGGGCGTTTCCGTGAACACGCTGTCGCGGAAGGCGATGGCCGTCGGATAGGCCACGAAGACCATGATCAGGAACAGCGGCAACGCGAGGAAGCCGTACCAGACCGGCGTACCGCGAAAGGCGCCCGTCAGACGCGAGGAGAAGGAGCCGGGATCGACAGGGGAGGACTTCGATCCCGACTCCATTGGCGTTACTGCTTGGCAGCCTGCTCGGCGAGCCACGCATCGGTCTCGGCCTGCGCCTGTTTGAGCGCATCGGCGGGAGACAGGGTGCCGGCAAGTGCGCCTTCAAGCGCGGTCTGCAGTGCCCAGCGCGGCTGGTCGGCCGCCCACGGATAGGGCGCTTCGGCGAACTGCGGCTGAGTCAGGACGACATCGCCGTCGGGGAACGACGCGATCTCGGGAAGCGCCGATGCGCCTTCGCTGCTGGTCGGCAGGCGGCCATTGGAGTCGAAATAATACTTCTGCGACTCCGCGCTGCCGGCGAGCCATTTGAGAGCGGTCCACGCCGTTTCCTTGTCGGCGCAGCTTTCGGCCATCGCCATCGGCGAAATGGTCGACAATCCGCCCACGCCGTCGGCGCCGCGCAAATTGAACGAGGAGCGGTAGCGCTTCTGCAACTCGGGATTGGCGATCAGCGGCTGAATGAAATAGCCCTGCTCGCCCTCGGGGATGATGGCGACCACATTGTCGTCGCTCAGGAAGCCTTCGGGCATGCCGTCGCTGCCGAGCGCACCGGCAGGTGCATATTTCGACATGTCCACCAGCCACTGCAGCGCCTTGAGATATTCCGGCGTGTCCCAGTTGATGTGCATCTTGCCTTCGGCGTCGACCTCGCCCCAGTTTGCGCCCAGCGCGTGGGCGATGGTGAGGAACTGCCAGACAGCATACTTGCCTTGGTAGTAATAGCCATAGGTCTGCTCGCCGGTGACCGGATCCGTGCCCGTCAGCGCTTTCGCCTTGGTGGCGATTTCATCGAGGGTCGGGTTCTTGGAGAGCGGCTCGACCTTGTAGTGGTCGAAGAGTACGGCGTCCCAATGGATCACGCGCTCGCCGGTATTGTTGGGAATGTAATAGAGCTTGCGTTCGGTCGGCCCCCAGACCTTGTCGGTCTCGAGCTGCGGCCCCCAGACATTCTTGAAGTCCTTGTCGGCGGCGATCAGCGCGTCGAGATCGGCGAGCTTGCCGCGGCGGGCGAAACCGGCGGCGCCGGGCATCTCGTAGAGGCAGGACTCATTGGCCTGGATCATCGCCTCGGTCTTTGGCGCATAGCCGGATGCGCCTTCGCCCCACGGGATATTGGTGATGATGAGATCGATGCCGGGATTGGCCGCTTCGAATGCGGCCTCGAGCTTTCCGATGCCGGGTGTCGTGTTTCCGGTCACGGCGTCGGTGGTGTCCTGATCGGGATAGCCGATCGTCAGCACCGTCACCGGCTTCTTGTCCTGCGCGGTCGCCGGAACGATCGCCGTGAGGGCGGATGCAGCGAGAGCAGTCGTCGAAAGCAGAAGTAGTTTGCGGACTACGGGTCTCATCGGAGTTCTTCCTTCTGGTGAGGGCTTGAGGATGCCTGCATGCTAGGCGTTGTCTAAGAACATATGATGACTTATGACTAATGTGTCAGGCACACCCCTGAGCGTCAAGTAACTTTGGAGGCTGCGCGATGCGCATCGGGCTGGCCGGAATCGACAGCAGCCACGCCGAGGATTTTCTCCGTCACTTCAATGTCGAAGAACGCCACCATGACATCCGTGTGACAACGGTGTGGGGGCCAGACATGCCGCCTGTCCGCGTCGCCGAGCTCGCCACGCTGTCAGCCGATGTTCGCACTGCGGCGACACTCGACGAGCTGATCGCCGACGTGGATGCGGTGATCGTGGGCGACCGGCATGGCGATCTGCATCTGCGCCACGCGCTAGCCGGTCTTGCCGCCGGCAGGCCGGTCTTCATCGACAAGCCGCTCGCATGCACGCCGGCCGATGCCGAAGCCATCGTCGACGCAGCGGAAGCAGCAGGAACGCCATTGCTGTCCGGCAGCGCACTGCGCTGGCAGGACGAGACCGTGGCCCTGAGGGCGCGCCTCGCCTATTGCGAGGAGCCGGCTGCGGTTCAAGTCTACGGAACCTGGTATCCCGACAGTCCCTATGGCGGCGCCATCTTCTACGCCATTCACACCATAGAGCTTATGCAGGAACTCGTTGGCGTCGAGTGGCGCGATATGCGCATCGAAGTGCGCGGCGCCCACCCGGTCGTCCGCTGCCGATGCGGAGAGATCGACGCCGCGCTCGCATTCCATCCTCTGGGGGAGTCGGGCTCGTCGGACTTCGGTGTCAGGATCGCCTCGCCGCGCCTCACGATGGAGCGCCGGATCCATCTGGGCGACGACTATATGTTGCCGGTCGTCAACCGTATTGTCCGCATGCTCCAAAGCGGGAAGGGCGACATGACCCGCGACCAGTTATTGGCGCCAGTCCGCATGATGGCGGAGATCGGCGCGCTCTTGCGGACTTAGCCGGAAAGCCAGCGGTCGCGATGCTCGGCGATAAAGGCGTCGTCGCACAGATGCGGATAGTCGGCGAGAACGCGCGTGATCTCTTCCGACTGGCCGGGCGATAGAACCTCGTGATCCTCAAGGCACCAATTGCTGGCGAGCAGACCCTGCCGCGCCAGCACTTCGTTGATGCCGGCGATGCAGCCGCGGAAACTGTTCGCCGTGTCGAACAGCGCCGCGTTCATGTCGGTGAGCTGACCATCGAGCAGCATGAGGCGCCTGAGGGCATCGCCATCACCCGCCGCCGCGCGATGGGCATCGGCCACGATCTGCGTAGCCGCTTTCGTACCAACCGCAAACTGGCCGAGCAGGCCGCCCACAAAGCGCAATGGCACAGTCCCATCCGAAGTCCGTAGCTCATGGGGCGAGATGAGGTCGCTGATGATGGTGTTGTCATTGCCCGTATAGAGGGCGACGCGGTTTGCTCGCCCGGACTCCGCCACCCCATGTAGCACATCCAGCGTCCGGTACCGGTCGAAGGGCGCGACCTTGATGCCCGCTACGCAATCGAGCGCCGTAAAGCGCCGCCAATAGTCGCGGCTCAATACGCGGCCGCCCACGGCAGGCTGGAGATAGAAGCCGACGACCGGCAGGATTTCTCCCACCGCACGCGTGCGTTCGATCATGGCGTCGTCGCCGCCAGCCATGGGCCGCAGCAGCACGAGGTGATAGCCCAACTCGCGCGCTAGCGCCGCTTCCGCCACCGCCTGCTTCACATCCCCCTGCACGCCGGCGATCATGGCCAGCGGCCGGCCTGCCTCGCGTGCGACCTCCATGCCGATCTCCAGCACCGGCCGATACATGCCATTGTCGTGGATCGGAAACTGCGTGGTGTGGACACCTACGGCCATTCCGCCCGCCCCCGCAGCCACATAATAGCGGCCCACGGCGCGCTGACGCCGTTCATCGAGCTTTCTGTCTTTCGTCAGCGCAAGCGGATGCGCCGGAATGGCGCAGCCGGCGGCAAAGATCTCGAGCGGCGTCATCAGAACTTGCCGTCCCGCTTCTGGAAGCCCGTCGGCTTGCCGAGCAGCGGCAGGCCCTTTCGCAGCCAGTTCGCCGTCCAGGACTCGATCTGTGCGAGCGAAACATCGGGCGGGCCGAACAGTTGCGTGCATTTGCTCGCATTGGAAAGCAGCGCATTGGGCGCCTCCGCGCCACTGATCTTCGCCTCGACCCCGAACAGCCTGCTGAAGTCCGTCGCAATCTGCCGCACCGAAAGCGTTTCGATGCCGGTGAGGTTCAGGATGAAGGGCTCGGGCGTCGCGTGCAGCAGCGAGCGCAGGATCACCTCATTGGCATAGCCCTGCCAGATCACATTGACCGCCGACATCGTCACATCCACCGGCGTGCCGCTCATCACCGCGCGAGCGATGTCGACCAGCACGCCATAGCGCATCTCGACGGCATAGTTCAGCCGGATGATCGCGAGCGGTGTGCCATTGTGCTGCGCGAAGCGCGTCATCACGCGCTCGCGGCCAAGGCAGCTCATCGCATACTCGCCAACCGGACCGACGGGCATCGTCTCGGTCGGCCCGCCGCTGCTGACCGGCGTGAATGGATAGACATTGCCGGTCGAGAGCGCGACGATACGGCTCGACTTGAAGCGCTCGGCGACCCGGCCCGGCAGATAGGCATTCGTGTACCAGGTGTCGGCCTCGCGTCCGGTCGAGCCGAATTTTGAGCCGACGAGGAAGACCACATTTTCGGCTTCGGGCAACGCCGCCAGTGCCGCTTCATCGGTGACGTCAGCGGAGACAATTCTAGCTCCCGCCGCCGCAAGCTCATCGGCATGGCTCTTGTTGCTGAAGCGCGAAACGGCCGTGACGGCCCGGCGGCCGTCCACGGCTCGCAATGCGAGGCGCACGAGGCTGGGCCCAAGCTTGCCGCCCGCACCCAGTACCAGAATGTCGCCCTTCAGCCTGCTGAGATCGGCGGTCAGTCCCGCCGAGGGGGTCGACAGGGCATCCTCGAGTTCGGCAACACTGTCCACCGGCAGTCCTCAGTCATATGATGACTTATGACGTAGCGCCTGGTCGGGCCGCCTGTCAATCGCCGCTCCGTTTGAGCACTGCGGCGATGGCGGCCACATCATCCCCCATCAGTCCGACGGCGCCCGACTCGTACGCGAACTGCGCTTCTTCGATCGTTCCTGGCGGCCACGCCCACACTTCGATGCCGGCCGCCTGCGTCTCCGAGACGACATCGCGGTCGAGGTCGGCGAAATGGTGCTGGATGATGCTGGCCCGCGCTGCCCTGGCTTGGGCGATGAGCTGTGCCGCAGTGGACGGGCCATGCTCCGGCAGCCGGTCTGGCGCCGTCCGCAGGCCCGGCACCGCGGCGACCGCGGCGGCAAGCGCGGCATGGTCGAACGAGGCGACGACATCGACATCAAGGCGTCCGCGCCGCGCAATCTCGCGCGCTGCGAATAGGGCGGTGTCGGCATTGTCGACGCCTTCCCCCTTGGCTTCAATGCAGAGCGCGATGTTGCGCCGGGCCGCCAGATCGAACATGTCGTCGAGCCTGGGCACGCGCGCGCCGGCAAAGCGCGCGCCGAACCATGATCCGGCATCGAGGCCCGACAAGTCGCTCCAGTCCATCTCCACGACCGGGCCCCTGCCGTTCGTAGTTCGCTCCAGCCGGGCATCGTGCAGCATGACCGGCACGCCGTCGCGCGTGAACCTGAGATCGGTCTCCAGCATCGACGCGCCCAGATCGATGGCGAGCTCGAATGCCACCGCGGTCTGCTCCGGCGCTCCGACCTTGTGTCCGCGATGCGCAATGACGCGACGGGTCATTTCAAACGCTCATGTCGATGGATGTACTGTGGGCTGAGCGAGAGACATGGCCGTTTTTGCAAAGATCGGCAACGCCGGATTGAGGGAGTACCGGGCCGGCACGCGGGCAAAGAAGCGATCCTGTGCCGAAAAATGTCCGAGGGTTGCCATCCGCCGTGGCTTCTCGATATGAATGCAAAATTCGTATGGTGCTATTCGCGGGCGGGCTGGGCGATACATACTTCGCCGCCCAATAATCTCTTTCGGTTAGCATAGGTTACAGGAGACTCTTCGGAGTATGATCTCTTCCCTGGGTGCCGACTCAATTCCTCGCCGCGCCCTCCATGATGAGCTGACCGATCGCGTGCGGGCCCTCATCACGGATGGACATCTGCATCCGGCGCAGAAGATTCCGGAGCGCGAGCTATGCGAGCGATTCGGCGTTTCGCGGACGCCGCTGCGGGAAGCGCTCAAGGTGCTCGCTTCGGAAGGGGTGGTTCGCCTGCTGCCCAATCGTGGCGCCGTGGTCAACACGCTGACCATCGAAAATCTCGAGGAGCTCTTCCTGGTCGGCGGAGCCCTCGAGGGGCTTTCGGGTGAAATCGCGTGCCAGAAGATTACGGACCGCGAGATTGCTGAGATCCGCAAGCTGCACGAGGCGCTGGTCGTGCAATACAAGCGCGGCAACCAGCAGCGTTACTCCAAGCTCAACCAGCAGATACACGAGGCGATCCTCGAATCGACGCGCAACGAGACGCTCAAATCGGCCTATCGCGCCCTGCCGGGCTATGTGCTGACGGCACGTTTCGTCGCCAACATGTCCGATGAACGCTGGAGCCATGCGGTGGCCGAACACGAGGCAATTCTTGAAGCCCTTGCTTCGCGCAACGGCCCGGCGTTGTCCAAGCTGCTGCGCCAGCATCTCGCCAACAAGCTGGCGAATGTGAAGGAGTGGCTGGCCAGCCAGCACTCCTCCACCGCCACGCCGATACCTGTTGCTTCGCCGAAGCGGTCGCAACGAACTCCCGAGGCGCCCGCGCGCGCCGTGCGGAGCACGCGCCGGCGCGCAACCACGCGCGTTCCATCTCTCTAGGCGCCGGCCTACTCGATAACGAACGCATCCATGAGCGCGGCCGCCGACACGGCGGTCTCGATGGAACGGACCAGGCTCAATGCAAAGCCGGTGCGCTCGGCACCCAGCACCGGCGTAGTCAGCCCGCGGAACTTGGCGTCCACTTCGTCATCTGTCATTGGGTTCTGCGGCGTGCCTCGAGGATTGCGCACCTCGATCGGGAACTTGTTGCCGTCGGTTCCGGTCACCGTGGCGCGCAACACATAGGTGAACGGGTAGGTGGATTTGTAGATCGCGTTGATCTCTTCCGAGTTGTGGACGCGAATCTTGTTCATCAGTGGCCGGGTGAGGGGATCGGAGACCAGTTCCGGCTCGAAGGACTTGACCGTGATGCCGCCATCAAGGAACGTGCGCGCGAAGATGTAAGGCATGCTGTGATCGGCGGTCTCGCGTGAAGTAGGATTCCACTTTTCCGGTTCGCTTGCGGTCTCGTGCCAGCCCGACCAGTGCGTATCGATGTCGATCGCGGCAATGTCCTCGCCTTTGATCTGGTTACGCAGCTCAAGCGCCATCCAGACGGCAGTCAGCGTGTTGCCCTCGACCGGCCAGTACTTCATCTTGCTCTTGAGCAGGAACCAGTCACCACCTTCATTCGCCCATGCCGGCAGCTCGAAGGGACCGGTGATCTGTTCCCACAGGCCATGGCGCCCCTCGAATGCGTTGTCGGGGCCGGTCATGCCCTCGGCCGCGAGCAGCGTAGCAAAAACAGCGTTGCGGCAGGAATAGGCGGTCGCCGCGCCCTTCCAGTGCGAAAGCAGCCCGGCCCGCGATGCCCGCATCGGGACATTGCCAGTGCAGGTGATGGCGAGCGCATGTCCGATCTTTTCGGCCGAAAGGTCCAGCAGGTGTCCCACGCCCGCCACGGTTCCGATCCCGATGGCGAAGCCCTGGTCCCACCCGCGCTCGCGCATCTCGGTCGTCTTCACGAGGCGCATATGCACCTCGTACGCAACCACGAGCGCCGACAGCAGGCGTTTGCCATCGATGCCCGCGCCGTCGGCGAGCGCGAGGAGCGCGCCGCTCATATCGCTGGGGTGCCCGCCATGGATGGCGTCGTTGAAGTCTAGGTAGCGGATCATGCAGGTATTGACGAAGGTCGCCGCCTCGGCGCTGGTGCGTTCCCTGGTTCCGAAAATGCGGCCCGCATAAAGGTCGGGTGCGCCGCCCTTGGCGAGCTTGCGGCTGATGTAGACCGGATCGGAGTCCCTGCCGCCGATCGCACAGCCCAATGTGTCCACCAGCCGGGTCTTGGCTGCGGCGATTACCCCCGCGGGAATATCCTCGAAGCTCAAATCGTGCGCGTAGTCGGCGATCCGACGGGTCATTGCATCCATAGGTGTCTCCTCAACAGTGCGATCTCTTGCGGATCGCACTTTCCTCCACGAACCCTGTTCAGCAGGTCCCGCAACACCCGAGTAGCGCAGCCGAAAGCGTTCCGCAAGAAATCGCATTTATAATTTTGCATTCATATCTTGACATCTTGGCATCGGGTTTGCGACGGTCCGGCGCAGAGATGGTGGAGTATGCGCCGATGCGGATTGCCGGCGGCGCTGAGCCACCACAGGGAGCGAATCCGTGGGCGCGCCGTGCGCAACGGAACAATCCGAAGAGGGCAGGAGAGCCATGACAGACCGGAACGGAGCGCTGAGCTTCATTGCTGTGGGAGACGTCGCCCCGCAGCTGCACGACAATGGCGACCACCTGTTCACCTTTACCGCGCCGACCCTCAACGCCTCCGACTTCGTCCTGGCGCAACTCGAGACCAGCTATTCAGAACGCGGCACCCGCCAGCTCGGCGGCTTCCGCTGGCGCCTGCCGCGCCGCCCGCCTCTGGGCAACATCACTTCGATGCGCAAGGCCGGCATCAACATCATTTCCTTTGCCAGCAACCACGCGCTGGACTACGGCGAAGAGTCATTCTTCGACACGATCGATAACCTCAAGAAAGCCGATATTGGCGTGGTCGGCGTAGGCAAGGATCTTGCCGAAGCCCGTACGCCGCTGATCGTCGAGAAGAATGGCGTGCGCGTTGCGGTGCTCGCCTACAACTCAATTCTTCCTCAAGGCTACGACGCCGCCAAGGACCGGCCCGGATGCAACCCGATCAAGGTCTCGACCTACTATGAGCAGGTCGACTGGCAGCCGGGCACGCCACCCAAGATCGTTACCATTCCCGATGAAGCCGACTTCGAGCGCCTCAAGGAAGACGTTCGACTGGCCCGGGCCAAGGCCGATGTTGTGGTGGTATCCCAGCATTGTGGTGTGCATCTCGTACCCGACGTCCTCGCCCAGTACCAGAAGACCATCGCCCACGCGGCGGTCGACGAAGGCGCCGACCTCGTGGTGCAGCACCATTCGCATAGTGCCGCCGGCATCGAAGTCTACAAGGGCAAGGCCATCTTCTATGGGCTCGGGGTTTTCGCCCATGAGTCGGTGCGCGGTTTGCTCGATGACTCTGTCGTCAAGGAGCATCACGAGCAGTACGGCCTGCATATCGACGAGGAGTGGAAGCTGTTTCCGTTCCCGCCGGAGTCGCGCAAGACGCTGATCGTAAGGGCAAGCATCGACGACAAGAAGGTCGCCCGCGTCGTGTTCCTGCCCTGTCTCATCAATCAGAAGGTGCAGGCCGAGATTCTCGGCAAAGCCGATCCGCGCAGCCAGGACGTCGTGGGTTATTTCGAAACGCTGACCAAGGACCAAGGGTTCAAAACCAAGTTCACCTGGGAGGGGGACGAGGTTGTGGTGACGGCGGCCAAGTAGGTCCCGCTCACCAGTCTGCGGCGCCGCAATGAGTGCTGTGCCGATGAGCAACAACGTGCGCCAGGCGGATGTCCCGCCGGCATTTCGTGGGAGGACGGGAATGACGACGCACACTAACTCGGATTGGGCAAGCACCCAGAAGATCAAGCGCCGCTCGGTGCTGATGGGTCTTGCAGCGACGGCAATGGTCGGGCCGCTCGGAAGCCTGGCCAAGGGCCAGGACGGCGGGCCGCTGCTTCGTGTAGGCATGCAGGATTTCTACGGCGAACAGCTCGATCCGGTCATCGGCGGCGCCAACAGCAACTACATCATGCTGCACGGCATGTATGACTGTGCATTCGAAACCGACCGCGACACCGGCGAGACCATTGCCGGCATCGTCAAGTCCTGGGAGATCGCCGAGGACAATCTGTCCTGGACGTTCCATGTCCGCGACGACGTCACCTTCCACGATGGCAGTCCGCTTACCGCCGAAGATATCGCGTTCAGCTATAACCGCATGGTCGAGCAGGACGCCACCTACGCCGCCAATTGGAGGCAGGTGCTCGGCGATACGCCGAATATCGAAATCCTCGATCCCTATACACTGCGCATCCACACCAATGGACCGCAGCCGCTACTCGCCTACAGCTCGGCGTCGCCGGCGAACGAGCCCTATTTCTCGATCTTTCCGAAGGCCTATATCGAGAAAAACGGCATCGACTATTTCCGCGCCAATCCGATCGGAAGCGGACCCTATCGCTTCGTGTCGCATACGCCAGGCGACAATATCGAGTTCGCCGCGGTCGATTACCCGCATTGGAGCGGTGTGACGCCAAAATTCAAGCGCGTGGTGATGTATCTTGTTCCCGAAGAGTCGACGCGCCGCTCGATGATCGAGACCGATCAGCTCGACGTCACTGAAGCGTCGATGGAGAGCGCCAAGGCACTCCAGGACGAAGGCTACACGATCTTCTCCGGCGGCTTCTCGCTGGCGCGCTTCTGGACGTTCGGGGCTTACCGCGCCTTGGCTCAAGGACAGCCGCTGGCCGATGTTCGTGTCCGCCATGCACTGTCGCTCGCCATCAACAGGCAGGAGATCATCGATACCCTGTTCTACGGCCAGGCCCGGTTCCCGGCGCCCGCCGAAGGTGCAAGCCCCGACCTCACGCCGGAGCAGCGCGAGAAGTGGGCGGCCTGGGGCAAGGATGCCTTCCGTTTCGATCCCGATGCAGCCAAGGCGTTGCTTGCCGAAGCGGGCTATCCTGATGGCTTCACGCTCGAATTCTGGTCCGTGCCGGACTCGGCCGCGCCATACCTCAAGGATCTCGCCTTGGCGGTGGCCGGCTATTGGCAGGCGATTGGCGTTCAGGCTGATATCCGCGCTGTCGACCGTGCCGCCTACCGCAAGGTTCGCGATACCGGATCTTCGACCGACATGATCGGCAAGATGGCCGCCGACGCGACCTTGATCAGCAAGCTCGCCCGTATCGACTTCGTGGTGTTCACGAGTCAGTACGGCACGCTCGACTTCCTTGCCGACTCGCCAGACGCGCCGGAGTTCGACGCTGCATATCTCGAAGCCAAGAGCAGCATGGATGCCGATCGCACCCATCAGCTGCTCGAGCGGATGCTCGAGATCACGACGGCGAGCTGGGTGTGCCTGCCGGTCGTCGCCGCGCCCCTGCTTTATGTCCACGGTCCGCGCGTCGCGCTCGAATACCGCGATTGGGACCAGGGCTTTGCGAAGTATTTCGCGCAGTGGGAGCCGGTGCAGGGGTGACCGGCAAGACGTGCCCAAGCCGTCTTGGCCTTGACCTTGAGGGAGGTGGGCGTTTGCCGCCCGCCTCCTTCCGGCATTCGCGCTGAGATTAGCGATGGAATACCGCCAGCTTGGCCGAACTGGTCTGCGCGTCTCGCCAATTTGCCTCGGTTGCATGACATTCGGCCGGGAAATCGACGAGGCTGCCTCGTCCGAAATCATCGGCAGGGCCATGGAAGCCGGCGTCAATTTCTTCGACACCGCCAATATCTATGCGCAAGGTCGGTCCGAAGAGATCTTGGGCCGCGCCCTCAAATATGTCCGGGACCGCGCGGTGATCGCAAGCAAGGTCGGTAACAAGTCCGGCGATGGCCCCAATGACCGCGGCGCCTCCAGGGTTGCAATCATGGCGGGCGTGGATGGTTCTCTGCGGCGCCTTGGGACAGACTACATCGATCTCTATCAGATCCATTCCTTTGATCCCGATACGCCGCTCGAGGAGACGCTGGAGGCACTCGACGACGTCGTCCGGGCAGGCAAGGTCCGCTATGTCGGCTGCTCCAATTTCGCGGCGTGGCAAGTCGTAAAATCGCTCTGGATCAGCGATCGGGAACGCCTTACGCGCTTCGTTTCGGTGCAGCCGCGTTACAATCTTGTCTTCCGCGATCCTGAATCGGAACTGCTGCCGATGTGCCTGAGCGAAGGGCTTGCCGTACTGCCCTTTTCACCGCTCGGGGGTGGCTTCCTGACCGGCAAGTACCAGCCTGGTGCCACGGTGCCCGCCGGGACGCGCATGGCCTTCAATCCGAATTATCAAAACACCTACATCAACGATCGTAACTTTCGGATCGTTGATGCCCTGGCGGCCTATGCGGCCTCGCGCGGCCTTCCACGCGAACAGGTGGCGCTGGCTTGGGTGATTAGCCATCCCGCCATTACCGCGCCGATTGTTGGCGCACGCAGCACTGCCCATATCGACACCGCACTCGCCGCCCTTGCACTTGCCATGACACCCGCCGAACGCGGCGAACTCACGCAGCTCGCGGATGCGGCCTGAGTCCGCAACAAGGAATAACCGATGATTCTGACCGCCGATCTCTGCGATGCTCACGAAGCCGATATAGCCATCGCGCTTCCGGTCTTCCGCGAATATGGAAATGTGAAGGGCTTCCATGGCCGAGTGGTCACGCTCCGCCTGCACGAAGACAATCTTCTGCTGCGCCAGACCATAGAGAAGCCGGGCGAAGGCCGAGTCGTTGTTATTGATGGCGGTGGCTCTCTGCGCCGGGCGCTCATCGGCGGCAATCTCGCGACGCTGGCCCACAAGAATGGGTGGGCAGGCCTGGTGTTTAATGGTCTCGTGCGCGATGTTGCCGAACTCGCAGAGGTTCCGATGGGTATCCGTGCGCTCGGCTCGACGCCACTTCGGCCTCGCAGCGAAGGCTATGGCGAACGCGACGTGCCGGTCCAGTTGCCGGGTGTCGTAGTTCGCCCGGGTGACTATCTCTATGCCGACGAAGATGGAATGATCGTGTCCAGCCGCGAGCTCGCCTGATGCTTCGCCAGGTCGGCCGCCGCGTCGTACAGGGACTGGTCACGTTGTTCGTGTTGGCGACCATCGTGTTTATCCTCGCGCGCGTGATCGGCAATCCCGTGGACATGTTGCTGCCATCGGAGGCGACAGCAGGTGCGCGCGAGGAGATGATCCATCGGCTGCGGCTCGACGAGCCATATTACGTGCAGTATCTGCGCTATATGGGCGGGCTGCTGGTAGGGGACCTTGGCGATTCGCTTCGCTACCAGCAGCCGGTCATGACGCTCTTCCTCCAGAGCTTCCCAAACACGCTGCGGCTCGCGGCCGTCGCCATGACCTTCGCGCTTGCGGCCGGTTTCGCGCTTGGCGTCCTCGGGGCGACGCATAAGGACGGTCTCATCGATCGCGGCATCCGGGCAGTCACGGTCTTCGGCATGTCCGTGCCGGCCTTCTGGCTCGGCATCATGCTGATCCTCATCTTCTCGGTAAAACTGCGCCTGCTTCCCGTGGCGCGCGTCGAAGGCTGGCAGTCCTACATCCTGCCTGCCATCACCTGGAGCATGTTCCTGCTCGCAGGTGTGGCACGCCTGGTTCGATCCAGCATGATCGAGGTGATGGACACCGAATATGTGAAGCTCGCGCGGATCAAGGGCGTACCGCGCGCCATCCTGATCTGGAAGCATTGCCTGCGTAATGCGCTCCTGCCGGTCATCACTTTTGCCGGCGTGCAGCTCGCTTTCCTGCTCAATGGCAGTGTGGTGGTGGAGGCAATATTCGCCTGGCCAGGCGTCGGACGGCTGATCTATTCGGGCATCGTTGGGCGGGACTACCCGCTGGTGCAGGGCTGCCTGCTCATCGTCGGCTTCATGATCGTCGTGATCAACCTGCTGGTCGACATCCTCTACACCTATGTCGATCCCCGGATCGCGTTCGACGAGGCTCGATGATGACAATCGCAGAAATCGCCAGGCCGCGTTCCACCCGCCATCCCAAAGTTCGCTCTCGGCGGCAGGGGCTGCCGTGGTTTGCGATTATCGTGCTCGGCCTCACGGTCTTTGCCGCCGCCTTCGCGCACCTGCTCAGCCCCTATGACCCGAACATCATGAGCCTCGGATCGCGCCTCAAGCCGCCGGGCTGGATCGGACCGGACGGTTTGCACTTGCTGGGCACCGATTCCATCGGCCGCGATCTGTTTACCCGCATCTGCTACGGAGCCCGCGTCAGCCTGCTGGTCGCTGGCATCGGTGTCGTCTTCGGTGGCGGCATGGGCCTGATCGTCGGCATCGTCGCCGGGTATCTCGGTGGCCGCATCGACTCCGTGCTCATGCGTCTCACCGACGTATTCATGGCCTTGCCGAGTCTGCTGATTGCGCTGGTCTTCGTCATGACGGTAGGGCCAGGGCTCGTGACCACCATCGTCGCGCTCTCGATCATCTCCTGGTCGCGCTTCGCGCGGATCATCCGCAGCGAAGTCCTCTCGCTCAAGGAGCGAGACTATGTTCTTCTTGCCCGCGTCGCCGGATGCTCGCCATTGCGCGTGATGGCTGTGCACATCCTTCCCAACGTCACCAATACCTTCGTAATTCTGTGTTCGCTCCAGGTGAGCGAATTGGTGCTGACAGAGAGCACGCTGAGCTTCCTCGGCGCCGGCGTGCCCCCTCCGACACCAACCTGGGGAAACATGGCGGCCGATGGCCGCGACTTCCTCAGCAATGCCTGGTGGATCAGCGTCGCGCCCGGCCTCGCGCTCGCCCTTGTCGTCTATTCTTTCAACGCCTTTGGTGACTGGCTGCGCGACAAGCTCGATCCCAGGCTGAAGCAGACGCGATGACTCTCCTCGAGGTCCGTGGATTGAAGACGCATTTCTTCACCCGCCAGGGGGTGGTGAAGGCCGTCGATGGAGTGAGCTTCGATCTCGATCGCGGCGAGACCCTGGGCATCGTCGGTGAATCGGGCAGCGGCAAGTCAGCGATGTCGTTGTCGTTGCTACGCTTGATCTCCCCACCCGGTGAGATCGTGGAAGGCGAAGTCCGCTTCGACGGGGTCGATCTGCTGCAGCTCGATGAAGCGCAGATGCAGACCTATCGCGGCCGTCACATGTCTATGATTCTTCAGGATCCGCTGAGTTCGCTCAACCCGGTGCTGACGATTGCCGATCAGGTGGGTGAGGGCATTATCCTGCACGATCGGATCAGGGGCGAGAAGCTGCAGCGACGGCTGATCGAGCTCATGCAACTGGTCGGAATTCCTGCGCCTGAAACGCGGCTCGGCCAATATCCTCATCAGCTCAGCGGCGGCATGCGGCAGCGCGTGGTCGGCGCCATCAGCATTGCCTGCCGGCCCGAATTCCTCATCGCCGACGAGCCAACCACCGCGCTCGATCTTACGATCCAGCTACAATACCTCAATACGCTGAAGGACATTCAGCGCAGCGAGAATCTCGCGCTCCTTCTCATCACCCATGATCTGGGTGTGGTCGCCAAGATGTGCGACCGCGTGGCGGTGATGTATGCCGGCAAGATCGTCGAGACCGGCACGGTCGAGGATATCTTCGATCGTCCCAAGCATCCCTATACTGTCGCTCTTCTCAACTCGGCAGGGAGCCTCGACAAGGTAGAGAGGCTGAACAGTATCGAGGGGCAGCCGCCGAGCCTGGCGGATCTGCCGCCCAATTGCGCCTTCTACGAGCGGTGCCCGGTGCGTTTCGAGCGCTGCTTGACACCGGAGGTGCCGCCTCTGTTCGAGCTGGCCGGCGGCCAGCAGGCGAGGTGCTGGAAGCATGAGTGAGCCTTTGCTCAAGGTCGTGAACCTGGAGAAACGCTTCGCCCTCCGCGGCGGGCGCAAGGCCGCCCAGCCGGCCAGCGAGGTCAAGGCCGTATCCGATGTGAGCTTCGAGATCGGCGCCGGCGAGACTTTTTCGCTCATCGGCGAATCCGGCTGCGGCAAATCGACGACTGCCAAGATGATTCTCCGGCTCATCGATCCCGACGGCGGGGCTATCTGGTTCGACGGCGAGGATATTGCCGGGTTCGAGGGCAGCAAGCTCACGCATTATCGGCGGTCGGTTCAGGCGGTCTTTCAGGATCCCTACAGCTCGCTGAGCCCGCGAATGCGCATCGGCAGTGCAGTGGGAGAACCCCTCGTCGTGCACGGTGTCGGATCACGCAACGACATTCGCGACCGGGTGCGCCAGTCGCTCGAGCAGGTCGGCCTGCGCGCCGACGCAATGGAGCGGTATCCGCACGAATTCAGCGGCGGTCAGCGCCAGCGCATCGCGCTCGCACGCGCCCTCGTGCTCGACCCCAAGCTCATCGTTCTCGACGAACCGGTTTCAGCGCTCGATGTTTCAGTCCGGGCGCAGATCATGAACCTGATGAAGGATCTTCAGCAGAAGACCGGCGTGGCCTACCTGCTGATTGCCCACGGTCCCGACACGGTACGCTACATGTCGCACCGCGTGGGCGTCATGTACCTGGGTCGCCTGGTTGAGCTCGCGGAAGTAGATCAGCTGTTCGCGCGGCCCTCGCATCCCTACTCACAGGCGTTGCTCTCGGCGGCACTGCCGACGCATCCCAGCCAGCATCGCAACGAAATCGTCCTGAGCGGCGAGCTCCCGAGTCCGCTGAACATGCCGCAAGGCTGCCCCTTCCACACACGCTGCTTCCGCGACCGCGTCGAAGCCTGCTTTTCGACCCGGCCCGAACTCAGGACCATTGTCCCAGGCCAATCCGCCGCGTGCCACCTGGCTTGATTTCTTAGCCGCCAGTTTTGGCTTTCTGGTAGCGTTCCTTCGTCGCTTCGTTCATCGGATAGAGGCCAGGCAACGGCACGCCCCGGTCGACTTCCGTCATGATCCAGGCTTCCATCCGTTCCTGCTCGGGTGCTTCGGCGAGGACGTGCTCGAGCAATGCCTGTGGGATCACCACCGCACCGTCGGCGTCGAGCACTAGGATGTCGTCGGGCATGACGGCGATCCCGCCACATCCGATCGGCTGTTGCCACGCAACGAAGGTAAGGCCGGCCACCGAGGGAGGTGCTGCCGCGCCGTTGCACCAGACGGGCAGCCCCGTTGCCTTTACGCCGGCATTGTCCCGGATCACTCCATCGGTCACGAGCGCTGCCACGCCGCGCTTGACCATGCGTGCACACAGAATGTCACCGAATATGCCGGCGTCGATGATGCCCCCTGAATCTGCGATGGCAATGCATCCCTCCGGCATCTCCTCTATCGCAGCGCGCGTGGAAATCGGATTGCCCCACGAAGCCGGCGTGGCGAGGTCTTCACGCGCTGGAACGAAGCGCAATGTGAAGGCGGTTCCGACGATGCGGCGGTCCCCGGATGTCAGCGGCCGCGTCCCCCGGACCCAAACGTTCCGCAGTCCCTTCTTCAGAAGCACCGTGGTGATCGTCGCGGTCGTCACGCCTTCGAGTATCTTGCGGGCATCGGAGCTAAGCGGCATGGCGGTTCCTTTCTTGCAAGATGCCGGACTCGCCGACTAGTCGGTTTCTGGCGCCACCATTTGGCGCATGCGTTCCACGGCAGATCCAGGTGCGCTCAGCACCGGCAACTCGGTTGCTGCCGAGACCGCCGATACCGCCCTCGAGGTGGAAAAATGCGCAAGCATGACGATATCCACCGGGCCGAGATCCTTTACGTGCTCCGCGAGGAGCCGGTTGTGGGTCGCGCTATCACCCGACCGCAGGGCTTTCATTGCGTCCTCTACCAGAACCGTTTGGAGGGTAGCCGACGAACCGGTCCGGGCTACGTACTCGGAGAACTCATCTTCCATCGTGGCGACGGCTGGTCCGAAAGTCGCGAGCATGCCGATGCGGCTTCCTTTGGAGACGGCCAACTCGAACATGGCCTCATTCGGCTTGAGCACGGGTATCGGCACCTCGGTGGCAAGGCGTTCAATCGCCGGACCGAAGGCGGAGCATGTCACTAGCATACCCTCTGCTCCCAAAGATGCCCCGTAGCGGCCGAAGGACACGAACCGCTCGATCATCTCGTCCGTCAGGCTTCCGTCGCGTGCTCTGTCGGGACTGAGACTGTCGTCGAGCAGGTTGACAAGTTCCGCCTCAGGCCAGCGCGCCAGAAACTCGGCCTTCACCGGATCGACTGCGACCTGGGTGGCATGGAGCAATGTGATACGGGGACGCATTTACTTCTCGATCACTCTAGAAGAGAGCCTTGAGACCTGTTGCCTCATAGGCGTGACGGGCCTCGTCCGACCGCAGGGCGGCGGCAAAGGATCGCGCGCCTTCCGCGTTGCCGGTTCCTGTGAAGAGTGCCAGGTCGAAATCGGTATTGGCCTGAACTTCCGCCGGCATCGACCCAACAAGCTCGACGCCAGGCACGGCCATCAACTCGCTGACCTGCTGGATGGCCATTTCCGCCTCACCGCGCGCCACGACTTCGGCGGTCAATCCCGCCGGGATGACGACACTTTTGGCGCGGATCTCCGCGCCGATCCCAAGCCGGTCGATCAGCTTCTCGAAGTAGATACCACTTGCACCCGCACGCGAATAGACGATCGACGCTGCGGCAAGCAGGGCATGGCGCAGATCGCTGACAGTCGCGATGATGGGTATTGCTGCACCGGCGCGCACCGCGGCGCCCACGAGCGCCCGCACCAGCGGCAGCCGTGTCTCGCTCACGATGATACCGCGAGCCGCGAGCTCATCCATGGGTTCTTTGATTGCGATAATCAGATCCGCCCTCTCGCCGGCATCAATGCGCTCGATAAGCTTGGTTGTCGGATCCCAGATCATTTTGGCGTCGCGGCCAGTGGCGCGGTAGGCGGGCAAGATGGTCTGCTCGACTGCGGCCATTATCGCGAGGCCACTCATGACGCTGACACTTTGCTGCGCGGCCACGGCTAGTTCTCCTTGGAGGCCGGCGTGCCGCCGCTTGCGGCGACCACTTCTGGGTAGAGATGGCAGGCGGCCTCGTGCTGCGGCCGTATTCCGACGCGAGCGGGGACAAGCTCGCGGCAGATCGGCATGGCATAGGTGCATCGCGGATTGAAGCTGCATCCCTTCGGAATGTTCACTGCGCTGGGTATTTCACCCACGAGGATAATCTCTTCCTTCACCACGTGATCGGGATGGTGCGGCAAAGCTGCCGACAGCAGGGCTCGTGTATAGGGATGCAGCGGCTCGGCGAAGACGCGCTCCACCGGACCGGACTCCACGATCTTGCCGAGATACATCACGATCATCCAGTCGCAGAGGTATCGGACGTCTGCAAGATTGTGAGAAATCAGCAAATACGCGACCTTCGAGCTCTCCTGCAGCTCCTTGAGCAGGTTGAGAACCTGCGCCTTCATAGAGACGTCGAGCCCCGACACCGGCTCGTCGAGAACGATCAGCTTGGGCTTGGGCGCCAAGGCGCGGGCAAGCGCAATGCGCTGGCGCTGTCCGCCGCTGAACTCATGCGGATAGAGCCTGGGCGTGTCTGGCGGTAGGCCAACCTGCTCGACGACTTCGGCCACTCGCCTGTCGATCTCCTGACGGGACATCTTCGTGGTCGTCTCAAGTGGCTCGGCGATAATGTCGCGCACACGCATGCGCGGACTGAGAGAGCTGTAGGGATCCTGGAATACCGCTTGGACCGATCGGCGATACTCGAGCCAGGCCTCCTTGTCCCTGCGATTGATCTCCACGCCATTGTATCGAATAGAACCCGCGCTCGGCTTGTTCAGATCGAGAACGAGCGAAGCGGTTGTCGATTTCCCGGACCCCGACTCACCGACAAGGCCAATGGTCTGCCCGGCCTCGATGGCGAAACTGACGTCTTCCACGGCCCGAACCGAGCCGACGCTGCGCGAGAACACGACGCCGCGGCTCAACTCAAACGATTTTGAGGCCTTCTCGACGACGAGCAATGGCTCAGACATAGTGCCAGCACCTCACTTGCTGCTGTTCCGAGATCTTGGTCTCCGGTGGCATCTCGCCAGCGCAGCGCGGCATCGCCACTGGGCATCGCGTGACAAAAGGACAGCCCTTCGGCCGCGCAAGCGGGGAGGGCGGCTGCCCCTGGATGCTGCTCAACCGGTCGACTTTCTCGTCAACCTCGGGCACGGACTCGATGAGAGCCTTGGTGTAAGGATGGCAGGGATTGTTGAATATCTCCCGGACAGAGGCGGTCTCCACGATCATGCCGGCATACATAACCGCAACCCGGTCGCACATCTTCGAGACGACGCCGAAATCGTGCGTGACGAACAGCATCGCGAGACCGTCGCGCTGCTGGATTTCACGCAACAGGTTGAGATATTGGAGCTGGATCGTGACATCGAGTGACGTGGTCGGCTCGTCCGCGATAAGAAACTGTGGGCGGCAGGCGAGCGCTATGGCGCCCACAACCCGTTGGCGCATGCCGCCGCTGAAGTGATGCGGATAGTCGCGCAAGCGCTTTTCAGCAGCAGGGATGCCCACCAGCTTGAGCACCTCGATAACCCGGTCGCGCAGCGCGGCGCCGCTCAGCTTGTCATGGATTGCAATGCCTTCGCCCACCTGGTCTTCGATCGTCAGGACCGGATTCAGTGAGCTGAGCGGGTCCTGGAGGATCATCGACATGCGCCGGCCGCGATAGCTGCGCATCTGCTTCTCGTCCAGCGACAGGAGGTTGACACCTTCAAAGCGGATAGCCCCGCCGACGATGCGGCCGGGCTGGGCGATCAGACGGAGCAGTGAAGATGCAACCATTGACTTGCCGCTGCCCGACTCGCCGACGAGGCCAAGAGTCTCGCCGGCCTCTATCGAGAAGCTCACGTGGTCGACGGCCTTTATGGTGCCACGTCGAAGGAAGAAATGCGTACTGAGATTTTCGACTTCGAGCAGTGCCATCGCGTCAACCTTGCTTCAGCTTGGGGTCGAGGAAGTCGCGCAGCCAGTCACCGAAGAGGTTCATCGAATAGACGATGAGCAGTAGAGCCAGCCCTGGAAAAACCATCAACCACCAGGCGGTCGACACATAGGGCATGCCGTCCGAGATCATGTTGCCCCAGGTCGGTGTCGGCGTGGGCACACCAGCACCGAGGAAGCTCAGCATAGCTTCCGATAGGACGCATCCGCTAACCTCCAGGGATGTGATGACCATGAACGTATTGAAGACGTTCGGCAGCACATGCCGAACCATGATACGAACCTGCCCAGCGCCGCCGATCTTGGCCAACGCCACGAAGTCGCGTTCGCGGATCGATAGCACTTCGCTGCGGATAATGCGGGCAAAGCGCGACCATCCCACGATTGAAAGCGCAATGACGACAGTAGTGAGACCGGGACCGACGGCCATCACGAAGACGAGACTGATCAGCAGTGTCGGTAGCGCCATGAAGCAGTCGGTGAGACGCATCAACACCGCGTCGACGGCCCCGCCGAGATAGCCCGACGCGATGCCAATCGCGAGGCCAATCAGGCCGCTGGTCACGACCGCACTCGCCGCCACGATGAGGCTGATACGGGCACCGTAGAACAGGCGTGCAAGTACGTCGCGGCCGAGTGTATCAGTCCCGAGAGGATGGAGATGGCTCGGAGGTTTCAGTCTTTCGGGCAGGGACATGCCCAGGGGATCATAAGAGGTCAAGAGCGGCGCGAAGACCGCCACGAAGACAAAGATGACCAATACGGCCAGCGGGAACCAGGGAAGCCGCGACGCAAGGCCCAGCGAACGCGGGCGTGCTACCTCAGGCGCGGGTGACGAGCCATGAATTGTCGTTGCCTGTTCGGTACCTGTGCTCAATGTCATTTCCCACGGCCGTAGCGAATGCGCGGATCGACATAAGCATAGATGATGTCGACGAGCAGGCTGATGATGATGACGAGGAAGCCGAGTATCAGCAGGCAGCCCTGAACGAGGGGATAGTCGCGCCCGACGATGCCTTCATAGACAAGGCGTCCCACTCCGGGCCAGGCGAACACCGTTTCGACGGCAACGCTGCCGTTGATGAGTCCTGCAAACGTGATGCCGAAGAAGGTGAGCACTGGCAGGAGCGCGTTGCGCAAGGCGTGTTTCCATACCACCAACGAGGCCGAGACCCCCTTTATCCGCGCGAGCTTCACGTATTCGCTCGACATGACCTCGATGAGGCTCGAGCGCACTAGCCGGGACGTGCCGGCGAGAAGGCCGAGGCTCAGCGTGGCGGCAGGAAGAATGTAGGAGCTAAATCCACTCATGCGTGCCACAGGCAGGATTCGGAGATGAACGGCAAAGAGCACCATGAGCATCAGCCCCACCCAGAAGTTAGGCGCGGACATGCCGATGACCGAGAAGCTGCGCACAAGATGGTCCACGAACTTGTTGCGGCGCACGGCGGAAAGGACGCCGAGCGGCACGCCAACCAGCATCCCAAGTACGAGCGCCGTCACAGCCAGGCGGACGGTATTGGGAAATCGTTCGAGGAACATGGAGACGACAGACTGGCGAAACTTGATCGAAGTCCCGATGTCGCCACGGAACAGATCGCCCATGTACTCGAAGTACTGCTCATATACGGGCCGGTCGAGCCCAAGGCGTGTGATGGCGGCGGCGCGCATTTCAGGCGTGGCTTCATTCGGCACGAGCAGGTCGACGGGCGTGCCGATGACCCGGGTAAAGAAGAAGACCAGCGTCACCAGAACCAAAGAGGTGAGCACACCCTGAAAGACGCGGAAGGCAATGTAGCGGACCATCTGTCATGCCCTGCCGTACGTGAACCTAAGTTTCGACAACGACATCGTTGCCGTCGACACGGAAATTGTGGGGGACGTAGTCGGACACCCACTCCATTTCCTTGAGTACCTCCTCAAAACGCGGGTTTCCGGCTTCCAGCATCTCGGGCTGGGCCAGGTCGTTGATATAACCCTGACGGAAGCTTACGCGCTCGACACCCTTCTTGCTGAACACGATTTTGGGAATGATCGTGGGGCGGCAGTGGCGCGGGAAATTGTAGAGTGTTTTGGGGTCGTATTCGCGCCAGAAGAGGTTCCATTCCGGCTTCACATGGGCCTTGCGGCTTCCGGTCGTCATGAAGTTGCCCGTGCTGTAGAAGCAGACCTTACCTTTGTAGACTTCAACGGCCTTCACACAGTGAGCATGGTGGCCGATGATGACGTCAGCGCCCGCATCGATTGCGGCGTGCGCCACTGGCTCCTGATAGGTAGCGTTGATCTTGGGGAGAAGGCGAATGCCCCAATGGATGACGAGGACGACGTTGTCCGCGACTTTCTTTGCCGCCGCGATGTCGGCCTTGAGCATCTCAAGGTCTTCCTCATATGGCGTCGTGATTACCGTCGGGGGCGTACCAGGCTGGAAGCCGTCCATCTCGTAGTAAGCATGTGCCCGCATCGGCGCGATGCCGCCCATTGCGGTGCCTGAGGCCTGGCCGTCACGCAGCACAGAACTGCGCGCAAGTATGGCGACCCTGACTCCGTTTTTTTCTACAATCGCAGGACGACGGGCCTCTTCGTCGGTCCGGCCGGCGCCAATGACCTGCATACCCCAGCCGCGGAAGAGGTCCATGGTGTCGTAGAGCGGTTCATAGCCCCAATCCATCGCGTGGTTGGAAGCGAGGGATACGATATCGAAACCGGACTTCTTGAAGATTGAAGCCAGTCGCGGATCTTGTCGGGTGTGGATGCCTCCCGGAACCTGCTGCCACTCGGGATAGTAGCCGCGCGTCGAATACGTCCGTTCGCATTGAGCGATACGGAAATCCGCCTCCTGAAGGGCAGGCAGCGCGAGATCGACCAGGCGGTCGACCGGCTCGATAACCGGACCAACGTCGCCAACAGCGGCGATCGATAGGGTGTCCTTAGTCACGATGAAGTCTCCTCATTCGTATGTGCGATTGGAGCCGGACGAGAATCGTCCGCAACGGCGATCCGGACTTTGCCAGACCGCTCCTCCCTGATGTCCTCCCGCCAGTTGCGGCGGCCGATTGCCTGTTGGCAAACCCTCGTTCAGGGGGCTTTGCCTGTTTGACCAATTCCCTCGTAGCCGGCGATGTGGCGGCTCTCATGCTTCTTGCTGTCTGCTTCGACCGTTGCGTCTTCGATGGCCCAGAATTCTTCCATGCGCTGCGCACCTTCGATCTCGGTGCGGACCTCGCGAGCCCAGTCCGGATCCATCACCAGGATGCCGGACGTCTGAAGACCGCGGTAAAGGTCCATGAGCGCGGCCATCTGCGTCACGACAGCAGCCTGCGGATAGCTGACGAGGCGGAAGCCGTGCTCCCGGTAGTCCTTCGCGGCCAGCTCGTGATTGTGGTCGCTGCTGCCCTCGAGCGCTAGGTCATCATCGGGATATTCTTGGCGGAACCTATCGAGATCTGCGGCGGTGCGTACGCTTGGCAGGAGCACTTCGATGCCCATCGCTTTGACTGCGCGTGCGCGCCGCGCTGCTTCCTTCCATGAGCCGCCGACCGCGATGCCGGCATCGGTGCGCGCCATGATGACGAAACTTTCGTCGTTGCGGCCTTTTAGTGCATATTCGAGGCGGCGCTGGAACTCGTCGAGGTCGCAGACGCGGCTCCCGCCACGGTGGTGCGATGCGCGCTTGGGGAATATCTGGTCGCCGATATGAACCCCAGCGAGCCCGGCATCCTCAAACAACTCGACGGCGCGCATGGTGTGGATGGGCTCGCCGAAGCCGGTGTGGCCATCCACCCGAACGGGGATCGCTACGGCCTTCGAAATCGCACGGGCAGTGTCGACCTGCTCGTTTATAGTCAGTAGCGGTTCGGGAATCAGCCGGCTTGCGCCCGTCATCCAACCGCCCACGGTCAGGGCCTTGAAGCCCATGCGTTCGAAGATCCGGGCAGACAGCGGGTCGCTGCAGCCCGGCATCTCTACGATGTCACCGGCGTCGATAAGGTCGCGAAGCTTGCGCCCTGGTGAAGTGCTTGCGGTCACTTTTGCCTCCAGCAAACTACAATCGGCTCAGTGCGGCTTGTTCTTGGTCGCGACCATCTGCGACATGAGGCTGCCCATGTCCGTGACAGATTCGAGATCCCAGATCGTCTCGAAGATCTTCTTGACCTGGTCCTTGCTCATGTAGCGCTGGGCCATGTCCGCGAACTTTTCCTCGAGTTCCTTGTCGCTGAGCGGGTCGTTGCCGAATCCGTGGGGCGTCACGATGTGCTTGCTGAAGCGGCGGCCATCCTTCAGCACGATCTCGGATTTTCCATTCCAGCCGACATTCGTGTAGAAGAGCTTGTTTGGCCCTTTCTCGCGCGGTGGAAATTCCGGATCGCGGCTGACATGCATCTTTTCGATCAGGTCGATGACCCGCGGATCTGAGAACCGTTCCGGATTGGCCGAGGCGGGTCCCACGTCGCGATCCACAATGGCAATCGCATTGGTGTAGTAGACGCTATGATCGGCGGTCTCGGCATTGCGTGGATACTTCTGGTAGATCGTCGGCCGCATCAGATCAGCGCTGCCGATCTTGATGAAGACCTGAGCGATGTCTTCCGGCTTAATGTCGTTTTCCTTCACCAGATCGAGAGTGGCATAGATCGAAGTGTGCAGCCCCGAACAGGCGGCCAGATATTTGAAGCGCGTGTGAATGATGCGAAAACCGCGGAAGTCGGTCATCTGGTCGAAGTCCATCTTGCCGCCGAACAGGACTTCGGAGATGCCCTCTTCGCCTTCGAGGACGCGAACCGGCCCGGTGAAGCCCCTCTTGGCCATCAGGCACGCCACGACACCAGCCGCCGCCGACCAGCCAAAGCGAAGGTTCTTGCGCATGACGCGTTCTTCTCCCCCGGCATCGAGGATGCCGAGCGGCAGATTGCCCGAGGCAAGGATGCCGATCGCGTTGGCGATCTGCATTTCATTGAGCCCCAGCAGCCGGCCGATAGTGGGTGGAACGGTCAGCGAAGCGCGCAAATCGCGCACCCAGCCGTCCCAGCTGTCCACCGACATATCAACGCGAACGCCAAGCTCGTAAGAGGCAACTAACGTGGCAAGGAACTCGATCCCAGTGGTCTTCTGCCGCTCGGCGACTGCCAGGAGATTGGAGATGGCATCGGTGTTGTGGCAGCCGCCTCCCATGTCGTTGTAGTCGAGGAAACGGACCAGGAAACTGTTGACCAGTGTTGCATTGAAAGCGCTGGTCTTCTCGCCGCTACCGATGATCGTCGATTCTGCTGGTCCGCCAAACTCCTGTGCGAATTCGCGCAGCATGGGGTAGCCGGGTGAGGCGAGGCCTCCAAGTGCACAACCAAGGGCATCGAGCAAGGCGCGCTTGGCCATATGAACCGCGTCCTTTGGAATGGCATCGTACTGCAGCCCCAGGCCATAGGATGCCAGACGGTAAGCGACACTTGACCGTTCGATCTCCTCCATTTCCTTCAAGGCGAGATTACGCAGAAATGACATTGTTGGTCCTCCCGGGAGTGCTTTGGTCTTCTTGATTTTCTAGTCTGACGAATGCCTGAAGCGCCCGCGCGGGGGCGTCCGAATCGCCGAGTCCGTGGCGGTTCTCGCCAACGAAAATTGTCTGCTCGCTGTTCACCACGATGGCGTGGGGCGTGTGGAAGAGTGCTGTAGCCTTGTCTTCGCCCTGGCTACCGAAGCGCGACAGCAGCCGTCCATCGGGTGCGAACACGCTGACGCGCTGATGGCCTTCGGAAACGTAGATGTCTCCCCGTCCGTCAACAAAGACCGCGGTGGGACGATCGACGTCAGTAAGCTGTCCAAGGAGATCGTTGTCTTCGCCGAAGACCTGGATGCGATTGTTGTCGCGATCAACCACAAGCAGGCGGCCCGCTGCGTCGAACCAGAAATCGTGGGGATCTCGGAACTGGCCGGGACCTGTTCCTTCGGACCCGGAGGCACTCAGGAAATTGCCATCTGCATCGAAGCGCACGATACGTTCCGCATTCGTATCGCCTACCACGACGTCGCCGTTGGGAGCGACCGCAATGCCCGTTATCCTTCCAATGCCGGATACGCCGTGCTCGCCGCCGAATTGGCCTATCAGGCGGCCATCCGACGTGAATGCGGAGACAGTCTGATTACCGTCATCGGTGCACCAGACTGTTCCATCGGACGCGACCTTGATCGAATGTGGCCGATTGAAATGACCCTCGCCCCAGCCCAGGAGAAAGGTCCCTTCGCGGTCGAACACCATGATGGGATGGTCGCTTCGGCTGAACACGTAGACATTGTCGGCAGGATCGACCGCGAGCCCACTTACATCGACGAAGGCGCGACCGCGTGGCATCTTGGCCCAATGCGGCTGCAGCTCATACCGATACTGCCCCGCTCCATAGGTCATTAGGGATTGGTCCGCGTTTCGGCGCCGGCCGCGCGCACCGCAGATCCAGCAAGGTCATCCGTGCCGTCAGGCTCAACGGTCGCACGTTCGATCTTGAGAGATTGCTCAAATTCTTGGGCGGCCTCGATCTCTTCACGGATCTCACGGACTCGGTTTGCGTCCATGCTGAGGCGGCCGCTGCTGCGAAGCGCGCGGAAGTCCTTGATGGTTCCGGCCATCTGGGCGATCACCGTCGCCAACGGATAGCTGATCACCTGAAAGCCATAGGCCCGGAATTGCTCGGGGGTCAGTCCATTAAAGTAGCCGGCGATCGACAGCACCATGTCGTTGTCCGGAAACTCCTGACGGAACTGTTCGATCTCGGCGCGGGTGCGCACATGCGGCAGGGCCATTTCAATGCCCATGGCGCGCACGGCACGTACGCGTCGGGCCGCTTCCTTCCAGGAGCCGTTATAAGCGTTGCCGGAGTCCGTCCGCGCGACGATCATGAAGTTGTCGTCGCGCCGGGCCTTAAGGGCATACTCGATCCGGCGCAGGAACTCGTCGAGTTCGCACACATGCTCGAGGCCGCGGTGGTATGAAGCGCGCTTGGGAAAGACCTGGTCTTCGAGATGGATCGCTGCCACGCCGGCATCCTCGAACTCGCGCACCGTCCGCATGATATGCATCGGTTCACCGAAGCCGGTGTGTGCGTCCGCCCGTACGGGAATGTTCACCGCGCGCGCCACGCGCCGGGCCATCGCCACCTGCTCTGAAAGTGAGAGTAGGGGCTCCGGCGTGGCCATATTGGCTCCGCTCATCCACCCCCCGACTGACAGGGCCTTGAAGCCCATACGCTCGAAAATGCGAGCGGAGAGGGGATCTGCACATCCCGGCAGTAGAATGGTCTCGCCGGAGGCGAGCAGGTTACGCAGCTTCTTGCCCGGCGATTGGTCGCTTTGCACTTCGGTCTTCCTGTAACTTCGAAAAGGTGGTTCCAGTCGGATCAAGCCACCTTCGGCTTCTTGCCGGAGCTTGTGCCCTTCAAGGGGGCACGCTCCTCCATGGCTTTCAGCGTGGCGAGAATGCTGTCGCGTACGGAGGTCTGATGTTCCATCATCAGCTTCTGCGCCCGCTCCGGCTCACGCGCCTTGATCGCCTCAAGGACGCCGCTGTGCTGCTCGTAGGAGAGCTGAACGCGATCCGGAACTGCCGATGCGAAATGTCGGATGCGCACATATTGCTGGCGAAGCTGCTTGATGATGTCGAGCATGCGTTGATTGTCGGCGACGGATTCGATGAGGCTGTGGAACTCCGCCCCAAGCTTGCGCGCGTCTGCAACACGGCCGGCGGCGATCGTCTCGCGAGAGCGGGCGAGCAACGCCTCGGCCTTCTCGATGTCTATGTCAGAAAACTTGCCTGCCGCAGACCTGGCGATCTGGCCATCAAGCACGATCAGCAGCTCGAAGATGTCTTCCACGTCCTTGACGGAGATGAATGAGACATACGCTCCCTTGAACGGCAGTACCTTTACCCAGCCCTCACGCTCCAGCTGAATCAACGCGTCGCGCACAGGGGTCCGGCTGACGGACAGCTGCCGCGCCAAGTCGCCGATTGAAAGAAACTGGCCGGGCTCAAGTCCAAGCCCGAGGATATTTTTCTTGATCTCTTCGTAGGCGCGATCGCGTAGCGAGAGAACTTCAGTGATGGGGTTAATAGCCAAGATGGCAACCTCTTGATGGGGTGGATCCTCTATACGAAGTTCAATCCCATGTCCAATATATCGGATACGTAACATGGGGGATGGGCACTGTCAATCAACGATCCCCGGTGATGGGGTTCGAGCGTAGATCGGACTCCGATTGTTGAACTCAGTTACGCAGTGTCGAGCGTATGCAGCTGCCTATGCGACTTGTTGAAGTCGCGCGATTCGCTTCGGCAGTTGACCCAGCCACGAAACGGCCCGGCTGGGTCCGAACGCTTATCATTAGCCCACAATGCTGTCCAAAGAGGATGCCTTGTACCGACGCAGCTCCGTGTCGCTACTCGATCCGAGGCGCCTTGCGGTGCTTTAGTCCTTCCCGCGCCCCCGGACTCACCACGGTGTCGGAGATGTGCATGTCCCAGACCATTGCCGTCTCGCCCTCCTCGTATTGCTGCAGCAGGGGAGCGATTTGGTCTACGCTGGTGATCGTTGCTCCGCGCAGGCCGAATCCTCGCGCGATGGCTGCAAAGTCCGGACGGCCAAAAGTGGCCGTATAGGCTGCAACGCGATCATGCCGAAGCTTGTGAAGCTCAGCGCCGTAGGCACCATCGTTGGCACATACCAGCAAGGCCTTGATGCCGTGACGTTGCATCGTTTCCAGCTCCTGGATGTGCATGATAAGGCCGCCGTCCCCATCGAACAGCACGACGCGGCCATTGCCGCGGGCTGTGGCAACACCAAGCGTGAAACCGAGCGCATTGCCGATCGCGCTGAAGTAACGCATCAAATGATATTTGGCAGGGTCGTAGCCGCGCATGGGCGCGTGGAAGTAGGCTTGGTGGCCGGCTCCGCTCACGACGTCATAGTCCTTGGGGATGACCTTCTCGAGCTCGGCAAAGGCTTCGCGCGGGTCAACCGTATTGGGTTCGAGCTGGAAGACTTCAGAGTCCGCCGGCGTTTCCTTGATCCGGCGCGCCAGCGCGTCGCTGCGAATCGCGGATATCTTCTCGCCTCTCCGTTCATAGGCAGCGGCCAATGCGTCGACGGTAAGCTTGGTGTCGGCGCGCACATGAATGTCGGCGGTCTTGAGACCGTGATGCAGGCCCGTCGGTTCCAGCGAGACCTGCACGACAGTGGCGCGCGGAAACATCTTGCCGCCCGACAGCGTGTGGTAGGAAAGACTTGCACCAAAGGCGATCACGAGATCGGCTCCTGCCATCACCTCCGCCGTGAGTTCACGGGCGAAGCCGCCCGAGACGCCTAGTGAAAATGGGTTGTGATCAAACATGCCGCGCGCCGCGAGAGTATTGGACAGAAGCGCGCCGCTCCGGTCGGCAAGTTTCTCGATAGCGGACACGGCGCCGGCCCAAAGGGCTCCGCGGCCGCCGATAAAGATCGGGCACCTGGCCTTGCCCAGAAGCGAAGCCATCTGCTCGATTTGGTCCGGGTGCGGGGGTACCGGTACATAGGTCGGTATCACTTCTGAGGACGGCGTATACGCACCCAGATCCGGAGCTGGCAGGCGCTGGAAGTCGTAGGGAACCCCCAGGACCACCGGCTTGCGCTCGTAGCGTGCGACATAGAAGGCGTCTCGCACGGCCTGATGCAGCCGATCGGGGAAATGGGCTGAGATATAATGTGCGCCACAGATGGTCGCGAGACCTTGTTGGTCAATGGTCTGCTGGTTCCATTTCTCGGACAGCGAGACTTCCCCAGTGAAGAGCACCAGGGGAACATTGCCGCGCGCGGCGGTGGTGAGCGCCGTCATGACTTGCGTAAAACCGGGTCCATGAGTGACCGAGGCCACCCCGACTTTGCCGGTTGCGCTGAAATAGCCCATCGCCGCGGTGACCGCGCAATGCTCGTGTCGGACGTGGATCGACTCGACATCCTTCAGCGTCTGCATGGCGGTGGCCCAATGCATATTGGCGTCGCCCAGGAGGCTGAATTGGGTGGTGACCCCTTCCGCCACAAAAAGATCAGCCAGTTCTTCGTAGATTTCCTTGGTCTTCATTCCGCGCTCCTCCTTCGGCACAATTCCTCACACGAGCACCGTCGCATCAGCACTCATATCCCATGTCCAATATATCGGATTGCACCTGTAGCGCCCTGCTGTCAACGAGGGGTTTGATCTGGCTCAAATGGCCACTGGGCAAAGCCCCATCGTTGACTTGCGACTCATGCCCATGTTACGTATCCGATATATTGGACATGAGGCTTCGTAAAGCCGGAAGGTGCCGCGCCCAGTCAGGGCGGGGAGATCTGCATCCCATTGATGCCGACCGATTCAGACAGAAGACCTCTGCCTTGCGCTCCTTTCCGGCTTCTGTCGCCCTGATTGCCAATGGGAGTCTCAAAATTGACCGCACCGAATACGGACGCGCCGGCGAAGATCACACTTCGCTCGATCTACTTCGTCTTCTTCCAAATCGGCATGTTCGCTTTCGGGGGAGGTCTGCAGAGTTGGGTATATCGAGAAGCAGTGGAACGCCGGAGCTGGGTTAACGACAGGGAGTATGTCTCTGGCCTTGCAATGAGTCAGATTCTGCCGGGGACCAATGTCGGCAATCTTTCGATCTATCTGGGGCTGAGACAGCGCGGACTGGCAGGAGCGGCAGTCGCGCTGGCTGGACTGATCACAGTGCCGTTCTTTGCCGCGATCCTTCTGTATCTGGCCTACGACCAGATCGCCAATAATCGCTGGGTAGATGCAGCGCTAACGGGAGTAACGGCCGTGGCGATGGGTCTTCTGTTGCGCATGGGGCTGCGCTCAGGGGCGAAAGGCAGCGAAGGCATTGGCAGCGTCGTCGTTATCGCCGCTCTCTTTCTGATGGTCGGCATACTCCAATGGCCGTTACTGCTCGTGGTCGCCGGCGCGACCCCGGTCTCAATAGCGCTAGCTTGGCTGAGATTGCGAGGCACCGATGCGCAGTGACCTCATCCTCCCTTTGATCCTCGTCTTCGGCTCTCTCTCTCTTTCTTCGGTCGGCGGCGGATCGAGCACTCTCGCGGCAATGCAGCACCAGACCGTCGACGTCCACAACTGGCTGACGAGTCGCGAATTTGTCGAACTTTTTGCGATATCCAGAGCGGCGCCTGGCCCTGGCTCTATGCTCGCCACGCTCGTCGGGTGGAAGGTCGGGGGGTGGGCGGGAGCGGCGATCACCACACTTTCCCTCTACGTACCCTCCTCAATCCTATGCTTTCTGGTGGCACGGACCTGGCACTCTTACAGCGACCGGAAGTGGCACGCGATTCTGCGTACCGGATTGGCACCCATCGGCACAGGATTGGCCCTGTCGGCCGTGGTGGCGATCGCGAGGGTATCTGGGGCGGGCATCTTTGCCTGGGCAATGGCTGGGGTGGCCGCGGCCATCATGCTCATCAGGCCGAACGTGCATCCTCTGCTGCTTCTTGCTGGCGGCGGGGTTGTGGCGATGGCCGCCGTGCCTTTCCAGCTCTGAAGAAATCATGAGTGGACGTCCGTTTCGTTGACTCACCTGACTACCCATGTTAGGTATCCGATATATTGGACATGGGACACATGGTCGTAGTGGATCATGAAGTCCAGCAAGTGCCCGACCGCGCAGCGGGTCGTATGAACAGGGAAGGGGTGCCGGACCCTTTCCAGGGTGGGCCTCGGTCCATCGACAACAGGGTCGCGCAGATTCGCAGCAATGTGGATCGCACGAGATCGGCAGCGGCAGAGGAGGCCGTTGCAGTGATGCGTGACCATCGGGAGCACCATGGCGAAGTGGCGGAACCCACGACGCTGATCAGGGAGGATTATCCAATGAAAGTTGACGATACAGGTTTGGGGAGGCGATTTCGCCGGCCGCCCATGACCCTCGAGGAGGCGACCATCGACCTCAAGCGCCGCGCCCTATTGAAGATGGGTCTGGCCTCTGCGGCCCTGCCGGTCTTCGGTCCGCTGGCGGGCCTTATCACCGGCGCGCAGGCGCAGGAGAACACGGGCCAGGAGCTGCGTGTCGCCGTTTCCGATTTCGTTGACGAGCGGTTCGATCCGCGCACGACCACGACCGTGTTGAACGAAGTCATGTGTGCGGTGTTCGAAGTGCCCATCCAGATCGATGAAAACGGTCGGCCGGCACCAGGCATCGTCAGTGGCTGGGAGGTTTCACCCGACGGCCAGGATTGGACGCTGCATGTTCGTGATGACGTCGTCTTCCACGACGGCACCAAGGTTACCGCAGACGACGTGGCCTTTGCCTACCAGCGCTCCGTGCAGGACGACACCTTTACCCATGATCTTTGGCGTTCGATACTTGGAGAAACGCCGCAGATCGAAGTTCCCGACGCGACAACGGTGAAGATCCGCACCAACGGGCCCCAGCCCTTCTTCGTCGAGTTGTCTACGGAATACGGTGCCGCTATCTGGATCGTGCCCAAGGCCTACGTCGAGGCAAATGGGGTCGAGCACTTCCAAACCAATCCGATTGGCACGGGCCCATATCGCTTCGTCGAGCATGCGCGTGGCAACTACATCACGATGCAGGCGGTGGATTACAAGCACTGGCGCGTCAATGGTCAGTTCGCCAAGATCACTCTTCTGCTTGTTCCCGAGGAAATCACCCGCGTTCAGATGCTGCGTGCTGGTGAGGTGGACGAGATACCCCTTTCCGCCGACAATGCGAAGCCGCTGGCGGCGGAAGGATATACCATCTGGCACGGTGTCTCTCAGCAGACCTATCTGGCCACGATCGGTGCCTATCGCGAGGAAGGCAAGAGTTCGCCTCTATCGAGCCTCAATGTCCGCCACGCACTGTCGCTTGCGATCAACCGGCAGGAAATTGTGGACACCATGTTCGGCGCCGACATCGCATCGGTGCCAACGCTTCCGATGCGTATCGGCAAGGCCATGCCGGATATGACGGATGCCTTGCGCGAGAAGTGGGGTGCATGGGCCAAGGACGCGTATCGCTATGATCCCGACGAAGCCAAGCGGCTATTGGAGGAAGCGGGCTACGGCAATGGGCTGACCTTCGACTATTGGAGCGTTCCCGACTCCGGCGCCCCCTATCACCATGACCTCGGCCAGGTGATCGTGAGCTACTGGCAGCGTGTTGGCGTCAATGCCGTGATCAGCATCGTGGATCAGGGTGTGTGGAAAGCGGCGCGCAACTCGCGTGCCTCGCCGGATGCCATCGGCAAGATGGGCATCCAGACCGGCAGCCTCGACAAGCTCTCGACGGTCGAAAACCTCAATCCGTTCTCGAGCTTCAGCGGTACTGTCGACCACCTTGCCGGCGCGCCTCAGGAGCCGGAATACGACGTGGCGTGGCAGACCGGCATGAGTACCATGGATCCTAAAGTCCGCGAGGAGGTACTCGACAAGATGATCACGATTGCGACCGAGAGCTGGACCGCAATTCCGATCCTGGAGACGTCTGCGCTGTTCGCATTTGGCCCGCGCGTCGAGCCTATCCTGCCGCGACCCACGGTGAATCTCGGCTACTACTACGCCAGCTGGAAATACAAGGGCTGAGCGGTGCAGGTGCCATCGGAACCGTGTTCCGATGGCTCCATAGACTATCTAGCGCGGCGACATGCTTGCCGCGCTTTTCTATCGAGGGAGGATTCCGCTGATGTCGTTCCTGCGTAGTCTTGCGCATAAGGAGATGGAGTCTCGCGAGCGGACTAGCGTCGCCTATCGTTATGGCGAGTACGCGCTGGGACTGAAGTTCGACGAGCTCCCGAGCGATGCCGTGCACATGGCAAAGCGTGTTCTCCTCGATGCGATGGGATGCGCGCTCGGTGCACTCGAGGCGCCAGGCTATCCGATCATCCGTGACTTCGCGCGCGAATTTGGCGGTCCTGCCGAGGCTACCCTGATTGGTACCGGTGAGAAGACCAGCGCTTTCAACGCGACGCTGGTCAACAGCTTCCTCGTGCGTTTCCTGGATTTCAACGACATCGGCGGCGGCTGCCATAACACCGACGCCATTTCAAATCTGCTGGCGGTCGCTGAGCGGCAGAAGTCAAATGGTGAGGAGTTTCTCACGGCTCTCGTCGCATCGTACGAACTCGGCATCCGTTTCGACATCGGACGGCCGGGAGGCAGGGGCTGGACTCGCGACCTGCGTGCATCGGTCAGTGTGCCGCCGGCGATCGGCCGGCTGCTTGGGCTCGACGAACTGCAAATCGCCAACGCGATCGGCGTGCTCGCGTCGGGTACGCTTCCTCTCGGCGTACTCGACGTGGCCGGCGAAGAACGTGTGATGCGCAAGAATCTTCGCTTCGGGTGGACTGCGGCCTACGGCATCGTCGCCTGTCTTCTTGCGAAGAAGAACTTCACTGGGCCGGTACGGGTGATTGAAGGCGAAGAAGGAATTGCGGAGGTCCTGTTCGGGGGCAACTATGACTTTGAGGCTGCCACCGATTTTCGCGGCTTCGGCATCGTCAATACGCGTTTCAAGTCCCTGGCGGCATGCGCGGCGCTTCAGGGCGCGATTCACGCCACTCTGGCGGTAGTCCGCGAGAACGATATCAAGCCTGAGGATGTGGCTCAGGTCTACATCAAGATAGGCAGCAAGAACTTCCTCAGACCCACCATCTATTCGAAATACCCGCGCAACGCCGAGACGGCTGATCACAGCTTCTACTACACCAACGCCTACGCCATTGCGCACCGGGAGATGGGGCCGGAGTCAGCCAAAGAGACCCACTTCGGCGATCCGACGATTTTGGATCTGATGGAGAAGATACATCTCAGTCATGATCCAAAGATTCCGCCCTACAAGAAAAGTGGGGCGCTGCATTTCAGCGAGCAGGGCCGCGATGGCAAGACCGAAATCATCCTCAAGGACGGCCGCAGTTTTTCTAAGCATGTCGTGACGCCGCACGGATTCGGCAATGATCCGCTGACCGATCGTGAACTTGAAGAAAAGTTTGCCGGCATGGCGAGCCGCTATATGAGTTTCAAGCAGATACAGAAGATATTCGATACCATATGGAGCGCCGACAAGCTCGAGGACATGGGACAGCTCATGAGCCAGCTGACCGCCACAAAGAACAAGCCGGGCTGACCGGCGTGGTTCGGTTCCGGTCTTCCAACTTATCGCAAAAAGTAGAGCGCCATTATGGTCAAAGAGGTCAAAGCTTATAACATTTTCGAGCTTCGCGAGATGGCCAAGCGGAGGGTGCCGCGCGGACTGTTCGACTTTGTAGATCGGGGCACCGAAGATGAGATTTCGCTGCGGAATAACCGCGCCGTATTCGACCGGATAAGGTTCAAGCCCCGGGCATTGGTCGACGTGTCGAAACGCACACTGGCGACCACGATCTTCGGTGTCGAACACAAGATGCCATTGGCCATATCGCCGACCGGGACGGCGGGGCTGATGTGGTACGAAGGCGAACTGGAGTTGGCGAAGGCAGCGAGAGCGGCCGGCATACCATTTACGCTGGCAACAGGTTCGTTGACGGCAATGGAAAAGGTTGCCGACGAAGCCGGTGGCGAGTTGTGGTTCCAACTCTATATGTGGGCCGATCGTGCGATGTCGCATGAGCTTGTCGAACGTGCACGCTCGGCCGGCTACAAGGCGCTGGTCGTAACTGTGGATAGTGCGGCCTCGGGCAATCGCGAATACAATGTGAGAACCGGATTCACCGTCCCGTTTACTTTCTCGCGTCGCGCGATGGCCGATATCCTGATGCATCCGCGCTGGCTTGTTGGGGTCATGCTGCGCTACATGATGACCTCTGGCATGCCCGTATACGCAAACTACCCGGCGGCTGCTCGTGCGAAGCTGACGGCAGGCCCGATGGGCCGCACGTCTTTGCGCACCGACTCTCTAAACTGGGACGACCTCGCGGCCCTGCGCAAGACTTGGCCGCACAAGCTGATCGTCAAGGGCGTCATGCATCCTGAGGACGCGGTCAAGGCCCTCGACTACGGTGCCGACGCGATCAGCCTGTCCAATCACGGTGGGCGCAACCTCGATGGCGTGATATCGCCGCTCGAAGCACTGCCGGATGTGGTGAGCGCCGTCGGGCGTCGGGCGCCCGTCCTGCTCGATGGAGGTTTTCGTCGTGGCAGCGACGTGGTCAAGGCCTTGGCGTTGGGCGCGAGCATGGTGATGATTGGCCGTCCGACCCTCTATGGCCTGGCCGCGGCCGGTTATGACGGCGCCGCGCGCGCGCTGGAGCTCTATCATGAGGAAATCCGCCGCGTGATGGCGTTCCTGGGCGTCAACAGCGTGGATCAACTCAATCCCGAATATCTGAAGATCATCGATCCAACACTCATGCCCTCGGGCGAGGCGCCTCCCAATCTCAGACTGGTTGCCGGCGAAATGGGCATGCGCGACCACTGACATCGGTCGGTGTCCACGCCCCGGAGAGATAGTGTCGCCGACGTAATCGTGGTGGGTGCGGGTCCCGCAGGGCTTGCTGCCGCCATTGCTGCGCGTGACGCCGGTGCCAGCGTCATCATCATCGATTGTAACACCGACATCGGTGGACACGGAATGCTCTCCGGCGGCGCGATCGAACTGGGGGGTGGCCATTCGTTGCAACAGGCCCTCGGTATCTCTGACAGTGCGGAACACATCTTCGCCGACCATATTCGATCCGATATCGTTCAAGGGCGCTACAACGACCGCGATCTGGTGCGTGTCTTCGCAGACGAGAGTGCTGCGACCTTCGAATTTCTGGTCGAGAACGGCGTCGAGATGATACCGGCGCGCGCCGACACTCTTGACCGCGTCCAGGTCGGTCATGCCAGCGTTCCCCGAGTATTCAAATGCCGGGAGTGGCCTGTGGAGGCCGAAACCGCGGCGCCGCATCGCAACCGCAACGGATCGGGCCTCGTGCGAAGTCTTGCGCGGAGTGCCACGGCCAAGGGTGCAGTGGTGCGACTTCGCCATCGTTTGCAGAGACTGCTCCGCGAATCGCAACGCGTGGCGGGTCTTGTCGCTGAAGGCCCGGAAGGCGATGTAACGCTGCAAGCAAATTCGGGTATTGTGCTTGCGACTGGGGGAAGCACCGGCAATGTCAATCTGCGGCGGGTGTTCGATCCGCGCCTGACAGAAGTCTATCAGGAAGCCGGCGCGGCATATTCGTCCCAGACAGGTGACAGCGAGCTCGCGGCTATGGCCGTGGGAGCTTCGCTGTGGGCCACCGCAAATCAAACAAGCGGCGCTGGCGTGACGATTGCCAAGACCATGCACATAGGATGCCGCTGGGGGTATCGTCCATTGGTCGCCGAACCGGCGAGTGTCCTGTTCGATAAGGCGCGCGCGACCGGACTGACGGTCAAGAGTTGGCGCGACATGATCCTCGTCACCGCTGCTGGTGAGCGATTCTGGAACGAGGAGGAAGATTCGGCCGATTTCATCAACGCTGCGCTTGCCTATCACGGCGATCCGCACGAGCTGAACGGAGGCGGGCCGATCTGGGCGATCTTTGATGCGGCGATGGCGGCACGCGAAAGCTGGATCACCGCTCCGCCGTATGTCGATCCGCAGGGCTACTTCATCCGGGGGGAAACATTGGCGGAGCTAGCCGCAAACATCCGCAATCCCTATCAGCACGTGCCCATGGAACCGGCGCGCCTTGAGCAGACAATCGCCAGATACAACCGGTTTGTTGCGCAGGGCCGAGACGAGGACTTCGGCAAGGCCGGACTGACATATCCGATTGCGAAGCCACCGTTCTTTGCGGCATGGGCCACACCCATTCTGCACGATACGCTCAGCGGCTTGCGAATTGACCGCACGGCCAATGTCATGGACATCAACGGGAGGCCGATCGCAGGGCTCTATTGTGCAGGCGAGGCCCAGGGCGGACTTGCACTCCACGGGCTTGCGCGCTGTCTTGTTTTCGGTCGGATCGCAGGCAGATCCGCGGCTACGCGCCGCTGAGATCTACGGGACCCTTCGGTCAATCTCAGGCTGTCAATTCTCCGGTGCACGCGTACCGGGTTACTAGGCATGGCCTGTCACCTGCAGCAGTCCTTCGAAGATCATCCGACCCGCTACATAGGTAATGACTGCAAGGCCGACCCAGCCGAGCCAGGGATTGCGGTCGAGAAATCTGGCGACGATGCTCGCGGCAAGACCCATGGCCACGACGGACAGAGTCACCCCGACAGCCAGCGCGGCGAAATCCGTCCTCGCCGCTCCGGCGACAGCAAGAATGTTGTCGAGAGACATAGTGAAGTCGGCAACTACGATCTGGCCTATGGCTCGTATAAGCGATTTGTTCTCGACCGAAGTCTCGGCGACGACCGTGCCCTCGTCTGCGGAGGTTCCGCGCAGCTCGCGAAACATGCTCCAGCAAACCCAGAGCAGGAGCAAGCCGCCGGCAAGCTGCAGTCCGGTGATTGTCAGCAATTGGGTCGCGGCGAGTCCAAAGCCTACACGGATCGCCGCCGCCGCCGCCACGCCTCCAGCAATAGCCTTGCGCCTCATTTCGGGCGGCAGGGGCGCCACGGCCAGACCGATCACGATCAGATTGTCACCCGATAGAACGACGTTTATGACGATGATCTGCAGATACGACGCTATTGGCTCAAGAACGCCAAGCACTCCTGCCTCGCTCCGATTTCACTCAGTTGAACG
The DNA here is from genome assembly GCA_035549855.1 of Devosia sp. Lineage (GTDB taxonomy): Bacteria > Pseudomonadota > Alphaproteobacteria > Rhizobiales > Devosiaceae > Devosia_A. The sequence goes on along the minus strand of DASZPY010000069.1, from coordinate 19,745 downwards.
CCGCGCATGCGCTCTCGCAACGCGATCAACCTGACTTGGGTGTGCTCTTATCAATCCCGCCAGAACACGATCGCCCGGACGATGTCATATCTAATATATCGCTTTGGAAGTCAATGGCGTTAACTGTGCACCAATCACGCATTCGGCCCCGTCAGGCTTCTATGAATGGCGGGTGTGCCGGCATCTGTAGTGCTCTCGAGCAGCGCAAGCGATCGTATCGACGTGCTCAATCCCCTCGCTGCGTCGGCCGCTCGCCGCGAGCATTTGTGGCACCGGTCCATCCCCATCACAGTCGAAGCCTGTTTCAACGAGGCAGGATTCGCAAACGTTGGGTCCATCTGGCAAACCCGCGTGCAAGCGGGTTCATGTCAACTCGCCGGCGCGAGGCGGGGTTTGAGCAGTATCTGCGGCACCTTGGCTGATCGAAATCTTTCGATTGCCTCGGACTGGATGGCGTTGCGGCCCATCTCCATGATTTCGATGCGGTTGTCGTCGGGGTCGGTCACGAAGAACCCGCGATTGTTATCGACGCCGATCCGAGCGGGATCAAAACGTGCATCCGGCGAGATGCCCGCGGCCGCAAGCTCGCTGACTGTCCGCTCGATGTTCTCAGTCAACAGGCAGAGATGATTTAATCCCGCTCGCGCTTTGCCGACAGGTCGGTCCTCACCGGTCGGAAAGAGCTCGATGTAGAGATCGTCCGTGACGCGCAGATACGCGATCCACGGAACGCCCGGCTCCTGATCAAGCCGCAGGAACTCCCTCAAGCCCAGGCGCTCGTAGAATTCGACGGCCCGTGCCAAGTCCTTCACATACAGCGCGATGTGACCAATCGTTCCAAATTTCGCCAACAGGTCCTCCCGATTTCGTCATTTCATTCCTCTGCCGGGCTTCGTCCAAAGTCGAAAGCACCGCCCGATGGAAAACGATTGACATCTATAGGTAATCGTTTCACAAACTCAAGGGCCGGCGTTCAGGTTCGATCTGCACGGCTAGACCAGGCAGGGAATCAACCCGCGGCTAAAGGGAGGACCACGTGATCCAGGACAAGACTATTGTAGCAATCGCGGCCGCGACCGGCCTGCTGACGCTGCTGGCGTCGGCCAGTGCGGTGTCGGCTCAGACGCTGAGCATTTCGGCCATCTCGGGCACACGTCCCGCGGTCGAGGAAGCCGTCAAGAACTTCGAGGCTGCCAATCCGGGCGTCACCGTCGAGGCAAGCTTCACTGACGATGCCGCATACCTTTCGGTGCTGCCGCAACAACTCGCAGGCGGCAATGCGGCCGACGTCTTTACCGTGTGGCCGGGCACCTACAGCCCCGCATCTGCCGGCATTCTCGGTCGCCGTGGCTACGTCCTCGATTTGACTGGCGAGCCATGGGCCGCAGGGATCCCCGAGACTTTCAGCAAGTTTGTCGGCGCCGATGGAAAGGTCTTCATGCCGCCGATCGTCTCGCTGCCGATCACGGCGATCTACAATGAGACCGCTCTCGAGGCGAATGGCATGAAGCCGCCGACGACCTGGAGCGAGGTTCTAGCCTATTGCGAGGCCGTCAAGGCCAAGGGTCTGATTCCCTACGCGTTCGGCGCACAGACAGCTTCGCAGAATCAGATGCTTCCCTTCGTTCTGGCGCCGACGCTGATTGATCGGGTCAATCCGGATTTTCTGCTCAAGCGCGCGGCTGGTGAGGCAAAGTTCGCCGACTCCGAATGGGTCAGCGTATTCGAACACGTCAAGCAGCTCAGCGATGCCGGCTGCTTCAAGGATCCGCTCGGAACGGATCTGCCGGCGGCGCAGGCTCAGCTCGTCTCGGGCGAAGCGCTCGGAATTTTCGGCCATTCGCTGGTCTATCGCCAGCTCGAATCCCTCGCGGGCGACAACGCCAAGATCGTTGCCACCTTCATGCCGGCAACGGACAATCCGGACGATACGCGCATGGCCGTGGCGCTCGGTTCGAGCTTCGCGATCAATGCGAACTCGCCCAATGCTGATCTGGCCAAGAAGTTTCTTGCCTTCGTCATGGAACCGGCGAACGCGGCCAAGTACGCGATTGCGACCGGCCAGCCTCCGGCCCTGCCCAACGACAACTACACGCCCACGCCGGGCACGCTGGTGTCGCTGCAATATGGCGCCGAGGGCAAGACCTTCCCTGTGCCCGACCAGCTCTTCCCCAATCCCAACATCCGCAATGCGTGGGTCGTAACCACACAGGACATGTTGGGCGGCCGGGCCCAGCCCATCGATGTCACCACGGCCATGGATGAGGCCTGGGACTCCAACTAGCCGAACTCGCGGTTCCTCCGGTGGCGCCGGCGACTCATCTGGGGAGTCGCCGGTGCCGACGCGGACCCATTGTCAAAGGAGCAAATAAGTGACGACCGTCAGGTGGGGAATACTGGCCCCAAGCAAGATTGCACAAAAGTTCGTTGCCGACCTGAAGCTGGTCAAGGGCGCCGAGATCGTCGCGGTAGGATCGCGCGACAAGAGCCGGGCAGAGGACTTTGCCAAGCAGTTCGACATTCCCAAGGCCTACGGTTCCTATCTGGAACTCGTCAGCGATCCCAAGATCGACATTGTCTATATCTCATCGATTCACCCGAACCACTACGCCCATTCGATGATGGCGCTCGAGCACGGCAAGGGCGTGCTCGTCGAGAAGCCGTTTGCCATGAATGCGCGGGAAGCATCGGAAATGGTCGCGCTCGCGAGGAAGAAAAAGCTTTTCCTCATGGAGGCTCTCTGGAGCCGCTGTCACCCGGCTGCCGTGGCCATGCGCCAGCGTATCCGTGACGGCGCCATTGGAGACATCCGAGTCATCAACGCGTCCCTCGGTCCTATCGGCTCTGCCCCGGATCGTCGTTCGCAGCAGCCTGAACTCGGCGGCGGGGTCCTGCTCGAATGCGGCGTGTACCCGCTGCATTTTGCCCAATATATGGCCCCCGACCTCGACGACACGAGCGAAGTCTCCGCATGGTCCACGATTGACGATCGCAATGTCGATCAGGCGACCTCCATGGCCATCCGCACCAAGAGCGGCATCGCGGCGATGCTCAGTGCGTCATTCGGCATGGGATTCGCCAGCGGATTGCAGTCGCGTGCTTATGTTTCGGGCAGCACCGGCTGGATCAATGTTCCGCGCGACATCTTCTGGCCCAAGGAGTTCACGCTCTATCGTGCCGGCGCCGACCCCGAGAACTTCGTCAGCGAGGCAATCGGATATGGCTACACGCACGAGGCTGAAGAAGTGGTGCGGTGCCTCAATGAGGGTCTCATTGAAAGTCCCTATGTGACGCATGAGGACTCGCTCACCGTGATGCGACTTCTCGACCGTATCCGTGGCAAGATCGGGCTGGTTTATCCAGCGGACAAACAATCAAGTGCAGCCTGACACAACCACAGCTTCTACTCTTGCCCGCCCGGCGCTCGGCGCTCGTTCCAAACCGAACGAGCGCCGCAAGCCGGGCCTCCCCGGCCGCATCTGGTGGTTCATCGCCCCAGCCTTGGTCTTCTACGCCTTCGTCACCCTGATCCCAAGCATAAGAGGCATTTCCGATGCCTTTACCGACTGGGACGGCATCAGCATCACGCGTAACTTCGTTGGGCTGAAGAACTTCATCAAGATCTTCTCCGATCGCGCCGCACTGGCGGCCATCGGCCAGACGCTGACCATCGCCGTAGCCGTGACGGTCATCCAGAATCTCGTTGGGCTGCTTCTTGCGCTCGGCATCGCGAGCCGCATCAGGAGCCGCAAGATACTGAGCGTGATCCTGTTCGCGCCGGCCGTGGTGACGCCGCTTGTCACGGCTTATGTCTGGAAGTTCATGTATACGCCAGGCGGGCCGCTCTTTTCGATCTTCGACATGTTCGGGATCGGCGACTTGACGCCAAGCTGGCTGGGCGACCACCGCCTGGCGCTGTGGAGCGTTATCGCCGTCATCATTTGGCAGTTCGCCGGCTATTCGATGGTGATCTTTCTGGCCGGACTGCAGGCCATCCCCAAGGACATCGTCGAGGCGGCTGAACTCGATGGCGCCGGATCCTTCGCCAGTACGCTCTTCATCAAGCTGCCGCTGCTCGGGCCGGCCTTCCTCGTCAACATTATGCTGAGCCTCACCTCCGGCCTTAAGCAGTTCGATCTTGTCTGGGTCATGACGGCGGGCGGGCCGGGAACATCGACTCACACGATATCGACGTTGATCTACCAGAACGCGTTCCAGTTCGGATATTACGGCTTCAGCATCGCATTGGCCGTGATGCTCACGCTCATAGCGATCCCCGTGTCACTCGTGCAGTTCCGCATTGCCACGAGGAGCAACTCATGAGGCGCTATAGCTGGGGCACCGGTCTGCTCGAAATCGTGATGGTCGGCACGACGCTGGTCTTCCTCGTGCCCGTCTATATTCTCGTCAACCTCGCCTTCCGGCGGATGGACGATCTCTCGACGCCGCTACTGCCCACAAGCCAGCCGACCATCGACAACTTCGTGACGGCCTGGGAACAGGCCGGACTCGGCTCCGCGCTGCTCAACAGTCTCTTCATAACGGTCGTCAGTGTCACGCTCATCGTCATTATGGCGGCACTGGCTTCATACCCGCTGGCACGTGTCACCGGCGGCTGGTCGCGCGCGGCATACATGCTCTTCATGATCGGGCTGCTGCTTCCGTTCCAGCTCGTCTTCATTCCGCTCTATCAGACATTTTCGAGCCTCAAGATCCTGGGCACGCCCTGGCCGCTCATCATTCTTTATGCCGGGCACCAGATGCCATTCTCGATCTTCCTCTACACCTCGTTCCTGCGGGCGCTGCCGCGCGATGTCGAGGAGGCCGCGAGCATAGACGGCGCCAATCTCTGGCAAAGCTTCTGGTACGTCGTATTTCCAATCCTTACGCCCGTCACCGGCACCGTGATCATCCTCAATGCCATCCTCGTATGGAACGATTTCATGTCGCCGCTTCTCTATCTGGGCGGGTCCAGGCATCAGACCGTGCCGGTCGCCATCTACGGCTTCGTGGGGGAGTTCAACACCGTCTGGCCGGTGGTCTTTGCGGGCCTGCTGATTGGAATGGTGCCGGTGCTGCTGGCTTACTTCGCCCTGCAGGAACGCATCATGCAGGGCTTCAACACGAGCGCGAGGGCCTGAAATGCTTGTCGAGACGCCCTCGGCTTCGGCGCTTCGGACCGGCATACCGGTTGTCTTCGGCACGTCGAAGCTGCCGCCCGGCGAGGCCTGCTTCGACGTGCTGGATGCCTATGCGGAAGCGGGCGGCAGCGTCCTTGATTGCGCGGCGGTGTACCAACTCGGAGAGGCCGAACGCAGCGTCGGCCGCTGGCTTGCGCGCCATGCAGGCGCGCGGCCGCAGCTCCTGACCAAGGGCGGTCATCCCGGCTCCGACTGGTCGCCGCGTCTCGATCTGGCCGCCGTGCGCAGCGATCTCGAGCAAAGCCTAGAACGGCTCGGCGTGCCGTCCGTGGAGTTCTATCTGCTCCATCGCGACGATGAGTCCAAACCGGTCGCGGCGCTCGCCGATGTGATCGACGTCGTGCGTGCCTCAGGACTGGTGCGCTGGGTCGGCGTGTCCAACTGGCGGACGCCGCGCCTCGCGCAACTGCTTGCACTCACGCAAGTCGATATCGTCAGCAACTATTTCGGACTCGGCCTTCCTGCCGGTCCTCCTGCGCTTCCGGGGGTCGTTTCCAGTTTCGATGCGGAGGGCCACGCGCTCTTCGCGCGAACCGGCCTCCCGCTTCTTGCCTGGAGCGCCATGTCAGCGGGGTTCTTCGCCGAACCGATGAACGGCTCGAGCATGGCGAAGGCCTGTGCGAACAATCCGGAGTCGATCAGCCGCCGTGAGGTGCTCCTCCGGCTGGCGCGCAAATACGATCGCGGCGCTGACGCCATCCTCATTCGCTGGCTCGCAACCGCCGCGCGCCACCTCGTTCCGCTGGTGAGTTCGACCAATCCCGGACGCGTGAGCGCACTGATGGCCGCGGCCTTGGACACCAGTCTGGATCCCGCCGTTGCGGATCTCATTTCCCACCTTGGCGCCGGTGGCGACCCGGTGCTCCGTCCGCTGCTGCTGCCCGACGAGCGACCCCAGTGGTAGCCGATTTCCGATAACTGAACCCCAACCCTCCAACCCGTACGAAGAAGATGTCCGTCAACAACGCGTCCAGCCTTTCCGCTTACGATCTCAGAACCGAGTACCGCGTCACCCCGCTCGGCATCGGTGAACTTTCGCCCCGCTTCTCGTGGCGCCTCGAGTCAGACAGACGCGGCGCAGCCCAGGCGGGCTATCGCGTCACCGTTTATGCCGTGTCGTTCCTTCCCGGCGCTGCAGATACCTTGGTCTGGGACTCCGGCTGGCGCGACAGCGCTGACTGTTTCGACGTCGCATATCGCGGCGTCCCTTTGGTTTCGAGCGGACGCTATCGCTGGACCTTGGAGTTGCGCGACGAGGTGGGTGCCACCTCAACAGCCGGTCAGTCCTGGTTCGAGATGGGGCTCCTTCACACCTCCGATCATCGAGGAGCTTGGGTGCACCGCATCCTCAACGCCGATCGCATCGCCCTGCCGCCGGGGATTGGCACACCGAGCGCGCAGGTACGGCGCCTGTTCCCGTGCCCGCATATCCGGGGCGAGTTCTCCGCGGAACGGCAGGTCGTGCGCGCCCGTGCCTATGCGACTGCGCGCGGTGTCTATCAGCTGTTTCTGAATGGTCAGCGCGTAGGCGATCATGAGCTGGCGCCCGGCTGGACCGACTATCGCGACCGCGTGATGGTGCAGGCGTTCGACATCACAGATCAGATCAGGACGGGCTCGAATGCCGTCGGCATACTTCTCAACGACGGTTGGTGGAGCGGCTTCTACGGCTCCGACCGGCGACAGCAGGGCTATCACTGGGGCCGCTATCCCGAGGCCTGGGCGCAGATCATGTTGGAATATGCCGATGGCGGACACGAAGTCTTCGCCACCGACGAAAGCTGGCGCTTTGCGGACGGAGCGCTGCTTTACAGCGACCTGCTGATGGGCGAATCCGTCGATGCGCGGCGCGATCTCGGCAATTGGACTGGACCGGACTATGACGCTTCGCGCTGGGACCACGTCGAAACCGGATCAAGCGACTTCGACAGTCTCGTCCCAATGATCGATGAGCCGATCCGCGCTATGGAGACCCTCAAGGCGATCTCGATCAAGCCGGTTGGCGATGTCTGGATCGTCGATTTCGGCCAGAACCTATCGGGCAGGGCGCGCATCGTCATCGAGGAGGCCGAAGGCGTCAAGGTCCGGCTGCGCTACGCCGAGGTGCTCTATGACGACGGGCGACTCTACACTGAGAATCTGCGCACCACGGAAGCCACCGACTTCTTTATCTCAGCCGGGAAGGGGCCTGCGGCATTCGAGACCAGGTTCACCTCGCATGGCTTTCGCTACATGGAGATAAGCGGCGTCACCAAGCCACCTGCGCTGGCCGACATGACCGCGATCGTTCTGCGCAATGATATTCCGTGGTCGGGGACGCTCACGACATCCGATCCGGACATCAACAAGCTCGACCAGAACATCCGATGGGGCCAGCTCGACAACCACGTTGCGGTACCCACTGACTGCCCGCAGCGCGACGAGCGGCTGGGGTGGACAGCGGACGCGCAGGTCTTCTTCGTCACTGCGGCTTACAACGCCGATGTCGCATCCTTCTATAGCCGGTGGCTCGGCGATGTGCGCTATGCCCAGACCAAGGACGGTGCATTTCCGGACGTCGCTCCGAAGATCGCAATCGTTACCGAAGGCGCGCCTGCCTGGGGTGATGCCGGCGTCATCATCCCCTGGCAGCTCTACCGCATGTATGGCGACAAGCGCCTCTTGGCCGAGTCGTGGGACTCGATGCATCGTTGGGTCGACTTCATCGCCGCAAACAATCCCGATCTGATCTGGAAACGGCGCGCCGGCAATAATTTCGGCGATTGGCTTCAAATCGACGTGCTGACACCGCGCGACGTGTTGGCCACGGCCTATTTTGCTGAGAGTACCCGCCTCGTCTCGGAGACCGCGCGTGTGCTTGGTCGCAAGCAAGACGCGGAGCGCTATGCCGCCCAGGCCGAACGTATCCGGGAGGCATTCCGCAAGGCATTCGTCGAGCCCGGCAACCGCATCCACGGCGATACGCAGACGGTGTATCTGCTGGCTCTCGGGTTCAATCTGTTGCCCGAGGCGGCGCGGAAAGACCTTGAAACCCACCTTGTGCGCAAGCTCGCCGAATACGGCAACAGGCTCACGACCGGCTTCGTCGGCACGCCGCTGCTCTGCCCGGTGCTGAGCGATATCGGCAGGGACGATCTTGCCTTCTCGCTCCTCGAGCGGCGGGAATATCCCTCATGGCTCTACCCGGTTCTGCATGGCGCCACCACCATGTGGGAACGCTGGGACAGCTGGACCGAGGAGAAGGGCTTCTACTCGCCGATGATGAATTCGTTCAATCACTTCGCCTTTGGCGCGGTGGGCGAGTGGCTTTATCGCTACGTGGCCGGGCTTGATCAGGCGCCGGGATCCATCGGCTTCAGGGAACTCAAGATCGCACCCCATGTCGGCGGTTCGCTCACTGAAGTCGGGGCGACCTACGACTCGCCTTTCGGCAAGGTCGCGTCTGGCTGGAAGCGCGACGGCAAACGGCTGACGCTCGAAATTGCTGTTCCACCCGGCGTGCGTGCTCATGTCACCGTGCCCGGAAGCAAGGTGAGCGAGAGCGGCAAGCCGCTCAACGGCATCGCGGACCTCAGTGGTCTGAAGGAAGGTGACAGCTCCGCCAGCTTCAGCGTGCCTTCGGGGCGCTATGTGTTCACCTCCGATTTGCCGGCTCAATAGGCCGAAGCCCCATCAACCGATCATTACTCAGGAACATTTCAATGCCCATCGACAGCGCAATAACCTTCAAGACAAGAGCACCGGTCACCGAGGACGACCTCAACACCCTGTTCGGCAAGGCCTACAACAAGAAAATGTCGGCCCCGTTCCACAAGATTCTCAACACCACGCTGACCTGGGTCACTGCCCATAAGAACGGGGAGCTGGTGGGCTGGATACACGTAGCGTGGGATGGCTTCGTGCACGCCTTGCTGATCGATCGCACAGCGGTCGATGACGAGTCGGGTGCCATCCGCACCGAACTGGTCAAGCAGGCGATCAAGACCATCGAGCGCGATCATCCCACGGTCTTCAAGATCCACATGGACCTCAAGGAATCGGAAATGGCCGAGTTCATCGAACTTGGGCTGCAGCCCCTCCCTGGAGGCATCTTGCAACTCAAGCGATAGCTTGACTTGCCTATGGAAAACGTTATCCGCGAGGTGAAATCGGACTTTGGGCAGCACGTGACAAGCAAGCGGCCGAGCGTGATCGACGTCGCAAACCGGGCCAAGGTCTCGCCCGCGACGGTCTCACGCGTGCTCAACGGCAAGGACACGGCGCATTTCTCCGCCGAGACAGCCGACCGCGTCCTAGCGGCTGCCAGCGCGCTTAACTACAGGCCGTCGGAACTGGGCCGGTCGCTGCGCACCTCGTCCACGCGCACCGTGGCCTTGCTCGTGCCTACCGCCACCGGCTGGCTTTGCGCTGACCTCGCCTCATCGCTCGAGCCTGTGCTTTATCGCAACGGACTGTCGATGCTGCTCTGCAATACTGCGGAAAGCGCCGAGCATCAGGACTCCTATCTCGAGGAGATGATCAGTCGCGGCATCTCGTCAATCGTCATGCTGGGTGCCGTACCAAGCCCGCAGCTTCCCCGTCTCTCTCAGGACGCCGCGCCTCTGGTCTTTGTCAATCGCCGCCCACCCAGAAAGGTCAGGGGCGACTTTGTCGGTATCGACTATGCTGCGGCAGCTTCAGAGGTAGCGGACCACTTTCTCGATAGCGGCTATGACAACTGCGCCATCATTCATGGTCTGCGCAGCGACTCCGCCAGCGTGGAACGCTTGGCCGGGTTTTCGCAGCGCCTCAAGAAGCGTGGCGCGCCGCTTGCGGAAAGCGCGCGGATCGAGAGCCCGCTTACACCCGAGGCGGGATACGAACGGGGTCTTGAATTGCTCGGTCGCAAACGCCGGCCACGCGCCGTCTTCTGCTGCAACGATTCAATCGCCTACGGAGTTTACCGCGCCGCAGTCGAGCTGGGCCTGAAGGTGCCAAGCGACGTAGCGCTGTTCGGCTTCGACGACAACCGGATGAACCGCTGGCTGGCTCCCTGGCTCAGCACCGTTCATATTCCAGTGGAGGACTTCGGTCCTGCGATTGCCGAAATCTTGACCGAGCCATCCACCGGCCCGCGCGAGCCGCGCACTATCCTGCTGCCGCATACGCTCGTACTGCGCGATTCCGCGTGAGCGCACAGTAAAGCAAACGAGATCTAGCGATGCCTGTTGGAACCTCGTTCTGGATTGCGGAGGGCATGCTCGCCGGCGAGATCGAAAACCTGAATGGGCGCGATGAAGGTGTGCGCGGCTATCGCTTTCCGCTTCGAAACCGCTTCCTGCATGGACATCATCCCTTAGGGTGGATACGTGCGCTGAGACTCGCGGTTGATGGCATTCCGATTGCGCAACAAGACATCTTCCTTGTCGTGCGAGAGCAGTGGATCGGTGTCTCGCAGGTCCCCACGATTTATGACATCTGGTGGCAAATCAACGAGACCATCCATGTTGCCGTCGCGAAGGAGGGCGGCTTGGCCTCCGGCCTCCATGCACTGGAACTGGTCCTCACCGTGACCTCGCTCAATCACACGCCCGTCCTCGATCATCGGAATTTGTATCCCACTTTGGAGGTGCCACTGAGCGCAAGCCTTCAGGTAGCAGCTGCCGTGAATGAGGGAGCGCATTTCTGATGGCCAAAGTCGCATTGAGCACATGGTCTCTCGAGCAACTGACGCTCCTGCAAGGCAGGAAATTCGAGGACTTTTTGCCCTTGGTCGCGAGCCTGGGCGTCTCGTCGGTCGATATCATGGAATACTACGCCGGCTTCGCGCCGCGGCCGAGCCTCCACGACCTCAATCGGAAGCGTCGCGCCGTTGCTGCCCAAGGTCTTTCAGTCCTTGCCTGCTGGTTTCGTGGCAATTGGGTACGCGCCAGCCTGCTGCAGTCACAGGCGGAGATGGCTGAACGTTTCGCCGACTACCTTGCTGTAACGGCACAGCTCGAAGCGCCTTACATGAGCATTCATCTCGGATCCCCGGCCCCCGGAATGGCTGCCGATGCGGGCTTTGAAGTATTGCAGCGCCTCTTCGAGATTGTCGTGCCCGTGGCTGAAGAATATGGGGTGGTGATCGCCATCGAGACGGCGCATGCCCACGCCCCCTATGACTCGCCGAAGGGGGCTTTGCGGCTCATCCGCACAATCAGCTCGCGCCATTTGACGCTCTGTCCCGATTGGGAGTGCTGGCGTCGCCCGAGCGCGACGATTCCCGCCAAGAACTATGACTCGCGGCCGATGGATAGACTCGTGCCCCTGTCGCTTGCCGACTTTGCGGAATGCTTGCCGCACGCACCGTTGGTTCACGCCAAGCTCCTGACACTCGACGATGCAGGCGAAGAGCCTGATATTCCGGTAGCGGATTTGTTGCGCGCGATGCGAGAAAGTGGCTTTGGCCACGATCTGACTATCGAGTATGAGGGCTGGATCCCCGAACTGAGGCCCGATCTCGATCTGATGACGCAACTGCGCAAGGCCGTTGCCTTGGTCGAGCGTCACTATCCGTCCGGCAGTCACGCAGCATGAACTTTGCGCTTCATCCTGCTCGGCTCGGCAGGAGTGCCGCGAGTGCATCTTCTTGGCCGAAGCCTCCGGACTTCACAACGAAGCGCATCCTTTTGGCATTGTGGACGAAGCTGAACCACGGCAGACCTGGCGCCGCCTCGCCTTCCGGGAAGACCAGGTCAACGCCTAACGCTTCGAGGAGGGCGAGGGCCGTATCGCCTCCGGAGGCGACGATTGTCGAGGGCTGCAGCATCGCGATCTGCTGCGCCGTTGCCTCCGCCAGCCTGGCGGATACCCGTTCGCTGTTGTCTTCAAGCATTCCGGCGGCCGTAAGAAGCCCGGGTAGGCCGGGCAAATTCTCGGCGGGTCCGGCTGATCCAACCTCAAGGGTGGTGAGATCTGGATATTGGGTCCGCAACCTCTGGATCTGCACCGCCGTGATCGGATCGCGGGAGCCCACCGAGAAGAGCGTAGCCTCCTCTCGCGGAAACGGTCTTTGGAGAAGGGGCCCGTGCCGGCGGGCAAAAGCGGCGCCAAGGCCCCGCGCTCCGATCGCAAGCGTCGTGCTCCAGTTGTGGGAGCCCGGTGCAACCAGGGCATCGAGGTCGGAGTCTCCGCGTGTGTCCACGATCTCCAATTCAAGGGTCGATCCTGCGAAGAGAGGTGCGATAGGGATCGGCACGCCGACGCCGCGGCCTGTGACGGCTCCATCCAGTACGATCCGCCCCTGGTCTGGTACCGCAGGCGCGACAATGGCTCTGGTGAACCCAAGCGCATGCGCCAGCCCCTCGGCTTCGACAGCTATGTTGCCTTTCAGCCGCGAGTCGATCTTCTTGAGTACGAGTCCGGGGTGGTGGCGCCCAATCGCGCGGGCAAGCGCCCGCATGCGCGCAACCGCTGCCGTTGGAGTCAGATTGCGAGAGGCGGTGTTCACGACAACGACATCGGTGTTGCACGCCAATGCCCGTTCGGCGGCCTCCGCGGTCAGCGCCGCGGCGACGCTCATTCCGGCAAGCGCAAAGGGCGTAGCCGTATCCAACGCCCCCGTCAGGTCGTCAGCAATCACAACGGCAAGAAGCGGCATTTTTTCGGAGCGGCCAGGATGCGTGCCCAGATATCCAATGCCTGCAGGATCAGGTCAAACGATTCCACGAAGAGATGTCGCGTTCAGTGAGATAAGTTACGCGTATCCATAAGGACGGTGAATTGAACAAGGTGATCGGCATCACGATGGGAGACCCCGCGGGTGTGGGGCCTGAGGTCATTTGCAAGGCTTTGGCTTCGCTCGACCCGGCGGTTCTCCCGTCTATCCGCGTTTTCGGTAGTCGCGAAGTATTGGAGCGCGCCCGGCACATCGTTGGTGCAACGATTGATCTGGCGCCACTCGTCGAGGACATCGCCACCGAACTCGTCCCCTTCGGCAAGCTCGATCCGCGTGCCGGCGACGCAAGCTTTCGCTTCATCGAACGCGCAGTGCAGGCAGAGCTAGCCGGTGAGATCGGATGCATCGTCACGGCTCCAATCAACAAGGAGGCTCTCAACGCGGCCGGCCACCATTACGACGGGCATACGGGGATGCTGGCCGCGCTCACCGGAAGCAAGAGCAGCTATATGCTGCTGGCTTCAGAGCGTCTCTCGGTCATCCACGTATCGACCCATGTGTCGCTCCGCACGGCCATAGATCGTGCGACCACCGCGCGTATTCTCGCGACAATCCGCGAAGGTCATCGTCATTTCCGCCGATTTGGCATCAAACCGCGCATTGCGGTCGCCGGCATCAATCCACACTGCGGTGAGGGTGGATTGTTCGGCATGGAGGATGAGCAGCAGATCGCTCCGGCCGTAGTCGCCGCCCGTGAAGAAGGTATCGACGTTGTTGGGCCAATCCCAGCGGACACCGTGTACCAGCGCGCCTACAATGGATCCTTCGACCTTGTGGTCGCTCAATACCACGACCAGGGCCACATTCCGATGAAGTTGATCGCCTTCGACACCACGGTCAACGTATCGCTGGGGCTGCCCATCGACCGGACATCCGTCGACCACGGCACCGCCTTCGACATTGCGGGTACGGGCAAGGCCAATCACGTCAACATGCTGGCGGCCATTGCCTACGCCCAGAAGCTGGCCAGCGTTCCAAAAGTGGACGAGAACGGCCCGCAACGATGATGGCTGCCGACCGCGCGTGGTTCAGCGAAGCTCCGTGTCGTGCAACGGCGTGAGGTTCTATCGCGGCGAGGGTCTTGGGATCGAGGGAGCCAACAAGTCCCGCCGAGGCTAGGCGCGCGGGAGCCAGCCCAGCGCTTTCCCTCTGCAGACAGATCAGTTTGAGACGATCCTGAAGAGCTGCTGCAGGAGAAAGCGCGACCGCTTGTCTTCAGGATCGGTCCTCATCTCGTTCATCGTGTAGGAGAAGCCGGTGCGCTGGCTGGGCCACGCACCATGGATCGAACCGCCCGCTCCCGAATGTCCAAACGCATCCTGCGGTGGACCAAAGCGTCCCTGCGGCGTTTGCAGCGCCCATACGGTGCCGAACGCCATGGCTTCGGCGATGAAGGGATCCATGAAGCGCGAAATCTCGTCGCGTCCAAGCGCGACGGTCTCGGGCCGCAGCACCGTCACGCCGTCAAGTGTGCCGCCGATCGCCATGCAGCCGTAATAGCGGGCCATGGCGCGTGCGTTTGAAATGCCTCCCGCCGCCCCGATTTCGGCAGCGTGAAGGATGCGCGAGTTCCAGGCCATGTCGTCGTCGGGAAACAATGGCGGATTGCCCCAGATCGACTTGAGCACCGGATTGGCGAGTTGTTCTGTCGTAAGGGGGAGCATGCCTTCGCCGAGTCGAATCCTTCCGACCCGCGCCTCTTCTTTTTCGGGCAGGCCGATCCAGGCGTCCAGCTGTAGAGGCTTGGCAAATTCGTCGGAGAAGAAAGTGCCGAGCGTCCGCCCGTCGATCCGTCGAACCAGGGCGCCAACTATCCATCCGATGGTCAGGGCATGGTAGGAATGAAACGCATCCGGATCCAAGGCAAGCGGCTGGGCGGCCAGCAGCCGTTCCATCTTCTCGTAATCCGCCAAGTCGTCCGCAGTCAGCTCGACAGTCACGCCCGGCAGTCCCGCGCCATGGGATACGACGTGACGTATCCGCACGGTGTCTTTGCCGTTCTGGGCGAACTCCGGCCAGTATGTTGCGACCTTCTCGTTGAGGTCGAGCTTGCCCTGCTCGATGAGCTTCAGCACGCAGGCAGCCATCAGCCCCTTGGTGCCTGAATAGATGACCTGCAGCGTGTCCTCGCGCCACGGCGCGCCGCCTGCGGCCTCGCCGCCCCAAAGATCCACGACCATTTGCCCGTCATGCATCGCGGCAAATCCGGCGCCGACATCGGACCGCTCCGTGAAATTCCGCTCGAACTCCTCGGCGACCGCCTCGAAGCCGGGCGCGACAAAGCCCTGCGCCGCAACTCGGCGCGATGTCCAGTTGACGTTCATTTGTCCCCTCAGTCGCCGTGATCGGCCGGTTCGAACTGCTCTCCGCCTGCCATCAGGTTGAGCACCTCTTCGCGCGACTTGTCGCCGCGCAGAAAGTTGGCCGCGCTCCGCCCCTGGATCAGCACTGTAAAGCGGTCGCCCACCGAAAGCGCATGGGTGGCATTGTGGGTGATGAACACCAGCGCGATCCCGTCGTCGCGTGCCTTCTTGATGAGGTCGATCACGACTCGGGATTCCTTGACGCCGAGGGCCGCCGTGGGCTCGTCGAGGATCAGGAGCCTGGCGCCGAAATAGAGCGCTCGGGCAATGGCGAGAGCCTGCCGCTCGCCGCCCGACATCGTGCCCACCAGCTGGTCCGCATCCGTCACGCGCCGGATACCCATCGAATGGATCTGTTCGAGCGCAATGCGGTTGGCCGTCCGATGGTCGAGGCGCCGGAATGGTCCCCAGCCCTTCGTCGGTTCGTTCCCGAGAAAGAAGTTCCGCGACACCGAGATCAGCGGAATGGTGCCGACATCCTGGTGCACGGTGCCGATGCCATAGTGCTGGGCATCGCGGGGCGAGTTGAAGGTCACCGGCTGTCCATTGAAGCGGATCGTGCCCAGCGTCGGTGTAATCACGCCCGACATGATCTTGATGAGCGTCGACTTGCCCGCGCCATTGTCGCCGAGCAGGCAATGCACTTCGCCCGGATAGACGTCGATGCTGACCGCGTTGAGGGCGAGATTGTTGCCGAAGGTGCGCGACACACCCTCGAGCTGCATGAGCGGCGCGCTCATTTCGCGCTCCTGCCGCGGTTGAGGGCGACGTTGCGGATGACGTTGTTGGTGAGCACGGCGATGACCAGCAATGCACCGATGAACGTCTGCAGCCAGTCGGTCGGCCAGCCGGTGTAGAACAGGCCGAGGCCCACAATGCCGTAGATGAGGCAGCCGAGCACAATTCCCGTGACAGTGCCGAAGCCGCCCTGCAACAGCACGCCGCCAATGACTGCGGCAATGGCGGTCTGGAACACATAGCCCTGTCCCTGCGCGGCGTTGCCCTGGTTATACATCACCGCCGACATGATGCCGACGAAGGCAGCGCTCATCGCGGTCCAGATGAATAGGATCAGCTTGACCCGGCTTACGGGCACGCCGGCGCGGCGCGCCGCGTCCGCATTGCCGCCGGTTGCAAGTATCCAGTTGCCGAAGCGAGTCTGCCGCAGCACCCAGGCCGCGAGGAGCGATGCGAGCACCCACCAGAGGATGGAGACGTTGAAGAAGTTCCACTTGCTCGAGAACAATGGCTCGGCCCAGCCCGCATCCCTGAACGACACATTGCTCGAACCCGAGATGAGCCGCGACAGGCCGAGCGAGGTGCCGGCCAGAATGAAGTTCGAGGCGAGCGTCACGATGAAGCTTGGCAGCTTGGTAAAGTTGACGAGGAAGGCATTGAAGACTCCCACTGCCAGTCCCAATGCCAGAGCCATCATGATCGTGTAGGCGACGGGAAGGCCATAAAAGCCGCTGCCCAGCGCCACGATGATGGCGGAAGCTCCAACCACCGAACCGGTCGAGAGATCGAATTCGCCGCTGATCATCAGCAGGCCGATCGGCACGGCGATGATGCCCAGCTCCGCTGCCGTATTGAGCCATCCCGCTGTGCCTGGGATGCTCAGGAAACCCGTTGCACCGCCAAAGATGCCGAAGAAAACGTAGATGACCACGGCTGCGATTGCGGGTCCCAGCCAGGTGACTCTGAGAATGCGTTCAACGATACCGCGCTTGGCAGGCGAGACGGGCGTGGCGATGGTGTCCATGGCAGCCATGTTGAAAGAACCAGGTGACCAAGCTGAGGCCAAAGCCGGTGACGCTGCAAGCGGCTTGATGAGAAGGGGAGCGCCGTCCACCGGGGTGGACGGCGCTTTGGGGCATCAGTTCGCGCCGCGAGAACCCGGCACGTCCTTGTTCACCTTGAGGACCGCGGCCGCATTGTCCTTGGTGACCATATAGGGGCCCACCCAGGTCACGCCAGACGGGGCCATCTTGTACTTGTTGTAGATGTAGGGGATCAGCACGCCATAATAGCCCTGCAGGAAGGGCTGCTGGTCGGATGCGAAGCTCATTTCGCCGGCGTCGATCGCTTCCAGCACGGTGTTGCCCAGATCCATCGTGCCAAGGTCGATGGAACGACCCGTGGCCCGCGCGGCCTTCACCGACTCCAGTGCGTCCACCGCCACGGCGACGCCCAGCGTGACCACGCCGTCGATGGTCGGGTCCTGCATCAGCATGGCGCTGACGGAAGCCTGGACCTTCTGGCTGTTGCCGATGTCTTCGGAAGCGAGGATCACCATCTTGGCCTTGCCGCCGGCCTTGGTGACCGCGTCGATATAACCCTGGCAGCGCTGCTCGAGCACGGGATTGGCTGCGATCTGGTTGATGCAGAGGCCATTCTTGACGCCCTTGCCCACCGCCACTTCGCCACCCTGGTAGCCCATCTGGTAGCTGTCTTCACCGATGAAGCCGATCGCGCCGAGCTCCTTGTACTGGGCGCCGCCCGAATTGATGATAATGACGGGAATGCCCTCGGCCACGGCCTGCTTGATCAGCGGCTCGGTCGGCTCGGGGAAGAAGTTGCCCACGGCGATGGCCGCGGGATGGCGCGCGATCGCGGCCTCGAACATCTTGGTATAGACCGGCACGATGTCGTTGAAGTCTGCCGGCGCAGTCCACTGACCCTTGACGCCCAGATCGGCGACCGCTGTGTTGAAGCCCTGTTGCACGGCGCCCCAGAACGGATCCGAGCTCGGGCCGCCGAGCATGATGATGGTCTGATCGTCCTGTGCCAGAACCGCGCTCGCGGGCGCGCCGATTGCCATGACGGCAGCGAGCGCCGCAGCGCTCAGAAATTTGAAGCTCACACTATCCTCCCTGAATGGCGCGGTTGCGCCGTCTTCTTGGGGGCGGATCTTCGAAAGATCGGCGCCCATATGCAATGGTTATTAGATCATAGGTATGATGTAAATGCCTTAGCTAGCATTTCGCATCGCAAGGATCGCTTCCGCTTCCCTGGCAAGCGCTTTGCCCAGCAGGTCGTGGGCAGGTTCGTCGAGATGTATCCCATCGATCCCGACTCGCACGGCCTTGTTGGCATCGTAGTGGAAGCAGCCCGTCCGGCTGGCCACCTGCTCGAGGTAATAGGCATGGTCGGCACAGCGGCGGTGGCCATCGCCCCAGATTGCCGGCTCGGCCGCTTCGCTGATTGACGGAGGGGTCACGACGAGGATTTCGGGCCCACGTTCGACAAGGGCAAAATGACCCTTGACCATCTGGATGAGCGTCAGCATGCCGCGCGCCGAGTTGAAGGCCGTTATCGAGAACTGATCCTTGAAGTCATTCGTCCCGAGCATGATGATCAGCAGGTCCATGGGAGCATGGCTCTCGATCACCGGGATCAGTGTCCGGGCGCCATTCTTGTGGATGCCTTCGATCGGATCGTCGAACACCGTGGTGCGGCCGCTCAGGCCCTCTTCGATGATCTGCGCCGGCGCGGGGAGGGCCCGGGCCATCACTTGCGCCCAGCGCCGCTCATAGGGAATGCGATCCGGCGTTTGCGCGATGTTGGCGTAGGGCGGACACCCCCAGGTATTGGAATCGCCGAAGCAGACAATAGTCGTCACGGGTGCCCTCGCCGAACCGGACCAGTTGCAAACCGGCTCGCACGTCCTGTATAGGTCCTACCTATTATCTAACTCAACGGCTTTTGCTGTCCTGCGAGGGTCGCGCCCGTGACTGTCTATCGCCGCCCGGATCCAATCCCGCTGCACCGGAACCGTACATCGGGAGATCTGGTGCTTCATGCCGTGCGCAGCGAGCAGGAAGACCTGCACCTTCTGGTGTCGCGCCAGATCGTCGCCGCCATCCTGTCCGGTGCCTATCCCGAAGGAAGCATCCTTCCCAACGAGGAGACGCTGAGCCGTGATCTCGGCGTAAGCCGCACCGCTTTACGCGAATCGGTCAAGGGGCTGGTGGCCAAGGGCATCCTCGAGACGAGACGCCGCCGCGGCACGCTCGTGCTGGCCAGGCAGCGATGGAACCTGTTCGATTCCGACATCATCGCCTGGCTCCGCCGCGAGGACGGCCATTCGGTAACGGGCAATCTGCTCGGCACCCTTGCGATTGTCGTGCCCGGCGCCATCGAGCTCGCCGCGTCGCATCGCAACGCGGCCAGATTGAAGAATACGGCTTTATGCGCCGGCGATGCGAGTCTCGACAGCCGCGCCGCCTTCCTGCTGGAGCTCGCATCCGCCGCCGACAACGCCTTCGTCGCGGCAATCATCTCGACATCGATCACGAGCCTACTTGCCGACGAGCCTCACGAACTCGACGCGTGGACGGGCTGGCTCACACCGCGACACGCAGCGGAACTGACCGGCCTCATCGGCAAGGGCGACCTCTCTGCAGCGGACTTCGCACGCAGCGATCGGCAGAAGGCATCCGCCATCGGTTAAGCCATCTGGCGGAAGTGGCGGAGAGAGCG